>CACYGX010000001.1 GCA_902774055.1 uncultured Bacteroidales bacterium
GACCTTCGGCCAGTGCGCCCTGAGGTTAATTCAAGTCAAGGCCGTCGGCCTTGTTGAGGTCTCCGACCTCGTTTCCCCAGCAATTATCCGCTGAGCCAATAATAGGTGTATTTTTGTGGTATTGAAAGCCCAAGCCACTGAAAATTCCTGATGATGATCGATGAAGTGACTTTTTATCTTGTGAATACTGTTTAATTATTAACCTTAATAGAGTGCATTTTTTATGAAGAATTATCATTACTACTAACTGTCCTGGCACTGGCTTTCAGCGCTCAGGCCGACATGATGTGGCTGCATTCAGGCACGCTTCGTCAGTCCAAGAACAACCAGGTGGCCACCTTCACCGACGGTAGCCGCATCGCCACTAAGGTCATGAAGTAATGTAAGACAGAAAATCTTACCGACTAACTACTTATCGCCCGAGGGTCACCACAACGCCCCCGGGCGATAATTGTAACTGCTGCTTCGGCGCGTTATCGCGATAGAACACATAACCTTTCCCCCCGAACCCAAAACTAAGGACTAAGGACTAAGGACTAGGGACTAAGGACTAGGGACTAAGGACTAAAACGCAAGATAGAAGGCGCGGGTTAGGGCCATATACTCGCTGGTGAACGAGCCGTCGCTGTGGGCGATGGTGAGCGTGTCTTCTTTGTACGATAATTCGCGACGTGAGAGTTGCCACAGGGTGCGTTTGGGCATAGCGCCCTCAACGGGAATGACACGGGTCATCTGCCTGACAGGCAAGCTGGCGAATGTTGCCGCCTCGATGATGTCGCCCTCGGCATCGGTCGGTGTGATGAGTGCTAGCGTTCCATCGTCGGTCAGTAGCCGTGAGGCGCCCTCGATGAGTTGCTGATAAGAGAGAGAGGCGGTGTGGCGCGCTGTGGTGCGAGCATCGCCCGTGGGCAGGACGCCGTTGGTGAAATAGGGTGGGTTAGAGACGATGAGGTCATAACCGCCTGTCTCCATCTTGTTGAAATCCAACTCATGGGCCGCCAAACGGTCGCTCCACGCCGAATTGGCGAAATTGAGCTGGGCTTCCTCGATAGCACCGGGGTCGATGTCAATCGCATCGATGACAGCAACGGCGTTGCGTTGTGCCACCATCAGGGCAATCACGCCACAGCCAGTTCCCACATCAAGCACGCGACGAGCCCCCTCCACGGGACACCAGGCGCCCAGCAGGACCCCGTCGGTTCCCACCTTCATTGCCGTGCGGTCGTTCAACACCGCAAACTGCTTAAATCTAAATACTTTCTCTCGTCCCATAAACGCTAAAATGTCAAAATCCAGTATGACATTGAGTCTACAAAGGTAATCAATTATCTGGAATAATGTTTTGTGGCACGGTTTTTGCACAAGTTGGGTGCGTTATAAGGTTAAAAATGAAGGTGTTTAGCATTTTTTCACTATAAAAAGTGTCATTCATACCTTTTTGCGTTATAACTTGCACCACTATTTTAAAAGATTTTATATTCATCTTAAACTTTTTTAATGGTTTCTTGTCTAAAAAGCAAAGACAATTATTAATGAATTTTTAAAACGTAATAGATTATGAAGTACCGTTTATTCACACTGTTAGGCTTGCTGGCGCTAGGTGCCGGTTCGCTGATTCAAGCCCAGGACTACGATGACATCTATTATGATGCCAGTAAGTCTACCGGCACAGTAAAGACCAAGGTCGAGAAACCGGCCAAGACGATTGCCGTTTACGGCGAAGTTCCCGAGAACTACAAGGTGGCTGCAAGTAGCAACTACCGGGTTGAGCGTGACGAGGATGAGTATAACCGTCGTGGCGCCTATGATCCCGCGAATATGGAGTATGAGGTGGATATCAATGGCGACACCATCTATGAGGAAGCCTTTGCCAACACCCGTCGCATCGAGCGCTTCTACAACCCTGATATCGTGATCCTGAGCGATGACGAGGACCTTGTGGAGCTCTATTATGACGAGTCCCCCACGATCAACTTGATTATTGGCAGTGATTGGTCATATTCTCCTTACTATTATTCATGGGGCATCGGCTCCTACTACCATCCTTACTGGTATGACTGGTATGAGCCCTGGTATGCTGGCGGATGGTATTACAGCTGGTATTATCGTCCTTACTACTATGGCTATCACTGGTATGGTCCCAGACTGTGGAATTGGGGACATTATCCCTACTATTCCTATCATGGACCTCACGGATGGGATTGCTATTGGGGATGGCATGGCGCAGGCTGGTATGGCTCAAACTACCACGGTGGCTACAGGAACTATGGCTGGCGTGATCGCAGCGGCCGTGTGACATCTGGCCTGAACCGCAACGGACATGGCCGTACCGGTCATCGCGGAGGCCTCAACTCAGGCGGCAATGGCGGTAACCATGGTCCTCGTGTGGGACGAGGTGGCACACACCGTCCTGGAGTGTCAACAGACAATGGCGGCAACGTAGGACCTCGTGGCGGCGCTGGAACCCGTGGTGGCGGCAACATTGGCACCCGTGTCAATCGCGGCTCGACAGGCAGGACAACGTCGGGTGTAACTACCCATCAGACAACAGACGTTAGGCGCTCATCTGGTTCGACCTCTGGCGGCAGCCGTATCTACGGTGGTGGCAGCAGTTCGCGCAGCAGCGGCTCCTACAGTGGCGGTTCGCGCAGCAGCAGCGGCAGCAGCTCACGCAGCAGTGGCTCCTATAGTGGCGGCTCACGCAGCAGCGGTTCCTACAGTGGCGGCTCACGCGGCGGTGGCTCCTATAGCGGTGGTTCGCACGGTGGCGGCGGTGGCAGCCGTGGCTCATCGGGCGGTGGTGGCGGACGTCGTCGCTAACCCGGCACACACAGTCACACAAGATTGAGAGTATTTAGTAAGTCAAACGTAACTAAATCCATATAATACTTTGAAGAAAATGAAGAAGAAAGTTTTTGCCCTCCTGTTGTGCGGACTTCCTCTTATGATAAACGCTCAGGACGCTTTTGATGTCCTGCAGATGTCTCAAACCGAACTCCGGGGCACCTCGCGCTTCCAGTCGATGGCGGGGGCCTTCGGAGCCCTCGGAGGCGATCTCTCGACGCTCACCCAGAATCCCGCTGGCATCGGTGTCTATCGCAACTCCGACCTGGGTATTACCTTCGGTCTGGACCTCAACAGTTACCAGTCAAACGGTAATAAGGTCAATGAGACCAAGTTCAATGTCAACAATGTGGGATATGTTGGTGCCATCCGTCTGGATAGCGAGTCTGTTCCTAACCTCAACTTTGGTTTTACCTACAACCGCCTGTATTCCTACAACCGCCATTACAAGGGAGGTGTGAGCAATATTGCCAACTCGATGAGTAACTTCATTGCCGACGAGTTTGTCAATATGCAGGGATACAACGCTGATGACTTGTACTGGACCGACGATTACTATCCTTATGATTATGCCCCCTGGTCAGCGGTCACTACATTTGACATGCCCACCAAGACCAGCGGCTATGTGGGTATCATTAATCCGTGGGAAGATGGCTGGATGCATGGCCTGTTTGATGAAGGTACTACTGGCTCAGCTTTCTATGATGTGGAAGAGCGCGGCCATGCCGATGAATACAACATCGCCTTTGGCGGCAATTTTGCCAACAAACTGTACTTCGGTCTCGACTTCGGTATCCTGGACCTGGATTACACCAGTTATCAATACTATGATGAGAAACTGAACAACCCCTATATCATGGCTGATGACGAGGACCTGTTCGATAGCCCGATTACCAACGAGGGTACTAAAGCCAATTGGGGTATGTACAACTACCTGCACACCAAGGGTACAGGTGTGAACTTCAAGTTAGGTCTCATCTGGCGTCCCACACAGGCCCTGCGCGTTGGCGCTGCCTTCCACACGCCCACCTATTACGACATGCGTGACACTTACTATCAGGATGCCTATCTCGAGGGCTACAAGGATGGAAGCATGCTCTATGACGCATACAAGGAGAGCAACGAAGGCTATAACTACAATTATTCCTACACCATCAGCACCCCGTGGCGCTTCATCGGTAGCGTGGCTGGCGTGATCGGCACCAAGGGCCTGTTGAGTATGGACTATGAGTATGTGGCCAACCAGACGATGCGTTTTGGTGATGACCGCGGAAACAACGATCCCGAAGTGACCGACAATGTGAAGAACTATCTTCAGCCTTCACACATCATCCGCATTGGTGGCGAATATCGTGTTACTCCCAACTTTAGCCTGCGTGCGGGTTACAGTTACAAGACCTCTCAGGTCAAGAAGGGCGTGGACGACTACTCCTTTAGCGGTGTTGACCCCTTGTTCATTGATGGCGCTGAGAAGAATTACGAGATTCCCACTGTGACCACCAATCCTGCTTACCAGTATGATAACACCGTTCAGAACATCACCTGTGGCTTGGGTTATCGTCACAAGGCATTCTATGCAGACTTGGCCTACGTGCACAAGATGCGCAACAGTGTTTACAACGCCTTCTCGAATGTGCTGGTTACCGACGCCCATGGCATCGTTTATGAGGCACCTAACGTTGGCGCTGACGTGAAGGACAGGAACAACAGCATCTCGCTCACCTTGGGCGTGAGGTTCTAAACGAAATGAAACTTTAAATCCCAGAAATTACGTTTATAAAATTCATTTTGATGGCTGGCGATGCGCGGTGACCGCGTGTCGCCAGTCCGTATTTTAGTAGGGCCTGAAGATTTGGTGCCCACATAATAATTCTTGCTGATTAACAATAATCTAGTTGCATTGTCAGCACTGCTGGTTTGAATGGATTGTAGGGCCTCGCCTTGGCGTGGCCCTACATTAAGCAGAAATAACAAAAAATGAGGGGTTGACGGTGTTTACCGGGCAGGTGACACGTCGGGGAAAATGTCGTCGAGGGTCTTCTGGAAGCCCACGAGTTGCTCCCTGATGCTCTTGAGTTGCTCGATGGCGTCAAATCGCTTGTCCACACCGTCGCGGTTGTGGCGTATCTGGGCCTGGGCAGCATCGAGTTTCAGGCCTTTCTCTTTCACCAGGTAATACACCTTGCTGATGATTTCAATATCATTGGGGGTGTAGTAGCGTATGTTCTTCTTGTTGCGCTTGGGCTTGATAATCGTGAATTGACTCTCCCAGTAACGAAGGGTGGACTCGGGGATTCCTAAAATCTCCGAAACATCACCGATTTTATAGAATTTTTTATCGAGTTCACGCATGGTCTTGCACAAATTAATGGAAATAATTAACTTTGCAGGTTGATTGTAACACCGCAAAGGTAAACAAATAGTTTAGACTTTGCAACAAAAATTGAACATTAATAGTAAATTAAGACAAAATATTATGCTGACTGCTAAAGAAATTCGCGAGACGTTCAAGCGTTACTTTGAGGAGCATGGACACCACATTGTCCCCTCGGCTCCCATGGTTATTAAGGACGATCCAACCCTCATGTTTACCAATGCCGGTATGAATCAGTTCAAGGACATTATCCTGGGCAACAAGGAAGCGCAATGGCGACGTGTTGCCGATTCCCAGAAGTGCCTCCGCGTGAGCGGCAAGCACAACGACCTGGAGGAGGTGGGCCACGATACCTACCACCACACCATGTTCGAGATGCTGGGCAACTGGTCGTTTGGTGACTATTTCAAGCACGAGGCTATCGATTGGGCATGGGACCTGCTGGTCAATGTCTATAAATTGGACCCCAAGAACCTGTATGCTACCGTCTTTGAGGGCGATGAGAGCATTGGCGTGAGCCGTGATGACGAGGCCGCCAAGTTTTGGGAAGCCCATCTGCCCGTTGACCATATCCTGAACGGCAACGCTCACGACAACTTCTGGGAAATGGGCGATACGGGTCCCTGTGGCCCTTGCAGCGAGATTCACATCGACCTGCGCAGCGAGGAGGAAAAAGCCGCTGTGCCCGGTGTGTCGCTCGTCAACAAGGATCACCCCCTGGTGATTGAGATTTGGAACCTCGTGTTCATGCAGTATAACCGCAAGGTGGACGGCTCGCTCGAGCCCCTGCCCAACAAGGTCATCGACACGGGAATGGGTCTGGAGCGCTTGTGCATGGCACTGCAGGGCAAGAAGTCCAATTATGATACCGACGTCTTCCAGCCCCTCATCGTCAAGTTGGGTGAGATGTGCGGCAAGAAATACGGTGACAACAAGGACGTGGACGTCGCTATGCGCGTTATCGCCGACCACGTGCGCACCATCGCCTTCTCGGTGGCCGACGGCCAGTTGCCCAGCAATGCCAAGGCAGGTTACGTCATTCGCCGCATCTTGCGCCGTGCCGTGCGCTATGGATACACCTTCTTGGGCTTCCGCGAGGCCTTCATGTACCGCCTTATCGATACCCTCATCGAGAGCATGGGCGAGGCTTATCCCGAAATCAAGGCTCAGGCCGACCTGATCAAGCATGTCACCAAGGAGGAGGAAGATGCCTTCCTGCGCACCCTGGAGACCGGTATGAAGCTCATCGAGAAGGTTATCGCCGACACCAAGGCCGCTGGCAAGACCGTTGTCGATGGCAAGGAGGCGTTCACCCTCTATGATACCTTTGGTTTCCCCCTTGACTTGACCGAACTCATCCTGCGTGAGAACGGCATGACCGTTAACGAGGAGGAATTCAATGTCGAGATGCAGAAACAGAAACAGCGTGCCCGCAATGCCGCTGCCGTCGAGGCTACCGACTGGGTAGAACTCAAGGACGGCGTAACCGAGTTTGTGGGCTATGACCTCACAGAGTGTGATGTCAACATCCTGCGTTACCGCAAGGTGACCCAGAAGAATAAGTCCTTCTACCAAATCGTCCTTGACCGCACTCCGTTCTACGCCGAGATGGGTGGTCAGGTAGGCGATCGCGGCGTTCTCAAGCTGGGTGATGAGATCATCGAGGTGACCGACACCAAGCGCGAGAATAATCTGCCCGTCCACATCACCGCTAAGTTGCCCAGTGACGTGAATGCCACGCTCCATGCCGTTATCGACTTGGATGCCCGTCATGCCACCGAGTGTAACCACACGGCGACCCACCTGCTGCATGCCGCCCTGCGCCATGTGCTGGGCACCCATGTTGAGCAGAAGGGTTCCTATGTTGACCCCGTCTCGCTGCGTTTCGACTTCTCGCACTTCCGCAAGGTGACGCCCGAGGAAATCCGTCAAGTGGAGCATCTTGCTAACCAGATGATACGCATGGCCATTCCGCGCGAGGAACACCGCGAGGTACCCATCGACGAGGCCAAGCAGATGGGCGCCATGGCGCTCTTTGGCGAGAAATATGGTGACCACGTCCGCGTCATCAAGTATGGCGAGTCGGTAGAGTTGTGCGGTGGTACCCATGTGGTCAACACGGGCAACATCGGTATGGTTCGCATCGTCAGCGAGAGCAGCATTGCTGCTGGCATCCGCCGCATCGAGGCTGTCACTGGCGCTAACGTCGAGGAGATGTTGGACACCATCCAGGATACCTTGGGACATATCAAGGAGATGCTCAATAACGCCCCCGATGCCATTGCCGCATTGCAGCGTTCGCTCAACGAGAATGCCGACCTCAAGAAGCAGGTCGATGACTTCATGAAGCAGCGCATCGCCATTTTGACCAAGCAACTTATCTCGGAGGGCAAGGAGATGAACGCCATCAACGTCATCATGCTCACGGGTAAACGCCTGCCCGATGTGGTCAAGGGTGTGGCGCTGTCCATCAAGGCCGAGTGCCCCACGGCGACCGCTTTCCTGGCTGCCACCGAGTACGAGGGCAAGCCCATGTTGACCGTGATGCTCAGCGAGGACATCGTCAAGACTGGCAAGAAGGCAGGCGACATTGTTCGTGGTGCTGCCAAGTGCATCCAGGGTGGTGGCGGTGGCCAGCCCCATTTTGCTCAGGCTGGTGGTCGCAATCCGCAGGGTTTGGAAGACGCTATGGTTGCCATGCAAGATGCATTGATTCATTAATCTCATTATATATGCTACCGCACCTCCTCGTGGGGTGCGGTAGTGTCGTTTTATATTTTTAAGATGGATTATATTCTGCTCATTGTTGGTCTAGGCGTTTTGCTGCTGGCCGCCAACTATCTCGTGGACTCCTCGGTGGCGATTGCCCAGCGTGCCAAGATTTCCAATTTCATCATTGGCCTCACCATTGTGGGCATTGGCACCAGTTCGCCTGAATTGTTTGTCTCGGTATCGTCGGCTCTCAACGGGAGTGGCGATATCGCCATGGGTAATGTCCTTGGCTCCAATATTGCCAACATCCTGCTCATCCTGGGTGTCACAGCAATGATTTTCCCCTTCGACATCGAGCGCCTGCAGCGTCATCGCGACATTCCGTTTGTCATCATGGCGACGCTCTTTGTCACCATCATTGCCAACGACTCGATAGTTCCCGGAATTACCAAGAATTCGCTCAACCGCCTGGACGGTATTGTCCTGCTGGTCTGCTTCCTCACCTATATGGGCTGGGTGATTGTCCAGAAAGGCAAAGACCCCAAGAAGGCGCTGGAAGAAGCCGACGAGGAGGCTACCTCGTCGTTGACAGGTAAGCATCCGTTGCTCTTGTGGGGCATCGCCGTGGTGTCACTGGCCGCCCTCATCTTTGGCGGTAACCTGTTTTTGGATAGTGCCAAGAATCTGGCACGGGCATGGGGCATGACCGAGGCCGCTATCGCGATTACCATTGTGGCTGTGGGTACCTCGCTGCCCGAGTTGGTCACTGCTGTCGTCGCTGCCAGCAAGAAGAATCCCCAACTGGCATTGGGTAACGTCATTGGCAGCAACCTGTTTAACTTGATGTTCATCTTGGGCACGGCTTCGACGATTAAGCCATTGACATTTGTTGACATCAACATCTGGGACTATGCAGTCATGTTCTTGGCGGCCATCATGCTGTTTGTTGTGGTCCTCACGTTCAAGAAGGACAAGTTTGACCGCATCGAGGGTATCATCTTCTTTGCGGCCTATGTAGCCTATACGGTCTATCTGCTCCTGCGTTAAACCTAAGCGGCCCTGAATAGTCCAATGTTCAAAATCAGTTAATTGTATGAAATACCGCCAGTACATATCATTTGTGTGCTTTGCCTTGATGGGCATGGTTGCCCTGGCTCAAGGTAAGGTGGACACACGCGTGCACATCTTTGATAGTAACGTGCGTTCCCTCAAGGTCAGTTTGGCCAGCAATATGTACATTCCGCCCATCTACATGATGGGCAGTGATGACCGCCTGATTGTCAACTTTGATTATTTGGACTATGACGTGCACTACCTGCGCTACAGTGTCACCCACTGCAACGCCGATTGGCAACCGTCTCAACTGCTCGAGAGCGAGTATGTGACGGGCTTCAACTATGCCGACATTGATGACTACGCCCAGAGCGAGGCTACCTACGTCCACTACTATAATTACCAGTTCATGTTGCCCAATGCCGACATGGAGTTCCTCGTGAGCGGCAACTACATGCTCACGGTCTATGAGCAGGATGACCCCGATAAGATCCTGTTCCAGACGCGCTTCTCGGTGTGCGAGGGTACCGTGAGCGTCTTCCCCGAGGTGAGTTCACGCACCGATATCGATTATAACAACCGCTACCAGCAGGTATCGTTTGACGTGCGCTATAAACCCAATCAGATCAGGGACCCTTACAGCGAGTTCATCTGTGAGGTCATTCAGAATTCCCGACAAGATAATGCTGTGGTCGTGAAGCGGCCGATGATGGTTGGGGTGGATTATGTGACCTATGACCACAACCGTGACCTCATTTTCCCTGCTGGTAATGAGTTTCGCCGTTTTGAGACGGTGAACGCCCACACCATGAACATGGGAGTACAGTCCATCCGTTACTATGACCCCATGTACCATGCCATTCTCAAGGTTGACGAGCCCCGCAATGAGTCCCAATATCTTTATGACAAGACGCAGTTTGGACGCTTCACTATCCGCAATGCCGAGGCCTATGGCGAGAATATGCTGCAGGCCGATTATATGATTACCCATTTCACTCTCAATACTTTGGGGAAACTCAATGGCGGCAATGTGTGGCTCTATGGCGAATTTAATGAGGGTTATCCTGAGTTGCAGACGATGATGAAGTATGATGCCAGCATTGGTTGCTACACAGCCGACCTGCTCCTCAAGCAGGGAGCCTATAACTATCTGTACCTGTGGGTGCCCGACGGCACCTCAGTCGGCCAAACGGCACGCATCGAGGGTGACCACTACGAAACCGTCAACGAGTACCTCGTGAAGGTTTATGACCGCCCCATGGGTGCGCGCTATGACCATTTCGTCGGCTACGGCGTCACTTATTCTGGCCGTTAATCAAATCGTGCACTAGATGCTCTAGATTTTCTAGATACTCTAGATATTCTAGATATTCTAGATTAACTCATGCGGGTCTTGTAGTCAATGTAATCAAATTCCCGAAGCACCTCGATGCTCCCGTCCATTCGTTTCAAGAGGATGGAGGGGTGTTGGATGCCGTTGAACATGTTGGTCTTGACCGTCGTGTAGTGATTCATGTCCTCAAAGGTGATGCGGTCGCCGCGTTTCAAGGGCTTCTCAAAGCTCCAGTCGCCCACATAGTCTCCGCTCAAGCACGAATTGCCACCCATTCGGTAGGTCGGCTTCGACGGGTCAACCTCGTCGAGGGCTTGGGTGATGCGAGGCTTATAAGGCATTTCCAGGCAATCGGGCATGTGGCAGGCAAATGACACATCGACAATCGCTGTGCTGATGCCGCTATTGCTCACCACATCGACAACAGTAGCCTCCAGATCTCCCGTCTGCCAGCACCAGGCGCTGCCGGGCTCAAGTATCAGTTTCAAGTTGGGATAAGCGCCCTGGAAGGCACCCAACACCTGTTCCAGGTGACGGATGTTATAGCCCTCGCGCGTCATCAGGTGTCCGCCGCCCATGTTGAGCCACTTGAGCCGGGGCAGGAATTGGCCAAATTGCTGTTTTAACGCCAGCAGCACTTTTTCCAGGTCAAAACTCGTGCTCTCGCACAGGGCGTGAAAGTGGAAACCTTCAATCCCCTCGGGTAACTCCTTGAGGTCGCTTGCCAGCACGCCAAAACGCGAGCCGGGACAGCAGGGGTTGTAGATGTCGGTCTCGATAACCGAGCACATGGGGTTGACCCGCAGTCCGCAACTCACCTGCTCGCCAGGCCAGTCGGCATTATGTGCCTTCACTCGGTTGGCAAAGTGCAGGTATTGCTCGATGGAGTTAAACGTGATGTGAGAACTGCCCGCGATATAGGCGTCAATGGTCTCGTCGGTATAGGCGGGGCAGTAGGTGTGGGTGCGGCACTTGAGTTCGTCGATAGCCAGCAGCATCTCGTTGATGGAACTTGCCGTGGACTCGATGCCATATTCCCTGAATATGTCAAAAGTCCTCCACAGCGCGTTGGCCTTGAAGGCCATGATGATATCTACACCCGTGCGCTGGGCAACACCAGTAATCAACTTGATGTTCTTGCGCAGCTTTTCCTCATACACAATATAGTATGGCGTCTTGTACTCTTCCATTGTCATCTCTTTGTATAGATTGCTAGCCTGGCTATTGAAGTATTTCAAATTTTGCGAATTTCAGCAGCAGTTTGCGTGTCTGCCCGTCATTAAAGACGACATCAATTTTAGCGTCGCTGCCGCTGGTGTCGATGGTGGAAACCGTGCCGCGGCCGAAGCGTTGGTGCAGGATTTCGCTGCCCACCGATAACTCCTCGACCGTGTGAATGGCAAATTTGCCATTATTGCCCGCTGGTGGAGGAGCGGGAGCCGATTTTCGTGGTGCAGCCGCGAGTGGAGTCAGCCTTGACGTGGGCTTGGGTTTGGTTTCTTTTGGGGCTGGGGCAGGGCGCATGGGACGGGGTGCGGGCTGCTCGTCCCAATCGTCATCCCACCGTGACCTCTTTCGGGTCGGGACGGGAGCCGAATTGGTGCTGCCCATCAGCAGGTATTCAGGCGCGATGTCCCGCAGGAAACGGCTCATGACACACGTCTTGGTTTGGCCATTGTGGTAACGCGAGGTGGCATAGGTGATGATGCAGTTCACCTCGGCACGTGTGATGGCGACATATAACAACCGTCGTTCTTCCTCAATCTGGTACATTGAGTCCATGCTCATCGCGCTGGGGAACAGGTCTTCCTCAACGCCGACGATGATGACATTCTTGAATTCCAAGCCTTTGGCGGCATGCACGGTCATCAAGGTCACCTTCTCGCCGTCGGGGTCGTTCATGTCTTGATCGGTGAGCAATGAGGTCTCGGCGAGGAAATCACCGATTTGGTAATGCTCGTCACCGCTCTCCTCCTTGCCTTGCTGAAAATCTTTGACGGCATTCATCAACTCGTCCAGGTTCTCGATGCGGCTGATGTTCTCGGGCGTGTTGTCGCCCATCAGCACGCTCTTGATGTGCGTGCGGCGCACGGCCTCCTGTGCGACGGTCAATGCGTCATTGCCCTGCTGGTTGAGTTCAATTAGGCCGCTCATCAGTGTGGTGAAACCTTCCAGTTTGGTCAGGGTGCCGCGGTTCACATTCAGCCCGTAATGCTCGGCATGGTTCATCACTTGCCACATGCTCACACCGTTCTCGGTGGCGCAGTGGGTGATTTTGCCCACGGTAGTGTCACCAATGCCGCGGGTGGGGTAGTTGATAATTCGTCGCAACGCCTCGTCATCATCGGGGTTGATGATGAGCCTGAAGTAGCAGATGGCGTCCTTCACTTCCTTGCGTTGATAGAAGGAGAGACCGCCGTAGATGCGATAAGGGATGGCACTGCGCATGTTGCCGTGCTTGTCGCGACGGCCGCCGTTACTCAGCGCTTCCTCCAGCACTCGTGACTGCGCGTTGGTGCGGTAGAGCACCGCGTAGTCTTCATAGCTGTCACCCTGGCGGGCTTTGAGTGCAGCAATCTGGTTAGCCACCACATAGGCCTCCTCATAGTCGCTGAAGCAACGGATGACAGGAATTTTCTCGCCCACCTGATTCTTACTGAAAAGGTGCTTGGCAATCTGTCCCTTGTTCTTGGCAATCAGGCTGTTGGCGGCATCGGTAATGGTTTGGGTTGAGCGGTAGTTGCGTTCGAGCTTAAAGGTCTGGATGTCGGGGTAGAACCGCTTTAGTTTCAGGATGTTATCGATGTTGGCGCCCCTAAAACTATAGATACTCTGAGCATCATCGCCCACGACACACAATTGGTTGTATTTCTTACTCAACTGGTGCACAATCAGATGCTGAGAGAAGTTCGTGTCCTGGTACTCGTCAACTAGGATATAGCGGAAAAACTCCTGATACCGTTCCAGCACGTCTTCATGGTCGCGCAGCAGGATATTGGTGTAGAGCAGCAGGTCATCAAAGTCCATCGCGCCAGCAATGCGGCAACGGTTCCAGTAGGCCTTGTATATCGCTACCGTCTCGGGGCGTTGAGCGTTCCGGTCAGCATCGATAAGGTTTTGGTTGCGGGCATAATCGTCAGGCGTGATCAGGGCATTTTTGGCATTGCTGATATGATTCTGTATCGTTGCTGGCTTATATATCTTGTCATCAAGACCCATATCCTTGACGATGAGTTTGATGAGCGAACGGGAGTCGCTCTGGTCATAGATGGTGAAATCGGGCTTGAAGCCGATGAGTTCGGCATTGCGGCGCAATAACCGTGAGAAAATCGAGTGAAATGTGCCCATCCACAACTGGGCCGCAACATCTGGGCCGGCTAGCGGCTCGATGCGCTCGCGCATCTCGCGGGCAGCCTTATTGGTGAACGTCAGCGCCATGATGCGCCATGGTTCGTAGCCCTGGTGCAACAGGTGCACTATTTTATAGGTCAGCACGCGCGTCTTGCCCGACCCCGCACCGGCAATCACCAGTTGAGGGCCGTTGCAATATTCAACCGCGGCACGCTGCTGTTCATTCAACTTCTCCAAGTAATCCTCGTTCATGTCCACAAAATTACTACTTTTTTGGTTTACAATTCATCGTAGCAGGGAATTCTCTGAAGAAAGTTGTATTTACCGGTTTCATAGTCGATTTGGCAGCAATAGTGGCTCAATCCATTGCTCACAATCAGGTAACGGGCGTGCAACACCATGTTGTAACGCACGATCTGGTCGAAGGTCTTCTGGGTGACATTGATGGTGGGAGCCTTATACTCAATGATGACCAGCGGCTGGCCCATGCGGTCGGCGACCACCGTGTCGCAACGGCGTGCGATGCCGTTTTGCGTCAGCGACACCTCATTGCCCATGAGAGCAGCGGGGAACTGTCTGTCGGTAATCAGCCACTCCACAAAGTGCTGTCTCACCCATTCCTCGGGCGTTAGTGCCACCCAGCGTTCCCTCAGCCGGTCCCAAATGGCCCACGAGCCATCTTCCCGCTTCTTCACTTTGTATTCAAACTCTGGTAAATTCAAATCCACCATAATCACGAAAATATCTTTCTGCAAAGTTAGAAATATTTATTATCTTTGCAAAAAAATCATAGACAAGAGTATGAGGAAGACTTTTTTTGTTTTTGTTGTGGCTATCATGGCTCTCACCGCGATGGCACAGCAGTTTGACGATGTCTTTGAGAACCGCACCTTGCGGCTCGACTACATCTTTGCCGGGAACCACGATGCCCAGCAGATTTATTTGGAACAGATGTGTGTCACCCCACAGTGGGCGGGGCGCAAGAGCCGTCTCACCGATGTTCCCTTGAAGGGCAACGGCCAGATTCAGGTGACGGATAGCGTCACCGGGCAGGTACTGTTTGTCCACACTTTCTCGACGCTCTTCCAGGAGTGGCTTGCCACCGAGGAGGCCACAAAGGTCAGCAAAGCATTTGCTACAAGTTACAATGTGCCGATGCCCAAACGCCCGGTTCAGGTAACTGTCTCGTTGACTGATTTTCACGGCAAGGTGGTCACGAGTCTGACCCATACTGTAAACCCCGCTGATATCCTCATCCGTCAGATTGGTGATAACGGCATACCATATCACTACATCTGGAAAGGCAAGACGCTCCCTGCAGTAGAAACTCAGAATCTTGCCGCTCCCGACCAGCCGGGCCAGCGCAACTATCGTCCCACCGAAGGACCCCTTGATGGCCAGCCCGATATTACCGAGTGCATCGACCTTGCCATCGTTGCCGAGGGATATACCCGTGCCCAAATGGGCAAGTTCTACTCCGATTGCCAGCGTGTCGTCGATGCCTTGTTTGCCCACGAGCCATTCACTTCGATGAAGAATCGTTTTAACGTTGTCGCTGTGGCTGCCGAGTCCTTGACCAGTGGCCCCAGTGTGCCTCACCTGGGACGATGGAGCAACACCCCTGTTGGTACCCACTACGACACCTTCTACAGCGACCGTTACCTGATGACTCAGGATATCCACCGGCTCTATGACGTGCTGTCGGGAGTCCCCTTTGAGCACATCATTGTGTTGGTCAATAGTGACACCTATGGTGGCGGTGGCATTTATAACCAGTTGACGGTCACAACGAGTGATCATCCCACCTTCCATCAGGTGCTGGTGCATGAGTTTGGCCATGCCTATGCGGGTTTGGGCGATGAGTATTTCTACGATGACGGCTATGAGTCAATGTACCCATCTGATACTGAGCCCTGGGAGCCTAACCTCACCACGCTCTTTGATTTCCAGAGCAAGTGGGCCGATATGCTGCCCAAAGGAACCCCCGTCCCGACACCTCCCGACCCCAAAGTGCCCAATTATCGTAAGATCACCAATGAAAAGGAGCAGCGACTGCTTGATGCCGCCACTCAGCGTGTCGGAGTCTTTGAGGGTGGGGGATACCAGTCCAAGGGGGTTTATCGTCCTGCTCAGGAATGCCGTATGAAGGTCAACGAAGTGTCCAGTTTTTGCCCTGTGTGTTCGCGTGCCATCAAGCGCATCACCGATTTTTATACTTCTCACTAACTGAAAACTGACAATTACAATGGCAGTAAAACGAGAAACGGTTACTTTTACTACTCTGTCCAAGGAGATCAAGAGTGGCAAGTTCAGGAATATTTATGTCCTGCAAGGCGAGGAACCATACTATATCGACCGCTTGCAGCAACTCATCATCGACACCGCTTTGACCGAGGATCAGCGAGATTTCAACTTATCGCTATACTATGGTAATACGGCCAATGTCCGTGAGGTAATCAGCGCTTGCCAGCAGTATCCCGCCTTCTCACAGTACAAGGTGATTGTGGTGCGTGAGGCACAACTTATTGCTAAGCAGCCTGGCCACAAGAATGATATGGACCTGTTCTCGTCCTATGCCGAGAAACCCTTGCCCTCTACCATCCTGGTGATATGCCACAAGGAGGGAGATCTCAAAAGCAAACCGTTTAATGACGCTTTGAAGGCTGCAAAGACGGGTGTCGTTTTTGATTCAAAAAAGGTGCGTGAAGGACGCGACCTGGAAGCACTGATTGTCAATTATACCAACTCGTTGGGTTGCAACATCGATAACAAGGCGACGAGTATGCTGGCCGATCACATCGGCACCGACATTGCCCGCCTGTTCAGCGAACTCGACAAGTTGGCTATGCTGGCCACTGACAACAATATCACTCCCTTCTTGATCGAGCAGAACATTGGCATCAGCAAGGATTTCAACAACTTCGAACTGGAGGATGCCCTGGCCAGGCGTGATGCGGCCAAGGCTTTCCGCATTGTGGATTACTTTGAGCGTAACCCCAAGAACAATCCGTCGGTGATTAGTGTGGCGATGCTCTTCGGGTTCTTCTCTGGAGTCCTGCTTGCCGCAACCGCTAGTGACAAGTCACCCGAGGGCATCATGGCTGCCGTGGGCACCCGCAATCAGTGGCGTGCGCGTAAATTCCTGGATGCAACCCGCATGTACAACACGCGCTCGCTGGTCAACATCATCGGCTACCTGCGTGAATGCGATACCCGAAGCAAGGGCATTGGCTCACGCCAGGATCAGTATGCGTTGCTCAAGGAACTGATTTATAAAATACTTCATGCTTAAATATTGATAATCATACTATTAACTACTAAACTGTTGCTGTTATGAAACGAATTTATTACGTGATAATTTGCTTGCTGATGGTGAGCTTTTGTGGCCACGCCATGTCAAAATATGTCGGTGGTGATATCTCGCTGTTGACCAAATATGAAGAAAAAGGAGCCATCTATTATAATGAGAATGGCTCTAGAATCACTGACATGCTCACTTACTTGAAATCAACTGGGCTGAACGCTATGCGTGTCCGCTTGTTCGTTGACCCGTCGAAGGCCGATGCCGAGGATCAGGGCGAGGGCGTATGCCAGGATTTGCCCTATGTGTTGGCGCTTAGTCAGCGCATCAAGGCTGCTGGTTTCAACTTGCTGTTGGACATCCACTATAGTGATACTTGGACTGACCCAGGTCAGCATTCCACACCTGCCTCATGGACGGTGGCGAGCGCTCTGGGAGATAGCGTCTATAGTTATACCAAGCGGGTCCTCAACGCCATGATCGCTGTTGGGGCTAAGCCCGACTTTATTCAAGTGGGTAATGAAGTGACCTACGGCATGTTGTGGCCGACAGGACATTGCCATCCCAGTGGAGCCAACTATGGCAGTGGCACATTCTCAAATTTTGCAAGCTATCTCATGCAGGGCATCAGGGCGTGTCGTGAAGTGTGTCCCACCTCCAAAATCGTTGTCCACACCGAGTTAAGCCGCGTTAATAATGTTACTTCGTTCTATCAGAAACTTACTGAATACACTACAGATTATGACATCATCGGTCTGAGTTATTATCCCTATTGGCATGGGGATTTGAACGTATTGGATGGCTTGCTGACAACGTTGGAGAACACATATCCAACAAAGAAAATCCAGATTGTTGAGACAGGTTATCCTCATGCTTATTATCCTAGTGGTGCTTCCGTTGACTTGCAGTCCAAATGGCCAGCAACCGAGGCCGGCCAGAAGGCGTTTGCTACTGACTTAGTGGCAATGCTCAATGCCCACAGCAAAGTAGATGGTTTGTACTGGTGGTTCCCCGAGGCTAATGAGTATGGCATTAATTACACCAACCATGTGACTACTGATTGGTATAACTGTGGTTGGTGGGATAATCAGAATGGTCAGGTGATGGACGCATTGTTTGAGATGCCAGCCTTCCTTGATCCCATTGAGCCGTCTGATAGCGCCAGCATGTACATCGTTGGCGGCGAGGGCTCTTGGAGCTTGACTGAGCCGATGGGCAAAATGACCAATTTGGGTAACGGCGTTTATGTGGACACCTTAACGATTAGCGCTCCGATCTATTTTGTGTTTGCCGATGGCGGACCCGAAGCGTGGAATAACGATTGGACGGCCTTTAATGGAACCTATCGCTATGGTCCCACCTCGACAATAACAATCACTACCGACACGCAATACACCACTGCAAAACGTGACAATAACTACTCTTACTATTTCACGGGTGACGGTAGCGACTATCTGTTTACCTTCAATCTGGACAATCTCACCTTTTCGTTGCAGCGCCTTGAGGTTCAACCGACAATTATTCGAGGTGACGTGAACGATGACCATGATGTGACTATTGCTGATGTGTCGGCACTAATTGACTATCTGTTGACTGGAGATGTCACTCCATTTAATGAAGCAAATGCTGATGTAAATCAGAAAGACGGCATCACAATTGCTGACGTGTCGGCCCTCATTGATATGCTCTTGGATATGTGATGCCAAAAGCCTCAAATATGCCAGAGTTTTGCTGATAAAAAAAGAATGATTACCTTTGCAAATCAAGTAGATATAGAATTGTATGAAAAAATTATTATTTGCCGTAATTGCCTTGATGTCTTTGTCAATGGGGTATGCTCAATTCAATGAGCGGGTGTTTCCTTCTATTGCCGAGTTTCAAGAGGAGATGAAGTTGCGTCAGCAGGAACTGTCATCTAACAAACATCTGGGAACCAACGAGGTAAAACCAATATTTGCAGAACCTCGACTGGTTAATGGTAAATCGATGATCGATGCATTCATTGAGATTGAAAACAAAGCAGTGATAGACCGCCTTCGTCAAAATGGCATTATTGTCAATTGCGAGTTTGATGGTTTTGTGACTGCCCTGATTCCAATGGATCGCTTGTCAATGATTTCTACGATACCAGGAGTTATAGACGTGGAAATCAGCAAAATGCTTGACTTCTGCACCGATAGCACATTGAGGCTTACACGGGCAGGCGAGGTGCTCAATGGCATTGATGCCGGACTGCCGCAGGCCTACGATGGCTCGGGTGTGATTATTGGCATTATTGACGCGGGTTTTGATTACCAGCACGAGGCTTTCAGGACCGAGGACAAGAGCCGTTCGCGCATTGTCCGGGTCTATGATGCCGTAAATGAAACAGGGCATACAGCTAAGTATGGAAATGATACCTTGCCAGGTTCAATTTTCATGGGTGAACAAATTGACACACTGACTACCGATTGTGAAGGGACTCATGGCACTCACACCGCCAGCATAGCGGCTGGCACACACGCTCATGGTTATGGTGGCATGGCACCTGGCGCCGACATTGTGCTGTGCGCCGCTCGTTCAACAAGGTATGGCTTGAATGAGACTGAGATTGCCAGATGTATCAGATATATTTACGCCTATGCCGACAGCGTAAACAAACCCTGTGTTATCAGTTTGAGTGTGAGTACATCCTTTGGAGCACACGATGGGCGCGATAGATTGTCCCGAGTGATAGAACAATCTACAGGCCCAGGTCGCATCTTTGTGATTGCAGCAGGCAATAATTCTTTTTGGCCATACTCGGTATATGGTTTGGCGTCAGAGGAGCAGCCAATCAATATCCTTATTGATTGTCCCCAGTATATGGCGGATGAAAACTATTACTATAGCAAGATAAGGATTGACTCGTGGGTACGAAATGTTTATACGAAGGCTGGTGTGAGATTTCATATCTTGGACAAATATACTAATCGCATAGTTTGGGAGTCAGACCCTGTGACTATACTCTCTACTTTTAGGCCGAACTTGTATAGTGATTATTATGAGCCAGACCCAGATGTCAATGAAGGTATTGGATATATGTCAGCAGAAGTCTCTGCGGATCCATTTAGCCAAAAATATAACACCTCTATCACAATTTCCAACTTGAAATGTAAATCATATTATCTTGATTGGCAGGGATTTAAAATTTCTCGTTATCGTATAGGTCTTTCTCTTTATCCTCGTAAGACAGATGATAGCCATTTTATCGATTCTTGGATGGCTACAGGTTCAGGATGGTTTGGGTCAAGTGATCAGGCTGTTTATTTGGATTCAATTACAGAAGATGGGGATACTATTCCGGTAGTATGTGAGCATTTTTATACAATGCCATCAAGTAATATATCTATTAATTCCAATGCCGTAAACGATTCAGTGATCTCGGCTGGTAATTATGCTGGCAAAGTATCCTACTACTCTTTGAACGGGGATTCTGTGATCACTGACCTTGGAACGCCTCTGAATACATTTTATTATACTTCGAGCTATCAAGCTGAGGGTTGTGGCCCTACAGGTAAAGCTTTACCTACGATTACTGCTCC
This sequence comes from uncultured Bacteroidales bacterium, assembly GCA_902774055.1. GTDB lineage: Bacteria > Bacteroidota > Bacteroidia > Bacteroidales > Muribaculaceae > Sodaliphilus. Next base: position 20,532 of record CACYGX010000001.1, read on the forward strand.
TGGTACTCATGTAGTGGCGGCAGGTAGCCGTTATTCCTATTTCGAAACTGATACATTACATCGCGATTTGGTTTTGCGCACTGATGAGGGATACTTGTGGGGGGCTATGACAGGAACTTCAATGGCTGCACCTACTGTAGCTGGAATTATAGCTCAATGGCTCCAATACGCTCCGGACTTGTCGATTTCCGAAATCAAACACATCATTGCAGAGACCGCTATCAAGGACCAGTACACTGCATCGCCTCAGTTTGGTCCTAATGGTAAAATCGATGCCTTGGCAGGAATACGGTATCTGATTATCAATAGGCCAATCATCAAGATGGGTGACGTCAATGGTGACGGTGAAGTTACTATTCGTGACGTCTCATTGTTGATTGATTTCCTGTTGTATGATGGTGATGTGTCTCCATTTGTCAGAGAGGCAGCCGATTTGAATATGGACGGTGATATCAGCATTAAGGACATATCAACGTTGATTGATAACCTGCTGGGAATAGAATAATAGGTACACTATAGCCAAGAGTAAAATATGATGAAAAGGTCTTATCTATTGCTCTTGTCAATACTGCTGGCCACTGCTGCCACATGGGCTCAACGAACGTTGCCCGTCTCAGTGCGCCAGTTCTTGGACGAGCGTACTTGGTGCGGTCGTTTCCAGCCTACGCCATCGCTCATGGGCCAGTTTTCGACCTATGTGCCTGCTCAAATGGTGAATGGGATAGAGATGGTCGATGCCTTTATAGCGATAGATAGCGATGATGTGATTGATGCCTTGCAAAACGAGGGTGTGCTTGTGAATTGCATTTTCGACGGTTTTGTAACGGCTCAGATTCCCGTACGCCGATTGACTGACATATCTCTATTGACCGGAGTGACTGATGTGGAAATCAGCCGCAAGGTGCAACTGTGTACCGATTCTACTTTGAGCGTGACTCATGCTGGACAAGTGATCAATGGTAATGTGAACGGTTTGCCACAACCGTATGATGGCACTGGTGTGATTGTTGGCATCATAGACCAGGGGTACGATTATCAGCACAGGGCCTTCAGACGCAAGGATAACATGAGCCAAACTCGCATTGTCCGCGTCTATGACACGACTCACGAAACAGGACATCCAGTTTACTATCAAAAGTTGAGGATGCCGGGCTCGGTGTTCATGGGCAACGAAATCTATGGCTTGACAACCGACAGAACCTCTACCCATGGCACTCACACAGCTAGTATCGCTGCTGGCACGCATGTCAATGGTTATGGAGGCATGGCCCCTGGTGCCGATATTGTCCTTTGTGCAGTGAATAGAATGGAAGGTAATATTTCGCTAGTGGAGCTTGCCAATTGTGTGCGGTATATCGATTGCTATGCTGACAGTGTCGGTAAACCTTGTGTGATGAGCCTAAGCATCAGTGTGCCTGGCGGGCAGCATGACGGACAGGACTATTTCTCGAAAGTCGTGAAACAGACCTGTGGACCTGGTCGCATCTTTGTCATTGCTGCTGGCAATACCGCCGGACAACCCTATTATGCCACAAAGGTAATTACGCGTGATGACCCAATGAATATGCTCTTCCTAAGCAAATATTCAAAGACTGCTGACTCGACCTATTTTTATACCAACCTTGTGGCAGATATGTGGATGCGCAACCAGTGGAAGAAATTCTCTTTTAAGTTACATATCCTGGACAAAAACATCAAGCGAATTGTATGGGAATCCGCTGAATTCTCTGATGCCACCGTCATCGATGTGTCTTCGTTATCAAGATACTACACTTTTGACTCTTCGTTGGACACTACGGGTTATATAAAGGTTGAGCGCAAAATATCCTCCGATGGCAAGAAATATGAACTGATTACGACGTTGCGAAACCTCGTTTCTAAATCTTACAGCACGGTAAACGGCAAGATAGTTAGCCGATACGCTATTGGCATGAGCGCTTATCCACAATCTAGCACCATCTGCACTGCCGATGCTTGGATATGCAATTCCTATGGAGGATTTGGCACCATTGATGGCGAGGTCACTTCGCATGACGGCCAGCATAAATACACTTCGTTCTATTCTTCTTCGGGTGATAAGTGTTCAATTGGAAATTATGCTGTAGGTGATTCGACGATCTCGGCTGGAGCTTATGCTGCTCGCAACAGCTATTATTCCTTATTCCAGAACAAAATGATTACAGACCAATCCATTGTGGTCGGCGATATTGCGGAGTTCTCAAGCTATCAGGCACCCGGTTATGGCGTGTTGCCAGAGGCATTCCCCACAATTTGCGCTCCTGGTGTCAATGTGGTTGCCGCCGGTAGCCGTTACTCTTACTTTAACAATAGTTACAACACGGTCATGAGAACAAGTGATGGCAGTCTGTGGGGTGTCATGACAGGGACTTCGATGGCGGCTCCCACAGTGGCGGGAATCATTGCTCTGTGGCTTCAGGTTAACCCTCGCCTGTCGGTCTCTCAAGTCAAAAGAATCCTTGCCGATAGCGCGATTCGTGACCAGTACACGATGGGCAAAAACGGGCAAAAGTTCGGTCCCAATGGCAAGGTGGATGCTATGAAGGGCATCAGAATCGTTTTGGAGGATTATAAATTTGTCATCGGTGACGTTGACAACGACGGTTTCGTTGGCATTAACGACCTGTCCATGCTTATAGACTATATCCTAAGAGGCTCCAGCATAGATCCAATAAACATCGCTGCTGCCGACGTTGATAAAGATGGCTACGTCGGCATCAGCGATGTCTCAGAACTCATCGATATTCTTCTTAAGAGCTGAAGAATACCTGTTAATCTCAGCGATTTTACTTTGTTACGTCAATAAGACCGTGGCCCGTCATTTCCTTGGGCTGCGGCAACTCCATAATCTGCAGAATGCTAGGAGCTACATCGGCCAGACGACCCGTGTTGATGATCAGCTCGGGATTCTCGGTAACGTAGATAATAGGCACCGGATTCAACGAGTGTGCCGTGTTAGCGGTGCCGTCGCTGTTGATGGCATGGTCGGCATTGCCATGGTCTGCGATGATGATGACCTCGTAGCCTGTTGCTCGTGCGGCTTCAACGGTGTCATGAACACAACGGTCAACAGCTTTGACAGCCTTTGTGATGGCATCATAAACGCCCGTATGGCCCACCATGTCGCCATTGGCATAGTTCACCACGATAAAGTCATATTTGTCTTCGCGGATGGCGGCTACCAACTTGTCGCGCACCTCATAGGCGCTCATCTCAGGCTTCAAGTCATAGGTGGCCACGTCAGGCGAGGGCACCAGGATGCGGTCCTCGTTCTCGAAGGGCTTTTCACGTCCGCCACTGAAGAAGAAGGTCACATGAGCATATTTTTCGGTCTCGGCGATGTGCAATTGGCGTTTGCCCTGGCTTGCCAGGTATTCCGACAGCGTGTTGTCCACATTCTCTTTCGGGAAAAGGATGTGCATGTCCTTAAATGTCGGGTCATACGGGGTCATGCAGTAATACTGCAGTCCAGGAATGACTTTCATGCCGTCGGCGGGCTTGTCTTCCTGGGTCAAGGCAATCGTGATTTGTTTTGCTCGGTCGTTGCGGAAGTTGAAGAAGATCACAACATCACCCTCTTGAATGCGGCCATCAACAGTTGAATTGACGATGGGCTTGATAAACTCGTCGGTTACGCCTTCGTCGTAGGACTCTTGAATGGCTTGCACCATATCGTCGCTTTTCTTGCCCACGCCGGCCGTCAGCATATCATAGGCCACCTTGATGCGGTCCCAGTTGTTGTTACGGTCCATGGCATAGTAGCGTCCGATGACGGTGGCAACAGTGCCAGCACTGTTTTTGCAGTGTTCTGCAACGGTGTTTACAAATCCCTTTCCACTCTCGGGGTCGGTGTCGCGACCGTCCATGAAGCAGTGCACATACACCTTCTCGAGTCCGTATTCCTTAGCGATGTCGCACAGTGCCATAAGGTGTTCCTGAGAACTGTGTACACCGCCAGTGCTTGTCAGACCCATAATGTGCAATGACTTGTTATGCTCTTTGGCATAAGTATAGGCATTTACAATCTCGGGATTCTTCAAGATGGAACCGTCCTGAATGCTCTTGTTGATCTTTACTAAGTCCTGATATACCACGCGGCCGCCACCAATGTTCAGGTGACCCACCTCACTGTTACCCATCTGACCATCGGGCAGACCTACGTCCTCGCCGCACGCCTTGAGGGTGCTGTGAGGATATGCTGCGCGCAGGAAATCCAGATAGGGGGTAGGGGTACTATAAATCGCGTTGCTATGACCGTTGGGACCTTCGCCCCATCCGTCCAGAATCATCAATAATGCTTTCTTTGACATGACAGTATTTTTTGTCTAATTATTAAAACCTGATTTTTGAAACTGCAAAAGTAATCAATTTTTGTCAATAAATAAAAGAGAGGAGGTAATACTTTCTATTACAGACCCTTTTAGACGTTATGGAAGGGTGATGAGCATCTCGCATGCCTTGCAGTCACAAGTGATGCGGAGCAGGGTGGAGGAGGTCTTTAAATAAAGGTCTCGAGGCAGGGCCGACGCGTTGGGGCCTTTCAGGCAGGCACCTAATTGACGGCGGATGCAGTAGCGGGTGTGCATCAGCGGGGTCGCGGTTGTTGCAGCAGTCCCTACTTCTAGGGCTGGTGTGATATGAGTCACGCCATGGTCGCGGTAGAGTTGTTCTGCTAGGCGGTTTGCAACATTGTCGGCTGGTGACAAGGTGGAGAAGGGACAAGGCGCCGACTTGTTTTCGGAGTGGCGTTTGGCGATGTGACGGGTGCATCGTTGGCTGCTGTCGAGCAACTCTATGGTTTCGCGGCGCAACCGTGCCAGCAGCGAGGCGGGGATGAAGGTGCTACTGGCTACCTGTGCATGGCGCAGGCGGTAGATGGTGCCTCCCAATTTTGCCAACTCCGCGATTTGTCTTTCTCCTTGTGGTTTTGTAGCCGGTTGCAGGTCGCAGTCGAGGGTATGGGTCACGCGATTGCCGCGTTCATCCTCTAGCGCGAGCGACAGTGTGCTGTTTGCATATCGCATCACAGCATCTACAGCGATAGTGCGTATGGCCGAGGGCTTTGCAAGCAGGTCGTTAAAAGCCTTGTCGGCAGTGCGATAGATGAGGGTTCCGCGAGGAATGGCGGCACGTTCCCGGAGCATGACAGTTCCGCCTCCAATGACGCGGTTGACACGCGTTCCCGTGAAGGAACCTTGCCCGTCATAATAGCTCAGGCCATCGCCGTTGGCCATCGCGGCTTTTGTGTCAATTGTCAGGGAATTGCCATTGCAGCGAGTGGCTCGGCCCAGGTATTCGCCTTGGGATTTAGGCGTGTCGATTGATGCGATTTGTGTGCCGTCTTTTGGGCGGCGTTCGTCAAGGAAGTAATGAGTGAAACCTCGGTTAAAACTCTTTTCCAGTTTGGGTTGAAAAGAAAGTTCCACATCTCCTGATGAGGAGCGGCGATAGCGGTCGGGCTGGCTGTCGATGATTTTATCGATGGCTTGGCGGTAGTAGGCCACCACATTCTTGACGTAGGCCACGTCCTTCAGGCGTCCTTCAATCTTAAATGAAGAAACGCCTGCTGCCATCATCTGCTCTAGCCGGTCATGTTGTGACAAATCCCTAAGCGAGAGCAGGTGTTTGTTCTCTACTAGTTTTCGGCCCTTACCATCAACGAGGTCATAGGGCAGCCTGCACAACTGTGCACATTCCCCACGGTTAGCGCTACGCCCTTTCAGGACCTGGCTGATGGCGCACCGGCCACTGTAACTCACACACAGTGCGCCATGGACAAACGCTTCGAGTGGCACCGTCGTCACCCCTCTGACGGCTTTGATTTCGTCAAGGGTGAGTTCACGGGCCAGCACAAGTTGCGAGAACCCTAGGGCTTCAAGGAATTTTGCCTTTTCGGGCGTGCGAAGGTCACACTGGGTGCTGGCATGCAGGGCAATGGGGGGCAGGTCGAGGCGCAGTAGGGCCATGTCTTGGACAATAAGGGCATCAACCCCGATGTGGTACAGGTCATGCACCAGGCGCTCGACCTCCATTAACTCGTTGTCATAGACCAGTGTGTTGACTGTGGCATAGATACGTGCCCCGAACAGGTGGGCATGATCACAGGCGCGGCGAACATCGTCAAGGGTATTGGTAGCGTCGGCTCGTGCCCCATGATGAGACGCGCCCATGTACACCGCATCGGCACCGTGGTCGATGGCGGCGATGGCAATGTCGGCGTCGCGTGCGGGCGCTAGCAGTTCTATGTCAACAGGCTTGGTAGTTGCCAATGTTTCTTCTAGATATTAAGCGTGAATGGGTCCGCATCACGCCATGCGGGGAATTTCTCGCGGAATTGCGCCAGCGAGGCAGGGGAGAGGTCGGCCGTAATGACGGGGCTGGTCATGCGTTGCGCGATGACTTTGCCCTTGAAGTCGATGACGAGTGACGAACCCTCGGGATATTCCACACCAGCGGGGTCGGTGCCGCAACGGTTCACGCCACACACATAGCACTCGTTCTCCATCGCGCGGGCGGCAAGCAATGTGCGCCATACTTTCTCGCGCGACTTGGGCCAGTTGGCGATAACCACCAGCAGGTCATAGTTGTTGTTCACATTACGGCAGAAGACAGGAAACCTCAAGTCGTAGCAAACCACCAACTTGATGTTGAAACCGCGAAAACGCACAATCGGCGCAGCCGTCAAGCCCTGATTGAACACCTTGTCCTCGCCACCAAACGAGAACAGGTGGCGCTTGTCATAATAGGTCTCGTCACCATTGGGTTCGATGATGAAAGCGCGGTTGTAGAGTTGTGCCGCGGTGTTGGCCAGAAAACTGCCGATGATGCCCACGTGATACTCGGCGGCCAACTTGCGCAGGGTGTGCAGTGTGTCGCCACTGTTCCACTCGGCAACGGCGGCGGCTTGTTCGCGATCCCCGGTCATAAAGCCTGTGGTGAATAACTCTGGCAGGATCACCAGGTCGGTGTCGTCGGGCATGTTGCGCAGGTTGCGCTTCAGTTGCTTGATGTTGGCTTCGCGGTCACCCCAAACGATGTCGTCCTCGATGAGCGTGACGCGCAGGTTGCGTGAAATCATCTTTTTATCTTTTAAATTGTCCGGGTGTTACAAAACTCAACTTGACTCCGTTTTAATCGGCCTAACGGCCGAGAAATCAAAAAAATGTATTTAAATCAATAAATAATAAAATATTTATTATGGTTTTACAAATAATTATGTTTGATTTCTCGCGCGTAGCGCGATCATTAACATGAGACATGAGTTTTGCAACACCCTCATGATTTGACTGTTTTCTCTTCCGTGGCCTCTGCACGGCGTTTCACTTATTCTAATCCAGTGGTGAACTTCTCGGGGCACTTGCCACAGCCGTGATGCTGGAAATATTGCTTGATGCGCAGCAGATCGGCATCGGCATCGTCGCTCAGTTCAAATTCCTTATCGATGCACACGATCTTCTTCTGGTAGTCAAAATATGCTAACACTAGTGGCACGTGAGCATCGCGGGCCATGAAGATGGCGCCCTTGTGCCAATTGGGGTTGGCGCTGCGGGTGCCCTCTGGCGTGACGCCGATGGCAAGGCGGGGGGTAGTGTTGTAAGCCTCAACAATCGACTGCGTGAGGTTGCCATGCTGACGACGATTGACGGGAATGCCGCCAAGTGCCTTCATCATGTAGCCCACGGGGAAGAAGAACCAGGTGTCCTTCATGAGAAATCCCGCCTTCATCCCCACCGAATGGATGGCCAGCTCGCCGAGGATAAAATCCCAGTTGCTGGTGTGGGGCGCAATGACGATAATGCACTTGTCGGGCATCTTCAGGTTGACCTCGAACGCCCAACCAGTTTTCTTTAATATCCAACCAGAGAGGTTCATGCCACTCTACATGGTTTTGTTCTAGAATAAATTATTTCTTCGACGGCATGAGCTCGTTCATGCGCTTGGCGATGTTCTCGACCTCGGCGCGGAAGTAAGCGCTGAGCTCTTTCTCGCACTGCTTGTAGAACGCGCGGCGTGCCTTGTTATATTCCTGGCGGTTGGCAAAGTCCTTAACCTTCTTGCCGAACTTGTTGCTCACGCGGTTGATGGCTTCCTGTTGGAGCAGGGCGGTGTCAATAATGATGCTGTCCCACTCGTCGCGCTTGTTCTCGCCAAAAGCGGATTCTGCAAAGATGCACTCACCTGCGATGTCGCCACAGGCATTCTGGATAGCTTTTTTGATCTGTCGTTTACTTGCCATAATGATTTAAATGTATTACTGGGTTCAATGTTTGTTACAGTGCGCTAAATTACTAATTTTATCTTAATCGAGGGCATTGAGCAGGGCGAAAAAATGCCGAAAAATGTCAAAAAAGCGCATTTTTTGATTTGTTGACAAAAAAAATGCCAAAAAAATTTGCCAGTTCAAAAAATGGCAGTAATTTTGCATCGCTTTTAAAGGGAGATATCGTCTAGTGGTCTAGGACGCCGCCCTCTCACGGCGGAAACCAGGGTTCGAGTCCCTGTTTCTCTACAAGCAAAGCCTTCACCCACCATCGAGCGAGGGCTTTATTAATCGACGGAGATATCGTCTAGTGGTCTAGGACGCCGCCCTCTCACGGCGGAAACCAGGGTTCGAGTCCCTGTTTCTCTACCAAACAAAGCCTTCAGCACTTGTGCTGGAGGTTTTTGTTGTTATAAGGAATGACTATCGCCCGCCAGGTCCCACGTGCCGTGACTCAGTCACGGCTCCACCGTGTCTAAGCCTTCTTGCAGATGTAAACAACATGCTGCCCGCTAGCAGTAGTGGTGCCGAACAGATAGTCCTCGCCGCCATCGGCTAGGCGCAGGCGCTTGCGCAGTTGCTGAGCCGTCATCGGGAAGTTGCGTGTGGCGACATTGGCCCGACTCACCCCTTTTAACGCCCCTGCCAGCTCTTTCTTGTTCATCGACGTGATGGCATTAACGGCAAAGCGGCGTCCAGGAAAGTCCGCTACATACTGGCTGGAGATAAACAGGTGGCTGTCGGCAGCAATGGCAGCAACAGGAAAGCGCTGGGTCAGCATCCCGTAGCATCCCGCTTTCATGATCGATGCATTGGGCTCATATAGGAAGGCCGCCGCCTCGTCGCTCGAAGCGATGACTGGGTTGATGTCGTTCTCATCAGGCCTGTATATCATCACTTGGCCATCGTTCGCGCACTGGATGACAGGGACGCCGGTGTGGTCGGCACTCATCATGATGAGCAATTCCTTGCATTCATTGGCCACACTCACGATATGGACCTCGGTGACGCGTTCGCCCAAATCATTCACCGCCTTGTGCCAGTCGAGCATGGGCGACAGTTTGATGAGGATATGATGTCCAGCCTTAAACAGCGGGTCGAGCAGTTCCAGCACGTTAGGGGTGCAGTCGGCGATGGCATAGGTGCGGCTGCTGTTGCTATCGCGACGGGCAGGGTCCAGATAGAGCAGGGTAGAGGCGGGATTTGTCGAGAGTTGAGTCAAGACGTCTTCGGCCTCGGCGTGCAGGACTCGGGTGTGATTTAACCCCAATAAACCGAAATTGTGCTCTGCCGCCTTGCACAGGTGCTCCTGTCGCTCGACGTACACACCATGCTTGACACCACGTGCCATGAAAGCGAAATCGACGCCGAAACCGCCTGTCAGGTCAATGAGCGTTTCTCGACATGCCGTCGGCAACTGTTCTATGATACTACATTTATATATAGCAGTCTGCTCGCTGCTGCATTGTTCCATCGACAAGTGGGGCGGATAGACGATGCCATCGATTGCGGCCCATGCCGGCAACTTCTTGCGAGCCGTCTGCCAGCCCTGGATTTGGTCCAGCGCCCAAGTCAAGTCCACATCGCTGTCGCGTCGTGCCTTCAGGGCCAGTGCCCTCACGTCATCCTCGCGATGCTCCCTGACAAACCGTATCGTGGCCTCGTTCCTTTCCATCATCTCCGTTCAATTCGTTCATTCCGTCCTTCTCTTCAAGAAAGGCTGCAAGAACTCGTCAAGGGTGTTGACGCCGAGTTTGTGTGCAATTTGTATCTTCTTGTTCGATACCGTTCTCAGGTTGGTGTAGTGCATGCACATCATGATCACCGTCCTCGAGAAACCATGGCACTGCAACGCAATCATGTTGATCTCATCATCGCGCAATGTGCCGTTAGCCGCCTCTTGTGCCTTGATCAACACGTTGTCATACAGCTCGTTGGCCAGCGCTTGAAGGTTATCCCAATAACTGGCTCCGACCTTGTTGGGACCACGCATCGTCATCAGCGAATTGAAGCGTTTGGCAAAAGTGGCCTCATTGCACTCGTAGGACCATTGCAGCAGTTGGTGAACAACTTGTATCTGGCTATCTACGATGGTTTTAAGTTCGTTTGACTGCTTTTGTGGCGTCTCCCGCTCTTCGAGCATCGATTGCATCTGTTGCAGGCTGTTGATAGACTGGTCGAGGTCCGCTTTCATCAACTCATACTCCGTCTGTTGGATTTTCAAGCGGTTGCGGTTGCGCCACAACATGAAGGCCAGTGCTCCAGCCGCCAGTACGAACAAGGCCAGCGCCAGCAGCGTCCCCTTGAGGCGCGAACTCAGCAGGGCGTTTTCGAGATCAGCCTTTTGGGTGTCATATTTGTTTTCCACCTCCATTAGTCTATCATTCATGCTGTTCATCATTACCGAGTCGGCCAGATTGTGGGTCATGGTCAGGTACTTGATAGCATCCTCAAACTTGTGGTCATGGCGGGCCAAGTCGGCCATGAGCTGGTAGTACATGATGCTGTCGGCTACGGTGCTCATTGCCGGAGCTTGATTCAAGTAGTAACGAGCCGAGTCGGCACGTCCTAAGTGTAGGAATGCCGATGCTGCGGTGTAATGGATTCTCGGATGGATTTTTAGATGTCCACACCAGTCGATGGCTTCGACGGCATCATCCTTAGCACCTTGATAATCGCCACGGGCCGCGCGGTATTCGGCACGGCTAAAGAGGTTGGCCACCACGGGTTTCAGTTCGATTTCCTGCTTGGCCAGGTTGATGGCGGCGTTGATATAGTGAATGGCGCTGTCCTGTTTCTCCTGGTTGATGCGGTACAGACCACCCAATTCGCTCAGGCAGATGATTTGGTGATGCTTGTCGTCGATTTGGCGGAACAGCTCCAATGCCTCGCGGTATTTTTCAGCACCAACGGTCTTGGCACCCATGACTTGGCTCTGGTACAATTCGCCCATCACCATCTTGGCCATTGCACGGTTCTTGATGTCATCGTCGGCAGCAACGTCCTCGGCTTGGCGCAGGTTGGCAATCGCCTTGTCTAGCAGACCCAGTTGCTTGTTGACACATCCCTTGTAGAGTAGGGCGCGGGCATGTTTTTCCTTGTCGCCGTGGGACTGGAAGTATTGTGCCGCCTCGTTAATGTCATTGTCGTTGGTCACTGCGATGTTGCAGGCAAGATTGGCCTGAGTGGTCAGCAATGTCTGATAGGCCTTGTCATGATGATTAAAAGACGAGGTGTTGATGATTTGGAGCATTTGCATCGCTTCCTCGCCACGATTCTGGGCCAGTAGCGAGTCAACAGTGACAAGCTGCTCGTTGTCGGCTGGATGACCACATCCACCTATCAAGAATAATAGCACCATCAGTGTCATGACGGAGGCGGCTCTATAGTGTTTTGTCAATGTTTTTCTCATTGTTGTCAGTATTGTTTGAAGTGGTTAGAGGCGATTCCCACTGCAAAAATAAGCAATTTTTTTAGGGGAATTGGCACCCGAAATCCTCAAATTACTTCAAAATGACCAAATTGTTTTATAAACTATTGGTAATCATGCGTTTCAATTTATTGAAATGACCATTGAATGTTGGCTGTTTTTGCCGATTTTTCTAATAATCGTTTGTAACTTTGCAACCGAGAGTTAAATGCCCTAAAATTGAATGTTATGAAACAGGTTGAATTCATTTTTAGTCCTCTGGCGGTGGTAAAGATGATTATCGTCGTGAGTTTTGTGGCCCTGTCCACATCGGCGATGGCATCCAGTCAAGATAGTGTGCTGCACGTGAATGACACAACAAAGAAGACCATAATCTTTGAGGATTATTTACAGAGGCCTCTGTTCCGTGGTGGCGAAGCCGCCCTGAAGAAATACTTGAATGACAATATCAAGTATCCACCGCAGGCTATCAAGGATAGCATTCAGGGGCGCGTGGTGGTCAAAATGCTTATCGACCCGCAGGGATATGTGAGTGAGGTGGAAGTGGTACGCTCGGTGCGCGAGGATCTGGATCAAGAAGCCGTAAGGGTTGCCAAATCATTGCCAAGATTCTCGCCTGCCCGTGAATATGGCAAGGCTGTTAGCATGTGGTACACCCTGCCTGTGACCTTTAAGATCGATGCCCCTGATGAGACAAAAGTCGAGGAACCGAAACCCGAATTTCCAGGCGGAGATCTTGCACTAAAGCAGTTCCTCAACAGTCATGGCCACTTTTCGGCCGAGTTGTTGAAGTCGAGGTCTCGTGGATGGGTTGAGGTGGACATTCTTGTGGATTCCAATGGCAGGGTTGATGCCGTTAAGGTCGATGAATCTTATAATGAAATCCTTGACTGTGAGGTGATTCGGGTCCTGCAGACATTGCCCCGGTTCATCCCATGCCGTGAAAATGGTGTGCCTGTGAGCAAGTGGGTGAAATACAAGGTATTCTATAGCCGTAATCCCGAATTGCCGATTATGCATGTGAGAAGCAAATCATCTAACTCATGAAAGCGCCAGACTTGCCAGATTCGACCTGGAAGTGTCCAGTGCCTGTAAGCCGAGACTTTTTTCATAGAGTACTCGGTTTTTTTAAACTTTTTTTGTCAGTTCGGGTCTATATGTTATCTTTGCACTATTAAAACAAAGTTCAACTTTTAAATATCACAATTATGAAGAAATTATTTTTGATGGCAGCGCTTTTCTGCTTTGCAGCAGCACCTAGCGCCATGGCTCAGAACTATGAGACTCCGCAAAGCCTTGAGCAACAACAGAATCAGTATGCCAAGGATGCCGATGTAGCTAAGAAGCAGGCCGAGGCCGCCAAGAAGCAGAAGGACGCCTACAAGGAGCAAGAAAAGAAGGCCAAGGAGGCAAAGAAGGAAGCCGAGAAGAAAGAAAAAGAAGCCAAGAAGGCTGAGAAAGAGGCCAAGAAGAATCAGAAGATGATTGAGAATCGTCAGAAGGCCAGCGAGAAGTATGCCAAGGCTCAAGACAAGTTGAAAGAAGCTCAGAATAAGCTCAGTGACGCTCAGAAGAAGATGAATGAGCTGCCCGAGAAGCAGGTCAAGGAGCGTCAGAAACTCAACGAAGAGGTAGCCAAGGCTCAGGGTAACGCCGAGAAAGCTCTCAAGATGGAGACCAAGTCAAAGAAGTTTGAAGAGAAGGTCGCCAAGGAGAACCTCAAGGCTCAGCAGAACTACGAGAAGGCTGTCAACAACTTGAAAAAGGCCGAGGAGAATCTCGAGAAGGCCCGCAAGAACCTTGAGAAATACAAATAAATCTCAACGCTGAGATCAGTAACCGGATTTCGCTAATCCTAGCGGATTACACGAAGATACCTTTGTGAAATTCGTTAAAATTAGCGAAATTCGTGTTTATTCATGTGCGCGATAAAGTCTGCTGCCGCCTAATACCAAATTTTTCATTAAATTTGCACGTTTTTTAGCATTACTACCGAATGGACTATCAACTCATAGCCACACCTAGCGGCACCAATGCCCGCGCTGGACTCATCACGACCGACCACGGCCAGATCGAGACGCCCATCTTTATGCCGGTTGGCACAGTGGGCGCCGTCAAGGCTGTCCACATGACCGAACTGCGCGAGGATATCAAGGCCCAAATCATCTTGGGCAATACCTATCACTTGTACCTGCGACCCGGCATGGACATTATTGAACGTGCAGGTGGACTGCACAAGTTCAACGGGTGGGACCGCCCCATTCTGACCGACAGCGGCGGCTTTCAGGTCTTTTCCCTGGCCGATAACCGCAAACTGACTGACGAGGGCGTGACTTTCCGCAGCCACATCGACGGCAGCAAGCATCTGTTCACTCCCGAGAAGGTGGTAGATATCGAGCGCAGCATCGGCAGCGACATCATGATGGCCCTCGATGAGTGCCCGCCGGGTACCAGCGACTATAACTATGCGCGCAAGTCCTTGACGTTGACCCATAACTGGCTCGCTCGCGGCTGGAAACATTACAAGAACACCCAGCCACGCTATGGCCACAGCCAGGCCTATTTCCCCATTGTGCAAGGTTGTGTCTATAAGGACCTCAGGCAGGAATCCTCCAAGTTTGTGGCCGACCTGGGCGCTGACGGTAACGCCATTGGCGGACTGGCCGTCGGCGAGCCCACCGAGGTGATGTATGAGATGATTGAGATTGTCAACGACATCCTGCCGCAGGACCGTCCCCGCTACCTCATGGGTGTCGGCACTCCTGCCAATATCCTTGAAGCCATCGACCGTGGTGTTGATATGATGGACTGTGTGATGCCCACGCGCAATGGCCGCAACGGCATGCTCTTTACCCGTCATGGCATCATGAACATGCGCAACAAGAAGTGGGCCGACGATTTCACTCCCCTGCAGGAAGATGGCCCCTCGATAGTGGATCACATTTACAGTAAGGCCTACGTGCGTCACCTGTTCATCGCCCAAGAAATCCTGGCTATGCAGATTGCAAGCATCCACAATCTGGCCTTCTACCTGTGGCTCGTGGGCGAGGCACGCAAACATATCATCGACGGCGACTTCCCCACCTGGAAGAAACAGATGCTTCACGACGTGCAGCAACGCCTGTAATCCGACAATGGAAGAAGAACTCAAGGACATAATAGAACAACCCGGTCAGGAGGTCCTGGACACTCAGGAAGCCTCATCAGTGCAACCTGCCAAGAAGGAACGTAAGCGCTATCCATGGTATTACATGAAGCGCATCGACCGCTATATCGTCAAGAATTTCCTGGGCACCTTCTTCTTCTCCATCTTGTTGCTGTTTGCCATTGTGGTGATGTTTGACGTCAACGAGAAGCTTGACGCCGTGCTCACAGCACCCTGGAAGGCTACCGTGTTCCAGTATTTCATGAACTTCCTGCCCTTCGTGCTCAGCCAGTTCAGCCCGTTGTTCACGTTTATCTCGGTGATTTTCTTCACCTCGCGTCTTGCCGACCGCAGCGAGGTGATTGCCATGCTTTCCAACGGCATCAGCTTCCACCGCCTGACGCTGCCCTATCTTTTCTCGGCAGCCATCATTGCGGTGGGCAGTTATGTGCTGTCGGCCTACATTATCCCACCGGCCAATGTGGAGCGCATCGCCTACACCAACAAGTGGGTCAAGAACAAGGAGGTCGTCTATGGCGACAATATCCAGTTGCAGGTGAAGCCTGGAGTGATGGCCTACATGTCGCGCTATGACAACACGACGCGCAGCGGCTTCAGGTTCTCTCTAGAGGAGTTTGACGGTAATACGCTCAAGTCCAGGCTCACGGCCGAGACTATCCGCTACGACTCAGTGGGACTGTGGACCGTGCGTGACTATACCATTCGCCGGTTTGACGGCTTGAAGGAGACCATGAAGTCTGGCTCCGTCATGGACACCCTGCTCAACATTGACCCTCGCGACTTCCTCATCTCTAAAAACGACGAGCAGACGATGACCTCGCCCGAACTCAAGGAGTACATTACCAAGCAGAAGGCCCGTGGCGTGGCTAACATCAAGAACTTTGAGATTGAGTATGAGCGCCGCATAGCCATGACGGCAGCAGCATTCATCCTCACCATCATCGGACTCTCACTATCGTCACGCAAGGTGCGCGGAGGCATAGGCTTGAATATAGGACTGGGCCTCTTGTTGAGCTTCTCCTATATTCTGTTCATGACAGTAACGTCAACATTTGCCGTCTCGGGTTATACAAGTCCCCGAGTGGCCATGTGGATTCCCAACTTTGTGTATATCATCATCGCGGCAATACTATATTACCGTGCATCGCGATAAAAATTGATTTTTTAAGTAATTTTTGTGCTAGTTAAGTCAATATTGATTATCTTTGCAACCACAACTAAATTATTATCTTGTATATGAAAAAGTGTTTGTTTTCTTTCATGGTGTGCCTGCTTGCCGGTATCGGCGTGGCTCAAGCACAGTTGCCTGCAGTGACCCTCAAGAGTATTGATGGCGCTACCGTTCAGATCGAGACGTTAAACAATGATGGCAAGCCGTTCATCATCGACTTTTTTGCCACATGGTGCAAACCTTGTAACCGAGAACTCTCGGCCATTGCCGAGGTGTATGACGAGTGGCAAGAGGAAACTGGTGTGAAAATCATTGCGGTGAGCATCGATCAGGGGCAGAACATCAACAAGGTGAAACCGCTTGTTGACCAGAACGAGTGGGAGTATGAAGTCTTGCTTGACCCCAACAGCGAGTTGCTCAAGGCCCTGGGCGGACAGATGATACCCTTTGTCGTCGTCGTGGACGGTAAGGGCAATATCGCATCAAAGCACAGCGGCTACACCGATGGCGCTGAAGAAGAACTCATTAAGGAAGTGCGAGAACTTCTGGCAAAATAACAATCAGTATAAGGCATGGCACTACTATTCAGACGGCTGCTGGTTTTGTTACTGCTGTTGACGGCTCTCTCGCCCGCGGTCGCTCAGGTGACCGTGAGTGGTAGTGTCCAGAGTGACATCCTCGTCCCCGAGGAGGATGAGAAAATCGGTGCCGAGCGTTCCGACGACAAGGTGTTGACCAATACCTATGTGGACTTGAAATTGGGTAGCAAGTATGTGGATGCTGGCGGTCGCTTTGAGTTCCTGAAATATCCGTTGCCCGGTTATGAGCCCGACTTCAAGGGATGGGGCGTGCCTCATTTCTATGTCAAGGGCCATTACAAGAACGTGGAACTCACCGTTGGTGATTACTATGAGCAGTTCGGCTCGGGATTTGTCTTGCGCACCTATGAGGAACGTTCTTTGGGCATTGATAATGCCCTGAGAGGAGCCCGCATCAACTATAAACCTGTCGATGGCATTGTGTTAAAAGCTTTGACGGGCAAGCAACGCCGCTACTGGCATCACAACGATGCGCTCGTTAGTGGTGTTGACATGGAAGTGGGCCTGGAACAGTTCATCAAGTCATTACAGTCTCACGACATGTACATCACGCTGGGCGGCTCGTGGGTCAACAAGCATGAGAATCCCGACGATGACCCAATCTTTGTGGACGTGACACACAATCTCAGGTTCCCGAAATATGTCAACGCATGGGACGCTCGTGTCAACATGACTTTTAAGGGCTTCAGCGTGCTCGCCGAGTATGCTCAGAAAACCCAAGACCCCTCGTTCGATAACGGATATCATTACGGTAAGGGCCGTGTGGCCATGCTCAGTGCCTCCTATTCCCGCAAGGGCATGAGCGCCCTATTACAGGCCAAGCGCAGCCAGGGCATGTCCTTCCGCAGCAAGCGCAGCATGAGCGGCACCTCGAGCTTTATCAATCACCTGCCGGCCTTCACCCACGATCAGACCTATGCTCTCGCTGCGCAATATCCCTATGCCACCAACCTTGATGGCGAGTGGGCTTTCCAGGCTGAGTTTGGTTACACATTCAAGAAGGAAACCCCGCTGGGTGGCAAGTATGGTACAAAGTTGAAACTCAATGTGTCGCATGTGCGTGGTTTGGACTATGACGAGCTGAAGAACCCTGTTGCTGAAGGCATGTTGAGGGGCAGCGATGGTTACAAGTCAAGTTTCTTTAAAATGGGTGAGACCTATTACCAGGACATTGATGTCCAATTAGAGAAACGCTTCACCCGTGACTTCTCGCTGATATTCATGTACATGAATGAACGTTACAACATGACGGTCATCGAGGGACATGGCGGCATGATCAATAGCAACATCTTCATTGCCGACGGCAAGTACAAGTTCTCGCCCAAACTGACCCTGCGTTGCGAGTTGCAGTATCAGTTCTGCAAGGGCGACGATGGCGATTGGACATTCGGGCTGGCCGAACTCTCGTGGGCGCCTCACTGGATGTTCACGTTGAGCGACATGTGGAACTGTGGAGTAACTAAGGTCCACTATTATCAGGCCCTTGTGACCTACAGCCTCAAGTCCCACCGCATTCAGGCGGGCTATGGACGCACCAATGCCGGCTTTAACTGCTCGGGCGGTGTCTGCCGCTGGGTGCCCGCTACCCGTGGCTTCACGTTATCCTACAATTACACCTTCTAGACGATGATGAAAAGATTATATCCCATCTTATCAGTAATATCGGTCATTCTGCTGATGGTCGCTTGTGATGAGGTATCTCTTGACAAGCGCTTGCAGTATGTGGAACCGCCTGAGGTGACTCGTGCTGTGCTCATCGAGGATTTCACGGGTCAGTACTGTGTGAACTGTCCGCGTGCGACCGAGGAAATCGAGCGACTTGTTAAGGAATATGGTGACTCGGTAGTGATTGCAGTGGCCATCCATTCAGGCCCCTTCAGCAAGAATAAGGGTGAACTGTCACCGCTTTATACCGAGGTGGGTGATATGTATTTCAACAACTGGGGATTGTCGGCACAGCCCATTGGTCTGGTTGACAGGCTGTTTGGGTCATTGCCATTCAGTTACACTGATTGGGCAGCCGGCGTGAACTTTGAAGTAGAAAACGAACCTCCTGTGGGCATCCTGACCGATATCAATTATGACAAGGATACACGTAAAGCGGCCATCGAGGTGCAGACCATAGGTTTGGATTCTGCTCTTGTCAGCGGCTCCTTGCAGGTTTGGCTTGTCGAGGATAGTATCGACAGCTTCCAGCTCATGCCCGATGGCAGTAGGCAAGAACACTACAACCACATGCACGTCTTTCGTGCCAGCGTCAATGATCCCTGGGGCGACGACGTGAAGGTGAACCATGGCGAGGTAGTGACCAAGACCTATAACTATCAGTTGGACCCCGCATGGGTGCCCGAGCATTGCTCGATTGTCACCTTCATGTTCGACGATGATGGCGTGCAGCAAGTGTCAAAAACTAAATTGACTTTTTAACAAGAACTTAAAGATAACGATATGAAAAGAATCTTTACTGCTTTGATATTGGGCATGGCTTTATTGGCATTGCCGATGCGTGCCCAAGACATAGACCAGAGTTTTGTCTTTGTTGACAAGGAAGGAACCATCCTGGAAAATGGAGCGACAGTTGTCCGCAATGTGGTAGAACCTTATGACGAGGGTATTGAAGTCATCTACTCAGAGATCTCGGTGAAGAATGTGTCAGCACCAGCCACCGAGCTCATCAAGATGCATTATTCCATCCAGCAGATTGACAATGGCTCTTATCAGATCTGTTTCCCGACCTCCTGTAATACCCAGACCGAGGTGGGTGACTACACGACTTCCAGTGGCTCACTGATGGGTGACATCCAGGATATCCAGAGCGAGTGGTTCCCGACAGCCGATGGCACCTGTATCGTGAAACTGCAGATTGAACTGGTTACCAAGAGTGGATTCCCTCCCCAAGAATCCCATAAGGCATGGGGACCAACCCTGAACTTGCAGTTTGTCAAGGGAGGTGGTCTTGTAGGTGACGTGAACGGTGACGGTGAGGTGAATATCGCCGACGTGAACAGCCTGATTAATATCATCCTGTCAGGGGACAATGACCCCGCTGGCGATGTGGACCAGGACGGCGAAATCGGTATCGGTGACGTGAATAGGGTCATCGCCATCATTCTGTCATAAGAATTGAATTCATTATTTTTTATTCATTTTATATTAACTCTAAAAATAGTACAAACTATGAGGAAATTATTACTTCTTCTGACTGCGGCTTTGTTCTTGCCAATGGCAATGAACGCACAAGCCTTGAATGTGGAAAAAGCCTCTGGCTTGCTTCATCGTGCCAACACATTGCGCATGATGGACAATCGTTTCAAAGCACCCGCTAGGGCTGACTTGGGTGAGAATCAGCGCATCATGGGTCACTATGACACTGATGACTTCTCAACCGATGGCTTGGGTATCACTGGCCTGCCCGGCACAATGCCCATCGCAACCGTCATCGAGCCCGATGAGTTGTCTATGTTCCTTGGCGGCAAGATTGTTGCCTTCCGTGTAGGTTTGGCACAGGCTACTCCCATTACCCGCGTGTTTGTAGCTCCCATCGATGCCAACGGTAACATTGGCGAATTTACTGAGTGGCGTAACAGCACAGGTGTGGTAGGTTGGAACGAGATTGCTCTCGAAACCCCCTATGAGCTGAACCTGGATAACAACACTGGCCTCATGATCGGTTTTGATTACACTCAGACCTCGAGCAACTATCCTATCTCGGCAGTTGAGGTGGGTGACATCTATCCCTCTTACTGCTACATCCAGGGCAGTTGGCAGGATGTAGGTTTGGATTCCTATGGTAACCTGAGCGTTCAGTGTATCGTCGAGAGTGATGAATTCCCCGACTACTCGATCCGCATGTCCAAGCTTAAAACTCCTAAGTTTGTGAACATGGGCGATGACGTTGAGTTCACTTTCAACGTGAGGAACTATGGCCTCTTGAATGTTGACGCCAACGCACTGGCTATTGACGTGATGGTCGATGGCGAGAAGGTTCAAACGTTGACCAACCCCGAGGCATTTGGTTCAAACGACATCAGCATGGGTGGCGTGGTATCTACCCAAGGCCTGGAAACTGGTGAGCATATTCTTACCTTGACACTCGCTACCCTCAATGGCGAGCCCATCGAGAATCCCCAGTCAGTGGAGAGCGTGTTCAAGATCATCACCGGTAGCTTCCCCCGTCAGAAACACCTGATTGAGGAACTCACCTCTAACACTTGCACCTATTGCCCGCTTGGCGCTTCCATGCTCCACTACCTCTTGGAGATGCGTGAAGACATCGCCATGGTTTGCGTTCACGGCAACCAGAGTGGCGTGGATCCCAGCAATACCGCACAGTGTGACTCCATCTTCGACCTTGTGGGCGCTGGTGGCTGGCCCTATGCCGCATTCGACCGTTCAGTAGGTTGGGAGGATGATACCAACATTGCCTGTGGTATCGGTTACTATGAGCAGTACCATCAGATGGTTGCTGAGGAGCTGAGTGCATTCCTCGATTATCTTGCCGACGAGACTCCCACCTTTGCTACCATCGAACTCAATGGTACCACCGATATGGAAACGCGCAAGTTGCAGCTTGAGGTTCATGGTGACATTACTCCTGACTTTGACGTCATGATGGGTGAAGATGCCAAGTTGACGGTTTACTTGACTGAGGACGGCTTGGTATATCGCCAGCTCAATCAGGGCAGGTGGGTCAATGACTATGTGCACAACCACGTGCTCCGTCTGGCAGTCGGATCAGTAAAGGGTGTTGCCCTCAATAAGGTTGGTGACAATAAGTACTCCAACACCTTCGAGGTTGAAATTCCTGCAGAATGGAACATTGACAACATGGATGTTGTTGCCTTCATCAGCCGCCCGATTATGAATGGTGCTACTGGCGTTTACACCGACATGTATGTCAACAACGCTAACTCAGTTAGCCTGAAAGACCTGGCTGCTGGCGTTGAGGAACTTCTTATTGACGAGGACGCTGTGCCCGTTGAGTACTATGACGTAATGGGTCGCATGCATGACACCCCGCAACAGGGTATCAACATCGTGAAGATGAGCAACGGCTCTGTTAAGAAGGTTCTTGTGAAGTAAGCTCTTAGAACTGTATCGTTGCAGTTAACCCATAGGCCCGGTCACCAAAGGTGGTCGGGCTTATTGTTACCTCAACATCTTTAACAAACGGGCGTGTGAAGATGAATGCACTGCCGGCACCGATGGCGGCACCGCCGAGAACGTCCCACCAGTCGTGGCGGTCGGTATGGACGCGGCCCCAGGCCACAAAACTCGACACGACATAAGCGGGAACGCCCCATTGCCACCCATAGCGTTTCATCAGATAGGTCGAGCCGTTAAAGGCTACTGCGGTGTGGGTGCTGGGAAAGGCGTGGTTACCCGTGCCGTCAGGGCGTTTCTTGTGGATACACAGTTCCAGGCCGTAATTCACGGCCAGACACGTGGCGGTACTCAGCCCCAGTTGTTTCAGCCCCTCGGTATCATGCTTGGCGATAGCGACGCCCAGGGCCGTGGCGTCGGGCACAAGGCACAGCACGTCGGTCGTGCGCTTCAAGGCATCATCGGCGGCATGGGCTTGGAGGCATGATGCGCCAAGCAAGATGGGCAGTATCAGTTGATAGGGCTTCACCGTGATGGATAGAGTTTGCGCAGCAGGTCGCTGCGGTGGATACGTTTCAATGCTGCTGTGATGGCAGCGCGGTTCTTGCGGTCATACCAGAAGAAGAACAACCGCTGGGCCTGTTTCTCCATGGGTGTCTTGGCGCAATACACGGGCTTCATGGTATAGGGATGGAAGCCAGTGTAATAGGTCTCGGTCGAGACGGTCATGGGGGTGGGCGTGAAATCCTGAACCTGCTCCAGCCTGAAGTCCAACTCCTTGGTGATGGCGGCGAGTTCGGCCATGTCGGCCTCGTGGCAGCCAGGGTGTGACGAGATGAAGTAGGGTATCAGTTGTTGACGCAGGTTATACTTCACATTCACGCGGTCAAACAGTGCCTTAAAGCGCCTGAATAACTCAAATGTCGGTTTGCGCATCAACATCAGCACCTCGTCGCTGGTGTGTTCGGGTGCGACTTTCAATCGACCGGACACGTGGTAGCGGATGAGTTCTTCGTTATACTGTGAGTTGACTTTATCGACACGTGGGTCGCCCGTGCGGTGCATCGATAGGTCATAACGCACACCGCTGCCGATAAAGGACTTTTTCACCTCGGGCAGGGCATCCACGGCATGATAGATGTCGAGTAATTGGCTATGGTCGGTGTTCAGATTGCTGCAGGGCTGGGGATGCAGGCATGACGGACGTTGGCACCTTTTACAGCGTTCCAAGTCCTTGCCGTGCATGCCATACATGTTGGCACTAGGACCGCCCAGATCGCTGATGTAGCCCTTGAAATCTTCCATTTTTACCACCTGCTTGACTTCGCGCAGGATGGATTCCTTGCTGCGCGAGGCGATGAATTTGCCCTGATGGGCGCTGATGGTGCAGAAGGCGCATCCGCCAAAACACCCGCGGTGCATGCACACCGAGTGACGGATCATCTCATAGGCCGGAATGCGTTTGCCCTGGTAGCGAGGGTGGGGCAGGCGGGTATAGGGCAGGTCAAACGAGGCGTCAATCTGTGCGGTGGTCATCGGCGGGTTCGTGCGGTTGACTTTCACGGCAATGTCGCCAGTCGCTTGCCACACGTTATGCCCGTGCCACAGGTTGCTCTCAATCTCAATGATCCTGAAATTCTCGGCTTGATATTTCTTCGACTTTTGGCATTCCTCGTAGGGGTGCAACACCACATCGGTATCATTGTTGGCGGAAGGCAGTTCGCTCAACGGGCGACGCACCACTGTTTGCGGGATATCGGTCAGTTCCTCGATAGACTTGCCGCTGGCAAGGGCGTCGGCTATGGCGATATTGGGCAATTCACCCATGCCATAGACCAGCATGTCGGCCGCGCTATCCATGATGATGGACGGCCGCAGTTTGTCCTGCCAGTAGTCGTAATGTGCCAGTCGCCTCAGCGACACTTCAATGCCACCTGCCACCACGGGCACGTCAGGGAACAGTCGCTTGAGGATGTCGCTATAGACGATGGTGGGGTAGTCGGGGCGTGCGCCGGCACGTCCGTCGGGGGTATAGGCGTCGTCGCTGCGTTTGCGGCGGGCTGCGGTATAGTGGTTCACCATCGAGTCCATGGCTCCAGCCGACACACCGAAGTAAAGCCGAGGTTTTCCCAGTTTCTTGAAGTCGCGCAGGTCGTCGCGCCAGTTGGGCTGCGGCACAATCGCCACTTTATAGCCGTGAGCCTCAAGCACGCGCCCAATGACGGCCGTGCCCATCGACGGGTGGTCAATGTAGGCATCACCGGTAAACAGGATGACATCGGCTTGGTCCCAACCCAGATGCTCCATCTCCTTGCGGGTCGTCGGCAGCCATTGCCCCTTGATGCGGTGATCGGTATGTCGCTTGTCTGGTTTCATTCCTTGGCTTTGAGCATTTCCTCCAGTTTTAGGATTTCGTCGCGGTATTGGGCGGCTTCAAGGAAGTCCATACGCTTGGCGGCTTCAATCATTTGGGTCTTTAGGCGGTCGATAGCGGCCTGCATGTCCTTGCCGCTCATGTAGGCCACTACGGGATCGGCGGCAACGCCAGCACTGCCGTCAAATTCCTCGGTATAGCGCAGTTTGGGCGCTGCGGCCGCTGGCATGGGCGTCTGATTGTGGCGACTGGGTGTCGTCGGGTGACGCATGTCGGTATCTTGGCCGATGATGGCTGTGCGCGCCTTGATGATGGCAGTGGGGGTAATGCCATGCTCATCATTGTATTTGAGTTGCAGGGTGCGTCGGCGCTCGGTCTCGTCAATGGTCTGACGCATCGAGTCGGTGATGTTGTCGGCATACATAATGACGGTGCCGTTCAGGTTACGGGCTGCACGGCCTGCGGTCTGGGTCAATGAGCGGCGGCTGCGCAGGAAACCTTCCTTGTCGGCGTCGAGAATAGCGACCAGCGACACCTCGGGCAGGTCAAGGCCCTCGCGCAGCAGGTTCACGCCCACAAGCACGTCGATGGCGCCGGCACGCAGGTTGTCGATAATCTCGATGCGTTCCATCGTCTCGACATCACTGTGCATATAGGCGGTGCGGATGTCCAGCTTTTTCAAGTAATCGCTCAATTCCTCGGCCATGCGCTTGGTCAGGGTAGTGACCAGGGTGCGCTCGCCGCGTTCGATGCGCAGTTGTATCTCTTCGACCAGGTCATCGACTTGACCTTGTGAGGGGCGAACGATGATTTGCGGGTCGAGAAGCCCCGTCGGGCGGATTAACTGCTCGGTGATGACGCCTTCGCTCTTGTTCAATTCATAGTCGGCGGGTGTGGCGCTCACATAGATGGTCTGATGTGTTAAAGTCTCAAATTCCTCGAACCTCAGGGGCCTGTTGTCCAATGCGGCCTCCAGCCTGAATCCATAATGTACAAGATTGGTCTTGCGCGACTGGTCGCCGCCGTACATCGCCCTGATTTGCGGCACGGTGACGTGGCTCTCGTCGATGATGGTCAAGAAATCGTCTGGAAAGTAGTCCAGCAGGCAGAATGGCCTCATGCCAGGCCTCCTGCCGTCAAAATATCTTGAATAGTTCTCAATACCAGAGCAATAACCCACCTCGCGCATCATTTCCATGTCGTAGGTCACTCGCTCGTTCAACCGCTTGGCCTCGGCAAAACGGTTCTCGCGGGCAAAGGCGGCAACCTGATTTTCGCGGTCCAGATCGATTTGCCCCATGGCATTCTTCATGCGTTCCTTGGTCGTCACAAAGATGTTGGCTGGGAAAATCTTGAAACCCTCGACGTCCTCGGTGGGCAGTTGGGTCTCGCTGTCTAGCAGTTGGATGCGCTCTATTTCGTTGCCCCAGAAGATAATCCTCAACATGATGTCTTCGTCGCTCAAGAACACGTCAACGGTGTCGCCCTTGACGCGGAAGGTGCCCATCCTCAGCTCGGTATCGCTGCGGGAGTAAAGTGCATCTACTAGGCGGTGCAGCAACTGGTCGCGCCCGATCTGTTCACCCACTTTGAGCTCGATGGCGTTGGCGGTAATGTCCTCGGGATTACCCATGCCGTACAGGCACGACACGCTCGACACCACAACGATGTCGCGGCGACCGCTCAGTAACGCGGTCACCGTCGAGAGCCTCAGCCGCTCGATTTCGTCATTGATGGCGAGGTCCTTTTCGATATACTTGTCTGTCGAGGGGATATAGGCCTCGGGCTGGTAATAGTCATAGTAGGAGACGAAGTAGTGAACCGCGTTCTCGGGGAAGAAACTCTTGAACTCGGCATAGAGCTGCGCCGCCAGCGTCTTGTTGTGCGACAAGACCAGCGTTGGACGGCCCGTCTGCGCGATGACATTGGCCATGGTGAACGTCTTGCCCGATCCCGTCACGCCCAGCAGGGTCTGATAGGGCACTCCGTCATTCACGCCACTGGCCAGCTCGGCAATCGCCTGTGGCTGGTCCCCTGTCGGCTCATATTCGCTATGCAGTCTATACTCCATCTTACTCTATGGTTTTTCACTAATCTGCAAAGATAATGAAAAAAAAGCAACCCACAATCATTTGGATATAGAAACCACCCGCAAGTGAAGTCGTGACTCAATTGCGGGTGGAGTGTCAATAAATTGCAGGTCTAATCTCTGAAATCAAATTAATCCCAGGAGCCAGACAGCAGATAGTCAATCAATGCCGATACATCAGCGATATTTACCTCATGGCTGAGGTCACAGTCGGCTGTTGATGGTGCCTCACTATTACTGAGTAAGATGTCTATCAGAGCCGATACATCAGCAATATTAACTTCTTTGTCTGAATTTACGTCACCGCGAAGGCCATCCTTCTGGTAAGCAAAGGTAGCAGCAGGAAGGAAGGGAACAAATTCGGTATCAAAAGTGCTGCCATACCACAATGTGTTAAACACACTGCACGAATAATCCATGGGAGTGCCGTAGAAGTTGGTGGGATTGTAGGTGGTCCTACCAGCCTCGGTAACGATGCAATCTACAAGTAAGTGACCTCCTTGATACTCAAAAGGCTCATTGAAGTAGAAAACAAACTCATTGCTGCCCAGAACGGGAGACAAGGTGGCTACTGCGGTCAAGTCTGTCATGACTTGGGGCGTGGCAAAGGCTGAGTCGTTAACCACCTTGAGAGAGAGCTGTATGGTTCCACCATCCATTTTCACTTGATCCTTGACATGGAATCCCAGCCCTACAATCTTGGCGCCAACCAAGTCACTCAACATTCTCTCAGGGTAAATCATCTGTCCCTGGGTCCCGACGATATCGATGTCGGTGCCATAGATGGGCACATAGTTAGCGTAATCGGTATGGTCACCCACAATCAGGTCGTCAGCTGCCTCGATGGCCGTACCATGCAGGGTTACCTCGTGGGTGCCTGCAAGGCCGCAGTCAACGGTAAGGGTGCAGGTGTAGTCTCCAGGTGCATGGGGTACAAAGGTCACAGGAACTTCTAATGACCCTCCGGCAGGAATGACTGCGTTAGGCGTACCTACGATGAACGGTTCATCGACGCTTAGCGATGGCGTGAAACCGTTAAGGCCATTATTGATGATCGTGATGGTCTGTACATCTTCGCGGTTGGCACGGATGGTCTTGAAGGTCAAATCAAACGGTAAAACCTTGGCACTGTATTCATCCGAAGTACCATAATCAAAAGTTGTCTTGGGTAAGAATTTGCTGATTTCTCCACGACTGATGGTGTTATAATTTTCTGGACGCTCACCGTAATAAGTGATAAAGCAGTAGTCTGATGCTACTTCTTTGACAAGGGTCTCAAAAACCAGGTTTCCACCTTGATAGTAGTAAGGGGAATCAAAGACGATTTCGATTTCGGTAGCACCGTTTACCATCGAGATGGTTGCTACTGGAGTCAGTCCTTCAACATATTGCACGTCTTCATAGTTCGACTTGCTTGTCTCTCCAAGAGAAACCTGAATGCTACCGCCGCTTACAGTAATGGGACTTTCAGCATAAAATTTCATGGAGTTAATGACTTCGCCTGTCATGATTGCCAAACTGCTGGCGGGATAGAGCACTTGGGTCCGTGTACCCACTTCGTCAAGATAAACGTTATTGATAGGGGCAGTGTTACTTAATTCATCATCACCTCCAATGGTGAGCGTTTCGTTGGCTAAAGCCGATGTAAATGTCAAAGCTGCCAAGAGCGATAACGAGAATAAACGATAAACTCTATTCATAATAAATCGGTTATTTATGTTGGTTTTTAAGTTGTTAATGTTTAAGACAGGCCCCCTGCGTCTTCTGTCGAGAGCAGGTGGCCTGCATGATAGTGTTTAGAACTGGCGGGCAGCGGTAAGCATCACCTCACTCAGGGTGGGGTGGCCGTGGATGCTGCGTGCCAGCAGGTCAACGGTGGCACCGGCATTCATCGCGGTAACGACTTCCTGGATGAGGTCGGCCGCATGGGCACCACAGATGTGGCAACCCACAATCTGGCGCGTCGAGTTCTCGACAATCATCTTGATGAGTCCATCGGTCTCGTTCATGGCAACAGCCTTGCCATTGCTGCGGAAGAAGGACTTCTTCACCGTCACGTCAAGACCTTTCTCGGCACACTGCTCCTCGGTCAGGCCCACCATGGCCAACTCGGGAACGGTGAACACGGCGCTGGGCACGATATCGAGCTTGATGTCATCGGCCTTGCCCAGGATGGCATGCAGCGCACGCTGTCCTTGAGCGCTGGCGGCGTGGGCGAGCATCATGCGGCCATTCACGTCACCGATGGCATAAACGCCAGGCACGTTGGTCATCATGTTGTCGTTCACCTCGATGCCACGGCGGCCCACGGTAACGCCCACAGCGTCAAGACCCTGTGGCAACACGGGTTGGCGACCAACGGACATCAGCACCTTCTCGCAAGTCACGCTCTGGGGCTTGCCCTTGAGCTCATAGGAGACGGTATAACCGTCCTCGCCCTGGTTAATGCCGTTGACGGCGGCGCTGGTGATGATCTTGATACCACGTTTGCTCAGGACGGTCTTCAGGCGTTTGGCCACATCCTTGTCAAACGGGGGCAGGATTTCCTTGCAATACTCGATGACGGTCACCTCAACACCAAACGTGCTGAACACGGCTGCGAACTCCATGCCGATAACGCCACCGCCCACGATGCACAGGCTCTTGGGCAACGTTTCCATCGCCAGGATGTCGTCGCTGGTCATTGCCAGGTCGGCGCCCTCGATGGGCAGGCCGCGCGGTGCTGACCCCGTGGCGATAATGATGTTCTTGGCCTTGTATTCCTCGCCGTTAACAACAATGGTATTGGCGTCTTTGAGACTTGCTTCGCCCTTGATGGCGGTGATGCCAGGAGCGCCCATGAGCATCTCCACACCTTCGCGCAACTGCTTGACGACAGCCTCTTTGCGCTCAAACACCGGTGCATAGTCAAATGCCATCTCGCCGGTTTTCACGCCCCAGACCTCGGCCTCGCGCATCAGGTTGATGACCTCGGCATTGCGGCACAGGGCCTTGGTGGGAATGCAACCGCGGTTCAGGCAAGTGCCACCCATCTGGTCACGCTCCACGATACCAACAGTTAAGCCGTGTGCGGCAGCTTCGGCAGCGGTCTCGTAACCGCCAGGACCGGCACCTATAATAATAATGTCAAACATAGTCATTAGTATTTAGCTTATATCAATCCAAAACCAAGAATTACGCGAATTAGACAAATAATATACTGCTGATAGAATTTGTGAAATTCGCGTAATTCGAGGTTTCAATCCATTATTCACCTTCGGCCGAGAGCTCGCGCCATGTCACGATGGGGTGCAACGCGGCCTGGGTGTCGTCGAGACGACGAACGGGCGTGTTGTGCGGGGCTGTCTTCACCATCTCGGGATCGTCCTTGGCCTCTTGAGCAATCACGCGCATGATGCGGATGAACTCGTCGAGGGTCTGCTTGCTCTCGTTCTCGGTGGGCTCTACCATGAGGGCCTCGTGGAACAGCAAGGGGAAGTAGATGGTGGGAGCATGGAAACCATAGTCGAGCAGGCGCTTGGCCACGTCGAGCGTGGTTACACCTGTGGACTTGTCCTTCAGTCCGTCATAGACAAACTCGTGCTTGCACACGCCGCCAATGGGCAGTTCATAGACGTCCTTCAACGACTCCTTGATGTAGTTGGCGTTGAGGGTAGCCAATGGACCGACCCACTTGAGCTGGTCGCGGCCCAGGGTCAGAATATAGGCCAGGGCGCGCATCATCACGCCGAAGTTGCCCAGGTGACCGCTGATGCTGCCGATGGACTTGTCACTGCACTCGAGCTTGAAGTAGTCATAGTCTTCGGCCTCGACTTTCACGACGCGGGGGTTGGGGAGCAGATGCTCCAAGCCAGCGCGAACGCCAACAGGGCCGCTACCGGGACCACCACCACCGTGAGGTGTCGAGAAGGTCTTGTGCAGGTTGATGTGCATGATGTCAAAGCCGATGTCACCGGGACGCACCTTGCCCAGCATGGGGTTGAGGTTAGCGCCGTCATAGTACATCAGGCCACCAGCATCGTGAACCGCCTTGGCGATTTCGCCGATGTTGTGCTCAAAGATACCCAGCGTGTTGGGGTTGGTCATCATCATGCCGGCGATGGTGTCGTCGAGCAGGGGACGCAGGTCGTCCACATCGACGGTGCCGTCGGGACGGCTCTTCACAACCACCACGTCAAGACCGCAGACTGCCGAGCTGGCGGGATTGGTACCGTGGGCGCTGTCGGGGATAATGACCTTGGTGCGCTTCACGTCGCCACGCTCCAGGTGGTAACCGCGCATGATCATCAGGCCGGTCAGCTCACCATGGGCGCCAGCATAGGGGTTCAAGGTGAACTCGCTCAGGCCTGAAATCTCGGCGAGGCTAGTCTGCAGGAAGTAATACACAGCGAGGGCGCCTTGAGCGGTTTCGGGGTTCTGCAGCGGGTGCAGGCCCGTGAACTCGCGGTGGGCGGCGATTTCCTCATTGATTTTGGGATTGTACTTCATGGTGCAGGAACCCAGGGGATAGAAACCCGTGTCCACACCGAAGTTGTTGTTGCTCATGTTGGTATAGTGGCGAACAACGCTCAACTCGTCCACCTCGGGCAGCAGGGGCGCGTTTTCACGCATCAGGCCCTTGGGAAGGTCGCTCATCTTGTACTCGTCACACCTGTTTTCGGGCAGGGAATAACCCTGACGGCCACTTTGAGACAACTCAAAAATGAGTTTACCGTAAAATGTGTTATTCATAACTTACTTGCCCTCCTTTTCTTCGTTAAAGGTTACACATGCGTCAACAAGGTCATCACAATCCTCACGGCTGTAGGTCTCGGTCACGGCGAGCAACAGGGTGTCGTCGGCAATCTTGAGACCGCACTGCAGGAATTCCTCGTTGCAGTACTCCTGCAATTCGTCGATATTGAGCTTGGTCTTCACGGCAAACTCGTTGAGGAAGGGCTTATCGGGATAAGCCATCTCAAACAGACCCGTATTTACCAGGCTCTCAGCCAGATAGTGGGCGTTGCTGTAGCTGATGGAGTTGACCTCCTTCAAGCCCTTGGCACCCATCAGACCCATGTAAACAGTGACGTACAGCGCCATCAGGCTCTGGTTGGAGCAGATGTTGCTGGTAGCCTTCTCGCGGCGGATGTGCTGCTCGCGGGCTTGCAGGGTGAGAACGAAGGCGCGCTTGCCGTCGGCATCCTTGGTAGCACCAACAATGCGGCCCGGCATCTTGCGGATCAGTTTCTTAGTCGTGCACAGGAAGCCAACATAGGGACCGCCATAGTTCAGGGGGATACCCAGGCTCTGGCCGTCACCAACGGCGATGTCGGCGCCCCACTCGGCGGGCGACTTCACCACGCTCAGGGCGGTGGCCACACAGTGCATGATGAGCAGTGCCTTGTGCTCGTGGCACAAGTCGGCAATGCCGGTGTAGTCCTCGAGAATGCCATAGAAGTTGGGCGTAGCGACGATAACGCCAGCCACATCGTCCTTCTCGAGCTCAACCTTGAGCGCATCACGGTCCATGACGCCACCCACGGCAGGAATCATGTCGATTTGCACACCCTGGTACTTGGCGTAGGTCTTCACCACGCGCAGCACATATGGGCTGATGGTCTCGCTCACCAGCACGCGGTTGCGCTTCTTGGCGTTAGAGATGGCCATCATCATAGCCTCGGCAGTGGCTGTCGTGCCGTCATACATCGAAGCGTTTGACACTTCCATGCCGGTCAACTCGGCCATCATGCTCTGGTACTCAAAAATGTATTGAAGGGTTCCCTGCGAAATCTCGGCCTGGTAGGGCGTGTAGGCGGTGAGGAACTCGCTGCGCTTCACGATGTCTTGAACGACAGCGGGGCTGTAGTGGTCGTAGTAACCTGCACCCAGGAAGGTGTGCATGGTGACATTACCCATCCCCAGGTCGTCAAAGAAGCGGCGCACTTCAATCTCGCTCATCGACTCGGGCAGCTCATACTCCTTCTTGAGTTGCAGCTCCTGAGGTACGTCCTGATAGAGGTCGTCCAGTGACTTGACGCCAGCTGTCTTGAGCATGGCTTCCATCTCCTCACTGGTGTGCGGATAAAATTTATAACTCATTACTGGTTGGTAAATGATATCTTGTGTTAAATGTGGTAAATCCAGAATTACTCGCCAATCATGTCCTTGTAGGCAGCTGCATCCATCAGGTTGTCGAGCTCGCTCTTGTCGCTCAACTCAACCTTGATGATCCAGTTCTCAAAGGCGTCCTTGTTGATCAGGCCGGGCTCGTCCTCGAGGGCTTCGTTCACCTCGACAACGGTGCCGCTAACGGGTGACATCAGGTCGCTGGCAGCCTTTACGCTCTCTACAGCGCCAAAGTCCTCACCTGCGGTTACCTCATCGTCAACCTCGGGCATGTCCACATATACCACGTTGCCCAGCTCGTGCTGTGCATAGTCGGTGATGCCAATAAAACCGAAGTCGCCTTCTACCTTTACATACTCATGTGACTCGCTGTAATAGAGTCCGTCGATAATCTTACTCATTGTGTTATAAATAATTAATTAGTTAATATGATGTTTTGCTGTTAATAATTTTCAATTGCTGTCTAGATGGTCTAGATATTCTAGATTATCTAGAAGAAACTACTTTTTGTAGTTGGGCGTATAGAAGCGTTTCTTGACCACGGTTGCGGGGAACACTTTCTTGCGGATGCGCACGCTCAACGTGTTGCCAAGGGCGCCGACGGCACGGTCAACCAGTGCAAAGGCCACGCTCTTGTCCAGCGTGATGCTGTGATAGCCGGTGGTGATGTAGCCCACGACGTTCTCGCCATCGAGAACCTCATAGCCGTGGCGGGGAATAGCCTTGCCTTCGAGCTCGAGGCCCACGAGTTTCTTGGGTGTTCCCTCGGCCTTCTGCTGGGCGCAGGCATCGCGGCCAATGAAGCCGCCTTCCTTGTCGAGTTTCACAAACATGCCAAAGGTGGCGGCGATGGGCGAAATCTCGGCGGTCAGCTCGTCGCCATACAGGGGCAGACCAGCCTCAAAGCGCAACGTGTCACGGCAACCCAGGCCGCAGGGCTGTACGCCGGCTTCCATGAGCATATCCCACATCTTGCAGATGATAGCGGGGTCGGCATATACCTCAAAGCCGTCCTCGCCGGTGTAACCAGTGCGGCTCACGATGATGGTCTTGCCGTCATATTCCATCTTCTTGAAGGTGTAGAACGTCAGGTCGGTGGTGTCGATGCCCAGCACGGCAGCCATGGTCTTCTCGGCATCGGGACCCTGAACGGCGATCTGGCCGTAGAGCGCACTCTGGTGGTCAACTTTCACGTCAAAGTTCTTGGCCTGTTCCATGATCCATGCCACGTCCTTGTCGATGTTGGCGGCATTGATGACCAGGAAGTAGTCGTTGTCGTCAACGCGGTAAACCAGCAGGTCGTCAACGGTTCCTCCGTCGGGATACAGCATCATGCCGTACAGGATCTGGCCGGCCTTGATGGCGTTGATGTCATTGGTGAAAATGTAGTTGGTGAACTTGGCGGCATCGGGACCGGTGATTTCTACCTCGCCCATGTGCGATACGTCAAAAACACCCACCTTTTGGCGAACAGCATTGTGCTCGGTGGTGATATCTACATACTGGATTGGCATGTCGTAACCAGCAAAGGGGGACATGAGAGCGCCTTGCGCCACGTGCCTGTCATGCAGACAGGTAACTTTGATTTCTTCAGTCACGGTTTAAAATGGTTTTTTAATTGGTTAATAGTGTTATTAATTGTTCGTTTGATAAATTCAGTATCCATTGGCCCACATCACAGCCGGCAAGGGCTGCACGCAATGTGTTGGTATCAAGTTTTGCCCCACGCAGTTTGTCGAGCAGCAGGTCGGAGGCGTTCTCGCGCAATGGCAGGAAGTCGCCTTTCAGTCTCAAGTCCTGAATCATGCCGTGCTTGAGCTCCACGCTGGCGTGGATGCTGCCCACGCCCTCGATGCGACCGCCGCGCTCAACCTCGCATTGCGGGTCGTTGCCCCACAGGAACGATGGCTCGAGATAGGGCAGGGTGAGCTTCTCAATCTCGGCGACATCATCGGCCGTGAGTTTGATCTCTCCGTCACACAGCGACTCGCGCACGTGACGCTTGAACGTCTCGATGTCCATCGACAGGTGCTCGCTCAGCGTCGTGATGTGGTTGCGCACCGACTCCACCCCCTTGCTCGACAGCTTCTCACGCGAGGGCGTGATGGCATTGAGCATGTGCTCCATGTTGGTGTCAAACAGCATGGTCCCGTGCACGATGCTGCGGCCGGGAATGTGGTAGAACGCGTTGCCGCTCACCTTGAGCCCGTCAATGAGCACGTCATTGCGGTCGCTGGCGCTGGCGTTGAGTCCCAGACCCTGTAGCATCGTTGCCACAGCACTGGTGTAGCGGGAAAAGGTCGTCTGCACTTCGTCGCTACGGGTGATATAGCTAAACATGATGTTGTCCTGGTCGGCATACACACAGCCACCACCGCTGCGACGACGATAAAAGGCGATGCCGTGTTCGCGGCAATATTCCACGTTCACCTCATTGGCAATCAGTTGGTTGCGACCAAAGATGACCGTCGGCTCCACCTGCCACTGGAAGAAGATGTCATCCTCTCCAATAATGCGTGCAGCAAACTCCTCCATCGCTAGATAAAACGGGAGGATGCGTGTCGCGTTGTCAGGCAGACTTAGGTATTTCATCATGTCTATCTAAACTAACCACAAAAGTAAGATAAATTCTCCACATGATGAAATAATAAATAAAATATTTATTAAAACCCCGTTTTTCGACTCTCGTGGGCGCAAAAACAAGCGGCCACCTGCAAGGGTGACCGCGATGATGGGTTTTAACATCTATTTAATGTGGCGCTGCATCAATAGCACTTGATGCGGTACATGAAGCCGAGTTCCACTTGGTTGGTGTTATAGTCCTTGAGGCCACAGTACTTGTTGAAGTCATACATGTGTCCCAGGTAGGCCAGGAATACGCGGAAGTCGTGCTTGGGCACAGGCCAGTACTCTATGCTCCCGAGGTAACCGATAGATTTGCGGTAATTGTGCAGGTCCTCGATCTTGGCGATGCTGGTGGTCTCATAGGTCCCCTTGAGCATCAGGTTCCACTTGGGGGCAAACTGCCAGTTCATCTTGGCGATGAAGGTGTGGCTGTGCACTTTGCCCAGGTGGGTCGAGCCGGGGGCAATCATGTCCTGCAGGTCATGGGTCGCATAGTGCAGCCTGTCAACGTCGTCCCACTCGCCAAAGTAGTCGAAGTACAATTGGTAGTTCGTCAGATTCAGTCGCTGTCCCAGCGTGATCATGCGGCTGTATTTGTGCTTGGCTTGGGTCTGCAATCCCCACGCCCAGCGGGTCTGCAACTGGTCGTGCAGGAAGTTGCCGTTCCAGTTCAGGATATAGGTGAAGGGTGCGCGGCTGCGGCTCAACTTCTCGGGTCTCTGCAGGTCATTGGTGACAATCTGCGGGTCCTCGCCCAGGTCCTCGGTGAAAGTGCCGTTGTAGCTGTTGGTCATCTGGAAGGCGACTTCCTGGGTCGGGGTGGGGTGGTAACTCACCATGGCGCCGGCCATGAAGATGTCCATCATGTCGATCAGGTCGCTGTAGCGGTAGATTTCCATCGGGTTCTGGTCATACTCAAAGCCGCCCCATATCTGGCACAGCTTTCCGGCGGCGATATCGACCTTGCTGCTGGGACGATAACCCACCATCATGATGTCGGTGGCTTTGGCAAAGCGGTCCAGGCCCTTGGCGGTCTGGCTGCTGTTGAAGCGATGGCGAATGCGATAGAACACCTTGGGCGTGATGTCACCCTTGATGTCAAGACGCAGGTCGCGGCACATGAAGCGTGAGTCCCACTCGCCGTGGTTGGCATCGTCGGCGGCAAAGCTTGATGCGAAATTAATGTGGAAGTTAAAGGCATCAGTCTTCTTCTCCAGGTTGAAGATGCGTTCGGCAAGCGACTCGGTGTCATCATTCTCGTCACCGCCCATGCGGGTGTTGTTGCCTTGAGCCATGGCGTTGATACTCAACAGACTAGCAAACAAGATAAGTAGTAGTGGTTTTCTCTTCATTACAGTTTTCGTGATACAAGTTTTTAATTTTGGCTGCAAAATTACACCATATTGCCCCCACCACCAAACAATTCCCCCTTGTTTTGGTTAAAATCGCCATATTTTACTCGTTTTGCAAAAATGCTGGATTTTTTCGGAAAAATGAGTAATTTTGTAGTTCCAAAACAATAATATCACATTATAGAAACATGCCTAACAACAGTAGAGAGAAGAAACTGGAGGCCTTCGGGCGTCTGCTCGACATTCTGGACGAGCTGCGCGTGAAGTGCCCGTGGGACCGCAAGCAGACTAACGAGAGCCTGCGTCCCAACACCATCGAGGAAACCATGGAACTTGCCGACGCCATCATGGCCGACGACGACAATACCATCCGCAAGGAGTTGGGCGACGTGCTGTTGCACATCGTTTTTTACGCCAAAATTGGCGACGAAAAGGGCAAATTTGATATCGCTGACGTGTGCGACGCCCTCTGTGACAAGCTGGTGTATCGCCATCCACACGTCTTCGGCGAGGAAAAGGCCGACACGGCAGCCCAGGTGCTCAAGAATTGGGAATTGATTAAAATGAGCGAGAAAGACGGTAACAAGATGGTGCTCAGCGGGGTGCCTCGCAGCCTGCCGTCGCTCATCAAGGCCGAGCGTGTTCAGGAAAAGGCCGCTAACGTCGGCTTTGATTGGCAGCAGCGCGAGGACGTATGGGAAAAGGTCCGCGAGGAGTTCAACGAGGTGGAGGCCGAGCTGAAGAAGGGCAGTGATGTGGACCGTGAGAAGGAATTTGGTGACTTGTTCTTCTCGCTGATTAACGCTGCGCGACTCTACGACGTGCGACCCGATAACGCTCTGGAGAGAACCAACCGCAAGTTCATCGCCCGCTTCAACTACATCGAGCAGAAGGCCAACGAGCAAGGCCGCCACGTCAATGAGTTGACTTTGGCCGAGATGGATGCCCTATGGAACGAAGCAAAATCGCAGAAACTCGGCGAATAAGCATCCATTCTCTAAAGTAAAACTTTAAAATAAAAAAGCGGTCCAACTATTAACTATTATCTATTAACTATTAACTAAAAGAAATGAAGGTTTGCGTTACTGAGAAACCCAGTGTGGCACGTGACATCGCCCGCTTGCTTGGTGCCAACGACAGGCACGAAGGCTACTTCGAGGGCAATGGCTATCAGGTGACGTGGACCTTTGGACACCTGTGTGAGCTCAAGGAGCCTAACGACTATACCGATCAGTGGAAGCGGTGGAGTCTTGGACAGCTGCCCATGATACCGCAACGCTTTGGTATTAAGCTAAAAGACGATAAAGGTATCGAGCAACAGTTTAACGTGATAAAAAGCCTGATTGCCGCTGCCGATGAGGTCATCAACTGTGGTGATGCTGGCCAGGAGGGAGAGCTTATCCAGCGATGGGTGTACCAGAAGGCGGGCTGCGACAAACCCGTCAAACGCCTGTGGATCTCGTCGCTGACCGACGAGAGCATCCGCAAGGGCTTCAATGAGTTGAAGGATTCAAAAGAATTTGATAATCTGTACTTTGCAGGCTTGTCGCGTGCCATCGGAGACTGGATCCTCGGCATGAATGCCACGCGACTCTATACCCTGAAGTACTCGCGCTCGCGCGATGTGCTCTCGGTGGGGCGTGTCCAGACGCCCACATTGGCCATGATTGTGGCCCGCAAGCGCGAAATCGATAATTTTGTCCCTGAGAACTACTGGGAATTGAAGACCAAGTACCGTGGGGTGACCTTTAACAGCACCCGTGGACGCTTCAAGACTGAGGGCGAAGCAAGTGATATTGTTGAGATAATCAAGCAGTTACCGCTTGAGGTTACCTCGGTTGAGACCAAGAAGGGGCGTGAGGCGCCGCCGCGCCTGTTCGACCTCACGAGCCTGCAGGTGGAATGCAACAAGAAATTCGGCATGTCGGCCGATGAGGCGCTCAAGATCATCCAGTCACTCTATGAGAAAAAGGCGACAACCTATCCCCGAGTAGATACGACCTACCTGAGCGACGACATCTATCCCCAGATCCCCGGCATCATGCAGGCGATGGTGCCTTATGCTAACCTGACGGCTCCGGTGCTGGCGTTGAGCAAGTTGCCCAAGAGCAAAAAGGTGTTTGACAACAGCAAGGTGACTGACCACCATGCCATCATTCCCACTAATGTCAATCCCGCTACCGTGGCGATGACCCCCGACGAGAAGCGCGTCTATCATCTGATTGCCATCCGCTTTATTGCGGCCTTTTATCCTGATTGTGAGTTTAATACGACGACAGTCATGGCGCAGGTGGGCGAATATGGCTTCAAGGCGACGGGAAAGGAAATCCTCAAGCCGGGTTGGCGTGACCTTTATAACAAGCCTGGAGATAAGAATAACGAGGAAGAAGCTAGGGAAAAGGCTGATGATGAGGACAATGGTGTGATGCCGCACTTCGAGAAAGGGGAGAGCGGCCCCCATGAGCCCTCGGTGCTCAAGCGCACCACGCAGCCCCCGAAGCCGTACACCGAAGGCACCTTGCTGCGGGCTATGGAGACGGCAGGCAAAACTGTTGACGACGAGGAACTTCGCGATGCGATGAAGGAGAATGGCATCGGGCGGCCGTCAACGCGTGCGGCTATCATCGAGACCTTGTTCAAGCGTCGCTACATCCGCAAGGAGCGTAAGAGCCTGACTCCTACCGAGGCCGGCATACAACTCATAGATACAATCCATGAACCATTACTTAAAAGTGCTGCGCTTACTGGGTTGTGGGAGAAAAAGTTGCGAGAAATTGAACGAGGAGAATACAGTGCAGCCCAATTTATTGCTGAACTGAAGCAGATGATTGGAGAAATCGTGCTGAACGTCTTGCGTGACAATAATAATGGAAGCATCGCGGTCGAGCAGGGCAAACCAGCTAAACCTAAGTCGCCTGCAGCGGCTGGCGGGGAAGAAAAGCCCAAAAAGCAGCGTGCACCGCGCTTGAAGAGTATTGAGGATATCCCTTGTCCCGTGTGCGGGAGGGGCCATCTGGTCAAGGGCAAGACAGCCTATGGATGCAGTGAGTACAGGAACGGCTGCCACACGATCTTGCCCTTTGAGGAATACCCGGCTGACTTGACGCCGGCCAAGTTGTCGCGATTGGTGAAAAAGAATTTTAAGGCGCAACGTGATGAATGATGTGGTTCAATATGTGCTTGCCGCTGTAATCGTCACAGCTGCAGTGGCCGCCGTGGTGCGGGCGATTGTGCTCACTGTCAAGGGGCAGCGCACGGCATTGACGGCGTGTGCTGGGTGTAAATTAAAAGACGTGTGCCAGAAGCCCGAGAAAAATTCTATGAAAAAAATGTGCCGATAAAGTTGCACAGGTCAAAAAATCGCAGTAATTTTGCACCGCAAATCACAAAAGGTCGCTTGGATGAGTGGTTTAGTCATCGGTCTGCAAAACCGGGCACAGCGGTTCGAATCCGCTAGCGACCTCTTTAAAAAGAATCGTTAATTGGCAGTTTTTGCTGGTTAACGATTTTGTTTTTCAGTTGATTGTGCTGAATCCCCTAAAGTAAAACTTTAAAAATACTGGTCACAAACCGTGGTTGCTTTTTGTCACAAAAGCATCAGGAATGGTGTTAAAATTCTATAAATTGTCTCTCGAAGGGCGATTTTTGTTGCTTGAAGACTTTGAATTGTCTATCAGATGCAGTAATTTTGTGGCACTTAAAGCGGGTTTGACAGAAAATGGTGGCAACCTATCGACGGTGCTTATTGAAAACTGTTTTCGTAATTGCTTGAACCCCAATATATAATATATTTTTCTCCACTCGTTCATTGCTCCGTGGCAGTGAGCCCCTATCATTGCATACTAAAAAACTAACATAAATGATAAGTAAATGGAATTACTTACCTCTAACATCCGACGAACGCATTGCCCAGGAGCAGTTGGCGGCCCAGTTCCCCAATTGCCCCTCCATCGCTCGGTTGTTGGTGCTCAGGGGCTTGAAAGACGCGGATGCAGTCCACGACTTCCTCTACCCATCGCTCCAGCAACTGCACGATCCGTTCTTGATGAAGAACATGGACAAGGCAGTGGCAAGGCTGAATCACGCGTTAGGGGCAAAAGAGAAGATCATGGTGTATGGCGACTACGACGTGGATGGTACCACAGCAGTAGCGCTCGTCTATAAGTATCTTCAAAACATTTACTCTGATCTGGTTTACTATATCCCGACTCGAGACGACGACGGTTATGGTATCTCACTGCAAAGCATCGACTATGCAGAATCGATCGGAGTGAGTCTGATTATTGTGCTCGACTGCGGAATCAAGGCGGTTGACGAAATTGCCTATGCCAAGGAAAAAGGCATAGACTTCATCGTGTGTGACCATCATGTCCCGGACGATGTCTTGCCCGACGCGGCCGCCATCCTGAATCCCAAGCTGCTCGACGACACCTATCCGTTCAAGGGGTTGTCGGGCTGCGGTGTGGGCTTCAAGTTCATGCAGGCTTTCTCTAAGAGCAATGGCTTGGGGCAGATGTACAACCTCGAAGCCATGCTCGACCTCGTGGCCGTGAGCATCGCCGCCGACATTGTCCCCATCACCGGGGAGAACAGGGTGATGATGTTCTATGGCCTTCGCCGCTTGAACAATAATCCCAACGTGGGCCTGCGAAGCATCATCCGCACCTGCGGCTTGAACCGTCACGAACTGACCATCAACGACATCATCTTCAAGATAGGTCCGCGCATCAACGCTTCGGGCCGCATGGAGTCCGGTCAAGAGTCCGTGGCGCTGCTGGTGAGCCGCAACATG
Source organism: uncultured Bacteroidales bacterium (assembly GCA_902774055.1). Taxonomy (GTDB): domain Bacteria; phylum Bacteroidota; class Bacteroidia; order Bacteroidales; family Muribaculaceae; genus Sodaliphilus. The sequence goes on from CACYGX010000001.1 coordinate 61,619, forward strand.
GCGAGTGCTATGGAAATCTCGAAGCGCATCGACCAGTATAACAACGACCGCAAAGAGCTTGACAGTCAAGTGACTGTCGAGGCCAACGAGATTATCGAGAGCCACGCTCAGGTGCTGGATGGCAAGAAACCCATCGTCATCTATGACCGCAACTGGCACAAGGGCGTTATCGGTATCGTGGCGGCACGTCTCGCCGAGTTGTACTTCCGCCCCTCGGTAGTGCTTACCTATTATGCCGACGGTATCGCCACCGGATCGTCCCGCTCGGTGCGCGGTTTTGATGTTTATACCGCCATCAAGTCATGCCGCGACCTGCTGGAGACCTTCGGCGGGCACACCAATGCGGTGGGTCTCTCGATTAAGGAGGAGAATATCCCCGAGTTCAGACGTCGCCTCACGGCCTATGTCGAGGAACACATCGAGGACGAGCAGGTGACGCCGGCGATGGACATCGACTGCGAACTCAAGTTGTCAGAAATCAACGGTGCCTTCCTGCGCTACCTGCGCATGCTCAATCCCTATGGCCCAGGCAACAGCAAGCCGCTGTTTGTCACGCGCAAGCTCTATGACCAGGGGACGAGCAAGGTTGTTGGCAAGAAATCAGAGCACATCAAGCTCGACCTTGTCGATGAAGAGGGCAACAAGATATTTAACGCCATCGCCTTTGGAATGGCAGGATTTAACGATGCCCTCAAGGCTGGCAAGCCGGTGGACATCTGCTACACTATCGAGGAGACTCGTCATCGCATGAGCACCACGGTGCAACTCATGGTCAAGGCGATAAAACTGCACGATGATGCCGAGTCAACCCAAGCCAATTCTTGACATCCTCAAGAAGTACTGGGGATATGACGCCTTCAGGCCGCTTCAACAGGATATCATCGAGTCGGTTCTCGCTGGCCGTGACACGTTGGGGCTGATGCCCACGGGTGGCGGCAAGTCCATCACTTTTCAGGTTCCCACAATGACCATGGACGGCATGGCCCTGGTGGTCACGCCCATTATCTCGCTGATGAAGGACCAGGTGGACCGCCTGCGCTCCTTGCACATCAAGGCGACCTACCTCTATGCCGGCCTGACACGGGCCGAGGTGAAGCGAACCTATGAAAAATGCCTCTACGGCAACTGCAAGTTCCTGTATGTCTCGCCCGAGCGCCTCCAGTCACAGTCTTTCCTTGACCATCTGCGCCAGATGCCTGTCAACCTCATTGTTGTCGACGAGGCGCACTGCATCTCGCAGTGGGGCTACGATTTCAGGCCGTCGTTCTTGCGCATTGTACAGGTGCGCAAACTCTTCCCGTCGGTGCCCGTTTTGGCCTTGACGGCTACTGCCACGCCAGTCGTCGTTGAGGATATCCAGCGATGTCTGGCTTTCAAGGCGCCCAATGTGTTCTCGATGAGCTTTGCCAGGAGCAACTTGTCCTACGTCGTGCGGCATACCGAAGAAAAACTCACCGAATTGATACATATCCTGCGCTCGGTGCCAGGAACGGCTATCGTGTACGTGAGGTCGCGCAAGCGCACCAAGCAGATCTGTGACGAGCTCAATCGCGCGGGCATACGAGCCGACTATTACCATGCCGGCCTGTATGTCGAGGACAAGGAGGACAAGCAGAACAAGTGGACCAGCGACGAGTGCCGCGTGATGGTGGCGACCAACGCCTTCGGCATGGGCATCGACAAGCCCGACGTGCGCCTGGTGGTCCATGTCGATGTGCCCAACTCGCTCGAGGAGTATTACCAGGAAGCGGGCAGGGCAGGGCGTGACGGCAAGCGCTCCTATGCCGTGCTCTTAGTCAAGCAGACCGACCAGCGCGTCCTGCGCCGTCACATCACCGAGGCTTTCCCCGACAAGGACTTCATCCGCAGCGTCTATGAGCGTGTGGGAAACTTCCTGGGTGTGAGCCTGGGCGAGGGTTACCAGCGGATGTATGACTTCAACTTCAACCTGTTTTGTCGCACCTTTGACCTGCCCGTGCTGCCCACCCACAACGCCTTGAAAATCCTTACCCAGTCGGGCTATATCGAGTTCGTCGAGGAGATCGAGACCCAATCCCGCGTGATGATACTGGCGCGCAAAGAGGAACTCTATGACTTGGAAACCACCACCCGCGGTGCCGATCAGGTGCTGCAAGCCATCTTGCGGCTTTACACCGGACTGTTTGCCGACTACGTGTTCATCAACGAGGACGTGATCGCTTTCCGCACCGGGTTGGACCAGGAAACCATCTACAATTCCCTGCTTGAACTCACGCGCATGCACATCCTCCATTACGTGCCACGCAAGCGCACACCTTATATAATATATACCACTTCTCGCGAGGAACCCAAGCATGTGTTGATACCGCTGGCCGTCTATGAAGACCTGAGGGACCGAATGACTACCCGCATCGAGGCCATCATCAACTATGCCTATAGTGACACGGGGTGTCGCGAACGCATGCTGTTGGGCTACTTCGGCGAGAAAAAGGATGAAGACTGCGGTCATTGCGACCTGTGCGTCGAGCGCCGCAAGCGTGCAGACCACCAGCCCGAAGACGTCCAGCAAGGCCTCCTCTACATGGCAGGCCTGCGTCCCCGTCGGCTGGAGGAATTCCTCAACACCCTGTCTTTTCCCAAGGACGAAATCCTCTCGACCCTCTCATTCCTGGTTGACGAAGGTTTCATCGACCACCTCGACGACGACACCTATCGCAAACACCAATAATCCCCCAAATCTCGAACTTTTTTTACTGCCATGCTGTGGGCGGTACAGTCACAAGTAAGCCCGTAGTTATTGCTATTAATCAGTAAACTACGAATCAGGGTCATACAAAAAGAGCGGCTCCCGAAAGGAACCGCCCTTTAATCTTAAAAGCTAAATGCTTTTTTCTTACTTGATAACCTTGACGGCCTTGTGGCTGCCGTCGGTGTAGGTGGTCACAACGATGGTGAGACCGTTGGGCTCTCTCATCTCCTGACCCATGATGTTGTAGTAGCGAATATTCGATACCACCTTCTCAACGTCGTTAACGAGCTCGTTAACGTCACCGGTCTTCTTGGTCAGACGATAAACGGCGATGTTGCCACCAGGATAGTACTGATAGATGGTCACACCGTCCTTGTCAACCTCAGCGTTCAGCCAGTCACCCTGGAAGGTGTTAGCATTGCCCGTTACAGTCGAGGGAACAGTTACGATGGGCTCCTCGGCACCATCCTCTGCGATAGCAAAGCCGTTCTGGTAGTTGGGCTCCTGAGGATAGATGAAGAATTCCTTGCCGTCCCAGATGAAGGGGAACATACCGTTGCAAGTGCCCTTGGCGGGAACCGTGATGGCGGTAGCGGTAATGGTCTCATCCTCGTCGATGAGCTTCATGGGCTGAGCGTTACGGGTCACGTAGAGCAGAGCCTCCTGGTCATTGAGGTCCTTGTAGTAGTTGATAACGGTCGAGCTGGAAGGAGTCAAACCGTCAACGGGAGCAGCATAGCAGTCGTCAACACTTACCTCACCACCGGCGATGGTCATGATGGATACACCATTGTTGGTTGCACCGGCCAGGTAGAGAACGCCGTCCTCCATGAGGTTACCCTTGGCAAAGCCCAGGAAGTCGCAGCGGCCATCGATAGCGCAATCAGCAGGAACAACATACTCCTTCATGTCGTTGGTCTCGGGGTTGATCACCTTGATGGTGGCCTCGGCGGTCCAAGCATCGGGGAAGGTAGCGTTGCAGACAACCAGGTTGCCAGCCTCGTCGCGGGTGATACCGCAGTTGGCGCCACCAGGATAGGTGGTGTTGGCCAAACCGTTCTCGCCAACAACCATCACCTGCTTGTCAGCCTTGTTGTTGATGTAGAACATACCGTTCATACCGAAGCCCTGACGGCAGTCGGCAACGGGAAGCATAGACAGATCGGTGATCTCCCAAAGCTTAACCAGGTCATAGTCGCCCTCAACAGGAATATCACCAGCAGGGGTGATAACCAGGGTCTTAGCCTCCAGGTTAACGGTCACGTGGTAGGTACCAGCAGCGATCCTGAAGCTGTAGGTCTGGCCAAAGTTGCTCATGGGCAGCTCCATGCCAAACAAGTCGGGGGTCAACAGGTAACCGTCCTCGGTTGCACCGATGCGGTAAGCTGCAATACCCGACCAGTCGTCGCTATTCTCACCCAACTTGGTGGTAAATGAGAAGTAGCTGTAGCCAATACCGTCGTTATCGTCGATGTTTTCACCGGCAGTGGTGATGGTGGAGGTGAAGATGTTATTGTCCTCGGTCTCCATCTTAACGCCATCGCTGGGATCCCATGTGTTACCATCTACTTCACCCAGGATGAACAGGTCACCAGTAATGACCTCGATGCTGCCCGACATACTCATCTGTACGCCCAGGTCAGTGGTCTCGGGTTTGAAGGTGAAGGTGATGTCATAGCTACCGCTCTGATTAACGGGGAGAACCACGTTGTCATTGGGCCAGCTCAAGTCCCAATTGTGGTTGGCGGCAATCTTGAATTCCAGATTGGTGCCCTCGGCCAGTTCGCAACCGAACTTCTTCAGCTCAAAGGTGCCGTCGGCGAGCTCGACCATGTCATTGTCGGTGTTGGTGGGATCCCACTCGGTGCCAAATACCGAAACGGGAGAGCCGCAAACGGTGTAGAAATCAATGGGGATAGGAGCTACATAGCCATCAACCTTGAATTGCATCTTAGCAGGGTCAAAGATGATTTCATACTCTTCACCAGTGCCAGTGAATTTGTAAGCACCATGATCACCACCAGATTTCTGGGTGTCCATCCAAGCGCCCGGTTCAACAGTGACGTCACCGCCCGTGGGACCAATACGCAGGTTGTCGTTAAAAGTAGCCCAGTCGTTGGCTTCTGCCAGACCATCGGCCATAACGAACCAAATAGCGCCATTAATGGTTGCTTTGTAACTGTAAGTACCATCGGCGTTTGGAGTCATTTCCACACCGTCAGCAGGATTCCAACCATTGCCGAAGGGGGATTGACCCACAAGATAGTACGCTGCCTGTGAAGAAAATGACAGCATAACCATCATTGCTAAAAGAGTAAAGAATTTTTTCATAGACAAATAATTAATTTGTTAAACAATATATGAATGAAAAATTAAAAATACTATCTGAAATACACACTTCTGTAATAAACTGTATAACAATATAGAAAATACTATACTATATTGATTTGGCAAAGATAGCAAAGTTATTTTTAATCAACAAAGGAACAACAAAAAATATTTAACAAGATTTACCAATTTTTACAATTGCAGGCTGGCGGATTACCAAAATCTATTTTTTTTCTCATCAACTAAGTCACCCCAAGAGTGTTCTGGGATGGTTTTTTTCTTGACGAGTGCAATTTTATTCAGAAAAGATGACTTGGTCGGAAAATATGTTGTAATTTTGCAGCGGTTTTCAAATCAATGAGATAGAGAATTAAAAAGAAATGGCAGAAAAAGCAAAAGTCCAGTTCCGTCAGAGCATCGTTGTTCGCTTTTCGGGCGATAGCGGCGATGGTATGCAGTTGGCTGGCAACATTTTTTCAAATGTGAGTGCGGGCCTTGGTGACCGCATCTCCACTTTCCCCGATTATCCCGCCGAGGTGCGCGCTCCACAGGGCTCGCTGGGCGGCGTTTCCGGTTTCCAGGTTCACATCGGTCACGGTGTGCACACCCCCGGTGACGAATGTGACGTGTTGGTGGCTATGAACCCGGCTGCTCTCAAGCAGAACGCGCAGTTCCTGCGCAAGGGTGGTGCCGCTATTGTTGACATCGACACCTTTACTCAGGCAGGCCTCGACAAGGCGCTGTACACGACCACTGACCCCTATGAAGAGTTGAACCTCAAGGCCCAGGTCATCGAAGCCCCCATCACCACGATGGTCAAGGAGGCGCTCAAGGACACTGGCATGGACCTGAAAGCCCAGCTCAAGTGCCGCAACATGTTTGCGTTGGGTCTGGTGTGCTGGCTGTTCAACCGCCCCATGGAGGCTCCGTTGAAGTTCTTGAAGGCCAAGTTCGCCGATAAGCCCGATGTTTATGCTGCTAACGAGTTGGTAATCAAGGGCGGTTACAACTATGGCCACAATATCCACGCTACAGTATCGACTTACCGTATCCAGAGCGATGATGTTCGCCCTGGCACCTATACCGACGTGAGCGGCAACAAGGCAACCGCTTGGGGTCTGATCAAGGCCTCGGAGATGAGCGGCCGCCCCTTGTTCCTGGGCTCATATCCCATTACCCCCGCTACCGACATCCTGCACGAACTGGCCAAGCGCCGCGACTTGGGCGTTAAAGCCATTCAGATGGAGGATGAGATTGGCGGTATCTGTTCGGCTATCGGAGCCGCGTTTGCCGGACACTTGGCAGTGACGACGACTTCGGGTCCTGGCCTGGCATTGAAGAGCGAGGCTCTGGGCCTGGCCGTCATGGCCGAGTTGCCCCTCGTGCTGGTTGACGTGCAGCGTGGTGGCCCCTCGACGGGTCTTCCCACCAAGACCGAGCAGACCGACTTGAATCAGGCACTGTATGGCCGCAGTGGTGAGAGCCCCCTTGTGGTGCTTGCCGCCGCATCGCCCACCGACTGCTTCAAGATGGCCTTCCAGGCCGCCCGCATCGCTATCGAGCACATGACGCCCGTTATCCTGTTGACCGACGCCTTTATCGCTAACGGTTCATCGGCATGGCGCATCCCCGAGGAGGGTGAATATCCCGTCATCAAGCCCAACTACGTCCCCGAGGCCTTGAAACCCACTTGGACACCGTTCATGCGCAACGCCCTGGGTATCCGCTACTGGGCTATTCCCGGCACCAAGGGGCTGGAACACGTGGTGGGTGGTCTGGAGAAGGACTACAACCTGGGTGTCCTCAGCAACGACCCCATCAACCATGCCCACATGGTTGAGACTCGCCGAATGAAGATTGCCAATGTCGCCAACAACATTCCTGAACTCAAAGTCAAGGGTGATGCCAGTGCCGACACCATTATCCTGGGCTGGGGTAGCACCTATGGCCACATCCTGGATGCTGTCAACCGCCTGAACAACGAGGGCATCAGGATGGCGATGACCCATATCCGTTACATCAACCCGCTGCCCAAGAACACCGCCGAATTGCTGAGTCGATACAAGACGGTGATTGTCGCCGAGTTGAACACTGGCCAACTGGCCAACTACTTGCAGAGCAAGATACCTAACCTGAACATCTGCCACATCAACAAGGTGCAAGGTCAGCCGTTCCTGGTACAGGAAATTGTCGATGGAGTTAAAAACATCATGATGGAGGAGGAATTGTAATGGAACAGAACGAAAATATTCAAGCCGTGGCTCATAAGCCCCTAGATTACAAGAACAATCAGCCCGTGCGCTGGTGTCCTGGTTGTGGCGACCATGCCGTGCTCAATGTCCTGCTCAAGGCGATGTCTCAGTTGGGCATACCGCCCGAGAAGACCGCAGTGATTTCAGGTATCGGTTGCAGCTCGCGTCTGCCTTATTACACCAAGACCTATGCCTTCCACACCATTCATGGTCGTGGCGGTGCCGTGGCAACCGGTTTCAAGACCGCTAACCCCGACATGACCGTCTGGCAGGTGTCGGGCGATGGCGACTGTCTGGCTATTGGTGGCAACCACTTTATCCATGAGGTGCGCCGCAATGTTGACCTTAATCTGCTCTTGTTGAACAACCGCATCTATGGCCTCACCAAGGGACAGTTCTCACCCACGAGTGCCCGTGGCTTCAAGTCCAAATCTTCGCCCTATGGCACCACCGAGGACCCGTTTGTCCCCGCTGAGTTGACCTTCGGCGCCCGCGGCACCTTCTTTGCCCGTAGCATTGATGTGGAGTTGACCATCAGCCAGGAAGTGATGATGGCTGCTGCCAATCACAAGGGTTGTTCGGTGGTTGAGATCCTGCAGAACTGTATGATCTTCAACAACGGCATCCACCGTAATATCACCGACCGTGAGTACCGTGCCGACCGCACCATCCACCTCGTTCATGGCGAGAAGATGATCTTCGGCAAGGACAACAACCGTGGCCTCGTGCAGGACGGTTTTGGCCTCAAGGCCGTGACCATCGGCGAGGACGGTTACACCATTGACGATGTGCTCGTGCATGACGCCCACACCCAGAGTTCGTTCCTCCACCAGATGCTGGCGATGATGGACGGCACCGATCTGCCAGTGGCATTGGGTGTTATTCGCGCCGTCGAGGCACCGACCTATGAGACCGCTGTGGCCGAACAGGTCGAGCAGGCCAAGGCGATGCACGGCTTCACCTGCCTCGAAGACGTCATCATGGCAGGCGACACATGGGAAGTGAAATAAGCGTCTTTAAAACAGGGCATTGATGGTGCCCATGATAGAACCTAACAGGGCTCCGAGCCACACGATGGCGCGGAGCTCTTTTTTCATCACGTCAAGGATGATGGCTTCGGCCTCGTCCATGTCCATCTCGTTGATGCGTTGCTCGATGATGGTGCTGATGTCGATGTCCTGCAGGATGCGCGGCAGGTGCTCGGTGATGATGACGCGGTAGGCGTTCAGGATGCCACCCTTGATTTGTGCCACTTGTTCGGCATGACCTGTCATCAGTTCCTGCATCGTCAAGCCCATCAGGTGGTTTGATTCCTCGGTGACGAGGCTTTGAATCATCTGTTGTGAGTTGTTCTGCAGTATCTCATTAATGTGCTTGGCCATGATTTTCTCGATGGGTTGAGCGACAGCCTGTACCAGCATGTCGGCCCCAAAGCGTCCAGCAAGCGAGTTGCGGGTCTTCTCCAGCGCGTGTTCAGTGGCCATGTGGGCGATTTTGTCGCCCAAGGCGCCATCCTGCAGTTTGCCTGTAATCATCTTGACGATACCGTTCGACACATCGGTGCGCATGGCGTTGATGTCGTCGTCGGTGAGATAGTGGCGGGCAAACTGCTCAATGGTTTCATCGTTACCACTCTGGGTGGTGACGAACTCATCAATGGCGCTGCCAACCTTGGAGAGCATATCGTCGCTCAACAGGCTTTTCTCGAGCACCTCGCGGTTCATCAGATTCTCGCTCACGGCCTTGCCGATCGAGGCGGCGATGCGGTGTTTCTCCTTGGGGATGATGCCGGGAGTGAACGGGATATGGATGCCCATGAAGTATTTAGCCTGATGAGGCCTGAACAACATGCGCAGGGCGATGTCATTGGTGATGTACCCGATGACAGCGCCCACGACGGGACCTATGAAATAATGATACATGGATCTTCGGTTTACTGATTTTGCTCCCGATTTACCTCAGGTCAACCACTGCGGTGCCTGCGGGAACCTGCGACTTGTCGAACGAGAAGGTGCTGGCCGGCAGGGACTTGTGCTTGTAGTCGGTGATGCGGATAATGTACACCGACTTATCGCTCATTTCAAATCGTGCTGTCCGCAGCAGCGAGGTTGTTTCATCAAAGTAGAGCCACAAGGTCTTGATGGCATCTTTCTTGGCCTTGGGAGTGAGTTTGATGGCGTAGGTCTTGGCGGTTTTGGCCTTGGCGCGCTTCATGTTGAAGTTAGCCTTGAAATGCTGGGCTGCGGCGACGGGGTTCGACATCTGCAGCTCATCGGGCGTGGGCGCGGTGATGTTGACCTCTCCGGTCACTGGCGACCACGACCATTGGGTCTTGCCGTCATACCACGACTTGGCCTCGGGCGAGATGATGCGGAACTTGTTGCCCTGCATGGCGATATTTCCCTTGCTGGTCCCCTGGTGGGTCTCCACGCTATAGTTGGCAGTGACGCCACCACCCGAATTGATGGCTGCCACACACTTGTCGAGCATCGCCTGGGGCGTTTGGGCCATGGCGACGATGGCAGCAAGGGCCAGAATGGTAGTGAAAATGATTCTCTTCATTTTAGTCTTCTTTTAATAATTTCTCTAGATTCTCTAGATTCTCTAGATTTTCTAGATCCTCTAGATCCTCTAGATCATCTAGATCATCTAGATTGTCTAGATAGCAAAAAGAGTGCCAACTGTGGGCACTCTTGATGATGTTAAGTGTTATTAAGGGAACAATTGGTCGATGTCCATGGGGCTGACGAGCACCTGGCGGGGCTTGCTGCCCTGGGCGGGACCCACGATGCCGGCGTGTTCCATCTGGTCCATCAGGCGGCCAGCGCGGTTATAGCCTATCTCGTAGCGTCGTTGCAGCGACGAGGTGCTGGCAGTATTGCTCATGACAACAAAGCGGACAGCCTCTTCAAACAACGGATCCCGGTCTTTGACATTTCCCACATTGGCGTCACTGCCGCCACCCTCGTCCTTGCCGACGTACTCGGGCAGCATGTAGGGCTCCTCGTGATTGATGTCGCGGTCTTTATCTTCTTGCTCCTTGATGAAATCACAGATGCGCACAATGTCGGGCGTATCGACAAACGGGCACTGCAGACGCGTCAACTCGCCGTCGATCTGGAACAGCATGTCACCGCGACCAATGAGTTGCTGGGCGCCCCTGCGGTCGATGATGATCTGGCTGTCAATACCCTGGGCTACGGCAAAGGCGATGCGGCCAGGGAAGTTACCCTTGATCAGGCCAGTGATGACCTTGGACGACGGGCGCTGTGTGGCGATGATCATGTGGATACCCACGGCACGGGCCTTCTGTGCAATGCGCACCAGCGGCGTTTCTACTTCCTTGCCAGCGGTCATGATCATGTCGCTGAACTCGTCGATGATACCCACGATGTAGGGCATGTATTGGTACTTGAGGTTGCCGTGCTCGTCGCGCACTTCACGCAACTCACGGCGCCACAGGTCGTTGTAGTCGCTCACGTTGCGCACCCTCACTTCCTCAAACACGCTATAGCGGTTTTCCATCTCCTGCACCAGGCAGTTCAGCGTCTTGATAACGCGGTCGGTATCGGTGATGATGGCCTTCTCCTCGCCTGGGGCCTTGGCAAAGAAGTACTTCTCCAGGTCGGCATACACGCTGAACTCCACACGCTTGGGGTCCACAAGGACAAATTTCAGCTCCGACGGGCCCTTCTTGTAGAGCAACGATGTGATGATAGCGTTCAATCCCACCGATTTACCCTTACCGGTTGCACCCGCAACGAGCAGGTGAGGCATCTTGGTCAGGTCGGCGATGAATACCTCATTGCTGACGGTGCAGCCCAAGCACATGGGCAGTTTGGCGCGTGTTTCCTGGAAGGCCTTGGAGCCTAACACTTCACGCATGGGGACAACCTGCGGGTCGCGGTTGGGTACCTCGATGCCGATGGTGCCCTTGCCGGGCATGGGGGCGATGATGCGGATACCCAGGGCTGCAAGGCTCAGGGCGATATCGTCCTCTAGACCGCGAATCTTGTTCACGCGCACGCCATCCTGTGGCACAATCTCAAACAGTGTCACCGTGGGACCCACGTGCACCTTGATTTCCTTGATCTCGATGCCATACTTGCTCAGGGTGTCGCGAATGCGCTCCTTGTTCTCGTCCTGCTCCTGCTTATCGACGCTGTTGGGGTTCATGCGGATGTCCTGCAGCAGGTCGAGGGTGGGGAAGTGGTAATGCATGTACTCGCCAGTGGGGTCATGAGGATTGCTGACACCAGTGCTGGCGGTGATGGGTTTCAGGCGGGCGGCTTCACTGTTACCATCGGCCTGGCCTGGGTCGTTCGACCTGGATTTGCTGCGGGCCCTGAAGCGGCGAGCAGGTTTCATCTCCTCCTCGGTGAGGTCAATATCCTCATCGTGCTTGGGCGTCTCAGTAACCTTCTGCTCTCCGCCCAGGAAGGTCGATTGGCCGGGCTCGTTCACTTCCATCTCGGCTTCTTCCTTGATCTTGCTGCGTTTTTTCTCAAACTCTTGCTGCAGCTGCTGGTAGAGGGCTGTAAACGTCTGGTAGGTCAAGAAAATCCATAGCATGAAGATGACCAGGTTGACAGCAATCATGCCATACAACCCAAACAATCCCAGCAACCACTTGTTGGCATAGAAGCCGAAATAGCCTCCCAGCGGGAAGAACGTAATAGGCTTCATGAAATAGGTGGCAGCACCCACGATCATCGAGAAGGTGAAAATGCTGAACAGGCAAACAAATGTGTAGGAAAAGAAATGGGCCTTCTTGCCCTTGCGCACGAGCCTCATGCCCAAGGTCAGGAACCACACGACGATGATAAACGCTGCGACGCCCACACCGCTCGAGATGAAGAAGTCGCTTATCGACGCTCCAGCAGCGGCACCCGCATTGCGTATCTGGTCGGGAACCTTGGCATTCTCGATCATCGAGTAGTTGGCGATGCGGTTTTGATCGCTCATTCCTGCTGCGATAAAGTAGGACAGGAACGAGATCAACAGGTAAATGCCCGTCAACAACATGATGAGGCCAGTGGCAAACCGTAGCCTGCCATTCTGGAAAAACGCCATGAAGCGTTGCCACTTGGTGACATTTTCGCCGTCGATGGCTTCTTGGGCCTGTTGCGCCTTGCGGTAGTCTTCTGATTTTTTAACACCGCTGATATCAGGACCATAATAACCCTGATTATCGTTCATTTTTTTATTGTGGTTTTCTTGACTTTTGCTCATTTTGCTATCGATAAATTTAGGGGTGTAAAATTACAAAATAAAATTGATTTACAAACGCAAATCCAATCATTTTTTTTAAAAAAAATTTTATCGTCCTTTTTCCATGGTAAAATGTGTGTCGAATACCATGCCACCTGCAGTGACCACAAGGAGCCCTGCAAGCACTAAAATAATTAAATAATAGATGTTTAAATATTCTTTAACCTGAGTTGGATTAGTCTTTCTTCCAGAAGGAACGTGTGAAGATGACCAGAACGGTGAACAGCTCGAGACGGCCAATCATCATTTCCAGTGCCAGCATCCATTTTGCTCCCGGATGCAGTGCTACCCATGAGCCGCCGGAACCCGTCACTCCGAAACCGATACCCACGTTGCTGATGGCTGACATGGATGTGTACATGGCATCAAACACGGGGATGCCATAGAACGTGAGGTACAATGCCACAATCATGATGATGCCCACATAGACCGTGAAGAACGTGTTGACCTTGCTCACCACATGGTTGGGGACTGGCTTGCCGTCGATGTGGACGGCGCGCACCGAGTTGGTGTGCAACACGCGGTAAAACTCATTGGCGGTGTGCTTGAGCAGGACGATGAGGCGGTCCATCTTGGCGCCACCCGAGGTTGAACCTGCCATACCGCCAAAGAACATCATCACCATCAGGATCACCGTGACAAACTCGCCGCTGTCCTCATAGTCAAAGGTGGAGAAGCCTGTCGAGGTGATGGCCGATATGGTATCGAATGCGCCATAGACAAAGCGGTCGAAGTTGTTGTCCAGAAAACCCTTGTAGGCCATATAGGCAACAATGGCGACCGTAGTGATAAATGCGGTCATGCAGTACCAGCGCAGGGTGTTATTGTGCTTGATGCGGCTGAAGTTGCCGCGCATCAGGGCTGCAATAATCGAGAAGCTGACACCGCCGATGAACATGAAGATAATCACGACAATGAACACATAGCTCGACTGCCAGTAGTCAAGACCGATATTCTTGGTCGAATAGCCGCCAGTCGAGGTGGTCGTCATCGCGTGACACACGGCATCAAACCAATCCATCGGGCCGGCATAGAGCAACCCAGTGAGTATGGCGGTCAGGCCGATGTAGATGAGCCACAGGTCTTTAGCGGTCTGGCTCACGCGGGGGCGCAATCGCTCGTGGGTGATGCCCGTCACCTCGGCATTGAACAGGGCAATGCCGCCTTTCTGGTTCAACATGGGGATGACAGCCAGGGTGAACAGGATGATTCCCATGCCACCTATCCACTGGGTCATCGCGCGCCAGAAGAGCACTCCGTGGGGTATCTCCTCGACATAGCGTATCACGCTTGAACCGGTGGTGGTGAAACCTGCCATCGTCTCAAAAAATGCATCGGTGACATTATTAAATGTGTCACTGAACAGGTAGGGCAACATGCCGAACATCGAGAAGAACACCCAGATGATGCCGGTCAACATGAGACCCTCACGCTTGTGCATCGATGAGCTGTGTGGTCTGATGCCGAAGGCCATGCCGGCACCTGCTGCTGCCGTGATGCCTGCACTATAGATAAATGCCCACATCGATGAACTCTCCTTGTAATAGATAGAAACGGCTAGCGGCAGCAGCATGAAGGCGGCCTCGATGAGCAGCAGCCACCCCTGCATGCGCAGCACGATAGGAAAGTTGATATTTTGATTGATATGCTTGGGCATTACGAGAAATATTTGTCAAGTTTATGGATTGCGCCTTGCAGGCAGAAGACTACCACATGATCACCAGCCTGGATGCGGGTGTTACCGCCAACAAGCATGCCCTGGCCGTTACGCACCAGTCCGGCAATAGTGAAATCGCGGCTCAGTTTCAGGTCCTTGACGTCGGCGCGGGTAACTCGGTCTCCTTCTTCGACAATGATTTCGGCCACCTCGGCGTCCGACATTGCCAGGCAGCGGGCGTTGTCCTCGTCAGCGTCAATCATGATCTGGTAGATGCGGCTTGATGCCAACAGTTTCTTGTTGACGATGGAGCCGATGTTGAGCGCCTCGGCCTCGTTAATGAACTGGATGTCTTCGACTTGGGCGATGGTCTTGGGGACGCCATTGGTCTTGGCTATCATGCAGGCCATCATGTTGACAGCGCTGTTCTCGCCCAGCGAGATAAATGCGTCATAGTTGCTCACGCTCTCCTCCTCGCTGAGTTCCGAATCGCGGAAGTCGCCCTGCACCAGTTTGCAGTTGGGATAGCGTTGAGCCAACTCCTCGCAACGTTCACCGTCAGGTTCAATAATCTTGATGTCAACGGTTTTGCCCAATTTCTTGATGAGCTGCTCGGCGATGTCGTTGCCGCCCACGATGAGGACATTATCCACGGGAGTCTGTATCTTGCCGCACACTTCGCGCACCTCGTCAATGTGGTCGCGCGTGGTCGCGATATAGACAATGTCGTTGGCCAGCACACGGTCCTCGCCGCGCGGGATGATGATCTCGCGGTTGCGCTTGATGGCCGACACGTGCAGGAAGTTGCTGATGTGGGAGAGGTCCTTGAGCATGTGGTTGAGAATGCTCGCATTAGAGCGAATCTTCACGCCCACGACGATGAGCTCACCGTCAAAGAGCTCAAACCAGTTCCTGGCCCATGTGCGCTTCAATGCACTGGCAATCTCTTTGGCTGCCAGCATCTCGGGATAGATGAGATGGTCTATGCCCAGCCTGGTGAAGTGTTCGCGCCAGTTCGTGTTAAAGAACTCGTCATTGTCGATGCGCGCAACGGTCTTCTTGGCGCCCAACTTTTTAGCCATCGAGCACGACAGGATGTTGCGGGCCTCGCTCTTGGTCACGGCGATAAACAGGTCGCAATACCCGGTCTTGATGGCATTCAGGTCGCTGAACGAGATGGCGCTGCCTTGATGGGTCAGCAGGTTGTAGTTCTCGAGGGGCTCGAGTTTCTTGGTATCAACGTCCATGACGATGATATCCTGCTCCTCGTTACTGAGCATCTTGGCCAAGTGGGTCCCGACTTCTCCTGCGCCGGCAATTACTATTCTCATCGTTTAAACTATTTACAGATTTTGGTTATTGATTGCTGATGCAATTTCTAACTTATAGTTTCTAATTCCTCTTTAATGGCTTTCTCCAGCGACTGGGCGTCCATGCCGCAACGCTCATAGAGTTGAGCCACAGTGCCCTGGTGCACAAACTCATCTTGCACGCCCAGCATCCTGAGGCGGGTGTCGCGGTGGTG
The DNA here is from genome assembly GCA_902774055.1 of uncultured Bacteroidales bacterium. Classification (GTDB taxonomy): domain Bacteria; phylum Bacteroidota; class Bacteroidia; order Bacteroidales; family Muribaculaceae; genus Sodaliphilus. Next base: position 77,380 of record CACYGX010000001.1, read on the forward strand.
CAGAGCGATCCACTCGGCAACAGCCGTCCCTAGGCCGCCCATGACGGTACCGTCCTCGATGGTGATGATGCTGCGATAACGCGTGGTGGCTTCTTCAAGGATTTCCTCATCGATGGGCTTGAGGAAAATCATGTCATAGTGGCCCACCTTGATACCCTGCTCAGCCAGGCGGTTGACCACCTCGATGACCTCGTTGCCAATGTGACCGATACTCAACACGGCCACGCCCTCGCCCTCGCTCATGCGACGGCCCTTGCCCACGGGCAGGATCTGCATCTCGTTATGCCAGTCGGCGATGACGCCCTTGCCGCGTGGGTAGCGTATGGCAAAGGGGCCCAAGTCATCGCTCTGGGCGGTAAACATGAGGTTGCGCAGGTCGTGCTCATTGATGGGCGATGCCACGGTCATGCCGGGGATGCAGCGCAGGTAGGCCAGGTCAAACAGGCCGTGATGCGTCACGCCGTCCTCGCCAACGATGCCGCCACGGTCGATGCAGAAGGTCACAGGCAGGCCCTGGATGGCAACATCGTGGATGATGGAGTCATAGCCGCGTTGCAGGAAGGTGCTGTAGATGGCGCAGAAGGGGCGCATGCCATCCTTAGCAAGGCCACCGGCAAAGGTCACTGCATGACCCTCGCTGATGCCCACGTCAAAGGCGCGACGCGGCATCGCTTCCAGCATCAGCGACATCGATGTGCCGCTAGGCATGGCAGCGGTGATGCCGACGATTTTCTCGTTTTTCTCCGCCAGTTCGACAAGAGTCTTGCCGAACACGTCCTGATACTTGATGGGACCGCCCTTGCCGCCCTTGGCGCGTTCGCCGGTCTCCTCGTCAAACTTGCCCGGGGCGTGCCATGTGGCGGGATCGGCCTCGGCAGCGGCAAAGCCCTTGCCCTTGACCGTGCGCAGGTGAACCAGCTTGGGGCCGGTCATATCCTTGATCTCATTGAAGATCTTCACGAGGCGTTTCACGTCATGCCCGTCATACAGGCCGAAGTATCGGATGTTCAGTCCCTCAAAGATGTTCTGCTGGCCCGACAGCAAGGACTTCATGGCGTTGCTGAAGCGCATGATCAACCCCTTGCGGTTGTCGTTGATGACGTTGTGGCGGCGCAGGAACTGATAGGACTTGTAGCGCAGCTTGTTATAGCGGTGAGAGGTGTGCAGGTCGCTCATGTAGGAACTCAGGGCACCCACGTTGGCATCAATCGCCATATCGTTGTCATTGAGGACGATGATCAGGTTGTTGGGGTTGGTCGTCGCGTTATTGATGCCCTCAAAGGCCAAACCGCCGCTGATGCTCGCGTCACCGATGATGGCAACCACCTTGCGGTCCTGGTTATTCTGCAGCTCGGCGGCAATCGCCATACCCAAGGCGGCCGAGATGCTGTTCGAGGCGTGACCAGCCGTGAAAGTGTCATATTCGCTCTCGGCAGGGTTGGGAAATCCGCTCAGTCCGTCCAATTTCCTGTTGTCGTCAAACTGGTCGCGACGACCCGTCAAAATCTTGTGGGCATAGGCCTGATGGCCCACGTCCCAGACCAGACGGTCGTCGGGTGTGTTAAATACATAGTGTAGTGCTACCACAATCTCGACGGCCCCCATGCTCGAGGCAAAATGGCCCGGGTTGCTCGATAGCTCGTGTATCATAAATTGCCGCAACTCGTCACACACCTGAGGCAACTTGTCGATGTCAAGTTTCCTGAGGTCGGCGGGGCTGTCAATGGTGGCCAGCAGCGGGCAGTGTTCTCGTATATAGGAGTTTTTGGTCATGATATTGTCATTTTTTACGCACATACTTCTTGTAGAGAGGCACAAACACAATGATGCCCGACGCCACAATGGTAAAAATCACCATGAAGTCGATTCGTGCTGCCCGGGTGAGCAGCAACCAGCACAATCCCACCCACAATAGCAGGATGCACACAAAGCGTATCATGTTTCCAGTTGTCATCTCGTTCTCTTCAAGAATTGTCTAACCTGCAAAGATAATCATATTTTGTGAAACCATAGCCATCCCAGTAATTTTTCGCATTTTTTGTGATTCTTCATGATGCCAATAAAGTGCAAAAACGTCCGCTAAAAATGCGAGACAGTAGGGCCTCGCCTTGGCGTGGCCGATGTGCGACAGATGGTAATAATTACGACGATTATCAATAGACTTCCAAGTTTTACTAAGCATCAAATGTGAAAAAAAATAGAGACGCAAAAATTTTGCGTCTCTATAAGAGTTCTCAGTGAGATGTTGTCAATTATACACCCAGGAGCTTGTCAATCAAGGCGCTCACATCGGCGATAGTTATATCGCCATAACCATTAACCTCATTTCGAAGGTCAATAACTGTGGAATCGCTGCCCTCAAGAAGAATGTCAATAAGTGCCGAGACGTCGGCAATTGTAACATTACCGTCCTTGTTGACGTCACCGAGTTTGAACGGTTTTGCAGGAAGCAAATATGACATCTCTGCGTTATCGCTTGTGGACAAGCCTTCCATCTTGGCTGTAGCGGTAACTACAACGGTCTTTTCAGAAGTACCTAAAGCATAGGTACAAGGAGATTGATACTCAACGCCATCAACATACAAGTGAATTTCACCATCGCCAGTTGCCTCAAAAACAACATTGTTTTCAGTAATAGTGTAGGTGATAACTGGTTTAGGAGTTTTTGCACCAGGAATGACATAACCCTCATAGGGATACATACCGATAATCATCTCGTTTCCGCCGTTGCTACCCTGGCTGAAGTCCCACACCTCACTGTCTCCATAGGGATTGAAGGCAAGGGCGTTTATCTCAAACCAGCCGTTGAACCTTCCGCTGAAACCCCAGTTCATGTGGAACTTGCCATCGGCGTCAACACCGTCAAGAACCCAAGCATGGCCTTCATAGAGGTCATGGTAGGGGATGGGACGGCCAGCTTCGAGCTCGGTACAGATAAGTTCACACCATTGATCAATGGTATATTTGTTACTGTTTGAGCAGTAGTAGGAGGGATCTTTACCAATCAGTTGCATGTCCTCGTTGAAGCCAAAGGTTAAGAAAGCGTTGCGCTGATCATAAGTATAAGAGCCTGTTGACGTTGAATTGGCATTACCATAGCGAGCTTTGCAGGCTTGTCCGCAATAGCGGCTCAGCTTGGCTACTTCATTGGCCTGCTCTTCGGTAAAGGGTGCATAATCCGTGGGGTTACCAGTCTCAGGGTTGTGGATGTAGTAGTTTTCAAGAATTTTGTCATAGTCAAATGTGGTGCCAGACAATCCAGAGTACCACTGGTAGCCGGTTCCCTGGTAGCCGGGGAGATCGGGCACTTCATTTGGGTATTTCCAGTAGTAGCAGATTTGTGCCATGGCGAGCGGACCACAACCCACCGAAGTGCGTTCCCCACTACCGTTCAACGGACAAAGGCGGTTGAAGGGCTCACCTTGTCCCCAATCGGTCTTCAGCAAAGGCTGGACAGCAGTAGCGAGCTTGATGGTCTTAGCGGGAACGGTTTGGCCCTTGTAAGCTTGTGCGGTTTCAATCTGGCCCTTGAGCATATTCATGAAACCCTTCATATTGTCGGGCAGGTTGTTCAAGTCGATGTTGCCATTTTCGCCATAGGCGAGCACTTGCTTAGCACGGTCGTCACCAGCCATGATGATCCAACCGCCACCCTGGATGTTGAATACATAGTAGGCATTGCCTTCTACGCTCGATGCCTCGGTATGGGCCAGCTTGATGTCGGCCAGAGAGGGAGCCTTGAACATGCCCTTAGCGGCCACGTTCTTCTTCAGAAAATCGTTGGCAGCCAGACGAGCTGCGTTCACGTCGATGTTTCCGGCATTGGCGGTCATCAGACCAGCAAGTGCCAGAACACAGGAAAAACTAAGTTTCTTAAAGTTCATGTTGTTTGACTTTAGGTTGATAAATGATTGTTAGAAAAGTGTAGTTTGATTAGGCGCAAAATTATGAATTTAATTTCAATTTCAAGCATTTTTTGACCGAAAATGTTGATGCACAATAGAAAAATTATCAGAAAACGAGTGATTTCGCCTGTCAATGATAATTGCCAATAAAAAGTCAAGGAAACAACCCTTTGGCGGAATTATCTGAATTCGTAGCGGCTGAGAGGAAATGTAGAGGCGCATCACTGATGGCAAAAACGCCCAAAGGGCGGTCATTTGAATAACCGTGGGTAATGGAAACCGCTGAGCGTTAACGAAGTGGTTTCCATCACCCACGGGATGGTAATACTATCCCCGTCGCTGGAAGCGACCCCAATTGCGCCAGTCCAAAATGGTGGGGTCGCCTTCAGCGACTGCTCACGCTTCAACACACCCCCGATGAATCAGACTCCTTCGCTCTGCTCAGTTGCCTGATTTAACGGGGGTTATCCATAGGCCACCCTTCGGGTGACAATTGACTGGCAAAATAAAAGATTCTATAATTCCGCCAACAGGTGGAAACAATATAGAAGTTGACCTTGAAATTTTTTTTTAATGCCAATTTCGCTAATGAGACTTATTACACGAACATAATTAATTCGTGAAATTTGCATTAGCCCCGCAGGGTCATGGGCCAAAGAAAACCTTGACTCCGCAGTCTGTGAAGCCAAGGATTTCCTTAAAAAATGAGATTGATCAGATTCTCGTATGCCTTTTGTTAATTGGCGTTGCCGTCGTTCAGCAGCATGTCGATCAAGGCGCTCACGTCGGCAATGCCGACCTCAGCGTCCCCGTTCACATTGGCTGCCTCCAGGTCGATGTCGGTTGCATCGCCAGTGAGCAGATAGTCGATCAGGGCGCTCACGTCGGCAATCGTGACATCACCATCCTTATCGACGTCGCCAAGGATAAAGGGCGTCGGGGGTTCCCAGCCTTCGGGGGGTTGGATACCGATGAGCATCTCATGGCCCGAGTTGAACCTCAAGCTTTCACCGCTGCGGTGGGTCATGTTCAGTGCCGTTGACTGATACCAGCCGTCGCAGGTGCCATACCAACCCATGTTGAAGTGGAACATGCCCTCGTTGTTATAACCGTCACAGATGAAGGCGTGGCCGCCACCACCGTTGTTGTCATTTGCCGAATACAGGATAGGACGTCCAGCATCCAGTTCAGTTCTCATTCTGGTTTCCCATTGCGATGATTGACTGCCCCTTTGCACATATTGTGCGCTGGAACGGTAGCCGAAACGCTTCATCGCAGCCAACTGGTCCGATGTGTAGGCGCCACTGCCTTCGGGGTCGTAATCCATTTCTACCGCCTGTCCGCAATAGCGACCCAACTTGGCTACTTCCTGGGCTTGAGCGTCGGTGTAGGTGTCCTGAATCAGCGTGCTGTTGTCCCAGTCCCAGTGACAATAGGACTTGAGCATCAAGCTGTAATCAAACGTGGTAGCGGGCAAAGCATCTACAGTAAGTGTTGAACCCCACCACCAACCACCGAGGGTATAACCATCAATAGCATCGCTGCCTTCAGGAAATTTCCAGTAGTACATCACCTGGGCCATTGCCGTGGCGACACAACCCACAACGCAGTATTCGCCATCCTTTTTCGGGCACTGCAGGTAATAGGGCATTTCCTGGCCCCAAGTGGTCTTGATCAGGGGCTCGACGCCATCGTTGGCGTTAAATGTCTGCTGAGCGGGCACCAGGTCATCTCCCTTATAGTTCTGCAGGAATTCGATTTCCTGTTTATAGCCACTCAACAGGCCTTGCAGGCCATAGGGCAGGTTGTTGAAGTCCAACTGACCCTTGTCGCTGTAACCCAGCACTTGAGGAGCGCGATCTTCACCAGCGATGATGACAAAACCGCCGCCCTTGAGGTTGAAGGCATAATAGACGTTAGTGCCACTCACGGCGCTTGAAGCCTCGGCGCGAACCAGCTTCAGGTCGCTGGTGTGGGCCTTGAGCATCATGCCCTTGGCATTCTGTTGATGAATGAATTGGCCGGCTAGCTCGCGGGCCCTGTTGGCATCGATGTTGCCGGCATTGGCGTTAAGTGCAGTCAATGCCAGTGCGGCTAATGCCATTGATTTAAAAAGATGTTTAATCTTCATGATTTTAATGGTTTATGATGTTAGGTTAAATGTGATGATTGCGTTTTTATTATTCGTGGAGCAGGATGTCGATGAGTTCTGAGAGGTCATCGATGGTGGCAGTGGGATGGGTTCCCTTCAACAGGTAATCGATGAGTGTGGCCACATCGTCGATGTTGAAGGCTGCATTATACTTGGCAAGGTGACCAACGACATTCAGTTCTCCGCCCTCGCAATCGATTCTTGTGCTCATGCGCGGAGTGGAATTATAGTAATGGAATTGCACGTCATAGCTACCGGTGCTCAAGTCTGTCGGCAACATGATGGGGCTGCCCAAGGTGCTGCCCTGCTCAAATTCGTTGGGATTCACATTAATGGCAGCGCTCGTGGCCACGCGCCTGCCCGTGTCGTTGTACAGCGTGAACATCAGGTTGACGGTGGTATTGGTGGTCATGATGTTGACGTTGGTAGCCTGTACATCCATGTTCTCGCCCAGGATGAGCAGGTCGCTCGAGGCTTGAAGGCCATCGGCAGAAATGAGGCAATAGGTGGGAGGAACGACACCCAGCAGCATCTCATGACCCGAGTTGAACCTCAGGTAATCGCCATCGCGGTGGGTCATGTTCAGTGCGGTGGACACATACCAGCCATCGCAGGTTCCGTACCAGCCGAAATTGAAGTGCAGCAGTCCCTCGCTGTTGTAGCCGTCGCAGATGAAGGCATGGCCGCCGGCAGCGGGATCGTTGGCTGCATACAGGATGGGATAGCGCTTGTCAAGTTCCTCCTTGACCATGGCTTCCCACTCGGCAGTGGAGTAACTGGTGCCCCACCAGCTGCTGCGCGTCACGTCGCGTGCATTAGAGCTGTAACCAAATTTTTTCATTGCATCCAGCTGGTCGCTGGTGTAGGCGCCGCTGCCCTCGGGACTATAGCCCATGTGTACGGCTTGGCCACAGTAGCGACTGAGTTTTGCGACTTCCTGGGCCTGCTCGTCTGTATAAGTGTCCTGAATGAGTTCGCTCAGGTCCCAATCCCAGTGGCAGTAGCTCGGGAGCATCTTGCTGTAGTTGAAATTAGTCTCGGGCAATGCAGGGACGGTCTGGCCGATGTCGTAGCAGTAGTAGGAGTTGAGTTCCGGACTGCTGGTTGGGTACTTCCAGTAGTACATCACCTGTGCCATCGCTGTGGCTACGCAACCCACGACGCAATACTCGCCATTATAGGTCGGGCACTGCAGGCAGTAGGGCGTTTCCTGGCCCCAATGGCTCTTGATCAGGGGCTCAACACCTGTGCCTCTTGTCGAGCGGATGGCGGGAGTGACGTTTAACTCGGGGTGTGACTGGAGGTATTCGATTTCCTCCTTATAGCCGTCCATCAGTGCCTTGAAGTTGTCAGGCAGTTTGTTGAAGTCGAGATGGCCCCTGTCGCTGTAGCCCAGCACCTGGCTGGCGCGGTCATCACCGGCGATAATGATAAAACCGCCGCCGTCGATGTTAAACGCGTAATAGGCGTTAGCGTCGGGGGCGGCTTTTGAGGTCTCGGCATGTGCCAGCTTGATGTCGGCGGTCGATGGAGCCTTGAGGGTTCCGGCTGCCGCATGTTGCTTGATGTAGTTGCTTGCTACGGCACGCGCAGCGCTCGTGTTCACATTGCCGGCATTGGCGCTCAACCCCATTGATAACAGTGAGGCAAGGGCGATTGCACTAAAAAGATTCTTGATTCTCATGATTGAATAGTTAGTTGTTAAATAATTCTTTCTCTAAATTGCTGCCAAAATTAGTTAGTTTTTGGTAAAAAGACAAAGATTTATGTAAATAATGTGAAATTTTCCAGCAATAATCCCGTTATACAAGTAATTTGCTCGAGAAATGACGTATATTTGCGTCGGAATTATGGGCATATCATTTTTTCAACATTTGACTATTATCAACATGAGTCTCAAGCATGTTATTGCCAGTTGCCGGCGATAACCTTGAACTGAGGCATTAACCACTAATAAACATATTATTATAATGAACAACTTCGTTTATAACATTCCGGTAAAGGTATATTTCGGTGAGAATCAGTTGCATCACCTGAGTGAAGAATTGGCAAAGTTCGGCAAGCGCGTGCTGTTGACCTATGGCGGCGGCTCGATTAAGCGTACGGGGCTGTATGATGCCGTGGTGGCCGAGGTCAAGAAGGCTGGCATGGAACTGTTTGAACTCTCAGGCATCGAGCCCAATCCCCGTATCGACAGTGTGCGCCGTGGTGCCCAGATGTGTAAAGAGCACAATATCGACGTGCTGCTTGCTGTGGGCGGCGGCTCGACCATTGATGCCACCAAGTTCATGGCTGCTGGAGCCAAGGTGGACCATGACCCGTGGGATTTCTTCAACGAGAAGTGGGCGCCGATTACCCAGGCCCTGCCCATCATCAGTGTGCTCACCCTGTCGGCAACTGGTAGCGAGATGGATGCCGGCGGTGTCATCAGCAACCCCGAGACCAACGATAAAATCGGTCGTGTGGAATCACCCACCTTGTTGCCCAAGGTTTCCTTCCTCGATCCCACGGTAACCTATACCGTGAGCCCTTACCAGACGGCGTGTGGCGCTGCCGACATGATGTCACACATCTTTGAGGTCTATTTCAACATGAATCAGGACCTCTACATGCTCGACTGCTTCATGGAGGGCTTGTTGAAGACCATCATCAAGTATGCCCCCATCGCTATGAAGGAGCCCGAGAACTATGAGGCGCGCGCCAACCTGATGTGGACCTCGTCTTGGGCCATCAACGGATTTGTTGACGGCGGCAAGCGCCAGGCATGGAGCTGCCACCCGATGGAGCACGAGGTATCGGCCTACTACGACATCACCCACGGCCTGGGTCTGGCCATCATCACCCCGCGATGGATGGAGTACTGCCTGAGCGAGCAGACGGTGAGCAAGTATGTGCAATTCGGCGTGAACGTCTTCGGCATCGATGCCAACCAGCCCGCTATGGACATCGCTAAGCAGAGTATCGAGAAAGTCAAGGAGTTCCTTTTTGGCACCCTGGGGTTGACAAGCACATTCACGGCATTAGGCATCGGCGACGAGCACATCCCAACGATGGCCCGCAAGTCTTGTGGTGGTGACGTATTGCCCGGATTTGTGCCCCTGCGTCAGAATGATATCGAAATCATCTTCCGTAATTGCCTGTAGCATTGTCGATTCGAGGCGATTTCTACTGTTAAAATTGGTAATATCTCGATTTTTTTCAGGTTTTATAGATTTTTTTTAGTGGTTTCGCTGAAAATATATGCAAAAAAATTTGGAGAATGATTTTTTTGATATAATTTTGCAACGGATTACGTGAAGGCAGGAACGTTTTGAATACTCACTGCTGTAATGGAATTCAGTTTAGTAAAAGAAAGAATATACTCTTTTCATAAAATTACTATTTATAGTAAAAATGCATCAATCTATTCAAGTTAAAAGTTAATAAATTTGGAGAAATGTTATTTGCAAGAGAGTCCGCCACGCGTGAGCGCAGCGGGCTTTTTATTTGTGTATGTATGATGCGCGCTCAGCGCTTGTCGCGTGAGAAGGAGTAGGGTGCATCATCAGGATTGGTGCCGCGGTGCTTGTTGGGCGTCTCGCTCATGATGAATCGGATGTCGCACCCCTTGGTCAACAGTTTGTGATCAATATAGTTGTGGGTGTATTGCTTGCCATCGATACTCATAGACTGGATGTAGCAACCCTCGCCCTCGCGCGAAATGGTGACCTGGCGGCCGTTCTCGAGGTGGAGGGTCACCTTGTCAACACAGGGCGTGCCTATCACATACTGGTCACTGCCGGGACACACGGGATAGAACCCGAGGGCCGTGAATACATACCATGCCGAGGTCTGTCCGTTGTCCTCGTCGCCGCAGTAACCGTCGGGCGCAGCACTGTAGAGCCTGTCCATCACCTGGCGCAGCCAGTATTGCGCCTTCCAGGGTTGCCCGCCATAGTTGTACAGGTATATCATGTGCTGGATAGGCTGGTTGCCGTGGGCATAGTTACCCATGTTCATGATTTGCATCTCCCGTATCTCGTGGATGGTGAAGCCGTAGTAACTGTCGTCGAACAAGGGCGGTACGGCGAACACCGAGTCCAGCATCTGGCAGAACGTCTGCTTGCCGCCCATCAGGTCGATGAGACCCTGCGGGTCGTGGAACACGCTCCACGTGTAGTGCCAACTGTTGCCCTCGGTAAAGGCGTCGCCCCACTTGAGGGGACTGAATGGCGTCTGGAATTGTCCGTCACTGAGGCGCCCGCGCATCAGGTTTGTTTCGGCATCAAAGACGTTGCGGTAGTTCATTGCCCGCTTGGCAAAGGTGCCGATTTCGCGCTCCGGCTTGCCTAGGGCTTTGCCCAGGCGGTAGATGCACCAGTCATCGTAGGCATACTCCAGCGTCCGTGCCACACTCTCGTTGATTTTCACGTCATAGGGGATATACCCCAAGCGGTTATAATACTCATGGCCCAGTCGCCCCGTGGATTTTACCTGGGGATGGACGGCATGGGCACCATGGACCACCGCCTCCCACAACTTGTCGATGTCATAGCCGCGCAAGCCTTTCAGGTAGGCATCGGCGACAATCGAGGCGCTGTTGTTGCCCACCATGCATTCGCGATGACCCGGGCTGGCCCACTCGGGCAGAAAACCGCTCTCGAGATAGCTGTTCACGAGACCCTCCTGCATCCAGGCTCCCATGGTGGGGTACATCAGGTCAACAAGGGGGAACAGGGCGCGGAAGGTGTCCCAAAACCCTGTGTCGGTGAACAACCGTCCCGGCAACACCTGGCCGTTATAGGGGCTATAGTGCACGGGCTCCCCGTTAGCATCTATCTCGTAGAAACAGCGCGGAAAGAGCACCGAGCGGTACAGGCAACTGTAGAAGGTGCGCATGCGGTCGATATTGTCATCTTGGACTTGGATGCGGCCCAGCACCTCATTCCAGCGTTGACGCCCTCTCTTCATGACGCCCTCAAGGTCATCATTGCCCAGTTCGCTCAGGTTGAGAATGGCCTGCTCGGGGCTGATAAACGACGAGGCGACACGGGCGTTGACCTGCTCGCCACGCTTGGTGTTGAAGGTCACGATTGCGCCCGCGTGGTCACAGGCGATGCTCGACTGTCCCTCTTGTAGGAGGCTGTCTTCTACCGTATAAAAAGCAGAGAACGGCTTGTCAAACTCGATGACAAAGTAGTTCTTGAAGCCTTGAGGCACACCGCCGCTGTTGCGTGTCGTGTAACCGATAATCCGTCGCTGGTCGGGCTGAATGGTAATCTGGGAACCCTTGTCAAACGCGTCACAGACAATATTGGCCCGATTGGTCTCGGGAAAGGTGAAGCGCAGGATAGCGGCACGCTCGGTGGGCGCCACCTCGGCCGTCACGTCATAGTCGGCGAGATACACCTGATAATAATAAGGTCGAGCGACTTCGGCTTTATGAGAGAACCAGCTGGCACGTCTTGACTCGTCAAACACGGGCTCTCCCACAGTGGGCATCAGCGAGAACTGGCCATAGTCGTTAATCCATGGGCTGGGCTGGTGCGTCTGCTTGAAACCCCTTATCTTTGTCGCGCTGTAGGTGTATTGCCACCCGTCGCCCATCTTGCCCGTCTGGGGCACCCAGCAGTTCATGCCCCAGGGCATGGCAATGGCGGGATAGGTATTGCCCGTCGACAACTGGAAACTCGACGCGGTTCCCACCAGTGTGCTCACATAATCCACAGGCTCCAGCGGGGCAGCCTCAGCCGCCATCCCCACCATCATGAGCATGGTCAACCAATATATCCTGTTCCTCATCTTTTTCATCATTTTTGGGTTATTTAGTGCAGCCATTTCGGCATGCCAATTTATGTATTGCAAGCCTCTGGCTTGCTTACAAGCGATTACGGTCTGTTTTTCTTGTTGGTTCCCCATTTCGACGGCTTGGGGCCCATAACGAGTTGCAACGTGCCGCCAGCAACGATGTCACGGTAGTCGATGTAACTCTTGTCATAGCGCATGCCGTTGAGGGTAGCACTCTGGACATAGATGTTGGCGTCGTTGTTGTTCACGGCTTTGACCGTGAAGGTCTTGCCGTCGCCCACATTCAGGGTCGCTTCGTCGAACAACGGCGAGCCGATGATATACTTGCCACCAGCGGGTTCCTCTTGATACAGGCCGATGGACGACAGGACATACCATGCCGACATCTGGCCCACATCCTCGTTGCCTGACAGGCCGTCGAAATCATTGCGGTACATTTCCCGCAGCACTTGGCGCACGAGGCGTGCTGTCTTCCACGGTTGTCCCACGTAGTTATACATATATATGATGTGGTGGCTCGGTTCATTGCCGTGGGCATACTGGCCGATGAGCCCTGACACGTCGGGCGAGGCCTCTTCGCCCAAGTCGCCCTCGACGACAAACAGCGAATCGAGTTTGTTGACAAACGCTTTTTCGCTGCCAAAGAGTTTCACCAGTCCCTGCACGTCGTGTGGCACGAGCCACGTGTATTGCCAGGCGTTGCCCTCGCAGTAATCGTCATTGCGGTGCTTGGTCGATAGCGGGTCAAATTCTGTTGCGGGACGGAAGTTGCCTTGCGAGTCCTTGCCTCGCATGAACTTCAACTTTTTGTCAAAGTAATGCTGGTAGGACTTGCTCCGTTTCAAGAAGTAGTCATAGTTCTCTTGGTCCCCAACTGTCTGTGCCACACGGGCTATGCACCAGTCGGCCAGGGCATATTCCAGCCCTCGTGCCACGGTCTCCTTGTCCTTCTCCAGGTCATAGGGGATGTAGCCGTATTGCTTCAACAGGCCCATCGAGCGTTCGTCGAGCATGGCACTGGTCGTCATCGCTTTCAAGGCGGCCTGCGTGTCCACGTCAAAGCCTTTCAGCACAAGGTCGGCCAACACGGGCACGCCGGGATTGCCCACCATGCAGTCGGTCTCGTTGCCCATCAGGTGCCACACGGGCAGTTTGCCCTGTTGGTCAAAGATGTGCAGGAAGGTCTGGGCGATATCGGCCTGTTTCTCGCGATGGATAAGCGTCTGCAACGGATGGGCAGCGCGATAGGTGTCCCACAGCGATAGGGTAGTGTAGTTGGTGAACTTGCCCCGATGAATCCTGCCGTCGGCACCTCGATATTCGCCATTCACGTCATTGAACACCGACGGGGCTATCATCGTGTGGTACAGGGCAGTATAGAACACCGTCTTGTCATCTCGATTGTCACTTGTGATGGCGATTTTACCCAACTCGGCATTCCACGCCTCGTCGGCGGCCCTGGCGATAGCGTCGAAATCCCATTCCGGGTTCTCGTTGACAAGGTTCAGCAAGGCATTCTGGCGGCTAACGGCCGACATGCCCACCTTGACCAGCAAGGGGCGGCCAGTGTTGGCTGTGGTGATGAGGCCAAGGGTGTCTTTGGCGAGTTTTTCGAGGGTCACATCCTGGGAAAACTCCATAGCGAAATAGTCCGCTTGGTTTCTTGCCCAACCCACCGAGTTGCGCATGCCCATGATGACACGTGGCGAGACTTGCTGCATCATCACCCTCTTGGGTGAGTCCCAGCCGATGCCCTGACCCAAATCGAGAATGAGTTGCAGGGTCTTCTGCTCGGTGGTGAAGGTGTAGCGGTGCATGCCTGTGCGAGGCGTCGCGGTCAACTCCACGTTGACGTAGGGCTTGCCGCCGTCGCGCAGGGTGATGGCATAATATCCGGGTTTGATGGTCTCGTCGCTGTGCTCGAAGATGACTTCTCGCTGGTCGCGGTGGGTCACGGGCAACAGTGCCACATCACCCAAGTCGCCGATGCCTGTGCCGCTCAGGTGCTGATGGCCGAAGCCGATGAGCACCGAGTCGCTATCGTGGTAGCCCGAGCACCAGTCCCAACCCCGCGTGTGCTGGGTGGGTCCAAGTTGCACATAGCCAAACGGCACATTGGCGCCCAGGAACACATGCCCGTGTCCGCCAGTGCCTATCCTCGGGTTGACCCACTGCGTGTAATGGCCATCGCTGGCGATGGATGCCAGACTGCTGGCAATGAGTATCAGTAGAAAGATGGTTCTTTTCATAGTTATGGTAGAATGAGTTAATGAATAAGCATATTGATGGCAAAACCTGTCAGCAGCGCGATGGAGAAACTGGCTAGGGTCCCTAGCAGGACATACTCTGTGATCTTGATTTCACGCGCCTTGTTCAGGTCGCCAAAGCGGAATATTGATTTCGCCGCGAGCAGGAACCCCACGGCCTCGATGTTGCCAGTGATGACAAACGTCAGGATGAGCACGCGCTCGATATAGCCTATCCACTTGCCGGCATTGGGCATGCCTTGGGTCTGCATGCCATTGGACGGCGTCCATCCCCTGATGAACATGCTGATGAGTAGCGACGACGGCTTCAGCATGAGCATGTAGCCAATAAGGATGGCCCAAAAAATGCTCGAGCCGGCGACACGGGTCACCCAGGCCAGTTCCACGCCTTGTTGGGCATACAGTGCCCACCACAATCCTGTGATAACGGCAATGTGTGCCAACTGGTCAATCAGGAATGCGATAGTGCTGGTCGCGAACCACTTGACCTTGGCGATGTCGATGATCATGTGGGTGATGAATATCACCAGCGGAATGACCCATCCGCCCCAGTCGCCCACCAGCAGATAGGCGCAGGCGGCATGGATGAGAGCATGGATGCCCTGGAAGGCGACCCCACGCAGGCCTTCCTTGCGCTTGCCCTGGCACAGCCAGTCAAATTGCAGGAAGAAGTCGGCGATGACGTGCGATGCCAGCAGTTTGAGTAGAATCAGGATATTCATCATGATGTTATTGTTTGCTCAGGTGGTCGGTAATGACTTTGCAGTAGCGCTCAAGGTACATTCTGATGAGCGGCTCTCTGGCCGATGACAACACGTTGCGCACGTTCTGGACCGAGGTGCCGATATGTTCGGCGACCTTCTTCTTGGGACTGTCGCTCTTGAGCGACAAGTACATCATGCCCGCTTGTTTGCCCGACCACCTCTTGATAATGTCGTCGGCAAATGCTGTGGACACATCCAGCTCCTCGTCAACGTCATGCCAGGGCGTCTTGATGGCAAGGCGCGTCTTGTTCATTGTGTCGAGCAGGCGGCCCGAATACTGGAACGCTTCGCCGTCCGAGGTCACGATGCTGTCTGCCATGAACTCTACTTGCCCTATTCCCAGCGAGATGCGCGCGTCCCACATCCCGTTTTCCTTGTCGGGCGTGTGGTGAATGAGCCCGGCCCGCAGCAGGATGGCAACCTTGAGGGCTGCCGTCGGGTCCTCAACCAGCAACTGAAAGCTGTCGCCGCGAAACAGTTCCATCGTGAACGGCGATACGCATTGCAGTTCTTCCTTCATCGTGTTCAGGCAATTCAGCAAGGTTGCTCGGTATTCGGTCTTGATGTTTGTCGATCCCACGATGTCTCCTGTAATCACTCCTTTAATCATCTTTTCATCGGTTTTATTTAGTTTCTGCAGCAAATTTAGATAATTCCCCCGAAATAGACAACCATTTTTAGTTGTTTTTTGTAAAAACAACCATTTTTAGTTGCCTAATGCGCTGATGGGAGTCGAAAACAATCGGTAATGGTTGTTTATTGGGAAAGCAATCGTTTTTGATTGTTCGGTGTGGTTATGGCGTGATGAAAAGTGAGGAATGCCTTGTTTTTCTCACTTGAATTGTCGCTTGTTGCTGATAAATGATTATATTTGCAGGTTGAAACATCGGGAAACCAAATTTAACAAATAATATATCATTAACAGCATCAATTATGAAATTAGCAAAGTTAACAGCAATGTCGGTTGCGGCTTTGGCTCTGTTGAGTTCCTCCACCTGCTCCAAGCAGGAGGCAACGGCTCCGGGTCAGGCTCCCGCTACCGAGAAAACTTCCGGTAAAATGGAAAAGAAAGAGTTCACTCCTGAATTCCTCAATCAACTGGGCCGCGTGGGTGGTCCGCAGGTGTCCCCCGACGGCAAGAAGGTCCTGTATGGCGTCACCTATTATGACATCGCTACCAACAAGGGCAACTGTGACCTCTGGGTCATGGACATCGATGGCAGCAATGCCAAGCAGATTACCAACACGCCCAAGAGCGAGAGCAACTATGTGTGGATTGACGGAGGCAAGAAAATCGCATTTATCTACACCGATGAGGGCGAGGACAAGACGCCCCAGTTGTGGACGATGAATGCCGACGGTGGCGGCCGCAATTGCGTCAGTGACATTGCTGACGGCATCGAGGGCTTCGTCTTCTCGCCCGACGAGAAGCGCGTGGTCATGGTTTCCCAAGTCAAGTACGGCCAGACGGCTCAGGACATGTATCCCGACCTGGACAAGACCACGGGCAAGATCTATGACGACATGATGTACAAGCATTGGGATGAGTGGGTGACCACCATTCCTCACCCCTTTGTGGCCGACTTTGACGGCAGCAAGGCGGGCAACGTCAAGGACGTTCTCGAGGGTGAGCCCTATGAGTCGCCGATGAAGCCTTGGGGCGGCATCGAGTCACTGGCTTGGACCCCCGACAGCAAGAGCCTCGTTTATGTCTGCCGCAAGAAGACGGGTAAGGACTATGCTTTCTCGACCAACAGCGACCTGTACAAGTATGACCTCGAGACCGGCAAGACCGAGAACCTGACCCAGGGCATGATGGGTTATGATACCAATCCCATCATCAACAGCAAGGGCGAGATGGCTTGGCTCTCGATGGAGCACGATGGCTATGAGGCCGACAAGAACCGCATCTTCTTCATGGATGCCAACGGCAACAAGAAGGACCTCACCGCCAACTGGGACTACAGCGTTGACGCTATCGCTTGGTCGCCCGACGAGAAGTCGATTTATTTCATCTGCCCCTTCCAGGGCGTGCAGCCCATCTTCCGCATGGATGTCGCTACCCAGCGCATCGACACCATTGCTATGGGCGTGTGTGACTTCAACAGCATGGCATTTGCCGGCGACGATACCGTTATCGCTTGCATGCAGAGCTACCAGACACCCAACGAGATTTATAGCTTGCAAATGGGCAAAAAGCCTGTTCAACTCACTCATGTCAACGACGAGATGCTGGCCCAGGTTGATCCCATCGGCATCGAGAAGCGCATGGTGCCCACCACCGACGGCAAGTTGATGACCACTTGGGTATGCTACCCGCCCAACTTCGATCCCAGCAAGAAGTATCCCGCCATCCTCTTCTGTGAGGGCGGTCCCCAGTCGCCTGTGAGCCAGTTCTGGAGCTACCGCTGGAACATGCGCATCATGGCCAGCAACGGTTACATCGTGATCCTGCCCAACCGCCGCGGTCTGCCGGGCTTCGGCACCGAGTGGAATGCTCAGATCAGTGGCGATTATGGTGGCCAGAACATGCGTGACTACATCAGTGCTGTGGATTACATGAAGAAGGAGCCTTATATCGATGGCGACCACATCGGCGCCGTGGGTGCCAGCTATGGTGGCTATTCGGTTTACTTCCTCGCTGGTAACCACAACAAGCGTTTTGCTTGCTTCCTGGCTCACGCCGGTATCTTCAACCTCGAGGCACAATATCTCGAGACCGAGGAGATGTGGTTCGTACAGTGGGATCTGGGTGGTCCGTACTGGGAGAAGGGTAATGCTACCGCCCAGCGTTCTTACACCCAGGCCAATCCCAAGAACTACGTGCAGAATTGGGATACTCCCATCATGTGCACCGCTGGCGAGCTCGACTACCGTATCGTCTTCACCCAGGCTTGCCAGGCATTCAATGCTGCCAAGATCAAGGGCCTGCCCGCACGCTTGCTGCTCTTCCCCGACGAGAACCACTGGATTCTCAAGCCCCAGAACAGCATCCTGTGGCAACGCGAGTTCTTCAAGTGGCTCGATACTTGGTTGAAGCCCGATAGCGAGGCTGCCAAGCAGTACAAGGCTCAGCAGGATTCCATCAACGCCGCTAAGGCCGCTGTTGCCGCTCCTGCTCCCGTCGAGGAGAAAAAGAACTGATTGATCATCAATCGATAGATAATTGACAATTTTGAGGGAGGTCCGCATCGTTGGGCCTCCCTCAATTTTTTGGCCATTCACTTGCAGGCCTAATCCTTAACCATTACCTTTGCGGTGATGAAATATACAGTGACCAGCAAGGAAGTGACCATCGGTGCCGACGAGTTTATCGGCCGTTACCGTGACGTGGAGCGCATCAGGCAATTCTGCCTGACGTGCCCGGGTTATGGCATGACATGGAGTTGTCCACCGTTTGACTTTGACCCCTGCAGCGTCTCGGACGGCTTCGACAGGGTGAGGCTGATGGGGACTACCATAGAATTTGATGAGGAAACGCGCGCTGCCTGCAAGAGTGCCGAGCAGTCGGCGATGATGGGACGTGAAGCGATGCAGGAAGTGTGGCAGACGATGTTGCCGCGCCTCTATGAGATGGAACGTCAGGTGCCTGGCAGCCGATGCTTTACCTTCCGTTGCACATTGTGCCCCGAGGGCTGCACACGTCCCCAGGGCAAGCCGTGCCGCCATCGCGACAAGATGCGCCACTCGCTGGAGTCGGTGGGCTTTGACATCGAGGCCATGACCCGTGAACTGTTTGGCATCGACCTCGAGTGGAGCACCGACGGTTCCCTGCCCAAGCACATCACCCTGGTAACCGCCTTGTTCACCAGGGAAAAAGAGTATTAATCGGTTAAATCCGCCGAATTGGAATTCGCCCCGCAGGGTCGATTACCACTTGTGGAAGACAAAGAACACCGCCATCACCAGGCAGATAAACGCTGCCAAATGGTTCCACCGCAACGACTCGCCATTGAAGAAAACGGTGACAAACACCGTGAACACAGCCAGCGAAATCACTTCTTGAATGACCTTTAACTGCATGATGTTGAACGGGCCGCCATTACCGTCAAAGCCAATGCGGTTGGCGGGCACCTGGCAGGAATATTCGGGCAGGGCCAGCATCCACGACAACAAGATGATGACATAGAGTGGTGTGTTGTCACTGAAAACTTTGATCTGCTGCAGTTTCAGGTGGCCGTACCAGGCAAACGTCATGAAGATGTTGGACACAATGAGTAGTCCGATTGTATAGATTTGTTGCAAGTGAGGCATGTGAAGTATTGTGTTCGGTTTTCGTTTTGACGGCGCAAAAGTAGTCATTTATTCTGATTTCTGGTCAATTATTCCTAAATTTGCAGTCTAAACTCTTGAAATAACGATGAAGGAAACCGTGATGCAACCTGTTGACATGTCGATGATGCACGTCACCGCGGCGGCCATCTCTTGGGGCGACGAACTGCTATTGATGGACACAATGGGCTTCACTGTGCCTATTGTTGGACTCGATTCGCCAGAGCGTTATCCCATGAAACTGCCCTTGTCTTGCATGCTGATAGTTTTAGAAGGCGAGGTCAGGTACCGCATCAATTTTCGTGAAATTGTGGCTGCTGGCAACACCTGTGCAATAATTGGCGAAAGCAACATTATCGATAACGTGGCTTATAGTGACAATGCGCAATTCATCGAACTCATGTTCTCCCAGCAGGGAATTGGCATCGGCCAACCGAGCAGCCACCGTCTGTACGCCCTTCAGGACGAGCCCATGGCCATGCTCAAGGGCCTCTATGGCATGCTGCGCACGATGTTGAGTAACCCCGTTTTTAACACCAGGCGGGATGCTGTTGCCAACTGTATCCGCCTCATGCTCAGTATCGTTGAGCAGGACGATGATCACAACGCTACCGTCAAGAACAAGTCGAGTCGCCGTGATGAGATTGTCGCCAGTTTTCTGGATTGTGTTAATGCCAATTACCGCGAGCACCGCGAGCTAGGTTTCTATGCCGACCAGTTGTCCCTGTCGCTCAAGTACATGTCTCAGGTCATCTATGAGCAGACAGGTCGCCACCCGTCGCAGTGGATTAAGGATTACGTCATACTTGACGCCAAGACGATGCTACGAAGCGGTCGCTACACGGTCCAGCAGGTAGCCGAGGAGTTGCATTTCCCCAACCAGTCGTTTTTCGGTAAGTATTTCAAGGAAGCTGTTGGCGTCTCTCCCAAGAAGTGGAAGTGAACGCTTAATGCCCTTGGGGCGAAACGTTGATGACAACGTACTCTGAATCGGTGCCGATGCGGAACTTGCCGCCCCAGATGCCCAGTCCCGAGCTGACGTAGTAGTCGGTCTTGCCGCGTTGCCACTGCCCGTAGTCACATTCATACATCTTCTTGGTGACCCAGTTCAGGGGCCACACTTGGCCACGATGGGTGTGTCCGCTCAACTGCAGATCCACACCGTTTTGCTCGGCTTCTTCAAGATGATAGGGCTGATGATCGAGCATGATGATGTATGTGTCGCGGTCGATGCCGTTCATCAACTGCTCGACGTTCTTGCGCCGCCTGTTGCTGCGGTCGTCGCGTCCCGCAATAGTCACGTTGCCGATTGTCATTGTGCTGTCTCTCAAGATATGGATGCCCGTGTGGCTCAATAGTTCCAGCGACTTGTCAAGGCCCGTGATATACTCGTGGTTGCCCAGGCAGGCAATGGTGGGGGCATTGAGGCGATGAAGTTCCTCGGCGGTACCTTGGGCCTGCAAGGGTCTCACATTGCCGTCAATCATATCACCCGCGATGAGGATGAGGTCGGCCTGCTCGGCATTGATCATGTTTACCCATCGGCCAATTTCTGCGCGGCGGTTATGGAACCCGGCGTGCAGGTCGCTCACCATGACGATTTTCAGCGGACGCTCTAGCGGCTTGTCGGTGGTGAGGTTGATTTCCTGTCGTTGCTTGTTGTGATAGTGGATGTTACCGCCGATAAAGGTCACCAGCATCAATCCCGTCAACACGGCACTTGTCACGGCATTGTCGCGCAGCCATGTCGCGGGCACCAGATGAACGAGCCGCCCGATGTCGAGAACGAGAAACGCCATCAGCAGGTAGAACATGATGACGAGCCACGAATTACCGATTTCATACATCACTGTGGCCATACCCAGCGGCAGGCTATCGCTCTTGAACTGGAATACCATGCAGCACAGCGCAGCAAGCATCAGCAGGAGAACAACCACCTTGACGGGTGTCGAGAACGGCAGCAGGCGCCACACGTGCCACGACACATAGGCAAACATGGATAGGATTACGGTTAACGCAACAATGAAGAATTTAGCCATAAATTTATTTTTGGCGCAAAAATACAATAAAGTCGCCTCAATCTGGACGAAACTGAGCTTTATTAACTAATTTTGTGGCTTAAATAGTCACAAGTCATGAAGGAGAAGGATATCATGCCTCTGGTGAAGCGGCGCATGGGCATTGACGAGCTCAATGACATGCAGCAGCAGGCACTCAACGTGTGGAAATCGGGTGGGGGAGATCTCGTCTTGTATTCCCCGACGGGAACGGGCAAGACGCTGGCTTTCTCGCTGTGCTTGTTGCAGGCCC
Organism: uncultured Bacteroidales bacterium; assembly: GCA_902774055.1. GTDB lineage: Bacteria > Bacteroidota > Bacteroidia > Bacteroidales > Muribaculaceae > Sodaliphilus. The sequence continues at coordinate 98,837 of CACYGX010000001.1, forward strand.
TCAAGCCGCCCATGCAGCAGTTGCAGGCGGTGGTGCTGGCTCCATCACGGGAGTTGGTGATGCAGACGGCCGAAATCCTGCGTTCTCTGGCCGTCGGCTACAAGGTCACTCCGTGCTATGGTGGGCATGCCGCCAGCGAAGAGAAAGCCTCGCTGGCTGTCACGCCCGATGTCATTGTTTCCACACCGGGGCGCTTGCTCGACCACCAGCGGCGTGGCAACATCGACCTGGCAGGCGCTCGCCTGCTAGTGCTTGACGAGATGGACAAGTCGCTGGAACTGGGATTTGAGGAGGAGATGCGCCAACTCTTGAAGAAGATGCCGCGCTTGAACCGCCGCATCCTGGCCTCAGCAACTGTGTTGTATCCAGTGCCCGATTACGTTCGCCTTCACAACCCGGCAACCCTCAACGTGCTTGAGAAAACCGACCTGCCTGCCGAGCGCATCACGGTTCGCCAAATCATCGCCGACAGCAAGGACAAACTGGAAACCCTGCGCAACCTCCTGCTGAGCCTCGACGGCGGCAAGACCATCGTGTTTGCCAACTACCGCGAGAGCGTGGAGCGCATCCACCAGTTCCTGGCAAGGGGGCGCATAGATGCTGGCATCTATCACGGCGCGCTCGAGCAACAGGACCGCGAGCGTGCTGTTGCCATGCTCAACAACGGCAGTATCACGGTGCTGGTGGCCACCGATCTCGCCTCACGCGGACTGGATATCGACACGGTGGAACATATCATCCACTACCACCTGCCCGTGAATGAGCAGGCTTATATCCATCGCAACGGGCGCACGGCGCGCGTCGATGCCACGGGTAACACCTATGTGATCACGGCTCCTGGAGAACAACTCCCCGAGTGGGTGACCGTGGACGAGACGATGGATCTTCACCCTGCCGACAGCATGCCCCGTGCCGCGATGGCGACCATCTATTTCCAGGCAGGAAAGAAGGAGAAACTTTCGCGTGGTGACATCATGGGCTTTATTGCCAGTAATGGCGGCATCGAGGCCGGCGACATCGGGCGTATCGACGTGCGCGACCATTACTCGCTGGCGGCAGTTCCCCGCCATCAGGCCCAAGAGGTGCTCAAGCGCCTCCAGAATGCCAAAATCAAGGGTAAAAAGGTGAGATTGTCACTGCTCAAATAATATTTTTTAACTTTTGACGTTATACAGTATATAATGTACCTTAAACTCATAAAAAAGCTATAGCAGAACTATGAAACCAAAGAAAAGAAAACGTGACCTCTATTTCCTGAAGTTGCTGTCACGCAGCTTCCCCAATGTGGCGACTGCCAGCACCGAGATCATCAACCTCGAAGCGATTCTGAACCTTCCCAAGGGTACCGAACACTTCCTTGCTGACCTCCATGGTGAGTATCTTGCTTTCCAGCACGTGTTGCGCAATGCCAGTGGTACCATTAAGCGTAAAGTGGGTGAGATTTTCAACGACTCGTTGAGTACCCGTGAACAGAAGGACCTGTGCACCCTCATCTACTATCCTGCCGAGAAACTGGAACTTGTCAAGGCCGCTATTCCCGACAAAGATGAACTGAATGACTGGTACTTCATCACCATCAACCGCCTAGTGAAGGTGTGCCGCAATGTGTCGTCAAAATATAGCCGTTCCAAGGTGCACAAGGCACTGCCCGAGGATTTCTCCTACATCATTCAGGAGCTCATGCACGAGCACAGCAGTGATCCCAACAAGCAGGCCTATGTGGATGTGATTATCAAGACCATCATCTCGACCCATCGTGTGGACGAGTTCATCATCGCGATGTGTAACCTTATCCAGCAGTTGACCATCGACATGCTGCACATCCTGGGCGATGTCTATGACCGTGGCCCCAGCCCCGACAAGATCATGGATGTCCTGGGCAGTTTCCACAACTTCGATATCCAGTGGGGTAACCACGATATCCTGTGGATGGGCGCCGCAGCAGGCAATGATTGCAGTATTGCCAATGTGTTGCGTATCGCCCTGCGCTACGGCAACCACGGTGTGCTCGAGGACGGTTACGGCATCAACCTGTTGCCGCTGGCAACCTTCGCTATGGACACCTATGCCAACGATCCCTGCGAGCGCTTCCTGCCCAAGGACGGCAGCGCCAAGGATCCCGAGCGTGCACGCACGGCACAACTCGTTGCCCAGATGCACAAGGCCATCAGCATCATCCAGTTCAAACTCGAGGCTGCCGCCATCAAGCGTCGTCCCGACTTTGACATGAAGGATCGTCTCTTGCTCGACAAGATGGACCTCCAGAAGGGTATCATTAAAATCAAAGGCAAGGAATATGAAATGCTGGACACCAACTTCCCGACAGTTGATCCCAAGCATCCCTACAAGTTGACGCCTGAGGAGGAATCCATCGTCAACAAGTTGCACCAGTCGTTCACCGAGAGCGATAAACTGCGCAAGCACATGAAATGCATGTTCCGCAACGGTTGTCTCTACACCATTGCTAACGGTAACCTGCTTTACCATGCCTCCATCCCCCTGAACGAGGACGGAACCCTCAAGGACGTGCTCATCCGCGGCGAGAAGTACCATGGTAAGGCTCTGCTCAAGCGCGCTGGCAACCTTATCCGCTCGGCATACTTTGGATGTGAGGACCCCGATGAATATGCCTTTGCACTCGACTACCTGTGGTACCTGTGGTGTGGCAAGGATTCGCCCGCGTTCGACAAGAGCAAGATGGCGACCTTTGAGCGCTACTTCATTGCCGACAAGGATACCCACAAGGAGGTAAAGGGTGCTTACTACACCATGCGTGATAACCCCGAGGTGGTTGACATGATCCTCGATGAATTTGGTGTCGAGGGCGAACATCGCCACATCATCAACGGCCACGTGCCCGTCAAGACCATCAAGGGTGAGAATCCCATCAAGGCCGGCGGCAAACTCATGGTGATTGACGGCGGTTTCTCTAAGGCCTACCAGCCCGAGACGGGTATTGCAGGATACACCCTGGTGTACCATTCGCGCGGTTTCGAACTTGTTCAGCACGAGCCCTTCTCGTCCAAGGAGGAGGCCGTGAACCAGGGCCAGGACATTAAGTCCACGCGCAGCCTGGTTGAGCTCACTAACCACCGCATGCATGTCAAGGACACCGACATAGGCATTGAACTGCAGTCCCAGATCGACGACCTCAAGGAACTGCTTGACGCTTACCGCTCTGGCGACCTCAAGGAGCGCAACCTGCGTCCCATCACCAACAAGCGCTAAACCGCCCCTCTGTCGAGAACCTCAATAACACGGGCAACATGGTTGGCAATCGTCTGATTGTCGGTCATGTTGCCTGTGTTGTACGGTAGTAGTTTTAAACTGTAAAGTGTTTTTTTTGTCTAATCAATCGGTTATTTAAAAATAAATACTATATTTGCAAGTTGTAAAGATTGGACAATTCACATTATTAATTAATAAATAAAGAAAAATGAAAAAGACTTTATGTTTATTATTAAGTGCAATGTTGATGCTCGGTATCTCGGGCTGTGGTTCAATGAATAACGCCTCTAAGGGTGGCCTGATTGGTGGTGGCGGTGGCGCTGCTATCGGTGCTGGCATTGGCGCTCTCATTGGCAAGGGCAAGGGTGCTGCTATCGGTGGCGCTATCGGTGCTGTTGCTGGTGGTGTGGCTGGTACCCTCATCGGCAAGAAGATGGACAAGCAGGCTCGTGAGTTGGCCCAGATCGCTGGCGCTCAGGTTGACACCTGTACCGACGTTAACGGCTTTGAGGCAATTAGGGTGACCTTTGACAACGGTATCCTGTTCGGCTTCAACAGCTCACAGCTCGGCAGTGAGGCCAAGGCTTCGCTCGACAAGTTTGCTGCATCGCTGATGAACAACCCCCAGACCGACGTTCAGATTTACGGTCACACCGACAACGTGGGTTCACGTGCCGCTAACGAGAAGGTTTCCAATGCTCGTGCTACCGAGGTGAAGACCTATCTGACCAACGCAGGTGTTCCCGTTGCCCGCATGACCAGCCAGGGTCTGGCCTATGACTATCCCGTTGCCAGCAATGACACCGAGGCCGGTCGCGCCCAGAACCGTCGCGTCGAGATTTACATCACCGCTAACGAGGACATGATTAAGGCCGCTCAGGACGGTACCCTTAAGTAATTCAGCGACTTATCATTTCCAGTAAGATTTCATCAAGGGCATTCTCTTAACGGGAATGCCCTTTATGTTACTGCAAGTAATTTGTATTGAGAGACTTTGGTTGCCTGTTAGTTGTCCTTTTGGATAACTTTTTTATTAATGTATAAATCTAATCTATTGAAAATCAACTAAATAAAATTTTTTTTGAAAAACTTTAGAAAAATCGAAATATTTTTTGTGGTTCAAAATATTCATATTACCTTTGCGAGGATTTTGCCGATTGATGCAATTCCGTCAATAAATCAGAAACTATTATTCCTAAAAGACCAATTAATACAGCAAGATAGCAATGGAACCAACAACCTACACTTATCAGCAGGCCTATGAGGCTTCGTTGAAATATTTTGACGGCGATGAACTCGCTGCCAGGGTATGGGCAACGAAATATGCGCTGAAGGATTCATTTGGGCACCTGTACGAATTGACGCCCGATGATATGCACCGTCGCATTGCCCGCGAGATTGCCCGTATCGAGAAAAAGTATCCCAATCCCTTGAGTGAGGACCGCTTGTTTGACTTGATGAGCCACTTCCGCTACATCGTGCCCCAGGGCAGCCCTATGGCGGGTATCGGCAACAACTTCCAGGTGGGCTCATTGAGCAACTGCTTTGTCGTCGGCCTTGACGGAGAGCCTGACAGCTACGGAGGCATCCTCAAGATTGACGAGGAACAGGTGCAGCTCATGAAGCGCCGTGGTGGCGTGGGTCATGACTTGTCCCACATCCGCCCCAAGGGCTCCCCTGTCAAGAACAGCGCCCTGACCTCGACAGGTCTCGTGCCTTTCATGGTTCGATACAGCAACAGCACCCGTGAGGTGGCTCAGGACGGCCGCCGCGGCGCCCTGATGCTCACCGTGAGCATCAAGCACCCTGATGCCGAATCCTTCATCGACGCCAAGATGGAAGAGGGCAAGGTGACTGGCGCTAACGTGTCGGTGCGCATCGATGACGACTTCATGAAAGCTGCCGTCGAGGGCAAACCCTATCACCAGCAGTATCCCATCGACAGCGACAAGCCCATCTATGAGCAGGAAACCGATGCTGCACGCCTGTGGGCCAAGATTGTGCACAACGCTTGGAAGAGCGCTGAGCCTGGTATCCTCTTCTGGGATACTATCACTCGTGAGTCGGTGCCCGATTGCTATGCCGACTTGGGCTTCAAGACCATTTCTACCAACCCCTGCGGTGAGATTCCCTTGTGCCCCTATGACAGTTGCCGCCTGATTGCCATCAACCTGTATAGCTACGTGAAGAATCCCTTCACGCCCCAGGCTAGCTTTGACTATGACCTGTTTGCCGAGCATGTGGCTTGTGCCCAGCGCATGATGGATGATATCATCGACCTGGAAATGGAGAAAATCGAGAAAATCCTCGACAAAATCAAGTCTGACCCTGAGACGAGCGAAGTCAAGACCACCGAGATGAACCTGTGGAACAAAATCCGCACCAAGACCCTCAAGGGCCGTCGTACTGGCGTGGGCACCACGGGCGAGGGCGACATGATCGCCGCCATGGGACTGCGCTATGGTACCCCTGAGGCTACAGAATTCTCGGTAAGCGTCCACAAGGCACTGGCACTCGCTGCCTACGGCTCATCGGTACAGATGGCCAAGGAGCGTGGCGCCTTTGAGATCTACGATGCAAAACGTGAGTTCAATAATCCTTACATCAGCCGCATCCGCGAGGCCGCTCCCGAACTCTACGAGGATATGGTGAAGTATGGCCGCCGCAATATCGCCTGCTTGACCATTGCTCCCACGGGAACCACCAGCCTGCTCACGCAGACCACCTCGGGCATTGAGCCGGTGTTCATGCCCGTCTATAAGCGCCGCCGCAAGGTCAACCCCAGCGACAAGGATGTGCATGTCGATCTGGTTGACGAGAATGGCGATTCGTTTGAGGAATTTATCGTCTATCACCACAAGCTGGTGACATGGATGAACGTCAATAACATCCCCGTGCGCCGCGACTACACCCAGGAGGAACTAAACGCCATCGTCGAGAAGTCGCCCTATTACAAGGCTACAGCCAACGATGTGGACTGGGTGAACAAGGTGAGGATGCAGGGCGAAGTCCAGAAGTGGGTGGACCACAGCATCAGCGTGACCATCAATCTGCCGAACGACATCAGCGAGGAAATGGTCGGTAAACTTTATGTCGAGGCTTGGCGCAGTGGCTGCAAGGGATGTACCGTCTATCGCGACGGCTCCCGTACCGGCGTGCTCGTGGCACTGAGCGACAACGACAAGAAGAAAGAGAAAGAAAAGGAAAAAGGCGCGACCGAGCAGCAAGAGGCCCGCTATATCGCCGAGGAGGAACACATCCTCAAGCGTCCTGTCGAGCTGGAGGCCGACGTCGTGCGTTTCCAGAACAAGAAGGAGAAGTGGATTGCCTTCATCGGTTTGATTGATGGACGTCCCTATGAGATTTTCACCGGTATTGCCGATGATGATGAGGGCATCTTCTGCCCCAAGTCGGTGACCAAGGGTAAGATCATCAAGGCTGTGGGCGAGGACGGCGTGAAGCGCTACGACTTCCAGTTCATCAACAAGCGCGGCTTCAAGACCACCATCGAGGGCTTGAGCGAGAAGTTCAATCCCGAGTTCTGGAACTATGCCAAGCTCATTTCGGGCGTGTTGCGATACGGTATGCCCATCCCTCAGGTGCTGAAGCTCGTCAGCAGCCTGGAACTCGATAGCCAGTCTATCAATACCTGGAAAATGGGTGTTGAGCGTGCTTTGAAGCGCTACATCCACAACGGCGAGGCGGCTGCCGAGCGTTGTCCTAACTGCGGTCAGGACACCCTGGTCTATCAGGAAGGATGCCTCATCTGCACCAACTGCGGCACCTCCCGCTGTGGCTAAAAATGAAGTATTAAGGCAAGAGTCAATAAAAATAGCTGGTTCGTGTGTCCTGCCCCTCCCCAACGAGGCAGGACACTTATTTATAAGGGATTGTAGCAGGCAGCATGTGTGGTTTACCCGCAGTCCCAGCAGTAATAGACACGGGTGAAGTCGCGGGCGGCGAGGTCATCATGGTTGATGAATATAAAGCCGCTGCCCATGTCGCCCCACATGACCAGTTCCTTGCGGTCAAGCGTCGAGAACTGTGAATCGAGTTGGAACAGGAGCGTGTCGTGCCTCTCTATGTCGCGGCGCGCTTCTTCTTGGGTGTAAACGGGGTAGCCCAGCATCTGGTGGCGTGGACGTTTCATGCCCAGTTGGCGCTCAAAATACAAGCAATCGTCATTGTCCAGGTATTCATACCACATCTTGCCCGTGTGCTCGACGCCCGTGATTTCCTTTATGATTTCAAAGAACATACGGTTAAATGCTCCGTCGTTCACGCCTATTGAAGTGGATTCCACCTCAAAGTCTATCGCCACCTCACGTTTTACGGGCGTGAGCATGTCTTCCACGGTATCATGAGTGGGCGCGTTGGGATATGAACTCTCGCCATCGATATGCTCATGGTATATGATACGGAAATCATTGCCCTCTTCGGCATAGTTGCCGCGGCAGCCATACATGCGCTCGGGGTTGAGGCTGATAAACCACTGCAAAATGCCCTGCTCGGGCAATGGCGCTTTCAGTCCTGCTTGGGCGCAATTCACCTGCATGAGCATGAGCATGGGCCTGCCCTGTTCGTCAACAGGGTATTCTGTAGCCTCTCCATTTGGCCAATAGGGCATGCCGCCGATTTTGCTGTCGGTAATTGTCGGTACACGTTCCTCGTTGAGCACGAGGCGATAATGGTCACAGGTCGTGCGCCGGGTGATTTCTTCAGCAATGCGCACCGCGCGTTCACTTGCTTGATTCATAGTCGTTTATTGTTAGGAGAAAAGGTGCGGATAATCTGTGCTTTCTATTCATTGGAATAGAATCCCTCGATGTTGTTGATGCAGGGACATGCGCGGGCATCGAGAATGCGAATGCGCCACTCGCTGGCAGTCTTCTCGGCAAAGCGCACGATGCGCTTGTAGCCGATTGTGGTGGTTTCCTCATCAACGATCACGGGCACCCACTTGCCGCAGCAGGTCTTGTACTCAATGACAAACTCCTTGACCCGCTGACCCAGAGGAATGTACTCTTGCAGCATGATGCGGTTCAGGGTGACGTCCTTCTTGGTCTTGATGGTGATGTCGGCCACGGTGACGCCATCTTTTGGTGCCCAATAGGTCTCCCATTCGCCGTCGCCCATCTTTGAGGCGTTGTAGGTCTTGTTGCGGGTGTCGCTGGCGGTGAATTTGGCTCCGAGGAGCAGGTTGGTGCTCAATTCGCGCTGGATGCGCTCATGCCACTGGACCACAGTGGCCGAGTCGATGGGATGGATGAGCCCCTCCCTATCGACGGGGAAATTCAACAAGAAAGTGCCATTGTGGCCCACGCTGCGGTAATAGAGGTCCACCAGTTGGTCAACGCTCTTGACCATTGTGTCCTCCTTCTCGTGGTAGAACCATCCCGGGCGGATGCTGGTGTTACATTCGCTGGCGCACCATGCATCACCATCGGCATGGCCCGATTGCAGTTCCTCGTATTGCGGATAACCGGGATAGACCTCCTTAATGCGCAAGAACGACCAATTGGTGGGGTTGGCAAAGCCTTTTTCATTGCCCACCCAGCGGCAGCCGGGACCACCGTCCGAAAAGATGACGGCATTGGGCTGTAAGCGATTTACGATGCCCCATGCCTTGAGGTAGTTGTAATAGGTGCTGCGGTCAATCTCACGTTTCTCACGCGCGCCGCCATACCAGCCGTCGCCGCCGTTGGCGCCGTCAAACCACACCTCGAAGATGTCGCCATACTGCGTCATCAATTCTTCCAATTGGTTGTAGTAGTAGGTGACATATTCTGGCGTGCCGTAACTGGCCTGATGACGATCCCACGGTGACAGATATACGCCGAAACGGATGCCGTACTTCTTGCAGGCGTCCGACAGTTCGCGCACCACGTCACGCTTGAAGGGTGAACTGGCGACGCTATAATCGGTATAGCGCGAGGGCCACAGGCAGAAGCCGTCATGGTGCTTACACGTCAATATCACGCCCTTCATCCCCGCCTTGACGATGGTCTGTACCCATTGCTCGCAGTCGAGTCGGGTGGGGTTAAACGCTTCGGCTGGCGTGTCGCCATATCCCCATTCCATATCGGTGAATGTGTTGGGTCCGAAATGGATAAACGCATAGGTCTCCAATCGTTGCCACGCCACCTGAGCAGCCGTCGGCACGGGGCCAACCGCCTCCGGCGCCCTGCTGTTGTCAGCAAGGGCACTGAGGGCAACCATCACAGTTGCTATCGTTAATAAAAAGAACTGTTTTTTCATGTCAATATGGTCACGCGAGTTTTACTGTGTCGCCGAGGGTGACTTTTTGTTGCTTGTAGAGGAGGCCAAGGGCTTTCTTGAAGTCTTTCTTGCTGCAGTTGAAAGCCTTGTTGATGTCTTCGGGGTCACTCTTGTCGGTGAGAGCCATTTCGCCGCCATTAGCCTTTAGATGCTCGAGGATGGTGTCGGCGAGGTCATCAACGCGCATCTTCTCGATTTTGGCAAGGGTGACATCGATTTTCCCATCGGGACGCACCTGCTTGATAAAGGCGGTGAATCGGTCGCCAATGTTGACTTCCTGATAGGTCTCGTTCTGGTAGATCTGTCCCCAGTGGGCATTATTGATAATGATGCGGTAGCCCAGGTCGCTACGTTGCACCACGAGCACTTCAACCTTCTCGCGGTGATAGTAGTCGGGCTCGGTGAGGTTGAGGAATTTGGCGAGTTTGGCACTGGCGACGATGCGCTGGCTGGCTTCGTCGAGATAGACGCGCACGATGTAGCTGCGACCAGCTTTCATGTCCACGCGTTGCTCTCTGAAGGGCACCAGCAGATCTTTTGCCACCAATCCCCAGTCAAGGAAGGCGCCCACGTTGTTGACGGCCTTGACGCGCATCAGGGCAAAGTCGCCCACCACGGCCTTGGGTTCCTCGGTGGTCGCTACGGGGCGGTTCTCGCTATCGTTATATACAAACACGCGGATGGTGTCGCCCACCTTCATGTCGGGCGTGAGGTAACGTTTGGGCAACAACACCTCGTGGGTGTCGTCATCGATGAGGTAAGCGCCAAAATCTACCATGCGGTTGATGCGCAACTCGTTGTATTCTCCAATCTTCATCGTCGCTTGATATTTTTTTGCAAAGTTCGGCAAAAAAATTCATTCCTCAACTTGGTTTTTGACAATTTTATCGTACCTTAGCAAGATTAAATCGACAAACTAAATCAAAAACGATGAAAACGAAGTTCACTTCACTTTTTATATTGCTGTCAATCACCGCTTTACTTTTTTCGTGCTCCCAGGCGTCTAAAAAGCAGGGTGGTGATGGCAAGCCAGCAGTGACGGTTCAGACACAGCGCCTGAGCGACACTTCGGGCTTCACGATGAGTAACGGCGAGCGCTGCACCATTGTTGCCGACGCTACAATAGATTATCCTGTGACGATTGTCGATGGGGCAGCCGTCGATAGCCTGCAGCGGTTGTTTGCCGCTTATGTCCTCGAGTCTGGCGACACGCTTTCCTTGCAAGAGGCCATGCGTCAAGTTGTTGCCAACAGTATGCACCAGTATGACTTCATGGACGGCCCAGCCGAAGCCGAAGCCGTCGCCGAGGACGAGGGAATGACTACGCTCAAGTATGCCACTAGCACGCGTGTGACACCCGTCTATAACAAGAACGGGATTGTGACGTTTGAGCGCGTCGATGTGGTGAAGAAAAACGACAAGGTGACTTCGGTGACTCATCGCTACTACAGTTTTGACGTGAATACCCAAACCTATATCGACTTGAATCGCCTGTTCCGTGACGATGCCATAGCCGACGTGTGCCAGCTGCTCAAGGAACAGCTGCTCAAGCAAAACAATGTCACGGGCAACGAGCAGTTGAACGACCTGGGCTACTTTAATGTCGAGAACATCACGGTGACTCGTAATTTCTACTTCGACGAGAACGGCGTGACATGGAGTTACCTGCCCAATGAACTTGCTGTTGAAGCCGTTGGTGAGCCCAAGATCACCATCCCCTATGGCGCTCTCAAGGACGCCCTGTGTGACGACAGCATCATCGAGAGACTTTAAGGCAACCATTGACGACTGACTGACGATGGAACATATATTGAAATATTTCCCTGAACTGAACGAGACCCAGCGCCAACAGATGGCACAACTCGAGGTGCTCTATCCCGAGTGGAACGCTAAAATCAATGTAATCTCCCGCAAGGATATTGACAACCTGGAGGTGAACCACCTGCTGCACTCGTTGGGCTTGGTCAAGTTTGTCAAGTTCACGCCCGGCACGCGGGTGATGGACCTGGGGACGGGTGGGGGACTGCCTGGCATACCACTGGCTATTTATTATCCCGAAGTGACTTTCCATCTCGTTGACCGCATCGGCAAGAAACTCAAGGTGGCGCAGGACATCGCCGAGCGCATCGGCCTGAAAAACGTTACCTTCCAGCATGGTGATGTCAAGGAGGTAAAAGGCAAGTTTGACTTCGTCGTGAGCCGTGCCGTGATGGACCTGGGCGACATGGTTCCGCTCGTCAAGCGGTTTATCGACAGCGAGGACCGCAATGCCGTCCCCAATGGCCTGATTTGCCTCAAGGGAGGAGACCTGACGGGTGAAGTTCAGAAATTCAAAAACCAAGTCCTCATCGACGAATTGTCCAGCTATTTCACCGAAGAATTTTTCACAACCAAGAAAATCCTGTATTTACCATTATGATCAACGCAACAATGATGACCGTCAACCCGTTTGGCGAGAATATGTTTATCCTGTGGGACGAGGTGTCGCATGAGGCTGTGGTGGTTGACCCCGGCATGATGCGTGATAGCGAGCAGGAGATGGTGACCAAGTTCATCGATGAGCACAACTTGATGGTGAAGCACATCCTCTTGACCCACCTGCACGTTGACCACATCACTGGAGCCCGTTGGCTCGCCGACAAGACCGGAGCCGACGTGTGTGGCAGTTCTCTGGATGCCAAGTTAGGGTTGGAACTGCCTGAACAAGTGGCTCATTTTCGCATCAATGTTGATGTAGAACCCTTGACTGTCGATCGAGACCTGATTGACGGTGACACCATCCCCCTGGGCGACGAACTCATCCGCGTGCTGCATGTGCCGGGTCACAGCCCTGGCGGACTAGCGTTCTATCTGCCCGACAGCGCCTTGCTCATTGCTGGCGACACCATCTTTAACGGCAGTGTGGGTCGCACCGACTTGTGGGGTGGCGATATGGCTCAACTCATCAACAGCATCCGTGAGAAAATTTTCCCCTTGCCCGACGAGACCGTCATTGCATCGGGCCACGGTCCCACAACCACCGTCGCCGACGAAAAACGATTCAATCCCTTCCTGTAAACCAAGCAACTGAAATAATGAAAAAAACGGGGAATCCCTCTAAGCAGGATTCTCCGTAATCTCCGTTATTTCCGTTATCTCCGTAATCTCCGTTTTTTCCGTTATCTCTTTCTCTTACAAGAAGATGGCGCCGCCCAGCATCCAAGTGTTCTTGATCTCGGGGCCAAAGCCTTTCTTGAACATGTTGCCAGGGGTGTAGCGGCAGTAGATAGCCAAGCCGTCGAACGAGAAAGCGCCAATCAAGTCGAATGTAATCTTATTCTGCTTGATGCCATGATAGGAAACATCATGTTCAGTCTTGTTAATTTTGTAACGGGTATTGCAGAAAGCGTAAGCGTTCCAGTTCATGCTTGCTCCCAGCGTAATGTGGAAATCCTTGCCCAATTTCTGCTCGAACAGGAGCGGGAACTGAATGGCTCTCACCGTGAATGCCGATGAGCGGTTTCTCGCACCATCAGGATAGAAGTCGGTCACTACGTCCACTATGTTAGTCTCCTCGTCCATTTCAAAGCAATAGGGACGCTTGAGTGAGAAGCGCTTTTCGTCAAAGCCGATACCAAACGAGAAGTTTTGACCGTGAAGGGTGTTGTAGTTGATGCCGACAACTTGGAGAATACCCCAGTTAAAGCTGTTGTTCACCTGACCGTATGAGGTCTTTAATCCTCCGCCAAAGTAGAGGCCTTTAGTCTCAATGCTCCAGTGGCTGGGCGACTTTTTATCTTTCTTGAACGGATAATTGAGTTCCCAGTCCATATTCTGGGTGGTGTGGATGCTGTCGTTGGCATTATGATCCATCTGATAAGTGTAGTTGTACTCGTTGTTGTCTTTCATACCTTTCACTTTCACAACAGTTCCATTGGGGGTCTCGGTGATGATGACTTGGTTGGGTTGGTTGATGACGGTAACAGTATCGGGCGTCTGAGCTGACAGCTGTGATACTGCAAGTAGAGTTGTGATAAAGAAATAAAACTGTTTCATAATTGCTAATATTTTATTGGTTATTAATTATTTACGTATAAGATGCTTGATTTGTGACGGAGTGGCTTTACCCTCCATATAGATGAGCGTGACCATGTTCTTGGGCGACTTCTTGGCCAGGTTTTGGTTCAGGAAGAAGATGTAGCGGTTGAGCTTTTTCTTTGAGGGGGGTAGAACGTAGAAACCATAGTAGATTTTCCCGTTGCGCAACTGCACCTCCTTGTCGATGGCCGTGGCACCGTCCTTGTTGACAAGGCTCTCAATCAACTCTTGCTGTTCTTTTTGGGTGACCTTTAGACTGTGATATATTTCCAGATCAATATCCAAAGCAGCGGGGCCAGTAACGATATACTCGGCGGCATAGGGGTTCTTCTTGTATCGGCCGTCAAAGAGCGAATTGATGTGTAATCCGCTCTGAGCCAACGCAGGCAATGTTGCCAGAGCCATAACAGCAATGATAATGCTAATCCGTTTCATAGTTTCTTATTGTATTTGATGATGATTATTAACACGTGTTAATCGTCTAGTTCGATGGCTTCGCCCAGACTGGATAATTCATTGGTCATGTATTGTGTCGCGTCGCTGATGTCGTTCATGTCATCGGCAATCGCGTTATCCATCTCATGTGTGGCCATTCCCATGTTGTTCAGGTCTTGTTCTATGAGCGACATGACTGCCTCCTGGTTGTTGGCAATGACCTTGCCGTTGACATAGGCGATATATTCAGGTTGTGGTGTTGACCACCTGTGGGACAGCGCCGGAATACCGACAGTGAGCAGGATGGCGATAGTGGCCGCAATGCCGATAATGCTGATGCGATTAAACTTGCTGGCCTCTTTCCGCTCCTGGCGGTGGGCCGTAAAGTAACCCATGGCAAAGCGGGCTTCGTCAATGGTCTCGCTGGTCCACTGGCTATTGGCAAGGGCCTCACGCAGCAGCTGTTCTTCCTGGATGCTGGTCTCGCCGTCAAAGTAGCGTTCGATGAGCTGTTCCAGCTCGTTTTGATTGGATATGTGATGAGAAGTGTTCATGCGTTCATCTCCTTTCTTCTTGATTGGTAAATTTCTCGCACGCGTTTACGTGCTCGGCTCAGTTCCACTCTCACGTTGGCGGCAGTCATGTTCATTCGGCGGGCAATTTCTTCAAACTCCAGCCCTTCCACTTCGCGCAGGTCGATAATCATCTGTTGGTTTCGCGACAACTCATTGTCAATGATTTGGCGCACTTGCTGGTAGGCTAGGCTACGGTCGTTGTCGTTCACCTCCACGACGGCATCGGCTGCTTTTTCGATGGGAACATCAGCTCGATGGCTATTGCGCCGTGCCATGTCGATGCTGGTTGTGCGCACGGTCATCATTCCTGCTCCCCGGGCGTGGCTTGTGGTCTCGTATTTGCCACGTTGCTGCCACAGCTTGACGAAGGCGTCCTGTACCGCGTCGGCTGCATCGTCACGGTTGCCCGTGATGCGTTCGGCCAGTGAGAGCATTTGTTCTCTCAAGGCGGTGAATGCGTTAGTGATGCGGTCAGGTTGCTTCATTGTTTCAGCACGAGCGGGGTGTTTCATAGCCCCGTTCAACTAGTAAACGAACGTTATGGGGATTTGTAACAAATTGAGGTGATTTTTTACTTATTTCAGTTAATCATCGGCTTCTAGGACCTTGGCGAAACGCACCTGGCTCTTATAGACGGGAAAACTCAGGGTGAGGATGACACCGTTCTCGATGCTGGCCTGGGCGTCTTTCTCGATGGGTTGCATGGTGGCGTCTATCCACGTGAGGTCATAGTTGCCGCTAAAGATGGTCTTGGTCATGTGCCCCTTGAGCATACCAGTTTGCCACATCGTCTTTTTGACTTGAGCTCCGTCAATATAGATAAGGTCATAGCCATCGTCGGCACGCACGACTGCCAGCGTGTAACGACCGCCCAGCCTGAGCCAATCGTCCTGCATGTCGCGGTCCAAATATTTCCAGTAACCCTCGGCAGGGTCGGCACTTTGGGCAAAATACTCATCGAGGGCTTCCACCGTCCACAACGTGCTGTTGGCGACTTGGCGCTCGTTGTCGATTGTCAGCACAGCACGCTCAATCGAGACGCTGGCACCCGGTCCCACCAGATAACCCACCTGAACCGCCCCTGTTGGACGCTTGACATCGGCTTCCAGCACGGGTTGCAGGTCCTGCTTGCCCATGGAGACTTTCACCCCGCGTTCATCCACATCAACACAGATGGTGTTCAGGTCATCTTCCAGCGAGACCCCCTTGGAGAGCGATGTCTGGGCCAGGATGTTCTCCTCGCGGCCCGTGCGCTGCATGAGGGTCACCTGCATCGAGCGTTGGTCGGTAATGTCGTCATAGGGGGCGCTGTTCTCACAACTCAGCACCACGGCACAGAAGTTGCCGTCCTTGTCGCGGTTAAACACCAGGCCCCACTGCGTGCGGGTAATATTGGTTCTCTCGCCCGTGATGGGATTCTTGATGGAGCGGGTCTTTCCCTGTTTGTTGTTGGTGTTGGCCAGGCGCAGCTGGTAACGGTAAGATGAACTGTGGATTTTCATCGTGTCAAAGCCCATCGCATTCGCCATGGTCGCGTTCTCGTCAACCAGGCGGTTGTCTTCGATAGCCTTGTATCGCCCCTGCATCCTCATGCCGGGATGCGGGTACAGTCCACCAAAGTTGTTCCTTACCGAATTGTAATAGGATTTACCCAGGCCTTCTAGCGCAGTACCCACCAGCAAAACAATCAGCAGTATATATAATTTCCTCATAACTAATCTTCTATATAAAGTCAATTCCCTTTTTAACCTACTCATGATGATAGGGCTCGTGCCGAAGGATGGTGAACGCGCGGTAGAGTTGCTCGACAAAGATGAGGCGCACCAGTTCGTGCGGGAATGTCATCTTGCTCAAGGAGATTTTCTCATTGGCGCGGTCATAGACTTCGGGAGAGAAGCCATAGGGTCCGCCCACGACAAACACCAGCCGCTTGCAACCGCTCGCCATGCGGCGCTCGAGCCACTGGCTGTAATCGACCGAGGTGCGCTCGGTGCCGTGCTCATCGAGCAGGACGACGTGGTCGCTAGTCTCGAGGGTGGCGAGCAATGCGCGGCCTTCGGCAGTCTTCTGCTGCGCCTCACTCATGTTGCGGGTGTTGCGCACATCCCCGATGTACTGGATGTCGAAGGTTACATAGTGCCGTAACCGTTTCACATATTCCTCGATACCTTGGCGAACAAAACCCACTTCGGTCTTGCCGATGACAGCGAGAGTAATCTTCATTTTGGCAGATTTTAATGATTTTGGCGGCAAAATTAGCAATTCCCCCGAAATATCCCTAATTTTGTGGTCGAAATCACTAAATAATGAAATTGATATGAAAACTCGTGAAGAACTGATTGATGAATTGATCGACCTGTCGTTTGCCGAGGACATCGGTGACGGTGACGCAACGACCCTGTGCTGCATCCCTGCCGACGAGATGGGCCGCCAACGCCTGATTGTCAAGGAAGAAGGAATCCTGGCCGGCGTGGAAATCGCGCGCCGCGTGTTTGAGAAATTTGACCCTGAACTGCACATGGAGGTCATGATCGAGGACGGCGCCCACGTCAAGCCTGGCGACATCGCCTTTGTGGTGACGGGTAAGGTGCGCTCCCTGTTGCAAACCGAGCGCCTGATGCTCAATATCATGCAGCGCATGAGTGGTGTGGCCACGACCACCGCCCGCTATGCCAAGCGACTGGAGGGCCTCAAGACCCGTGTGCTCGATACTCGCAAGACCACGCCGGGAATGCGCATTCTCGAGAAGGAAGCCGTCAAGATTGGTGGCGGTTGCAACCATCGCATCGGTCTGTTTGACATGATTCTGCTCAAGGACAACCATGTGGACTTTGCCGGCGGCATCGTTCCCGCTATCGAAAAAGCCCACCAGTGGTGCCGCGAGAATGGCAAGGACCTCAAGATTGAGATCGAGGTGCGCAACTTTGATGAGTTGCAGCAGGTGCTTGACCATGGTGGCGTTGACCGCGTGATGCTTGATAACTTCAGTGTCGAGAACACCCGCAAAGCCGTCGAACTCATCGCTGGCAGGGTAGAGACCGAGTCAAGCGGTGGCATCACCATCGACACGCTGCGTGACTATGGCGAGTGTGGCGTGGACTATATCTCGGTGGGTGCTCTCACTCACTCCATCAAGTCGCTCGACATGAGTTTCAAGGCTTGCTGATGCCGAACTTTTCGCTACAGGACATTCAACCGCTCCCGCTGCAAGGGGAGCCTTTGGTCATTGCAGGACCTTGCAGCGCCGAGACCGAGCAGCAGACGCTCGACACCGCCAGGGCGTTGAGCGCCATCGGTGTGAAGGTCTTCAGGGCTGGCATCTGGAAACCGCGCACCATGCCTGGCGGCTTCGAGGGCGTGGGCGACCAGGGCCTTCAGTGGCTGCGTCGTGTCCAAGATGAGATAGGAATGGCGGTGGCTACCGAGGTGGCCACCGTTGACCATGTGCGTGCCGCCCTGGATGCAGGAATTGATATCCTGTGGGTAGGGGCGCGAACGAGTGCCAACCCATTTGCCATGCAGGACATTGCCGATGCCCTGAACGGGCATGATGAAGTGACCGTCTTGGTAAAGAATCCCTTGAACCCCGATTTAAGCCTGTGGCTAGGTGCCCTGCAACGCATTCGCAATGCGGGCATCACACGCCTGTGTGCTGTGCATCGAGGGTTCAGTTCAGCTGGCTCACACCTCTACCGTAACGACCCGCAGTGGCACATCCCCTTCGAGTTGCGTCGCCTCGTGCCTGGCATGACCATCCTCTGCGACCCGTCGCACATTGGCGGCAAGCGGGAGTTTGTCGCACCCTTATCCCAGTTGGCGCTTGACATGGGCTTTGACGGCTTGATGATTGAGAGCCATTGCGCCCCCGACCAGGCATTGAGCGACAGCGCCCAGCAGGTGACCCCTGAGGAACTCAAGACGATTCTCGATCGGCTCGTCGTGCGCTCGGGTGCTCCCATTGAGGACGAACTGTCGTTGTTGCGTCAGCAGATTGACGACTGCGACCACGAGTTGCTGGCCGTACTGGCCCGCCGCATGAGCGTGTCGCGTGAGATTGGCCGTTTCAAGAAGGCGCACAACCTGCGTGTCGTGCAGCCCACCCGTTACCAGGAGGTGATCAAAGCCCGCCTCAGCGAGGGACAATCGTTGGGGCTGGATGAGGAATTTACCCAGCGCGTGATGCAAGCCATCCACGAGGAGAGTGTCCGTCAACAACTCAACCTCACATAAAACCTAATGCTTATGAAAAGAGTAATCATCATCGGGGCCTCGTCAGGAATAGGGATGGAAGTAGCCAAGTTGCTGCTCGACGAGGGTTGCCGTTTGGGCGTGGCTGCAAGGCGTGAGGACCGCTTGCAGTTATTGAAGCAACTGGCGCCCGATAGGGTAGTGACAGCAACCATCGATGTCACTGCCGAGGGCGCGGAGCAACGCTTGAGAGCGCTGATCGACGAGTTGGGCGGTATGGACCTGTTTTTCTATGCCTCGGGCATCGGCAAGCAGAACCGTACTTTAACACCCGAAATCGAACTCAATACGGTGAACACCAACGGCATGGGCTTCACCCGCATGATAGGTGAGGCTTATCGTTACTTTGCCGACAGGGGAGAAGGGCACATCGCTGCCATATCCAGCATCGCTGGCACCAAGGGACTCGGGCCAGCACCTTCCTATTCCGCCACCAAGGCGATGCAGAACGTCTATCTGCAAGCCCTGGAACAGCAGGCCAATGCCCGTGGCCTTAAAATCCGCTTTACCGACATCCGCCCTGGCTTTGTCGATACCGCCCTGCTAAATGGGGATTTCCATTACCCCATGATGTTAAAGCCCGAGAAGGTGGCCCGACAAATCGTCTGCGCCATCAACAGCAAGCGGCACATCAAGGTCATCGACTGGCGCTACGCCATCTTGACAGCCCTCTGGCGCCGCCTCCCACGCCCCCTCTGGCGCCACCTGAAACTATGACAAACATAAATAAGGCGTTTCGTTGCATTATTATTTTAAATAATGTGGCGTTAATTTAGTAAAATGCTTGCATATAATAAGTTTTATAACGAAATTTGCAAGATAAACTAAGTCACCAAAAAAAGATTACTATGAACCGTTTTAATTTCAGAACCAACCTGTTGCTTCTGTTGACCCTATTATGCGTCCCCACAGCCCTTGCCTATGACTTCGCAGTTGATGGCATTTACTACAATATCAACGGAACAGAAGCCACTGTAACTCATGATAATAATTTTAATTCTTATTATCAAGGAGAAGTTCTCATCCCTGAAACAGTAACTTATGATGGCACTACATACACTGTAACTTGCATTGGAAACAATGCATTTTATGGTTGCAGCTACTTGACAAGTGTTATTATTCCTAATACAGTCACAACTATAGATGTCGAAGCGTTCAGACTTTGCACCGGTTTAAGTCACATAACTATTCCAAACTCGATCACTACAATTGGCAATAGTGCATTCGTTAGCTGTATAAGTCTTACGAGCATGACCATTCCTAATTCAGTTACTAGAATCGGAAACAAGGCGTTTCAGGGATGTCGCTCATTGATAGCACTTGACTTCAATGCTGTTAATTGCGCTGATTTCAGCACTAATGATAATAATCCCTTTTATAACTTAAATCTCTCTACTGTTAATTTTGGTGATAGTGTGAAAAGGATTCCTGCTTATTTCGCACAGAATCAGACAAAACTGGTGCACTTGAACATCGGTAACTCAGTCACAAGTATCGGTGACTATGCCTTTTGGTATTGTGTCGGCCTAACTGACGTGACCATTCCCAATTCGGTTATCGAGATTGAAGACCGAGTTTTCCATGGTTGCAAAGGTTTGAAAAACGTCACTTTTGGCAGTTCGATTATTTGTATAGGTGATAGCGCATTTAATAGTTGCAGTGGTCTTACGAGCGTAACCATCCCAAAGTCTATTCAGCGCATTGGCTACCGTGCTTTCAATGGGTGTACAGCATTGGATACGCTAAATTTTAATGCCATATCCTGTGCCAATTTTAGTTCGGAATATTACAGACAACCATTCTATTATTTGAATATTTCGACAATCAATTTAGGAGATAGCGTTGAGAGAATTCCCGCGTATTTTGCTCAGGGTTTGAAAAAAATTAAGAATTTACTCATTCCTAACTCTGTCACAAGCATTGGTGAGTGTGCATTTCAGGGCTGTAGTGGATTGACGGGTGATTTGAATATCCCTAACTCTGTCACTAGCATCGGCAATTATGCGTTTTATGGTTGCAGTGGCCTTACGGGTGATTTGATTATACCTGACTCTATCTTAATGATCGATTATGGCGTGTTCCGAGATTGTAGTGGCCTGACAAGCTTGACATTCCCAAGCATGGTCACCAACATCAGCAGCTATGCATTTCAGGGATGTAGTGGACTGACGAGCGTTACTATCCCTAACTCAGTCACCAGCATTGGCGACTATGCCTTTCAGGGCTGTAGTGGGCTGACGAACGTTACCATTGGCAACTCTGTCACAAGTATTGGTGGTTATGCCTTTCAGGGCTGTAATGGATTAACGGGTGATTTGACTATCCCCAACTCTGTCACTAGTATCGGCAACTATGCATTTCAAGAATGCTCTGCGTTGCAAACGCTCAACTTCAATGCGGTTTCCTGTGATAATTTCAGTTCAGCAGCACGCTCTCGTCCATTCTATAATTTAAATATCTCGATCATTAATATTGGGAACGAAGTGGAAAAAATTCCAGACTATTTCGCAAACGGTCTGACAAATCTGACAAGCGTGTCCATTGGCAACTCAGTCATCACTATCGGCAACTATGCGTTTTATGGTTGCAGTGGTTTGGTGAGTGTGGCTATCCCCAACACGGTCACCAGCATTGGAGTCTATGCATTTTATAATTGTAGTGGACTAACGGGAGATTTGATCATCCCCAACTCTGTCACTAGCATCGGCAACTATGCGTTTTATGGATGTAGTGGTTTGACGGGAGATTTGATTATCCCCAACTCTATCACAATAATCGATTATGGCGTGTTCGAGGGATGCAGTGGTTTGACGAGTGTGACCTTCGGCAACTCCGTCTCTGAAATCGGCAGCTCTGCGTTCTATGGTTGCAGTGGTTTGGAGAGCGTGACCATTCCATATTCTCTCACCTCCATTGGAAGCTATGCATTTCAAGGATGCTCTGCGTTGCAAACGCTTAACTTCAATGCAGTTTCATGTTCTGATTTCAGTTCAACAGCAAGCTCTCGTCCTTTCTATAATTTAAATATCTCGACCATCTATTTTGGAGATAACGTTGAGCGAATACCCGCTTATTTTGCACATGGCTTGGTCAAACTGACAAGCGTGACCATCCCGAAGTCTGTCAACTACATCGGTAATTATGCATTCCAAGGTTGCTCTTATTTGCAAACGCTCAACTTCAATGCAGTCTCTTGTTCTGATTTTAGTTCTTTGGTTTTTGATGGTTCAAAAAATATCTCGACTGTTAATATCGGGAATAGTGTGGAGCGAATCCCTGCGTTTTTTGCGTATGGGCAGACTAAACTGTCGAGCGTTGCCATCCCCAATTCGGTTACTACCATCGGCAAATATGCATTCTCTGGCTGCAGCGCTCTGTCGTGCGTGACTATTCCTAACTCGGTCACAACCATTGCTAACAATGCATTCTATAGCTGTAGTGGTTTAACAGGCACTTTGACCATCCCCACCTCGGTTACCACCATCGGCAATTCTGCTTTCTCAGGCTGCAGCAGTCTGACGTCTGTTTCGAGTTTGAGGCCAGAGGCTGTTTCTTTGCCATCAGATGCATTCTCTTCTTCTACATATAGCAATGCGATGCTGAAGGTTCCCGTTGGGAGCTATAACAGCTATATGCAGACAGATTATTGGAACAAGTTCAGTAGAATATGTGAGGTGGATGTAGATGACAACATTATGGTTACTGGCATCTCACTAAATGTGTCAGACAAGGTCCTGAATATTGGCGAAACATTTGGATTGACAGCAACGCTTTCACCAGATTTTGCCACAAACCGAACGGTGCTGTGGTCATCGAGTGAAAACAATGTTGCCACTGTTGATAATGATGGTATGGTTACGGCTTTGGATGATGGGTCGGCTATCATCACCGCTACGACCACCGACGGCAGCAACCTGAGCGCTTCATGCAATGTGACCGTGGTTAGACCTGTGACGGGCATCACGCTCAATGAAAACAGCCTTGAACTTGTGTTGCCCGAGATGGCGCAACTGATTGCAACCATCACGCCCAGTAATTCAACTAACGGTACGTTGCAATGGACGAGCAGCAAATCCTCTGTAGCAAGGGTGGATGCCAACGGACTTGTGACATCAGTAGCGCCTGGCACGGCAAACATTACAGCCACAACTACCGATGGTACAAGCTTGAGTGCGTCCTGCAGTGTGACGGTGCGACGGCAATATGTGACATCCATTACACTGAACGAGATTTATCTGGAGATGCATTTGGGCGACACCTTCCAATTATCGGCAGATGTGGCTCCAGAAAATGCTACAAACAAGACGCTGAACTGGTCTTCGAGCGCAACCTCGGTGGCCAGCGTGGATACAAACGGTCTGGTTACCGCCAAATCAGCCGGAACGGCCATCATCACCGCAAGAGCTGCCGATGGCAGCAATATCTCTAAGAGTTGTGTTGTTAATGTACTGCCAGACTATTACATCTCTCTTGATACATTGACCCATATCAGAGGTGAGGCTGCCAACCTGGTTGTTTTACCAGTGTCTCTGTATAACAAAAATCCCATCTCTGCCATCCAATTTGATGTGAGCTTGCCCTCCTGCATCACCTTTGGCTATCCTGAAATGTGGCTGGACGATGATCGGGCTACCCGAAGCCATTCATTGAGTATCAATCAACTCTCCAGTAACTCATATCGAGTGCTGATAGCTTCTTCGACAGCCAAGAACCTCAAGGGAAATGATGGCCCGATAGCTCACATGAATATATTAATGAGTAAAACCATAAGTACCACAGGAAATTACTATATTAATATTTCAAATATTATCGCTTCAGAATCAGATGAGACACAACATATCCTTAATAATTCTAAGGGAGTTGTCCGTTACTATTATATTGTGGGTGATGCCGATGCGGATGCTTCGGTTGATATCGCTGACTATATGGCTACTGCAAGCAAGATTCTGGGCCGTTCGCCTTCACCGTTCTATAGTGATGCAGCTGATGTGGACGCGAATTCCAGCATCAACGTGACCGATCTTGTAGGTATCGCAAACATCTCGCTGGGCATTAAGCCTATCACGTTACGTTATTCACCTCGTCAAGGTTCGGAATTGGATTGTCTGACCTGTGAGCAGCTTGCTATCGTTGGCGGAGGGGAAGGTGAGGCCACCCTCAATCTGGATGCGGGCTATGATTTCGCTGCCTTCCAAATGGATTTGTCCCTACCACAGGGCATGACCCTGAAAGATGCGGTTCTTGGCAACGAGGCCTCCAAACTGCAGTTGACGTGGACGACGTTGCCTGATGGCAAGGTGCGCTTGCTGGCCTCCTCGTTCAGTGATGCCGAGGTCATGGGCGCATGTCCCGGACTACTGACACTCAAGGTTAAAACTGACGAAAGCTTTGTTGGCTCAAGTATCGGAATAAGTGACATCACTTTTGCCGAGCGCAACTTAAACAGCCACAAGTTCGATGACATGGAAGTGGAATATTATGGTACGACCGCAGTCCAAGAAATAGATGGTGCCTCCCGCATTTATGTCGAGGGCGGCATGATTATCGTTGACACTCCGATGAACGGCAAGGTTGTGGTAAGTGATGTCTCTGGTCACACGAGGGAGTATTCCGTCACCATCGGTCGTAACGAGATTGCTCCTTGGACCACAGGCATAATGATGATAAAATTCAATAACCAGACATTAAAAATCAACCTGAAATGATGAAGATTAGAAAATCTTTATACTTATTGGGTATTATTTTGGCCTCAGTCCTGTTGGGCAGCCCGTCGGCAGCTGCTGCCGACTATTCGGTTTATCTTGACACGCTTTCGCATATTAGGGGTATGGCATCGGATGTGTCAGTGATGACCCTTTCGCTGAGTAACATGAACCCGATATCAGGCATCCAGTTTGATGTGACCTTGCCCAGTTGTGTGACCTTCGGCTACCCCGAGATGTTGCTTGACGATAACCGCTCGACCCGCAGCCATTCTCTTAGCGTGAACAAACTCAGCGGCTACTCCAACAAGTACCGCGTACTTATCGCCTCGTCCACTGCTAAGGCTCTTAAGGGCAATGACGGCCCGTTGGTGAACATGAATATTATTATGAGCAATACAAGTTCATATAACGGATACTATTACATCGATGTTTCCAACATCATTGCTTCGGAGTCTGACGAAACGCAACACAACATCAGCAGCACGCGTGGCGTGGTGCGTTACGGCTATATGGTGGGTGATGCAAACGGTGACGCTACAGTCGATATAGCCGACTATATGGCCACGGCAAGCAAGATCCTTGGTAATTCCCCATCCCCGTTCTACAGTGATGCGGCAAATGTCAACAACACCGCATCAATAGATGTTTCTGACCTCGTTGGCATTGCGAACATCTCGCTGGGAATAAGGCCAATAACCTACAGGTATGGAAATTCGTATGGCTTTTATGCCAATAATTTTTCCGTTGATGGAACACTCTTAAACAGTTGTGAAGGTTCTAGGGATGTCGTTCTTGATGCTCGAGCCACTGGTGATGACAGGCTGTATATCGAGGATTTCAGCATCGAACCTGGCGAAACGCTATCAGTGCCAGTCTTGTTGGACAACAATGTAGCCTATGGTGGTCTGCAGACAGACCTGTATTTGCCCGATGGATTGAGTGTAGACATGGAAGACGATGAATACATCATAGACTTAACATCACGCAAGGACTATTCTCACTCGCTTTCTTGTTTTGAACAGGGTGATGGCGCCATAAGGATTTATGTTTCGTCGATGAGCACAGCTGCCTTCTCAGGAAACAGCGGCGCTATTATGACCATCAGCTTGACCGCTTCCAGTGATTTTCATGGTCCTGCTACTATATCATTAAAAAACACGATCTGTGCCGAGCCCATAGGTACCAAGCATGTGTTGCAAGATGAAACCTGCACCGTGAACAGTAATTCAAGCGGCGTGATACTGGGAGACGTGGATGACAATGGGAGTGTGGGCATTAGCGACGTTTCGGCGCTCATCGATTACCTGTTAAGCGGTGACACTGAAGGCGTTAATCTTGAGGCCGCCGATTGTGACCATAACAACAATGTGGGTATCAGCGATGTGTCGGCGCTCATTGACTTCCTGCTCACTGGCAGTTGGTAGATTTACAGTAATAGATTACCCCTGTTTCAAGTTAGTGATAGTTAACGGGTGGTGACGCGGGCGGCGGTGTAGAAGTGGGTGGCGTAGTAGTCTTGACGGAGGTCATCGACACAGACGCCGCGAGATGATGAGGAGTGGATAAACTTGTTGTCCCAGAGGTAAATGCCGACGTGAGAGACGTGGCCATCGCCGCTGGTGATGAAAAAGACAAGGTCGCCCTCGCGCAGGTCGTCCAGGTCGATGGGTTTGCAGTTCTGCTCAAGCATCTTGGCACTGTTGCGGTGCAGTTTGATGCCATAAACCGCTTGAAATACCTCCATAACCATGCCCGAGCAATCGGTCCCCTCACCGCAGGTGTGGGCTGCATAGGCGTATGGGGTGCCGAGCCAGCGTTTCAGTTCCTTGTACAGGTCTTTGTTTTTTTTGTTGTGTGGCTTGACGTCTAGACGCGCCCACTCGTCGCTCACCAGGCCATGTCCACTGGGCGTGGGTTTCTTTTTGTCGGTTTGGGTCGATGGGGCATCGTCGGCAGTCGAGCCGGTGCGGTTGCGACGTTCGCTATAGGGACGGTAGGTGTGTGTGTTGTGGCTTGTGCTGCGGCAAGATACCACAGGCAGCGACAAGAGTATCGCCGCTGCCATGTAGAGTATCTTTTTGCCGTATTTGGTCATAAAGGAATGATAGTCCTTAGTCCTTAGTTTTTAGTCCTTAGTCCTTAGTTTAGTCCTTAGTTTCTTCGGCGGGTTCTTCGGTTTGTGCCTCTTCCTCTTCAGGCTTTGCTGCGAATTCGGTGATACCGGCGTTAACAAGGATGTTATACCAGGAGATGATCTTCTTGATGTCGCTATTGTGAACGCGCTCGTCATCCCAATTCTCCAGCACGTTGTTCATGAACTCGTGCAGCTGGTCGGGCGTGGAGAAAGCCTTGGCATCCACGGCCTTTTTGTCATATTTCTTAGCCACATTCTCGAGAACCTGCGACAGGGGTGTGTCTTCGCCAGTGGTGAAGATGGAGATGTCGCCTAATGACATCGCGCGCTCGCGTGAATGAACGGGGAAACGATGGTGATCGGTCAGACCCTCGACGAGCAGCATATTCTTACCATAAGACACGAGTTTGTACAGTCCGGGACGTCCCGAGATGGATAAAATTTCTCTTAACATAATTAATAATGTTGATTTAATGTAGTGATTATTGTTGTTTACTAGTTAATAATTGCTTGTTGTGATAGCAGGCGGGTGACCTGTGGCAGCAGGGCATGGTCGTTGTCGTTGACGATGACCTGTTCGCCAGGCGCGATACTGTCCTCAAGGCTTTGTGAGGCGATGCGGGCCTGAACCTGCTCACGGCTGAACCCGTTACGGGCCATGACGCGTTGAATGCGCACCTCGTCGGGGGCGGTGACGTGCCACACGTCGTCCACCACGCGGTCTAGACTGGCCGTCCTCAGCAAGGCCGTCTCGACAAAGGCGACAGCCGCTCCTCGAGCACTTTGCTCGCCTGCCCATCGTTGCAGATTCCTCGCCGTGGCGGGGTGAACGATGGCGTTGAGGCGCGACAGGGCCTCACTATCGGCAAACGCTACCGCGCTCAGGTGCTGGCGGTTGATAGATCCGTCATTGAGATAAATCTCATGGCCAAAGGCTTCAACCAAGAGCCTCTTGACCTCGGCATCACCGGTCATGAGCTGCTTGGCGCGGGTGTCACAGTCATAGACCTCATAGCCCATGACCTGAACCATGTGCGCGACAACACTCTTGCCGCTGCCGATGCCACCGGTTATCGCAATCAGTCTCACGGCGTCAATGTTTCTCGATGATGTACTCGACACTGTCGCGAGACAGTTTCACATCCTGATAGGATGCAGGCATCTCGCCGATCATGACTTTCACCTTGTTGCCGGGAGTGCTGTTGTCCACCTCATTGTAATCGACGACAACCGTAATGCCCGGATCATCCTTGATGCGGCTGATGGGGGCACGGTAGCTCACCTCGACATCGCTGGGGAAAAGGAGCATCTTGATGCCAGCCGGGGCATTGCGGACGACAATCTTGACGTCACGGGACTGCGACTGGAGTTTCTCGATGGGCACCATGATGTCGATACCGCCTGGCTCGATAATCGCGCCAGTAATGGCTTGGAAATGAACCTTGCGCCGCAAGGTATCAGTAAGGTCATCGACCTCAATGTGATGGGTATATACCTCGTTGACTTCGCTCAAGGTCTTGGCGTCGCTGAAGACGAATACCGAGTCCTGACTCAGGATCAAGGCCCCATAGAGCGTATAGCCCTCGCGCGGTTCAGCGATGATGTCAGTCTTGATGGGCACCTTCTTGCCGGGCAAGTCAGTATATTTGATGTTGATGGACTCCGGTAGCACACTGACGATGGTGGCGTTCTTGTTCAAGACGCGTGCCAGTGCCTTTTTCAAGTGGCTCTGGTCGATCTTTATCAAACTGTTGCCATCGCTGTAGTCGTTGAAGCGCAACGTGAGCTTCGGGGTCTTGTTGAACATGTAGGAAAGGAACCTGTATCCACGGTCCTTGACCGTGACGGTGAGCGAGTCCGGCATTTTGGCAAGCAAATGGACATTCTCGGGCAGATTCATCTCTACAGGCACCTCAACATCGAGTTGCACATCGCTGTTAAAGGTCAGGAAACTCCAGAAAATGGCCGAAATGCCGACAAACGACAAGTAGAGCAGAATCGACCTCGTTCGAGGCGACTCCTTCAAGTGTTCACGTATTTTGTCCCAGAGTTTCACTGCTGCTTTGTTGACGGTAAGTTATTTCTTGATGTCGGCGCCAGTCTCGGCTACGTCCTGCATCGATTGATAGATGGAGTTCTTGTCAATCTTGATGCGTACGCCGTCGGCAATCTCCAGAATTACCGTGTTGTCCTTGACCTCGCGGATGCGGCCATAGATACCGCCAGCGGTCATCACCTTGTCGCCGTTCCTGAGACTGTCACGAAAGGCGTTGATCTTCTTCTGCTTCTTCTGCTGCGGAGCAATCATGAAGAAATAGAAAATGGCGATCAGGGCAACAATCATGATCATGCTGCTCCAGCCTGATCCACCACCGGCTGCCTGCAATAAAATAGTGTTAAGCATAATACGTTCTGTTTATTATATAATAAATGTGATTTATTTCTCTTGTTGTAGCCGTTGACTACGGCTTGATGACCGTGCCGTCCTTGCGCAGTTGCTTGACGGCATTGTTGAGGATACCGTTGACAAACTTGCCGCTGGCTGCGGTGCTGAAGTTCTTGGCCAGCTCGATGTACTCGTTGAGGGTCACGGCAACGGGAATCTTGTCAAACGTGCGCAGCTCGGCCAGGGCCGTACACATGATGATGCGGTCCATGAGCACGATGCGGTCCTTGTCCCAACGGCTAGAGAGCACCAGGTCGTCAATAATCTTGTTGTTCTCGGGCATCTGGGTAACGGCGGCGGTGAACAATTCCTTGCCGAAGTCGCCATCCTCGTCATCCTTGAACATGGGCATAATGGCGTCCTCTTCGCCATCGGCCATACGCTTGAAGGTCTTGCTCACGAACTGTCCTACCAGATCCAGGTCGTCCTCGGTCCAGTAGAGGGAGCGCTGCTCAACGGCTTCGGCCATGTTCTCGTCGGGGAGGATGACCTGCTTCATGAGTTGCTGCCACAGCAGGCTGTCGCCAGTCATGGAGTCCTCGTCGTCGGCCATATAGTCGTTATAGAGGTCGCTCTTGACAATCTTGTCAAGCATGATACGCTCAAAGATGGGATCGTCGTTCCATGTGATGGTGTGCTCCTCGGCAAACTGCTGCAAGGGCTCGCTGGCAGCAAGTGCAGCAACCAGACGGTTGTTGACAAACTTCATGTTGGGGTTGAGCTCTTCCTCGGTGGGCAGGTACTTGTTGCGGGCCTCGTCCAGCTTCATCTCCTGGATATGGGTCAACTCCACAGGAAGCCTCAACAGGTAGTGGTAAAGCTCGTAGGTCTTGTCAAGGCAAGCGTTCAAGTCCTTGAGCGCATTGCTGAGCGTGCGTTCAGGACGAGTGAGCATATAGGAGTACAGGTTTTGTACTACTTTGGTGCGGATTAAAACTCTATTTATCATAATGTGATTTTTGAACTTGCAAAATTAACGAAAAATAACGGCACTGACAAGTAAAACGTGGACTAATCAACGCTCTGGTTGTCGTTGATGCGTTGTCTCACCACTTCATAGATCATGATGCCACCCGCTACCGACACGTTCAACGAGTTGATGTGGCCGAACTCGGGAATCAGGACCTGTGTGTCGCACAACTTCATGATTTCGGGCGAGATGCCCTTGTCCTCGGCGCCCAGCACAATGGCAACAGGACCCGTGTAGTCGGCTTGGGTGTAACGCATCTGCTTCTTGTCGCTGGTGCCTACAATCTTGAATCCGCTGTCACGCAGCAGCTTCACGGCATTCACCAGATTGCGCTCTCGGCAGACGGGCAGGTAGTTGAGGGCTCCAGCCGACGTCTTGACAGCATCGGCGTTGACACTGACGCTCTCGCGGTCGGGGATGACGATAGCGCTCACGCCCGCGCACTCGCAGGTGCGAGCCACGGCACCGAAGTTGCGCACGTCGGTCACACCGTCAAGCACAACGATAAAGGGGTTCTCGCCGTTGTCAAACAGTTGAGGCACCAAATCCTCGACACGATAATAGGTCACCGCTGCCAGCATCGCCACCACGCCCTGGTGGTTGCGGCGTGTGATGCGGTCAATCTTCTGCACCGGCACGCGTTGCACCGGCACACGCAGTTGCCTGGCCTTGTCACTGATATCCCTAGCCGTATCGTCGTTGAGCGTCTTGCTCAAGAAGATTTTGTCGATATCTTTTCCTGCTTCAATCGCTTCGAGAACGGCATGGATGCCGTAGATGTATTGGGTCTTGTCAATCATTTTTTATGCTTATGGTTGATGAGTGATTTTGCGTTTTCGATAGCTGCGGCGTTCAAGTCCTTGCCACTGAGCATGCGGGCCACCTCCATCACATGCTCTTCAGGACCCAGTTGCTCGACACACGTGAGGGTCTCCACGTCGGTATCGGTCTTGAAGACGCGCAGGTGGTGGTCGCCGTTAGCGGCCACTTGGGGCAAGTGGGTGATGGCAATGACTTGGATGCTGCGCGAAATGTCGGCCATCATTTCACCGATCATGCCGGCCACGTCACCGCTCACGCCCGTGTCCACCTCGTCAAAGATGATGCTGGGCAACTGCATGTGGCGCGCGATGATAGTCTTGATGCAAAGCATCACACGTGATATTTCTCCGCCCGATGCGGTGTCCTTAATGGGCATGGGGCGCTGGTTTTTGTTAAATGCCATCATGAACTGCACGCTGTCGGTCCCGTTGGGCGACAGTTCTGAGTCACGAAATTCTACGTCAAAGGCGATATTCTTCATGCCCAGTGGAGCGGCCTGATGCAGCAGTTCCTTGCTGAAGTGTTTTGCGGCCTTGTGCCTGTTCCCAGAGAGTTGTGTGGCAATGGCAAGGGCCTCGGCATGAGTCGCTTGGACGCGCGCCGTGAGTTCTTCGATAATGCTATCGTTGTGTTCAATTTCGCTGAGTTGACGCTCATAGTCATGCTGGATGTCTATCAACTGGTTGACATCCTGGGCATTGTGCTTGCGCTGCAGGGTGTAGATGCTGTTTAGGCGGTCATCTACTCGTGCCAGTTCAGCCGGGTCATCGTAGAGGGTGTCCATGATGGCTCCCACGCTCGATGCTATGTCTTTGAGGTCGATGAGCGATGTGCGCACGCGTTGCGACATCCCTTCAACGTCGTTAAGGTTGCGTTCGGCCTCTTCGAGCCGCTGGGCAACGTAGTTAAGCCTTGACAGAATGCTGTTCTCGTCATTGTCGAGTTCGTTACCCACGTGCCACAGCGCTTCTTTCAGTTCGGTGATGTTGCTCAGTTTGGCCTGCAACGCTTCCAGTTCCTGATCTTCGTCAGGCTGCAGTTGCATGGTCTGCAACTGGTCGAGTTGGTATCGTATGTAGTCCTCGTTGTGGCGCATCTGTTCGATGGCAAGGCGCGTCTCGTTCAGTTTGTGCTCAGCGTCGCGGTATTGCTGGTAGGATGCACGGTATTTGTCCAGCAACTCGCTGTTGCCGGCGATATTATCGAGGATGGACAGCTGGAATGCCGACTGCGACAGCAGCATGTTGCTGTGTTGGGAATGGATGTCGAGCAGCCGTGTGCCCAGGTCACGCATCAGCGCCAACGACACGGGACTGTCGTTGATAAACGCGCGGGAGCGTCCTGTGGGCGATAGTTCACGCCTCACGATGCACTCATGCTCATCCCAGTCTATGTCGTTGTCGTTGAAAAAGCGCTCCAGCCTGTAGCCCGTGATGTCAAAAACCGCCTCGACCACTGTCTTGGCGTTGGCGTCGCGAATGGCCTTGGTGTCGGCCCGCTCACCCAGGATGAGCGACAATGCCCCCAGAATGATAGACTTTCCCGCACCTGTCTCACCAGTGATAATAGTCAAGCCATCGTCAAACCCGATGTCGAGTTTGTCGATGAGTGCATAGTTCGAGATGTGCAGATGCTTGATCATTTCCTGGCCGATAGAACGCTAGTTGTTGCTGGTCTTCTTGATTTGATCCAGGCGTGTGGTTTCGCTGGGAAAGACCTGGTACAGCATTTCATAGACTGATTCCTTCTCAGTCGAGTTGGCTTTGCTGTAAATGTTGATGAGTTCGTCCAGTTTAGCGTCCTTGAACATGGTCAGGCAAATCGACATGGGTGCCACATCATAGATTTTGCCAAGGTTCTCCAGCGTGTGGGTGATTGTCGAACGCCCCTTATCTACGGTGACAACCATCTGATCCAGTCCCATGCGATGGTAATCGTAGAGCATTTGTCGGATGGGTGCCGTTTGTTTTTCGGTAAAGGCGCTGAGCACCGCACTGCGGTTGTTGTTGTCCTCAAAGGCCTTCCAGCCGGTCTCGTTGGAACTTTGTGCTAAGCGCACGACTTGGGCCGCACGCTCATAGTATGGGTCACCGCCATTGAGCTCAAACGTGTCAAAGTCCATGGCAATGATCATATAGGCCCAGAAGTTGAGGATGGCCGTCAGATTGTCTTCCATCTCCATCTCCGAGAATACGAGTTGCTGGCCCGTCTCATAGAAGAACTTCACCTTGGTATCCCTGAAATTGATGATAGCGGTGGTATAGCTGCTGTTGTAAACGGGACGCTGCGATTGAATCTGCAGGTCGCCTTCCATCGCACCCGTGCTATTGTCCCACCCGCTAATAGTAAACATCAACTTGCAGTAAATCTTCTCGTTGGTGCCAAAGGTCGCGTTGGTCCATTTGGTGGTGTTCATGTAGTCGGTGATGGCTTGCTTGAGCTCGTTGAATATGTCTTTGCTGCCACTGGTGATCTTGTCGCTATTCACCTCGACCTCGCAGTTGAGTTCGGTGGCTTCGTCATCAGCAATGGCGTTAAATGCGCACATCAGCGCCATGAGCATCAACAACAGTGTTTTTTTCATTTTTGTGATAGATAATGGTGTAAAACATCAACTATGTCGCGGGCTACTTCGCGCTTGGACTTGCATTCGCCCTCGATGGTCTCGCCCTTGTCGGTAAAGATGGTTACCTTGTTGGTATCGACCTGGAAACCGGCATTCTTGTCACGCAATGAGTTCATAACGATGAAATTCAAGTTTTTACGTTCCAGTTTGCCTTGTGCGTTGACCTGTTCATTGTCGGTCTCCAATGCAAATCCCACGGTCACTTGGTCGGGGCGCTTGGCTTGGCCCACGGCACGTGCGATATCGGGATTGGGTGTCAGTTTGATGACGGGAGCGGCATCTTTCTCGCGCTTGATTTTCTTGTCAGCGACATTTTCAACACGGTAATCGGCAACGGCGGCACACAGGATGACGGCATCGCTCAGGGGCAACGCCTGCATCACTGCATCATGCATCTCGGTAGCCGCGATGACGTCAACACGCTCGATGCCGGGATGCTCGGTCTTGAGGGCCACGGGGCCGGCAACCAGGGTTACCAGTGCGCCACGGGCGGCACACTCCTCGGCCAGGGCAAATCCCATCTTGCCCGATGAGAAGTTGCTGATGAAGCGCACGGGGTCGATTTTCTCCACGGTGGGGCCTGCTGTGATGAGCACGCGCTTTCCCTGCAAGTCCTCGCTGGCACTGAAGAAGTCGTCAAGCGCCTTGACGATGTTCTCGGGCTCTTCCATGCGACCCTTGCCAATCAGGTGGCTCGCCAGCTCTCCGGCGGTGGGCTCGATGATGTGGTTACCATAGGACCGCAGCAGTTCCAGATTGCGTATTGTGCTGGGATGGCGCATCATGTCAAGGTCCATTGCGGGGGCAACGAACACCGGTGCCTTGGCCGACAAATAGGTGGTCACCAGCATGTTGTCGGCGACGCCATTGGCCATCTTGCCTATGGTAGATGCTGTGGCGGGGGCTATGACAAGGGCATCGGCCCACAAGCCCAAATCCACATGGCTGTTCCACTGGCCCGTGTTGGCGGTGAAGAACTCGCTGATGACGGGCTTGCCGCTCAGGGTGGATAACGTCAACGGTTGGATGAACTGCTTGGCGTTAGGGGTCATGATGACTTGCACCTCGGCGCCTGCCTTGACGAGCAGGCGGGTGAGCGTTGCGCACTTATAGGCGGCGATACCGCCCGTGATGCCTAGGATGATGTGCTTGCCTTTTAACATGATGCGTTATTGATTATACGGGGTGTTTCTATCGTTTCTTGTATTGGATGTAGAGCTTGGTAATCACTTGCTTGGTGTTCTCGGCAAAGTCGCTCTTCATCATCCAGTCATAGTAGCCCAGGTCGAGTTTGGTGAACACTTCCTCGACCGTTTTGCCCTTGTGCTTGCCGAAGTTGAATACCGGCTGCTTCTGCTCGTTGTAGATGATGCGTCCGGCCAGGTCCACATTGCGGTTGTGGCTGGAATACTGTGACAGGTAATCTACGTCGTTCTGCAGCGGTTCGGCATCGTTGGCATAGTGGTCCAGCTGGGCCTTCAGCACCTCGAGGGTGGTCTTGGCATCGTCGGCCGCCGAGTGGTGGTTCTCCATCGGGTGGCCGCAGTAGAAGATGCACGCCGCCTCCAGGTCTCGTTTCTCACGCTTGTGATAGATGGTCTGCACATCGATGAACTTGTGCTGGTTGGGGTCAAAGTTGACTCCTGCCTTGCTCATCTCTTGGGCCAACAGGGGAATGTCAAAATGGTTGCTGTTGAAGCCGGCGATGTCGCTGCCCTCAAACACACGGGCAATGTCATGTGCACGCTGCTTGAAGGTGGGCTCGCCCTCGAGCATCTCATTGGTGATGTGGTGAACATCGATGGCCTGCTGGGGAATCACCTTCTCGGGGTTGAAACGATAGGTATTGCTCTCCTCGTGGCCGTCGGGATAAACTTTAACGTAGGACAACTCGATAATGCGGTCCTCGGTAATATTCAGCCCTGTCGATTCCAGATCAAAGACCACGAGTGGGCGCTTCAGGTTCAGTTCCATTAGTTTAATTTAGCTTTCGACTTAAATTTTAGATCATCATGGGCATCTGCAGGACGATAAGGTCCTCGCCAGCCTTCTGCTCACTGGGCACAAACACACCGGCACGTGCGGGGTCGAGCAACTTGAGGAAAACACCGTCGCAGTCGATGTTGTTCACCACGTCGATGACGTCAGCGCTCTTGAAGCCGATGTTCATGGGCTCGCCATTGTATTCACAGTTGATGGTCTCCTCGGCAGCTGTCGAGTGGTCAACGTCCTGGGCGGTGAGTACGACATGGTCGGCGCTCAGGTCGAGGCGTACAAGGCCCCCCACGTTGGCAAACACGGCCACACGGCGCACGGCGTTGAGCAACGTCTGGCGGTCAACGGCCATGGTGTAGGGGTTGTCCTCGGGGATTACCGAGTTATAGTTGGGGTAACGTCCGTTGATAAAGCGGCATGAGAGCTGATAGTCGGCGTTCTCAAATGTGGCGCTGTTCTCGTCAACAGTGATGTTGATGGGCTCCTCGCTATTGCGGTCGATGATGTTGAGCAGGATAGCAGCGGGCTTGGCGGGAAGGATGAAGTTGCGCTCAAAGTCGGGCTTCACGTCGGTCTGGCGGTAGCGCACGAGCTTGTGTGAGTCGCTGGCCACATACACGATCATGTCGGGCTTGATGTCCCAATAGATACCCGTGAACTGGGGGTGCATGTCGTCATTGCCCACGGCGAACAACGTGTGGCCGATACCGGCAGCGATGTTCTTGGAGGGCAGGCTGAACTGCTTCACGTCATTGGCATTGGCAGCCTTCTCGGGAAACTCGTCTCCGTTGAGCGCCATGGCGTCATAGTAACCGTTGATGTAGGTCACCTTCACGGCCAGCGTCTCGTCGTTGATTTCAAAGGTCAGGGCAGTGTCGGGCAACTCCTTGAGGGAGTTAATGGTACGCTTGACATCAAGGGCAAACTTGCCAGTGCCTTCCACGTTCTGGACCTCAATGTTCGTGGTCAGACGTGTCTCCATGTCACTGCCAGTCACCACCAGGCGGTCGCTCTGGAGCTCAAACAGGAAGTTGTCAAGAATAGCATAGGCGTTCTTGCTGCTCACCACTTTGCTCACCGCATTCAGGCGCGTGAGCAATAATTTACTTTGGACGTTGAATTTCATACAGTTATGTCTCTTTATATTGTGATTAATTTTTTGTTTTATCTTTTAACCTACAAATTTAGCAATTTTTTCTTTAATAATGTGGTGTTGGTAACAAAAAAACGAAAAAAAGCGCCATCGATTGCCTCGATAACGCTTTTTAAGTATTGTTGGCTTATATTATCGGATATGAAACCCGATTGAAAGCATCATGAAAAGATTATGCATGCAATAGGAGATCGATGAGGGCCGACAGGTCTTCAATGTCAACATCGCCATCAGCGTCAATATCGGCATTGTTGGTGTTGATGCTAATCTCATCACCCTTCAGCAGATAGTCAATGAGTTCAGCCAGGTCGTCAATGCTGAGAACACCGTTGCCGTCCACATCACCAGGCATCACCTCAACAAAGTCGCTGATATAGCACCTGTTGGCATTGATGGCATGACGGTTGTTTTTATAAACTACCACGGCGATCACATGCAGGTTGTCCTTGTTTTGGATCAGTGAAGGCTTGGGGAGGCGGTCCAGCTTGAAAGAGTAGGTGGTGGTATAGTCGTTATAGGCCACGATATTGGTGGGAAGGCTATTAGGAATCACTTTGCTGAAGCCCACCAGCACGTCATTAAAGTGCAATCCGGTGACGTTTGCTGGCTTCTTGGTCCACGGGCCCAGATAGGGATCCTTTGCATACTCGCTAGCATATTGGCGGTAATAGTTGGCTTGGGTCCAGCCTGAACCGCTTCCATACAGGTCATCGGCAACGAGCATGACTTCGATTGCATAGTTGGCGTTGTCGTTATCAACAGTGAAATAGGTGGTCACGTTCACGTCGATTTCGGTCTTGTCGGCACTTGTCCACTGGGCGGTCACGTCAATGCCGGCAATAACTTCCATTGCAGCAATCTGTTGCATGTCACTAACAATCGCACCAGAAGCACCGCCAAAACCATATAAAGGATCGACATCGTAGGTCCTCTCAATAAATGCAGAGGGGAATCCACCGATGCTGTTAGGATAGCTGGTTGTGACCTCCATGGCATCACCGTTGTGGTAGGCAACACCAATGAAATCCTCACCGAAGTTTTCTCTCAACAGTTCCATGCCTACAATGCCTCGAACGCACCAACCGCACCATGTGCCGGTGTATTCTTCAATCAATGGACGATGAACGGGAGTTGCGTTGTTGGCAACCATAGTGAGCGACATGAGACCCGCTAAAAGAGCAATAATAAGTTTAATTTTTTTCATTGCGCACAAAAAATATAAAAAGGTTTAACAAATTAAGAGTTCTTATATTTAGACTAGAATTGTAATTCTATTCATGTGGGCAAAGGTATTACAATTAATTGTTTTAGCAAAACATTACGTCAGAAATTCTTGTAATTAATGGGATATTTATAGACGATTTTTATCGCCGAGCGGCATAACAAAAAAAGGCGTTAACAGCTCATCATGTATTGAGCCATTAACGCCAATCTGCTTATAAAAAAGAAATACTCCTATTAAGGATTAGTCGAGCTTGTGGATAATGAGACCCGAGCGCAACTTGGGTTCAAACCAGGTAGCCTTGGGAGGCATGATCTTACCGCTGTCGGCAATGTCGATGATCTGCTTCATGGTCACGGGATAGAGGGCCAGAGCCATCTTCATCTCGCCGCTGTCAACGCGCTGCTTCAACTCGCCCAGGCCGCGGATGCCGCCAACGAAGTCGATGCGCTTGTCTGTGCGCAGGTCGGTGATGCCCAGGATGTCGCGCAGGATGTAGTCGCTGCTGATGGTCACGTCGAGCACGCCGATGGGATCGTTGTCGTCATAGGTGCCTTCCTTGGCGGTCAGTGAGTACCACTTGCCACCCAGGTACAGCGAGAAGTTGTGCAGTTTAGCGGGCTTGTAAATCTCGGTGCCCTTCTCCTCGACGATGAATTTTTCACCAAGCTTCTCCAGGAACTGCTCCTCGGTGTTGCCGTTCAGGTCAACAACCACGCGGTTGTAGTCCATCACCTTGAGGTGTGACTGGGGGAAGCACACTGCCAGCAGGTAGTTGTACTCCTCGGTGCCGTTGTGGTTGGGGTCAGCCTTAGCCTTCTCCTCGCCCACGTGGGCAGCGGCAGCTGTGCGGTGGTGGCCGTCAGCGATGTAGAGGTAAGGAATTTCGCCAAACTCACGGGTGATGGTGTCGATGGTCTCCTTGTCCTTGATAACCCACAGGGTGTGGCCGATGCCGTCCTCGCTCACGAAGTCATACTCGGGAGTGGTCTGGGCGGTCTTGTCGATAATCTCCTCCAGGATGGTGTTGTCGGGGAATGCCAGGAACACCGGCTCTATGTTGGCATTGTTGATCTCGATGTGGTGCATGCGGTCAGCCTCTTTCTCACGGCGGGTGAG
The DNA here is from genome assembly GCA_902774055.1 of uncultured Bacteroidales bacterium. GTDB lineage: Bacteria > Bacteroidota > Bacteroidia > Bacteroidales > Muribaculaceae > Sodaliphilus. The sequence continues at coordinate 137,871 of CACYGX010000001.1, forward strand.
CTCGTGCTTCTTGATGCGGCCAGTGAGGTAATCCTCAACGCTGGCGCCAACTACAAATCCGTACTGGGTGCGGCCATCCATGGTCTGGGCATAGATGTAGTAGCAGTCCTGGTCGTCCTGAACGAGCCAACCCTTGTCCTGGAACTTCTTGAAGTTCTCAACAGCCTTGTCATAGACCTTGGGCTCGTGTTCGCCAGTGCCGGGCTCGAAGTCGATTTCGGGCTTAATGATGTGATACAGACACATCTCGTTGTCGCCAGCTTCGGCGCGTGCCTCTTCACTTGACAGCACGTCATAGGGCTTGGAAGCTACTTTTTCTACATACTCTTTCGGCGGTCTCACGCCACGGAACGGTTTTACTTTAGCCATGATAAATTAACGGTTTTAAAAGTGTTAAATAGGTTTTTTAGATAATTATTAAAGTGATTTCTTGCGTTTGTTGTTCTCAGCCTTGACGCGCCTTGACTTGCGGGCACACGAACTGCAAGTGCCATAGACGTACAGGCTGTAGTGGTCGGTGTTAAAGGCGTTGAAGCGACGGGCGTTCATGAAGGCGGCAAAGTTAGTGTCCTTCACCTCCTTGACCCTGCCGCATGTCGTGCATATCAGGTGGGTGTGAGGCAGGGTGATGCGCTCATACTGGGCTTGCATCCCCTCAAACACATGTCGCCTGAGCATCTTGGCCTCGATGAGCAACTCGATGGTGTTATAGACCGTTGAGCGGCTCACGCGAAAACCATCCCCATCCATGATTTGCTGCAACTCCTCAATAGTGAAGTGCCCGTTGATGTTCATGATGTGCTCCAAGATGGCATAGCGCTCGGTGGTCTTGCGCATACCATGCTGGTCCAGATAGTCACTGAACTTGCGAACAACGGGATTGACGCTATTGGCGTAATCTTCGATATTTGGGATGGTTTTCATCGATGTGACAAAAGTACAACGATTTTTGCAATCGAGCAAAGAAATGTGGCAAGAAAAAGATTATCCGCGGCGGGGACAATTCAATGTTTGCTCAACACTAAGTTGACGCACGACATCAACAGTCATGTCGCTCAGTTGGCTCACGGCCTCGGTGCTCAGTGTCGTGGCCACTCCAATGACACGAGCGCCCGAGCTGCGACCGGCGATCAGTCCGTTGCGGGAGTCCTCGAGCACGATGCAGTCTTTGATATCCAAGCCAAGCATCTTGGCGCCCATCAAGAAGCAGTCAGGATCGGGCTTGGCTTTGGTCACCATGTCACCGGTAATGATGTGGTCAAACAGGGTGGGGAACTCTGGATACTGGCTATAGAGCGATTGCATCTTCTTGCGGTCGCTCGAGGTGACGATGGCCATCGGGATGCCGGCGTCACGTAGCCGCTTGACATAGTCGAGTGCTCCCGGGAAGAACTCGTATTTCGTCTCGCGCTCAAATGCGGATAACTTGTCAAGAATCTGCTGGCGCACCTCGTCGCTGTCAAAGTAATTCAGAATACGGCTCAGGTGAAATCCCTTGATATAGCTGGCGAAATTCTCAACGCCCGTGGGATATTCCTGGTCGATTTGGCCCCAAAAAATGCTGTACTTTCCCTCACTGTCAAGCAGTACGCCGTCAAGGTCAAAAAGCACGCCGCAGGGTTGATTCAAAATCTTGCTCATCTCAGTTTCAGTCTAGTGTTGATTTAGGCCGCAAAAGTACGTTAAATTGACAATAAATAAGTAATTTTGTGGCATAAATAATAATGGAAACGATGTAGAAGTTGACCTTGAAAGTTTTTTAATACCAATTTCGCTAATAAAACGAACCTTCAGGCGAAGCCAAGTACACGAAAAAACTAAACTACTCGCAGTCACTTGATAAATTCGTGTAATTGGCATTAGCCCCGCAGGGTCGTGAGCCAACAGCTATATCATTGCCTAAATAATTATAACGACTATGATTCAGGAACTGCAATTACGTGTCAGTCCGCGCACTGCGGCAAGTATGGGCGACATCGCCAGTCACATTGCCAAACATAACGACATCCCAGCGCAAAGCATCAGCGGCATCAGGGTGTTGAAACGCTCCATCGACGCCCGCCAGCGCAATGTGGTGGTGAACCTCAAGGTCAGGGTATATATTGATGAGCCCATGACCCAGGACTATCTGGTACCGCCCATCGACTACAAGGCCGTTGACGGTAAGCGCCAGGCGGTTGTCGTGGGCATGGGACCTGGCGGACTGTTCGCGGCGTTGAGGCTCATTGAGTTGGGCATCAAGCCCATTGTACTCGAGCGCGGCAAGGACGTGATGCAACGTCGCATCGACGCGTCGATGATTCAACGCGAGGGCATCGTCAATCCCGAGAGCAACTATTGCTATGGCGAGGGTGGGGCAGGAGCCTATAGCGACGGCAAACTCTACACCCGCAGCAAGAAACGCGGGTCGGTTGACCGCATCCTGGGCATCTTTGTCCAGCATGGCGCCCGCGAGGACATCCTTATCGACGCCCACCCGCACATTGGCAGCGACAAGTTGCCCGGCGTGATTAAGGCGATGCGCGAGACCATCTTGCGCTGTGGCGGAGAGGTGCATTTCGAGACCCGTGTGACCCGTCTCGTTGTTGAGGACGGCAAGGTCACTGGTGTGGAAACTGCTGCTGGAGAGCGTTTTGACGGCCCCGTGATTCTGGCGACTGGCCATTCGGCTCGCGATGTCTATCAGATGCTCTACGACAGCGATATCACTGTCGAGGCCAAAGGGATTGCCGTTGGCGTGCGTCTGGAGCACCCCCAGCGCATTATCGACCAGATCCAGTATCACAGCGTGTCAGGGCGCGGCGACTTCCTGCCTGCCGCCGAGTATAATTTTGTGACCCAGGTCGATCACCGTGGGGTATATTCCTTCTGCATGTGCCCTGGCGGCTTTGTTGTGCCTGCCGTGAGCGAGGTCGATGGTCTTGTGGTCAATGGCATGTCTCCCAGTAACCGCGGTTCTCACTGGGCCAACTCGGGCATGGTCGTGGAGATTCACCCCGAGGACTTGCCCGACCAGTATAAGAAATATGGTGAGCTGGCGATGATGGAGTTCCAGCGCGACATGGAGCGCAGGGCCTTTGCCGAGGCTGGCAATACGCTCATTGCCGGAGCCCAGCGCATGAAGGACTTTGTCGACGGCAAGGCGTCGCGCAATATCCCGCCTTCATCCTATCTGCCTGGAGTCCAGATGTCTAGACTCGACCTATGGATGCCGCCTTTTGTTGCCAACAGGCTCCGCAAGGGGTTTAAGGTCTTCGGGAAAAGCGCGCAGGGTTTTCTCACGAATGATGCTGTGGTTATCGGTGTCGAGACCCGCACCTCTTCGCCCCTGCGCATCCCTCGCGACAATACAACCTTCCACCATGTTGCCCTCGAGGGCCTCTATCCTTGTGGCGAAGGGGCAGGCTATGCCGGTGGCATCGTCTCCAGCGCCATTGACGGCGAACGTTGTGCCGAAGCCCTCGCTCAGGCCGCTCCCTGACAGCTTTAAAAACATAAATAATTAAAAAAACAACATTTTCTTGCTGGTTATACACAATATGGCGCACTTTTTGTAGTTATTGAGGCAATCAGGTTTTTTATCTAAATATATCGAGCATTATGAAACAGAAAGAAATCATTGCTGCGGCCCTTCTCGCATTGAGCGTCTTTTGTTTGGGCTGGTTTATCAAGGCTGGTATTGATGATTTTGCAAGCAAGGACCGCAAGGTCTGTGTGAAAGGTCTCGCTGAGCAGGAAGTGAAGGCTGACAAGGTGACATGGCCCATCGTTTCTAAGGAGGTGGGTAATGACTTGCCAGGCCTGTATGAGAAAATCGGTTCGACCCAGTCCAAAATCAAGGCATTCTTGATTAAAGGTGGCGTCAAGGAGGAGGAAATCAGTTTCAATGCACCTCAGGTAGCCGACCTCACCGCTCGAGAGTATGATTCGGGCAACAGGGCCTATCGTTACATCGTGACCTCGGTGCTTACCGTGACGAGTAAGAATGTGGATCTGGTCCGACAGCTCATCGCCAAGCAAGGTGATTTGTTGCGTGAAGGCGTGGCTATCACGGGCGACAGTTATGACAACCAGATACAGTATGAGTTCGTCGCGTTCAAGGAGATGAAGCCCAAGATGATGCAGGAGGCCATCGAGAATGCTCAGGTTACTGCCGAGCAGTTTGCCAAGAACTCCCACAGCAAGCTCAATAAGATTGTGAGTGCCGACCAAGGTCAGTTCTCCATCGATGACCGTGACGAGTACACGCCCTGGATCAAGAAAGTGCGCGTCGTGACCACCGTCACCTACTCACTCAAGAACTAACAACACAACAATTTAAACAGTAAGTCTCAACAACTGAATACCCTGAGAAATCTGAAACATTTCAGAAGTTCTCAGGGTATTCTTCTGATGTGTCGAGGTCTGTAATACTGTTGTCGGGGGCTTCGGGGTAAACATGGGGGTCAATCATGCCGGTGTAGAAGTGGAGGGTCTTGCTGAGCTCCTGGAAGTGGTTTTGGTTAGGTGCCCATTCGCCGCGTTGGAGGCCTGGAGCGAGTTTTACCGAGCGGTGGCCATACATGTTGTTGATGCCGTCGATACTGGTCATCAAGCGACGTAGTTTGCCGTGGTCCTCGGTGTCAAACACGTTGAGTTGGATGCCTACACCATGCTGGATGTCGAGTGCCATCACGCCTGCTTTCCTGTAGCCGAAACCATCGCGCCAAATGAGGTTAAAAGCGTTTAAGGCTTGACGTACGATGGTCATCGTGTCATTTGTCGGGGTGTCGAGTGTCAGTTGGCACGAGTTGGAGTAGAATGGCAGGTCTTCGCGGAAGTAGTCACCCCGCACATAGGTCATGATGCTGCCTGCAACACTGCCTTCGTCACGCAGTTGGCGAGCCGTGCGCTCGGCAAAGCTGACGATGGCATCGGCAATCTCGTCGCGGTTGGTCAACACTTTGCCAAAGGTGCGTGACGTCATGATGGTCTTGTGGGCGATGTCCACCGGGTTGGCAATCTGGCAGTCATGGCCCATGAGTTCGCGTTGGGTGCGCTCCACTGTCATGGAGTATAGCGACCGCACCAGTGAAGACGGCATTTTTACAAAATCGGCTGCTGTCGTGATGCCGCGGGCTTGCAACGATGCCGATAGCCGTCGCCCAATGCCCCACACGTCCTCGATGGGGGTGCGCCTCAAGATGATATCAATGGCCTCAGGCCTCACGAGCCAATACACGCCATCGGTGATGCGGTGGTCCTTTTTGGCAATGTGGTTAGCCACCTTGGCAAGGGTGCGCGATGGGGCAAAACCTATACTGACTGGTATGCCCACATATTGCTTGACTTTCTTCACGAGTTCGGCCATCACGCGGTGGCTGGTCTCGACATCTTCATGGGGCAATTTAAAAAAGGCCTCATCGACAGAATATTGTTGCAGATTTTCGACTTCTTGTCCCACGAGGTGCATCACGCGGTTGGACAGGTCACGGTAGACGATGTGTCGTGCCGACAGCTGGATGACTTGACGTGGGTCGGTGTGTTCCTTGATTTTAAAGGCAGGGCAGCCCATGGGTATGCCTGCCGCCTTGGCCTCGTTGCTGCGAGCGATGACGCAACCGTCGTTGTTTGACAGCACAACAACTTTTTTCCCGTTAAGCCGTGGGTCAAACACTCGCTCACAGGAGACAAAAAAGTTATTGCAGTCAACCAGACCGTACATTTTTTTAGTTAAGAGTTAATAGTTGATGGTGAATAGTTGGCATGCGCCTTTTTCACTCCTAACCCTCTGAAAGTTCCAGCCAGCGCATTTCTTTCTCGTCGAGCAGTTCTTTTACCTCTTGGTAGCGGGCGGCCTTGGCGGCAACGTCGTCAAGCGTCTCACCGCTGGCAAACAGGGCGTCCAGTTCGGCTTTTTCCTTGTTGAGAGCCTCCATGTCGGCGTTGAGTTGCTCCAGTTCGCGTTGTTCCTTGTAACTGAGGCGTTTTTGCTCGCTGCGGTTGGCCCAGGTATTCTCTTTGGGCTTGGCGGTCTCTTGTTCCTTGGCGGCTTGGGCGGCTTCCTGCTCGTGTCGCTGTTTCCAGGCTCGATACTCACTGTAGTTGCCGGGAAAGTCCTTGATATGGCCATTTCCCGTGAACACAAAGGTGTGATCTACGGTACGATCCATGAAGAAACGGTCGTGACTCACAATGATGACGCAGCCGTTGAACTGTGACAGGTATTCTTCAAGGATTTCAAGCGTCGAAATGTCCAGGTCATTGGTCGGCTCGTCCAGGATGAGGAAGTTGGGCTTGGTCATGAGCACCATCGCCAGATAGAGCCTGCGGCGCTCGCCACCGCTCAACTTGGCGATAAACTTCTGTTGGTCTTGTGGCGTGAACAGGAAGTGGTTGAGCCAGGCCATGGCGGTGTAGTGGTGTTTCTCGTCAAAGTAGATGTACTCTGCCACATCGCGCACGGCGTCAATCACCCGTTTACCCTCGTCAAAGTGCATCCCTTCCTGGCTGTAGTGGGCGAACTTGACGGTTTCGCCAATCTCGAAGTAGCCACTGTCGGGCTTGACGATATCGAGCAGCAGTTTGATAAACGTGGTCTTGCCCACGCCATTGTCGCCAACGATGCCCAATTTCTCATAACGGGCGAAAGTGTAGTTGAAGTCGTCGAGAATCACCTTATCGCCAAAGCGCTTATTGACATGGTGGGCGGTAAAAATCTTTTTGCCGATATAGGCACTCTTGACGTTCAACTCCACTTCGCCGTCGTCGCGCCGTTGCTGGGCGCGTTCTTGAAGGTCATAGAAGGCATCGATGCGGAACTGTGCCTTGTGGGCACGTGCCTGTGGCTGACGGCGCATCCAGTCCAGCTCGGTACGCAGCAGGTTGCGGGCCCGCTCCACCTGGGCGTTCTGCGCCTCGATGCGCTCGGCCCGTTTCTCCAGATAATAGTTATAGTTGCCGTTATAGGAGAAGATGCTGTGCTGGTCCATCTCCAGGATGCGGTTGCAGATGTTGTCCAGGAAGTAGCGGTCGTGGGTGACCATCAGCAGGGTCACACGGCTGCGTTGCAGGTAGTTTTCCAGCCACTCGATCATGTCGATGTCGAGGTGGTTGGTCGGCTCGTCGAGGATGAGCATCTGCGGTTCGTCTATCAGCAGCCGTGCCAGTGCAACACGCTTCACCTGACCACCACTCAATTCCTTGACGGGCTGGTTGTAATCGGTGATTTTGAGTTGAGTGAGAATCTGCTTGAAGCGTTCTTCGTAGTCCCATGCCGCATTGGCGTCCATCGCTTGGATGGCGGCTGTCATCGAGTCGCTGTCGCCAGTGCGCAGGGCTTCCTCATAGTCGTGGATGGCCGCCGAGCGCGGGTCGTCACCATGCAGGCAGGCATCGAGTACGGTGAGCGCCCCGCCCAGGTCGGGCAATTGCGGCAGATAGCCCACCCGCAGGTTGTTACGGTAGATGACCGTGCCGCTGTCCTGTGAGGCGATACCCGCAAGGATGTCGAGCAAAGTCGATTTGCCGGTGCCATTCTTGGCGATAAGCCCGATTTTCTCACCCTCGGCAACACCAAAGGTCAAATCCTCGAAAAGCACATCGACGCCAAACGCCTTGCTCAATCCCTCCACTTGCAAGTAACTCACCATATCACTGTCCTGTTGTATGTCGTGGCACCGCCACGATGAATTGTTAACTGAAGAACTGCTTCATCACCTTGATCATGTTCACATGATCGTCACACGAGCCGGTCTCGCGCACCGAGTGCATCGCGAGCACGGGGTTGCCCACGTCCACGCCCTCGATGTCGAGTTGTCCCGTGAGGATGTTGCCCAGGGTCGATCCGCCTGCCACGTCGCTGTGGTTCACAAAGTACTGGAACGGGGCATCGGCTTTCTCACACAGGCTCTTGAAGATGGCTGCCGAGTGGGCATCGCTCATGTATTTGCAGTTGGCGTTGACTTTTACGCACGGACCGCCTCCCAGTGCGGGATGGTTGGTCGGGTCATATTTCTCGGGATAGTTGGGATGGAAGGCGTGGGCGTTGTCGGCCGAGATCATGAACGAACGGTGAACGGCGCGGCCAAAGTCCTCAAAATCGCCGCCCAAAGCCATCACGAGCCTTAGCAACATGTTGCCAAGAACGGGCGAGTGGGCGCCCTGCTTGGTGCCGCTGCCTGTCTCCTCGTTGTCAAAGATGGCGGCAACCAGCGTAGCGTCTTTATCCTTAGCCTCGGTAATGGCAGTGATGGCGGCATGTACCATGCTCAGGTCGTCGAGACGGCCAGCTGAGATGAATTCGTTATTCAGGCCAAACAGGCTTGCCTTGCTCACATCATAGAGCATCAGGTCAAAGTCCAGGATATCGGCAGCTTCGACCTGCAATTCGTCGGCAACCAGGTTGACTAGGGTATTCTGCCACTCAAAATCCCTGTTGATCTTGGTGAGGATGGGCAGCATGTCTTTCTGTTTGGACAGGTGATTGCCCTCGTTGACGGCTCGATTGAAGTGGATGGCCAGGTGCGAGATGCACATGAGCGGACGGTCAATCTTGATGAGTTTTGTCACGGGGTGCAGGGCATCTTTTCCCTTGAGCAACACGCGTCCAGCGAGTGATAGGGGACGGTCGAACCACGTGTACAGGATGGGACCGCCATAGACCTCGGTATTGAGCCTCAGGATGCCGCCGTCACCAGGAATCTCGCTGGCGGGCTTGATTCTGAAGCATGGTGAGTCGCTGTGGGCCGCGATAATCTTGAAACCCGTGTCAGCGGGCTTTTTCTTGCCCACCTGCACGGCAAAGATGGCGCTGTCGTTCTTGGTGAAAAAGAATTTATCACCTGCTTTGGCGGTCATCTTATCGTCAATTTTCTTTTCCTTGAAGCCGTTGGCGATCAGGATTTTCTTCACGGTGTCAACAGCCAGGAAGTTGCAGGGGCTGTTATCGAGAAACTCGAGCAGCGAGTTCACATAGTCATTCTTGTTACTCATAATATTATTGTATGAAGTTTATATTCCGTGGTAGATGGCATTCAACGCCCTCAGTACGTTGCAGAGCGTTTGACTCCAGTAATTCTCGGCATTTAACCTGCACTGGCACAGCATGTCGTGCTGGGTCTCGGTCATGGCCTCCTGGGCCGAGTGAATGAGGTTGAAAAACTCCTGGTACAAGTCGGCAAGATTCTCAGACACCGATGCCGAGATGGGCGTGTCGCTGTATTTCATGTCTTCCACAAAGACCTCGAGGTAGATGTCTTCCTCGGCCATGAGTTGGGCAACACGCTCCCTGACCATGTCATACACGTCCTCCTCGAGCGCGGGCTCAATATAGGCGTCGGTGTATGGGTCTTGTTCCAGATCCATCATGGTGATGTACAGGCGAGGCAACAGTTTGAGCATCTTACCCACAAACTGCTCTCGTGAATCGTGTTCCAGCGCATGCTCCATCGCATGGCAATATTCATTTGCCAGGGCGATGAATGTCAACTCATTAGGTGTCAATTTCTCCATGATTACTCTTGCTCTGATTTGCGATATAATTGTTTGCGCTCGATGTATCCAAGTACCTCATCGGGCACGTAGTAGCGGACGCTCAGCCCTTGGGAAAGGCGTTCGCGGACTTGGGTTGATGATATCTCGATGATGGGGGCGTCAACCAGCTTGACACGGTCTTTCAGCTCGTCAGGGATGTTCACCTCATAACCCAAGCGGGGATAAATGAGCAGGTGGTATTTGGCAAGGATTTCCTCGCTGTTACGCCACTTGTCAAAAATCTGCCAGTTGTCTCCTCCGGTAACCAGATAGAACTCATCGTCGGGAAATTTGGCTTGCAGGGCATTGAGCGTGTCGATGGTGTAGGACGGCTTGGGCATGGTAAATTCAAATGCCGATGTCTCAACGCCCTCCATGGGACGTGACACCATCTCGACCATGCGCAACCGGTCGGTGTCGGCCACTTGACGTTTCTTATCGGCCTTCAACGGATTAACGGGCGACACCATGAACCACAAGCGGTCCACGGCTCCGCTGCCGATAATGTGCTGTGCGATAATCGCATGGCCAATGTGTATCGGGTCAAATGACCCGCCGAATATCCCAATTCTCATTTTTGGTTAATCGTTAGAAACAAACTCGGTGATGAGATCGTGGACCTCGTTGACAGCGGTATCCAGGTCGTCGTTGATGACGGTGTGGTCAAATTGCGGACCGATTGAGATTTCAAATTCCGCTTTATCCACGCGAGCCTTGATATCCTCCATGCTGTCGGTGCCGCGTTTGATGAGGCGCTGGCGCAACACTTCGACGCTGGGCGGCTGGATGAAGATGGACAACGCGCGGTCGCCATACATCTTCTTGACGTTCACGCCGCCCAGCACATCCAGGTCGAGCACGACGTTCTTGCCCATGCCCGTGATGCGTTCCACCTCGCTCTTGGGGGTGCCGTAGTAGCGTCCAGCATAGACTTCTTGGTATTCAACCAGTTCGTCATTGGCAATCATTCGCTCAAATTCCTCGGGTGTCAGGTAGTAATAGTCCACGCCATGCACCTCCTGGCCACGGCGGGGGCGGGTAGTGGCCGATACCGAGAAGGCCAGGCGCAACGACTCGTCCTGCATGATGCGACCGATGATGGTCGATTTGCCTGAACCCGACGGCGCCGAAATGATAATCAATTTGCCCTGTTCCATATCGTGTTGGGTGTATAGGTTAGAAGGTATATTTTATACCCAGCACGGTCACCGACTGATTATAGTCCTTCATGATCTGGAAGCGCTCTTCACTGTAAAAATACAGATGATCCTTGACCCTATATTCAGCACCCATGCCGATGTTGGCACCGCAACGGTCACGCTCATCTTTTCGCTCGCCAATCAGTTTGTCAACAATATCCACTCCAGTTGACGTTGAAGGCTTATATGTAAAGTGGCCATAGGAGAATCCTGCAAGGGGATAGATGGCGAATGAGGAACTCGTGGGAATAATGTAGTGGAGATTCAAGTTGGCGTTGATAGCGGTCCAGTCGTCGCTCTCAAAAAAATAGATGAACTCGGGAGCGAGGCGAAAGTTAGTGACGGGCTCATATTGAATTTGTATGCCCAAACCTGCCATGGAGTGACGGGAAGCATAAACAAACTGAGCTGCTGCTGATGCATTACCCTGCTCCGCATTGGCGGTGAAGGCTGAGATGAGGGCAACGATGGCCATGAAAATATACTTTCTCATTTTATTATAGTTGTTAATAGTTAATACTCAATTCTAATGGATCGGTACGCGTTGAGACGCGTGAGTTTACAATACATTCAGGACCTGTTCCTTGATTTGCTCCAGGTGGTCCTTCATGCGCACCACAAGGTTTTGCAAATCGGCCTGATTGGCCTTGGAACCCATCGTGTTCACCTCGCGGCCGATTTCCTGGCTGATAAATCCCAACTTCTTGCCCTGGCCCGGCTCTTCGCCGTGCATCGTGTCCAAGAAGTACTTCAGGTGATTCTGGAGGCGTATTTTCTCCTCGGTGATATCGAGTTTCTCGATATAATAAATGAGTTCCTGCTCAAAGCGGTTCTTGTCGTAATCGACCTCTTTGATCTTGGCCAGGGCGTCAAGGATGCGTCCCTTGATTTTCTGGGTGCGGGGCTCCTCATAGCGGGGTACCTCGTCGAGCAGGGCCTGTATCGCGGCAATTTTTTCTTCAAAGAATGTCGCTAGCCGCGCGCCCTCCTGGCGGCGGAAGGCGATCAGCTGCTCGGTTGCCTGGGTGACGACTTCCTTCACCACAGCGAGTTCCTCTTCGTCGGCCTCGGTGGCTTTGGCGTCGGTCTTGAGGGCATCGGGCATGCGCAGCAGGGTGGCGTACCAGTCCTCGGGCTGCGGCAGATTTAATACCTTGGCCATTTCCTCGATTTGTGCCTTATATTGCTGCAACATCGGGATGTTGATGGTGCCCGACGTGGCGCCCTCGATGGGCTCACAATAGACAAACAGGTCAATCTTGCCACGCAACAGAGCCTTGGACACGATGTTGCGCAGTTCCATTTCAATTTCTCGATGGCTTTGAGGCGTGCGGACCCCAAAATCCAGCTGCTTGCTGTTAAGTGACTTGACTTCGGCAGTGATTTTCTTGTTGTTATAGACCTTAACCGCCTTGCCAAATCCGGTCATGGATAGTATCATTGTCAAATTAGATTTTTAATTACAATCTGCAAAATTACCAAAAAAAACTATTTCTCCCATATCAAACCCTAAAAAAAGACCGCAATACCAATTCGCTCAAATTGCAAACAATAGAAAAAACTGCCTCATTGCGGCAAGAGTGTTGCAAAATCAGATTATTTCTTGTAATTTTGCAGGTTGGTCATGAGGACCAATAGAAGAAAAACAGTAAAAAATGGGAAACTCGATATTAGCAATCGTGGTGCCTTGCTTCAACGAGGAGGAAGTGTTGCCACAGACCAATCAGCAACTGCGCGCCCTGCTCGACGGCATGATGCGTGACGGGCTGGTGGGCAATGGGAGTTACATCCTCTATGTCAACGATGGGTCGCGTGACCGCACGTGGGAAATCATCGCTGGATATAGCGAGGCCGATGTCCATGTGAGGGGCCTTAAACTGGCAGGAAATGTGGGACACCAGAACGCCCTGATGGCGGGTCTGGAAACTGCCCGCCAGGATGCTGATGTGACCGTCTCGATCGACGCCGACCTGCAGGACGACATCCATGCCATCCCCGAGATGGTCAACAAGTATAACGATGGCTGTGACATCGTGTATGGCGTGCGCCGCAAGCGCACGACCGATACCTTCTTCAAGCGCACCACGGCCCAGATGTTCTATAAGTTCATGACGGGCATGGGTGTGAAATCGGTCTATAACCACGCCGACTTCAGGTTGATGAGCCGTCGTGCGGTGGATGCCTTGTGCCAGTACGAGGAACGCAACCTGTTCCTGCGCGGCCTGGTGCCCCTGCTGGGCTACAAGACCGACCAGGTCTATTATGACCGCTTGGAGCGTCAAGCCGGCGAGAGCAAGTACCCGTTGAGCAAGATGTTGTCCTTCGCCATCGATGGCGTCACCTCGTTCAGTGTCAAGCCGTTGCGGCTGATTTTTGACTTGGGACTCGTTTTCCTGCTCATCAGCTTGGGCATTCTGGTCTATGTGATTGTGGCCTTGTGCCAGGGCCGTGGCGTGCAGGGTTGGGCGTCGTTGATGTTGTCCATCTGGTTTGTGGGTGGCTGTGTGCTCATCTGCCTCAGTATCATTGCCGCCTATATCGGGCGAATCTACACCGAGGACAAACACAGGCCCCGCTATAATATTGAGACCTACCTTAAATAATTGAATTCCAATAGTATGACAGAGATACAAAAAGGTGCTGAGCCCCGAGTGCCACGTCCCAGCGACATCAGGCTCTTCTTGACCGACGTTGACGGAACGCTCACCGATGGCGGCATGTACTACGGGTCGGATGGCACCGAATTTAAGAAATTCAACACCCGTGACGGCATGGGACTGCAGATGCTGCAACGCACTGGCGTCAAGGTGGGCATCGTCACCAGCGAAAATGTGGCCATCAACGTGAACCGTGCCAAGAAACTGGGGCTGGATTACCTCAAGCAGGGCGCACGCGACGGTGGCAAACTGGCGGCAACACGCGAAATCTGTGACGAGATGGGCATCACCATGCAAGAGGTGGCCTACGTAGGCGACGATGTGAACTGCTTCGACTTGCTGTCGGCAGTGGGGTGGGCGGCCTGTCCCGCTGATGCCTGTGACAAGGTGAAAAACATTCCTGGCATACACATTCTGTCTCGCCGTGGCGGTGATGCCTGCGTGCGCGAGTGGATTGACATGATTCTGGCTGAATAATGAGTGGCGAGAACGATAATCAGACCTTGAAACAAAAGACGGCCCAAGGCCTCTTTTGGGGCTTGCTGAGCAGCGGCGGTATGCAACTGCTCAATTTGATTATCGGCATTTTCCTCGCCCGCCTGCTCTCCCCTGGAGAATATGGCATCGTCGGCATGTTGGCCATCTTCTCACTCATTGCCGTTAACTTGCAAGAAAGCGGTTTCGGGGTTGCCCTGGTTAATATCAAGGAGATCAAGCACAACGACTATAACTCGGTGTTTTGGTTTAATATTGGCGTTAGCATTCTGTTATATTTGATACTGTTCCTGTGTGCCCCGCTCATTGCCGCATTTTTCCATCAACCTTGCCTGACGTCGTTGTCTAGATTTCTCTTCTTGGGAATTATCTTTGCGGCACTCGGCGTCTCTCCAAATGCAATGCTCGTGAGGAGCCTGAAGATGAAGGAAAAGGCGATAACCTCGTTGTCTGCCTTGGTTATCTCGGGTTCGGTGGCTGTAGTCATGGCCATGAAGGGGTTCTCCTACTGGAGCCTGGCGACTCAGCAGGTATTATATAATGTGGTAATCAGCATTGGGCGATATTACTACACCCGCTGGTGCCCCACGTTCAAGGTGAATTTCACTCCCGTGAAACAGATGTTCTCATTCAGTTACAAAGTGCTGATTACTGCTATCTTGACGACCATCAACAACAATGTGTTGACCGTTATCTTCGGCCGTTTGTTCCCGGCACAGGCTGTGGGCAACTTTACCCAAGCCAACAAGTGGAACACGATGGCCAACCAGTTGGTGACCAATACGGTGGCCCAGGTGGCCCAGCCCGTCCTTACTCGTGTCACCGACGATAACGAGCGCCAACGCCGCGTCTTCGGCAAGATGCTTCGTTTCACGGCCTTCCTTGCTTTCCCTGCCATGTTCGGCCTGGCGATAGTGGCTCCGCAGGTCATCTTGCTTGCCATTGGCGACAAGTGGATTAACAGTATCCCCTTGCTGCAGGTTTTGTGCATCAGCGGCGCTTTTATCCCGTTATATACGGTCTATCAGAACCTGTTCTTGAGTCAAGGCAAGTCCGATACCTACATGTGGCTCACTATCGGTCAGATAGCGGCTATACTTATCGCGGTACTGGCTTGTCATCGTTTGGGTGTCATGGCGATGGTCATAGCCTTTGCATGCATCAATGTTTTGTGGCTCTTGATGTGGCAGTGGTTCGCTTCCAAACTCATTGGATACCGTTTTATGACCATGCTGCGAGATCTGTTGCCGTTCATGGTGATTGCCTTGATAGCGATGGCCATTACTTATTATGTGACACAGCCCATCAGCAACATGGCTCTATTGCTGCTGGTGCGCGTTCTTCTTGCTGCTGCACTTTATATCATGGCGATGAAATTGCTGCATGCAAAAATTCTCGAGGACTGTATCGAGTTCATTCTTTCCCGTAAAAATAAGAAAACCAATATCATAAACGATCAAGAAGACAATGAAAGGTAAAATTTTAGTGACTGGCGGAACCGGCTTCATCGGTTCGCACACTACGGTCGAGCTGCAACAGGCCGGCTACGAGGTAGTCATCATCGACGACCTGAGTAACAGTAACATTGATGTGCTGGACGGTATCGAGCGCATTACGGGCATCCGCCCCGTGTTTGTCAAGGGCGACTGTAAGGACCGCGCTGTGGTGCGCAAGCTCTTTGAGGATAATCCCGGCATCAGCGGTATCATCAATTTTGCAGCAAGCAAAGCCGTGGGCGAGAGCATCGAGAAGCCCATCATGTATTACAGCAACAACATCAACATCCTGCTCAACTTGTTGGAACTGATGCCCGAGTTTGGCGTGAAGGGGTTTGTATTCTCGTCGTCATGCACGGTCTATGGCGAGCCCGACAAGAATCCCATCACCGAGGATGCGCCCACCAAGAAGGCCACCTCGCCCTATGGCGCCACCAAGCAGATCTGTGAGGACATCATCAGCGACGTCATCCGCAGCGGTAGCCCCATCAAGGCCATCCTGTTGCGCTACTTCAACCCGATTGGCGCCCATCCCAGTGCCGAAATCGGCGAACTGCCCAATGGCGTCCCCCAGAACCTGGTGCCCTATCTGACTCAGACCGCTATCGGCGTGCGCAAGGAGTTGAGCATCTTTGGTGACGACTATCCCACGCGCGACGGTTCCTGCATCCGCGACTTCATCAACGTCGTTGACCTGGCCAAGGCCCACGTCAAAGCGCTGGAACGCATGCTCGAGGACAAGAGCGACGAGGCATTGGAAATCTTCAACATCGGCACGGGAAACGGAGCATCGGTGCTCGAGTTGCTCCACTCGTTTGAACGTGCAACAGGCGTGAAGGTGCCCCACAAGATTGCACCGCGTCGTCCGGGCGACATCGTCCAGATTTGGGCCGATCCCAAGCGTGCCAACGAAGTCCTCGGCTGGCATGCCGAGATTTCACTCGACGACACCATGCTCAGCGCCTGGAACTGGCAAAAACGCCTCCGTGAACGCGGCATCATGTAAGTAATATATTTCTATTTGATGAGCGACAAGCCAACATTCAATCAACAAGAGCTCAGGGCAAGATTCAACCCCGAGGGCTCCCCGCTGCGCCGCCAACAAATGGTCATGCTCGAGATGGTAAAGGTACTTGATTCCATCTGTAAAAAGCATAATATACCATACTTCCTGTATGGCGGCACCTTGTTGGGCGCATTTCGTCACAATGGGTTTATTCCATGGGACGACGATTTGGATGTAGCCATGATGCGCAGCGATTACAAGCGCTTGTTGAAGGTCTTGCCCGATGAGTTGCCTGAGCATATTGTCCTCCAGACAAACGATACAGACAGGAATTACTTCTTCTTTGTCGGTAAACTGAGAGACAAGAGGTCTTTCCTTGATGAAGACAGTTTTGACATGGTGTTCAAGGAACGTGGCATCTTTATCGATATCTTTCCGCTTGATAAGTTACTGCCATGGTCTCAACGGCTGCGGTTGCAGAGCCCTGCCTACAACATTTTTCGCAAGGGAGACGGGAGTAATGGCTCGATGCGGAAGATTAGGGCATTGACATGGTTCAATCGTCATGTCTCATTTCCATTGCTCCGCTTCATCAGCCGTTGCAGTGGCACCCAGGCGCTCATGTGTGACTACGGAATCCCGTTTCACAACATCTATGACCTGCAGGATGTGTTCCCGTTGACAACCCATGATTTTGAGGGTGTTCAACTCTCTGTTCCCGGCAATAGCCATCACATGCTCCAAACCATGTATGGTGACTACACGCAACTACCTGATGACCTCGACAATGTTTACCACCATGTTGAGCGACTAGAATTTTACGATTAAACATCTTTATATAAAAAATATTTAATATGCAAGCAATAATCTTAGCGGCAGGAATGGGCCGTCGTTTGGGTAAGTACACCCGTGATAACACCAAGTGCATGCTACCTGTCAACGGCGTTAGGTTAATAGATCGGATGCTGGAACAACTATGCCAGTTGAACTTGTCACGCTTGGTGATTGTGGTGGGTTATAAAGGTCAAGAATTAATTGATCACATCGGTAACCGTTATGATGACCGTTTAAATATTGAATACGCCACAAATCCCATCTATGACAAGACCAATAATATCTATTCTCTGGCGCTGGTGAAGGACAAGTTGACCGAAGATGACACACTGCTCATCGAGAGTGACTTGATTCTTGACGACAGCTTGTTTCAGATGATTCTCGACGATCCCTATCCAAATTTGGCCTTGGTGGCTAAGTATGAGACTTGGATGGATGGCACAATGGTTCGCATCGATAAGGACAACAACATTGTGAACTTTGTCCCCAAGAAGGCTTTCAGATACTCGGAAGTTGACACTTACTATAAAACGGTAAATGTCTATAAATTTAGTAAAAATTTTTCTACCAGAGTATATGTGCCCTTCCTTGATGCTTATTGCAAGGTAATGGGTGATAACGAATACTATGAGCAAGTGTTGCGGGTAATAACGTTGCTAGATCAGGCCAATCTCAAGGCATTGCCTATAGGTGACAAGCCATGGTATGAAATTGATGATGTCCAGGATAAGGACATTGCCGAGGCCATATTCTCTCCTGATCAAGACAAGTTGAATAAGTATCATATCAGGTATGGTGGTTATTGGCGATTCCCCAAAATGCTGGATTTTTGCTATTTGGTCAATCCGTTTTTCCCAACCAAACGCATGCGCGAGGAAATGCGTGCCAACTTTGATGTCCTATTGACTCAATATCCTAGCGGCATGGCCATCAATTCATTGTTGGCTGGCAAGTATTTTGGAGTAAGTAGCCAATATGTCGTTGTGGGTAATGGCGCGGCCGAGTTGATTAAGAGCCTCATGGAACAGTTCATGAGTAAGGGCTGCAAGATGGGTATCGTGTATCCGACATTTGAAGAGTATCCTCATCGATTGCCACAGGATGCCATCGTCCCGTTCTATCCAAGCAATCTTGACCTGCGTTATTCTGTTGATGAGTTAAAAGCATTCTATGAAGCAAAGGATATTCAGGCCTTGTTGCTCGTCAACCCAGACAACCCTTCAGGCAATTACATTCCCAAGCAGGATGTGCTGGCTTTGGCTGCATGGTGTGCTCAGCGAGATATCAGGTTGATTGTTGACGAGTCATTTGTGGACTTCTCTGACGGGGGGCCAGCTAATTCATTGTTAAATGATGACATCCTTGAGCAATATCCTAAGTTGTTGGTCATGAAGAGCATCAGCAAGTCTTACGGTGTTCCTGGTCTTAGACTGGGTGTCTTGGCTGGCGCAGATACTGCTCTGCTGGATAAGATGAAAAAAGATGTTGCCATCTGGAACATCAACTCTTTTGCCGAGTTCTATATGCAGATCTTTAACAAGTACGAGTCTTTCTACAAGGCTGCTTGTCAACAATTTGTCATTGAACGTAATCGATTTGCCAGCAAGCTCTCATCAATACCATTCTTGCGTGTGATTCCTTCTCAGGCCAATTTCTTCCTGTGTCAAGTGACCAAGCATTACACGTCAAGGCAACTGACCGAAAAGTTGTTAAAAGACCACAATTTACTGATTAAAGACTGTGACTCTAAAACGGGTCTTGAAGGAAAGAATTTCGTGAGAATTGCTATTCGTGATGAGAATGAGAACAACCAGCTAGTGGATGCGCTGAAGAGTCTAAACGGATTGAATATTTGCATTTGTGGCGGTGGCAATTTGGGTCATGTGATGGCTGGTTATTTGGCCTCCCAAGGCCTTCATCGCGTGAACGTTCTGACAGGGCATCCCGAGAAATGGTCAGATTCCTTGAAGATTAATGTGAAGAATCCATGTGGCTCCGAGGCGTTAAATGGTAAGTTAAACCTTGTGACTGCTAACGCTGAACAGGTCATACCTGATGCTGATATGGTCTTCATTTGCTTGCCTGGCCCACACATCAAGTCCATGCTTGAGAAAATCAAGCCCTATTTGAACAAGAAAACGATTGTTGGTAGTATTGTTTCTAATACAGGCTTCTTCTTTCATGCCCACGAAGTGATTCCAAAGCAAACGATTTTCGGATTCCAGCGCGTTCCGTTTATTTCAAGAGTTGTGAAATATGGAGAAGAGGCAGATCTGTTGGGTTCTAAAAAGTCACTTAGCCTGTGTGTGGAAAATGGTAACGGTAATGCAATACGCATGACACTTGAGCACTTGCTTAATACACCCGTGAAATTGTTAGGGAATTTCTATGAGGTGAGTCTCTCAAACAGTAATCCCCTGTTGCACCCTGCAAGGTTGTATACCATGTGGAAGGACTGGAACCCATCAGTACAATATGAACGTATTCCGTCATTTTATGCCGAGTGGGATGACGCTGCTTCTCAATTACTCATTGATATGGATAATGAGTTGCAAGAATTGTTGAGACACTTGCCAGTTGACCCTGAGAATGTGACGTCCATTCTTGATTACTATGAGTCGACCGATGC
Organism: uncultured Bacteroidales bacterium; assembly: GCA_902774055.1. Classification (GTDB taxonomy): domain Bacteria; phylum Bacteroidota; class Bacteroidia; order Bacteroidales; family Muribaculaceae; genus Sodaliphilus. The sequence goes on from CACYGX010000001.1 coordinate 157,700, forward strand.
CTCATCATTGTCATGTAAAATACGTTCTATTCCGGCTTTCAAGTCAATTATGTCTCCAATGAAAAAGGCTGGGAATGGCTTTATTCCGGATTTAGAAAGTCGTTATTTTACTGAGGACTTTGAGTGTGGAACATTCTATATTCGTGACACTGCCAGATTGAATGGTATCGAAACACCAGCGATTGACTTGGTGTGTGAATGGTATGAGAATCTGAAATCTTATAAGTAATACGGTCTTTATTCTCTAGAAAAATAACAAGCTCCCAACCTTGATGGTTGGGAGCTTGTGTGGTTTTAAAAAGAACGGGGTTCTTCTTATGCCTCAGCGGCGGGAGCCTCTTCAGCAGCGGGTGCTTCCTCGGCGGGAGCCTCAGCGGCCTCAGCCTCTTGAGCAGCCTTTGCAGCCTCAGCCTCGGCAGCAGCCTTAGCGGCAGCGATCTCGGCTTTCTTCTTGGCTACGGCCTCAGCCTTTGCCTCGTTCTTCTTG
>CACYGX010000002.1 GCA_902774055.1 uncultured Bacteroidales bacterium
TTTGTTGTAATTATCCGCCAAATTGTATTACCTTTGCCCCGCATTTAGCGAATGGAGTGATGCTCGAGTGGCTGAAGAGGCACGCCTGGAAAGCGTGTAAACGTCAAAAGCGTTTCCCGAGTTCGAATCTCGGTCACTCCGCAGGTTTGGCCGCGTACGCATTTCATGCGGATCCATGAAAACTGTGGAATTGAGGGTAACATTGTAGCCGGATTGTGGTAAAAAAATTGCAAAAAAAGTGCAAACGCTATGGCAAAGATATCATTGCGACTTGATAAGCGCCGGGCAAGGAACGACGGGTCCTACCCGTTGAAGGTCGCAGTGAGCCGTGCAGGCCGCACGACATACATTCCGCTGAACATATACCTCCGCGACGACGAATGGGACGCGGCCCGGCAGGAGATCGTCAAACGCCAGGACCGCAGGATGCTCAACATCATGGTCCAGGACCGTCTTGCAGCCTACAATTCTGAGCTTCTTCGCCTACAGATGTCCGGTGCCCTGCGCCGGCTCACCGACAGCGAGCTGATAAAGCGGCTCACCGGCGAGGGGACGGACGACGGCCCTGTCAGGCTTTTCCATTTCTACGACAAGTTCATCGCATCGGTTCCGAACGAGCGCACACGCCAGCTCTACGAGGCCACACGGAGCAAGATCGAGAAGTTCTGTGGTGCCAGTGCCAGGGACCTCACGTTTGAGGACATCACCGTGTCCTGGCTGCGTGCCTTTGAGGCAGACATGGCCAGGACGCTCAAGATCAACAGCCGATCCATCCATTTCAGGAACCTCCGCGCCGTCTTCAATGCAGCCATTGACGACGACCTCATCTCATGCTACCCGTTCAGGCGTTTCCACATCAAGAGCCAGGAGACGGCCAAGCTGGCGCTGACGCTGTACCAGCTGAGAAGTCTGCACGAGGCGGACGTGGATCCGTTCATGCGCAAGTACATCGACATCTACTTTCTCGGATTCTACCTCATTGGCATCAACATGGTGGACATGGCCAGGCTCGCCCCACCGGTTGCAGGCCGCATCACATACGAGCGAGCCAAGACACACAAGTTCTACAGCATCAGGCTCGAGCCGGAGGCCCAGGAGATCATGGAACGATATCCCGGCAAGAATGGCCTGTTGTCGTTTTTTGACAACGCGAAGAGCTACCGCAGCATTTCGTTCCGGGAGGGAATGAATTTGCACAAGATAGGCAAGCAGATCGGCATACCCGGTCTGACCTACTATTCATGCCGGCACACCTGGGCGACGCTCGCGTCCGAGCTTGACATACCCGACGACGTGATCGCGCTGGCGCTGGGCCACTCGCGCAGGACAGTGACAGACGTGTACATCAGGAGGAACCTGGCCAAGGTCGATGCAGCCAACCGGCGCGTCATTGATTACTTCCTGGGTCGTTTGGATAAATAAAAATAAAACACAAATCTAAAAATTTAATCAAAAAATAATAGTTTTTAAGCGAAATTAAGTACCTTTGTCGGCGAAACGATGTAAACAATGCTGACAAAGGAGGAGCAATACACCCGTATGGATGCAATAATCCGCGCTGTCTGCGATGTCGGGGAGTTCACTTATCCGGAACTGGTGAGCAAGAAAAAGAGCCTGCGCCGGAACGCACTCCGTGGTGTCGCCTATCTTTTGGCACGCGATTTCCTGGTCCATCCGAGGATTGTGGCTTCGATGATGCGTTGCTCGCGTCAGAACGTGATCAACGTGGCCAGGAACTATCACCGCTACATGCAGTCCCGGGATGCCGTCACCGCCAACTACTACGTCCTTGTCAGCCGCAAACTCAGAGATTATGGACTTAAGCTTAGAAATCCCCGACGCCCTCTATCCGAGTGACAACGACTTCGAGATCCCCACACTGAGGGCAGACATGCAATGCAAGCAATGTGAGATACCGTTCCTCGCGTTCGGCGAGCAGAAGCGGACGTACGACATGAACTACAGCGGGACGCTGCACTTCTATGTCGACGACTACCGCTTTTCCGTCATCTACGAGCACCCGTCAAAGATCTTGCAACACCACCCGGCCAACATAGTGGAGCCGAACTTCTCCCTGTTCAACGAGATGCCGGTCAGCTTTGCGTTGCAGGCCATCTACAAGAAACGCTGGATCTCCCGTTCGATGCAAGACCGGGGCATCCGCGTGCTGGTGGACTTGAACGTGGCTCAGAAGTTCTACATGTTCAACATGCTCGGTGTGCCGCTGGGCTGGCATGCGTTCTGCACCCGGGGTTACTCGGACCGCATGGCCAACCTGGAGTTCGAGTACAAGCTGGCCAAGCAGTGGGCGCAGGACAACGACCTGCTTTTCGTGATCTACGGAGGCGGCACGGAATGCCGTCACTTTGCCCAGCGTAACGGCTGTGTCTACGTTAACCCGTGTGTCACCGCCAAGAAGAAGCTGGAGGCGGCGAAGCAGATCCACGAGGGCGTTCTTCCCCTCGGGCCTGAGTTCGACATCACCAAGATGATGCCTGAGAGCCACCACGCGTTGCAGCTCGAGGACTTCACCAGTGAACGTTACCGCATTGGCATGGATCCGGCCGCGCCAGGGATCGAAGGCACTCAATCCAAGAAGGACTCTTCAATGGATTCTTGATTTTGTTTATTGACGGCCCGGCGATGTTTCCTTTCGCTGGGCCTTTTCCATCTAATTTTGCATTCATTCGAGTAAAAACCGCTAAAAAAAGATAGATATGGCTGATAAGACACCATACCAAATGCTGCCGATTGGCAAGCTTGAACTGAACATGGGCCAGGTGGAGGGCCTGCCCAAGAATCCCCGTTACATCAAGGACGAGGAATATGAGAAACTGAAACGATCCATCCAGGCGTCGCCGGAGTTCCTCGAGGCGAGGATGCTGCTGGTCTATCCCATTGACGGCGGCAAGTATGTCGTCATTGCAGGCAACATGAGACTCCGCGCCTGCCGGGACCTCGGTTTCAAGGAGCTGCCGTGCTACGTGTTCAAGAAGGAGACACCAGTGGAGAAGCTTCGCGAGTACACCATCAAGGACAACGCCAACTTCGGTGCCTGGGACTACGACCTGCTGGCAAACGAGAGCTGGAGCGACGACCTGGAACAGCTCTCCGAATGGGGCGTTGACATCTCGTTCATGGGCCTGGACGAGGAAGAATCCGGACTGGACGACATGGATGCAGCCAAGAACGCCGTCGACGACGATTTCGACGAGGACCAGGAGGAGATCGAGACCATTTGCAAGCTGGGCGACATTTGGCAGCTCGGCCGGCACCGCCTCATGTGCGGCGACTCCACCAAGCAGGAGGACGTGGCACTGCTCATGGGCGGAAGCCTTGCCGACCTGCTGCTGACGGATCCTCCCTACAACGTGGCCTACGGCTACGACGAAAACGACGAGCGCTTCGACCACCGCAAGGAAGAGGCCAGGAAGATCATGAACGACTCGATGGAGGACGACGAGTTCAGGCAGTTCTTGAGGGGCGCTTTCGCATGCGCGAAGGAGAACATGAAGGAAGGTGCTGCATACTACATCTTCCATGCCGACTCCGAGTCCTACAACTTCCGTGGCGCTCTCCGTGACGTGGGCGACATGCAACTCCGTCAGACGCTCATTTGGGTCAAGGACAGCTTCACGATGGGCCGTCAGGACTACCAGTGGCGTCACGAGCCTTGCCTTTACGGCTGGAAAGAGGGTGCAGGCCACTTTTGGAACTCCGACCGCAAGCAGGGCACATGCCTTGAGTTCGCCCGGCCCAAGGTCAGCCTGGAGCACCCGACGATGAAGCCGGTGCCCCTGTTCGCCTACCTGGTGGCCAACAGCACAAAGAAGGACGACCTGGTGCTTGACCTATTCGGAGGTAGCGGAACCACCATGATCGCATGCGAACAACTCAACCGGTGCAGTTTCCTCATGGAGCTGGATCCGCACTATTGCGACGTGATCATCACCCGCTGGCAGAAGTTCACGGGCCTGAAGGCTGAGAAAATCAACTGATATGGCAAAGGCGAGCGGAGGAACAAGGCAAAATGTTTTTGTTGCAAGTCAGCAAAATTCGGATAGCGAGAGAATTGTTTCCGTTATAAGCGGTCTGTTATCAACAAGACAAGAAGCCTCGTCGAAAATCCAGCAGATAAGGGATGAGATTCAACGAGACGGCTATTCGACGGTTCAGCCGTTTAAAATGGCAAAGATAACGAATGCTGTTTCACAGCAGTTCGAGAAATTAACGTCCATAAAGATTATCAATCGTGATATCTACTCATCAATAAAAGCCTTTACCCACCACGAAGGAGGGCAGAAAGCAGCGAGGGGAAAAGTCCTGACTTGGCAAGAGAAGATATCTATTCCTATGCTGTTGCAAACAATGGATGTCTTTGAGCACTCCGGTGCGCTTGTGTTCACAGACTACAACATAAAGGTGGTCATTGAACCGAACCGGGAGATAAAGATAAACAGGCTAAAAAAAATTGTTGCCAATCACTTGAGCGCATCAAAAGTAATCGACAAAAACGAGTTTTTAAATGGTGATTACAAGGTGATAAGAAAGGTTAAACGTTGACGGTGGGGTCGAACCACTCCTTCGCCACAATGTGACTCCTCTTGTTCCACGAATTATAAGGTGTCTATCAACATTAACCTTTTCGCCCGCAAAGATAATAGTAAGATTTTTAACCACAAAAATAAATCAGAGAATTATGACAACCAAAGAACAAGAATTGATCAAGAAGAGCTTCGAGAACGGGTTCTTCCACGTGTTCGACAGCAACAGGGTCGCAGAAAAGGTGCACGCCCTGCTGGAAGCCAACGGCGTGAAACACGAGTACGGAGACTATTCGCATGAGGTCGACGGCAAGCGGCGCTACAACTACGGCATCCGCGTGCTGGAAGTGAGAAAACTGCAAGACCTGGTCCTCGCGCCGGCAAGCGACGACAATCCCGTCAAGGACATGGAACACGTTCTGAATGAGGCCGCTGGCGGCAAAAACGACGATCAGCAGGAGCCTGAAAACGCGCAAGCAGATGCAAGCGAAAACGCAAGCAAACGTGCAAGCGACGAGGAAAAGGCCCAGCCCGCAGATCCAGCGCCGGCACCCAAGAAGAACAGCAGAAAACGCAGAAAAGTAAGCCTTTAATCCGCCTATGTGTAGCAGACAACGACAGCAAAAGACACGCTCGCTGGTCCAGGACATCTCCGGAATGAAGATCGTCCCGGGCCTGCTGCCCGACAACGACAAGCGCTCCATCATGGAGTGGCTGTTGCAGCGAACCCGCGACGAGCTCACTAAACTCTATGCCGACGACGACACCCCACTGTTCGTCGTGAAGTGCATCGAGCTCCTGAGAAAAAGACCCATCACGGCCTATACCGACCTGATGCAGTCCTTCAAGTGCAACGACAACGAAGGTGGCCCGGCCGACAAGCACAAGGTCGGCTTTAGACAAGAAAGGAAGGCGGTCTGATATGAGCGACGACAATAAAAACAAGAAGGACGACTACCCGTACATCTGCGTCCTTTGCGGAGGGCACCTTGCCTGGGACAGCTCGGCCGACGCGTCGGAGTGCTATGGGGAGTTCGAAGGTGATGATGAAGCTGTCATCAACTTCTTTCACTGCATGCAATGCGGACGGAGCTACGAGATCGTCGACCCGGAAAAAGAGGACCGCGAGAAGAACTACGCGGAGTATTGGGGTAGTGGTGAAAATACCGCAAAAAATGGTAAAAAATAAATACGAGTAAACTACGAAGACACATGGCATTAAGCAAAGATCCGAAAAAACGTGCAAAGCAGCTCGCCAATCTTGCCAAGGGCACGTGGAAGAAGGGCCAGGTCGCAAACCCGAAGGGCCGGCCCAGGAAAACCATCACTTCCCTTGTGCAGCAATTTGAGGAGGAGGGCATGGCGATGCCGTCGCCGACGGAGGTCAGCAAGCTGTACCTCTATATCGCCACACGCACCGAGGAAGAGCTCAAGGCGATGATGAGCGACAAGGAGCAGCCGATGATGGTCCGCATTGTGGCCAAGGGCATCCTGGACAAGAAGGGCCTGGACGTGGTGGAGAAGATCGTCGACCGGGCCTACGGCAAGGAGCACCGCGTGGACATCACCACCAACGGCAAGGAGCTGCGCGTGGAGCCGCTACAGATCCAGTTCGTGGCTGACAAGGAGGCCTTGGCGAAGGCCCAGGCCGAGGTTACACCGTTAGAGGCCAGGGAGGGGCCGGAAGATGGCAAAGAGTAGTGGTGGAACGAGGCTCAAGGGGAGCACCGGAGATGCCGAGTTTGATATCATAGGCGGCTTTAACATCCCGGTTGGTGTCGCAAGGAGGCAGGATAAGATTGCCTCAATAAACACCTACAATAAGTTGAGGGATTATTTGGCAGAATCCGGCATTAAACTACAAACGGGCCTGCCTGAAATGGAGCAGCGAGGTGATGAGGAAATGAAGATGGTTGCAGCGATGGCTCAAAAAATTGTTGTTGCGATTGAGTCATTCAAGACGTTGTATGGAGATCAGTCCATGAGCGCGTTGAAATCCATCATCCTATCAGACAAAACCCTGGACGTTACAGCCTCATACATGTTCAACGAAAAGGGAGAAAACGACCCAATGGCAGGTACAATTAGGATTAGGAGCCTTTTTAGTAGTGCAAGAGACATCTTTCACGAAGTTGGACATGCGTTTATTGATTCAATCAAGAAGCCCGGAGAAGATCTTTTACAAGCATCGACAAGATTGATAAACGATGTCGGCATGTCCGACAAAATCCAGGCTTATTCAGGGGCAAAAGGAGAGCACCGTGATGCTGAGCGTGTGGCAGAGGCTTTTGGATTGGGGTTTACAACCGGCGGCAAGGAATACGACGAATTCATTTATCGTTTGCGGAACTACCTAAAGAAGAACAAATGAGACTACGCAAAATAAAGAAAAGGGCGTTGCGGCAAGAAACTGAGCGATTTCAAGCGCACTCACTCGTTCTGACACCGTTTTGACACCGTTTTGACACACAATCATGCCAAGGGTCTATGTCACGAAAAACTTTATCAAGCTGGGCCAGGCCTTCGACTTGGGCTACACGACGGTCAGCGAGCAGGGATCGGCGCGTTCGTCGAAGACCTACTCTAACGTGCAGTGGCTCATCAACCGGTGCATCAACCATCCCAACACCACCGTTTCCATCGTCCGCAAGACCCTGAACGCCCTCAAGCGATCCGTTTACCGCGACTTCGAGGACATAATGAACGATTGGGGCCTGTGGAGTGACAGGCAGATGAACAAGTCGGACTACATCTACCGGTTCCCCAACGGCTCCTGGATCGAGTTCTTCTCCTGCGACAACGAGCAGAAGATGCGCGGCCCCAAGCGCCAGATCCTCTTCGTCAACGAGGCCAACGACCTGAACTACATCGAGTGGCAGCAGCTTCAGATGCGTACGACGCAGTTCACGATCCTCGACTACAACCCGTCATTCAGCGAGGAGCACTGGATCAACCAGGTCAACGAGGAGAAAAAGACCTTCCATTTCATCAGCACCTACAAGGACAACCCGTTCCTGGAGCAGAAGATCATCGACGAGATCGAGTCGTTGCAGTGGAAAAACAAGTCCCTGTGGCAGATCTACGGCCTTGGCCAGCGTGCTGTCGTCGAGGGCCTGGTGTTCCCGGAGTTCAAGATCGTCGACTACATCCCGCGAGAGGCCGAGCGCCGGCGCTACATCGGCATCGACTTCGGCTACGAGTGCTTTAGTGGAGATACTATGGTCATGACGATCAACGGGAGCAAGCGAATTGACGAAATCGGTTCCGGTGACTACGTATTAACGCGTCAGGGCTATCGCAAAGTATTACGCAGGCACAATAACGGAATAAAGAAAGTAGTGACAAAAACCATCAGCGTCGGTGGCCAAAAAATAACCATCAGCGCAACTAATAATCACAATTTTAACGCTAACGGAAAATGGAAGAAGTACGAAGCATTAACAAAAAAGGACAGGTTGTTTATACTGTCGTCTTTAACGGAGAGATTTACAGGCGATATCCCAACGGAAAACACCCAAACTACTACTATCACAGAAGGAAGGAAAACGGTGTGTTCAACTTCAAGATTCTTCACAAGGAAGTTTATCGGTTCTATTTTGGAGAGATACCGGAAGGCTACGTTATCCACCACAAGGATTTCAACCCGCTCAACAACGACCCGAGCAACTTGCAACTATTATCAAGAAGCAAACACATGGAGATTCATGCGGCTGCTAAAGACATGTCTTCGCTTGTGGAAAAGAGCAGAAAAAATGGCTTTACGAAAGAGAACTGGCATGATAGACGAAAAGTCGTCATGGCCAGGATGCATAATGATTCCAAACTCTGCGAACATTGCGGAAAGGAGTTTATTGCGACAAATACACACCAACGTTTTTGCTCAAAAAAATGCCATCACAAGTGGCAATATGACGATCCACAAAACGATATTGAGTTTGTTTGCCAATATTGTGGCCAACCATTCAAAGGCAACAAATACCTCAAACCAAAATGTTGCAGCGAAGAATGTGCACATAAGCTGTCAGCCCATAAACGAAATCAAGCAAGAAGGAGTACGGACGTGTAACGTCTTCGATCTCGAGGTTGATGGAGTTCACGAATACTTTGCAAACGGGATTCTGGTTCACAATTGCGATCCGACGGCTATCGTCGAGGTGTCGTTCTTCGATAAGCGCATGTACATCAAGGAGCTGTGCTACAAGACCCACATGCTGACCAGCGACATCATCAACGAGCTCAAGAAGATCCGGTGGGAGCCGGAAATCATCTCCGAGAGCGCCGATCCGCGCCTCGTCGACGAGATCTACAACGCTGGCCTTAACATCAACGCTGTGCACAAGTTCGGAGGCTCAATCATGGCCGGCATTACCAAGATGCAAGAATACGAGATCTGTGTCACCTCCGATTCCACCAACGCAATCAAAGAGCTACGCAACTACACCTACCGACAGGACAAGGAGGGCAAATGGCTCAACGTGCCCATTGATGCCTATAATCACGTACTCGACAGCGTCCGGTATATTGTCCTTGAGAAGATCCTGGGCATTGGCGCGTCGGGCATGTCGGCGAGCGAGATATTAGGAATTGTCGGTTAGGTTTTGATACAAAAAGATAAAAACGCGCTGATTTTGCTTAACTATTATTAAAAGTCGAGAAAACTTAACAAAACGGCCCGATTTTTGGTTTACCTTTGCACAAACGCATTACAAACCCGGGGCCTTGGCCTGGCCAGGTCCCACAAAACCAAAACAGCAATGAGGTACAAGGTAACAAACAACGATGGAACGACACAGTTCGTATCCAACTGGAGCATGAAATTGGGCGCTGACGACGAGCGCCAGTATGCACACGAGCTCAGGTCGCTGCCGACCGTGAAAGACGTCGAGGTGGCAAAAGAAACCTGGTATTGTGTCCTCACGGTCATCTACGATGACGGCCGGGTGATGGTGAACACCACCGACACGAAGGAGGACTTCTTCAGGCCGGAGGCAAGAAGCAAGACGATGCGCGACCGCGACATCTACACCGACTGGCTCACAAAGGACGAGATTTCGGAGATGTACCCGGAGCTCGGGAAGAAGCGCACAATCCGCAAGCTCAAAGGCGTAAGATAACAAGTGAAACCAGGGGCGGCTCCGGTCGCCCCACAAAACGATGTAACAATGACACAGCGAGTTTTCGATTTGATTGAGGCGATCAACCGCGAGGGCCTGGACAACACCCAATGGGCCGTTTACGACCTCAAGTACGCATCGACCGGCAGCAGGGAGTTCCTTGGAACCCGGGAGGACATGAAGCTTGGCGGGCGCCTCCTGGTCGTCTACGTGAACAAGGACGACACATACAGCTTTCTCAGGCCCGAGACGGCCGACTTCAAGCTCACGATTGACGAGTACAACGACATTTACCTGTGGAGCCTATGAACGCAACGGCAAACAACCCCAAATTCACGCTTACGGGCCTCGACGGCAACGCGTTTTGCATCATGGCATACGTGTCCGAGGCGATGAGAAAAAGCGGCGTACGGCCCGCGTGTCGCAACGAGTACGTCAGGCAGGCGACCGGCGGAGACTACGAGAACCTGGTGACCGTGTCCCAGGGGATCCTTGACAAACTGAACGCTAACATCCCAATTCAATAACCCTTAGAGGCTGCGCTACCGGCTTGACGGGCACAAAAGAAAATGGCAAAGACAAAGAAAATGACAATCAAGTACTGGAACTCGCTCAGCGAGAACAGCAGGTGGCGGGCGCTCAAGCACGTGTTCCCGCTCATGCCGGCGACGATCGAGATGATGGCCCTCGAAAAGCCAGATCTCACCAGCGGCCTATGGAAGACGGTCTTCAAGATGGTGAGGATCCCGGAACCCGGCAGCTTTTACAAGACCGTTGTACACAACACCTATATCAACTGACTATGGCACAGGAACTCAAAATCGGAATGCTGGTCCAGTACATCGAGCCGGACTTCACCTGGGGCTACATCACCATCGAGAAGATTGACGGCGACTATGTCGAGGGCGACGGCTACCGCGTGCACAAGGACTATTGCACGCCTGCATCAAAAAACAACCAAAACTAAAAACGAAACGATTATGGCAACGAACAGCAAACAAGGACTGCCCGAGGGCACCAAGTGGAAAGTGAACATGATGAGGAACCGCGACGGCGCGACCATGTACATGATGGTCTACGGCCCGCGCAAGGAGCAGGCGATCGCCTCAGTGAAGGACTCCGTCAAGGGGACCGGATGGACGGTCACCGGGGCCGAGCCGGCACAATAAACGCGGATCCTGGGGCCGGCTGGCCCGGCCCCTTGAAATTGTTTACTTATGAAGAAGATTTATTAAAATTTCTTATTAACTTTGCGCAGTTAAACGCATTAAAACTTAGAAGATTATGGCTAAAGGACCAGGCGGCACCCGATCAGGGTCCAGTTGAAACCCGACAGGGAACGGCGCGACTGCCGAAAGATTGCAACAAGATAACACTCAAAGGTTAATCAATGGAGCATGGAGCCGGTGGAGCGTCGACGATCTTGGCGACGCGGTACAAGGTTTGAGACTGAATCAAAGCTTCAGATTAGAGAACGCAGAAGATGTCGATGACTCCGTAAGCTTTACCCTTACCTACTCATCGTATCGCGGTGAGTACATGATCCGTCAAAGATTGGGAAGAAGCACGATCACGGTTGCATCGGCTCCGACGCTCACCGCTTTGATTCCGGAGGCCAAGAAGAGAAAGCTTATCCCCATTGGTGTAGTGAACAAATAACAACTTAACACAGTAAATATTATGGGCAAGAACAGTGGAACGACGCGATCGGGCGGCAGCTCGAACCCGAAGGGAGCCGGCGAGCCGATGAACACCTACGCCGACTTCAAAAACAGCAAGCGGCTGAATGACATGGTTGCCAAGGCTAGAAGCTTTGTTGATGAGCTCAAGAAGGGAGCTGCGGAAGAGATAGATATCAACTCCGCTCTGATGAGTGGGCTTGCTGCGGTCGACGCTTACGAAAAGGCAGCAATGGCTGCTGCGAGAGGATTGCGTTCCGGCAGGCTTGACGCAGAGGATCGTATTGACGAGATTAAAGAAGAGCTGATTACCCAGTTGCATAATCAACACGACAAGGCCTCAAAAACTTTATTGAGAAGGCGGGTCAACCATTCGTGGAGTAATTACTGGCTCGCCGACCTCGAAGGGCTGGTCAAGAAGACGACATCGGCACAGGAATTTGTGCTTGAGCCGGCAAACCGTGGTAATGACGTTTCACACTTTTCACTTTTCTATTCCTCCAACAGGAATCGTTATGTGATTTTGAGGGAACAAGGTGGAAAAATTGAGGCAATCGACGAGTCGCTGAAAATTGATGAGATTGTGAAATTTGCCAAAGAGAGAGGCCTGATGGCCGTCGGGGTGAGGAGAAAAAGCGACAGAAGGTTTTAAGCTATGGCAACGTTAAACGAATTAGTACAAGCGTACCAGGACTTCATCGGGGAGAGATCCGCGACGGTGGGAGCCGTCGTGGACGGTGTCAGCAAGGCTGCATCAGCTCTCCTCGGGAAGATCCCGGGCCAGGTGGGAACGAACCTGGACATGATCAAGAAGGCCGCTGGCGCGATCGTCTGCGTCGGAGACATGCGTCGCTTTGACAAGGACGTGGAGCGCATCCGGGGCGAACTGTGGAGCTCCGTGCGCGACGTCGAGGGCCTTTTGAAGAACAACAAGGAATACGCCTACGGCCGGGCCAAGCGCACGCACCAGGACGCGCTGGACGCGTTGTGCCAGCTCAATTACAGGCTCGACGACTTCTTCCATGAGATCTCGGCACCCAAGGAGGCCCAGGAGCTTGAACAATGGTTAATCGACAACAACAAGTGGTAGTATGGCGAAGGTAGCAGGAGGTACAAGAAGGGCGACACCCAGGACGATGGCTCCGAGGGTGGCACCGCCGCGTGTGCAGGTCGGCCGCTCAGCCGGCCCGTCAAGGCCAGTGAAGCGGTTTGCGCCGATGGATTCGCGAGGAACCGACGCGACAAGACGTATCGACACGAGCTGGAAGCAGATGCCGCGCGACATCAAGAACGTGGAGACGCTTGACAAGATGAAGGACAAGGGCCTTTATCGCGAGGTGCGCCGGTCGATCTCCCGCTTCCACTCGGTCCTTGGCGTGCGTGAGACCAACTTCGTGCTCGCCGACCTGCCGAAGAAGCCAAGTACAGTCGCCCAGCAAACGAGTAACGGTTTTGGCTCGTTGTTTATCGTGCTGAACAAAAAGTTCTTTAATATGTCAAAGAAAAAATTCGTGGAAACAGCAAAGGAGCAATACAAGGTCGGTTGGAGCACAAAGACCAACAAACCTGTGGCCCACACCGTCACTCACGAGCTGGCGCATGCCTTGTGGTCGGACAACAGGATTGAACCGAGGTTACGACAGGCCGGCGACGAGATCAAGAAGTTGCGCCGGAAATGGCTCGCTGACAAAAAGCGCACTGAGCTGGGCTACGGCGATTACGCTAAAAAGAACGTTAACGAGTTTTGGGCTGAGGTGGTCACGAAGGCCGTGCATGGCCAGTCCGACAAGTACACCGAGGCCGTAAAGGAAATCATCAAGAAATACAAACTGTAACAATGTAAGTGATATGGATAAGATTGTTTTAACTCAAGACCAGATCGAGGTGATCCAGCAGGACCTCCGTGGCGAGGTCACGCTCTACGCCACCGAATGGCAGCGCAAACACCTCACCGAGGTGATGGACATGGCCGAGAAACGCCTGCTCGAGCTTGATGCCGACGACGGCGGCGACCTTGTCAAGTGGTTTTGGAACGAATATCAAAAGCAGCAGAACGATGGCAAAGAATAGCGGATCAACCCGGCGGGCCGCGCCGGGAGGGAATGAAGGTGGAGGCAACGGCCAGTCCAGGCAGGTCGACAAGTTCCTGACGCCTGCACGAATGGACGAGATCGCTGACTTCATCGCCAGCGCCGGGGAGAGAGGCTTCTTGTCGTTTGAACGCGACATGTACGAGGACTGGCAGAACATGACCACCGACGAGAAGGATCTCACGCTCATGCTTGCCGGCTTTACGGGCATGATCAACGACGAGTACGAGGAATTCGGCACGATCTACACGCCGACGGACAAGAAGGGCCTGATTTCAGAGATTGAGGAGGCCCTGGACAACGAATGGACGGGCCAAGGCATGGAGGAAAGCACGGTCTTTACCATCGGCTATAAGGACGGATCCACAAAGAGGATCAGCCTTGCTGAAAATGACTTCGAGCCGAAGCAGCGCATCACTCCCAACACAAGCTCAAGGGAGATATGGCGTCGTGCCAGGGCCGCTATTGGACTGAGCAACGTTGCGTACATCGTCCGCACCAATGGCTACGACGAGCCCAACTACTGGGTTGCCAACGAGGATGGCAAGGCTCAGATGAAGGAGTACTTCGGCTTCGAAGAATGGAAGAAGGGCCGAGGCGAGAAGCGCCGGTCCTACATCCAGGACGACTGGATCTAGAGACTCCATTTTTTTGTTTACATAATTTTTATTTTGGTTGATTTAGGCTACTGTAAAGTAGCCTAATTTTGTGGAAAAGACGAAATTACACAGCAAAATGAGAACTATCAGAGAAATAATGACCGGGAACGACGCCGCTACGGTGCGCACCCTCCTCACCGCCAGGAAGGCTCTCTTTGAGACATCGCAGGAGGTGCTCGAGCGCCAGTGGGATCCCAAGAGACACCGCGTGTTCGACGAGGACTACCGCAAGAAGAAGGTCGTCAACGTGCCGACGAACAAAAAGGACCCGGTCACAGGTAACACGATCTACAAGAGCAAGAAGGTGGAGAGGGTGAGGATCGCCCTGCCCATTCAGAAGGTCCTGGTCAACCGCGCTGTCGGCTTCCTCTTCGGCAACAAGGTCGAGTACAAGCTTACACAGCTCGGTGCAGAAAAAAAGAAGCCCAGCTCGCAGCAGAACCGGCTCTACAACGCCGTCATGAAGGTCTTCCATCAGAACAAGATGCAATACTTTGACAAGAAGCTGGCCCGCGCTATCTTCCGGTGCCGTGAGGCGGCGGAGCTGTGGTACCTGCCTACGAACGAGCAGGGGCAGATCGACATGCAAGGCAAGATGCGCGTCAAGCTGCTCTCTCCGCTGAACGGGGACAGGCTCTTCCCGCACTACGACAACTTCGACCGCATGGACGGCTTCGCCCGGGAATACGTCGTCTATGACGAGGCCGGCCTGGCCGTGCGCCATTTCGACGTGTATGACTCCAGGTTCGTCTATCAGTACGTTGACGGTGCCCCTGAAGGCGGCTGGCAGCTGCAAGGCGCACCCAAGCGTCACGGCTTTTCCAAGCTGCCCATCGTCTACTACCGCGTCGAGCAGGCCATTTGGGAGGACGTGCAATGGGCCATCGAGCGCGTCGAGGACCTGATCTCCAATTGGGGTGACACAAACGACTACTTCGGCACGCCAAAGTACTTTGTCAAGGGCAAGATCCTGGGATTTGCCGAGAAGGGTGAGCAGGGATCGGTGTTCCAGGGAGAGAAGGACACCAACATGAACGTGCTCTCCTGGGACAGCTCCCCGGTGTCGGTTTCAGGCGAGCTCGCCAACCTGATGAGCTTCATCTTCTCATGCTCGCATTCAGCCGACATCTCGTTTGAGCGCATGAAGGAGGTGGGCAACAACACCAGCGGTGCAGCTATCCGCCTCATGCTCATCGACCCGCACATGAACGCCGAGGACCAGACCGAGCTCTTTGGCGAGATGTTCACGCGCCGGTGCAACGTGGTGGCCAACGCCATCGTCGAGACAGGCATCTACGAAAGAGGAATCCCGGCCGGCGTGGCCCAGGACACCGAGTTCGAGCCCATCTTCAAGCCCTACATGCCGGAGAACCAGCTGGAACGCCTCCAGCTGATCCAAAGCTCCACCGGCGGACAGGCGACGACGAGCAAGCGCAGAGGCATTGAGTTGAACCCGCTCAACGACGATCCAACCCGCATCCAGGAGGAGATCGACAAAGAGCAGCAGAAGGCACTCGAGCTGGCGGCACAGTCAATGGCCATCGGCGAGAGCGCACGCAGTGCAGTCACAAGAGGGGAGTAACGCGTATGGCAAAGGCGAGTGGAGGAACCAGGACATCGAGCCGGGCTACAATGCAAGACGTTATCGGATCCGAGGTAAAGAACATCTCGGTTCATGTTGTTGATCAAATGCCTGGCGGGCAAAAGGCAGCATATCAGAACGGGGTCATCTATCTGAAACCCGACGACCGGGATGCAATCGAGGCTCTTCTCAATGGCGTTGTAAACGAGAGGAACCTGCTTGCATTCCATGCGCTTGTCCATGAAATGATGCACGCAAAAGCCGAGCAATCCGGAATTAGTCAAAACGCCGTCCTTCCTTACAACTTCCACAATTATATGGAATCTTCTATGGAGGTCATGAACGAGATCTGTGCAAGAGGTATAATTGATAGCATTGCAAAGAAGTTCAAGATCGATATCAGCGGCCTTGATTACGCAAAGACAGGATATCAATCCAGGGTCAGGGTTTTGGAAAGAGTGATAGATGCACTCGGGGCCAACAAAGGGGATGTCTTTCAGGCAATCCGAAGCGCGAAAGCTCACAGCGACACAGCGCTTGCAGGCATTCTTGCCGCACACTCAAAGCTTACAGAGCAGGAGGCAAATTATGTCGTGATGAATATGTACGGATCGTATTCTCAGTGGCAAGAAGACAAAAAAGTGGCCAGTGTTTTTGGCCGGAAAAAAGAAAATAACGGCGGGTATGTTCTCGGTGGGCGTGGAGGATTTGGGAGTCCTTGGGATAGGCAATCCGACAAGAAATTGGCAAGGGAGGAGATAAAGCAGGCGATGCTGAATCAATACGGTAGCGACTTCCCGAATGCCACAAAACCATACAACGAAGACATCGCTTTAAGAATTGCACGAAAAGCTGCGAAACGTAAATGACACCGCTTGAGAAAAGGGAACAGTTGATCAGGATGTTCGGGGCCTACAGCGTACGCCTCGAACAAATCTTTGACGACTACTACAACCGCCTGGCCCGCATTGGCCTGACGGATGATGTCCTGCCTCTCCTGGAGGATGAGGGATCGCTGTTTTCTTTTGCCCGGGTGCCCGAGGTCAAGAGCCAGCTCGACAACGTGTTCGACGATTTCGTGAACCGGCAGATGGGCCTCTACCGCACCGGCATAGCCGACGGCGCCATCCTTGCAATCGAGCACGACAGCGCCCTCCTGGAGGGATATTCCGTCCTCTCCCAAACAGCCCTCAAGACCGTCAGAAACAACGCCGTACAGGGCTTCCTGCGCGGCCGTTTGGCGTCCTCCCGGGGGCTGAGCCTGTCACAGCTGGTTTGGAACTACGCATCCCAGGCCAAGAGTGAGTTCGAGGTGGCGATAACGAACGTGATCACCCAGGGACTGCAAGAAGGAACAAGCGCCGAGGAGCTGGGCCGGAAGGTGCGCGAGCAGCTCAACAACCCGGACATGATGTACCGGCGCTACCATGAGAAGGTGGTCATGGCCGACGGATCCAAGAAAGACGTCGCGATATGGCGTCGCCGGGTGATTGACGAGGACGGCAAGGTGCACTTCGTCAAGGAGCCTCTCGAGAAGGTGGGCATGGGACACTACCGATCCGCCAGGAAGAATGCCCTGCGACTGATGCGTACCGAGATCAACGCCTCCTACCACAACGCCAACTACGAGCGCTGGCATCAGGAGCCGTTCGTCATCGGCATCAGGATCTTCCTCTCGCCACAGCACCCGAAACCCGACGAATGCGACGACCTGGCCGGCAACTACCCCAAGGACTTTTACTGGACCGGTTGGCATCCTGCATGTATGTGTGCATCTGCTCCGATCACCTTGCAAGGCGACGAGAAGAAGGACTACTACCGCCGGGTGGCCCTGGGCGAGGACATGAGCGGCTACGTTTCTCCCAACGCCGTCACGGACGTGCCTGACGGCTACAAAGAATGGATTGCAGCCAACGCCGAGCGGATCCAGCGGGCCGATGCCCGGGGCAAGCTGGCCTGGCACCTGGAGGACAACCGGGAGTATTGGGAGGACATCGTCAATGGCGGTGTCGTCGTGTCGTCAAACGATGCCGGCGATGATGTCGCCGCAGCCAGGGCAAAGTTCGATGCATACGACGAGAACTGGATCAAGGAGTACTTCAATTATGAGAACGGTGGCTTCAACGTGTACCACGTGGACCATCAGTTTTCTCAAACAAAGAGCAAAGAGTCAAAATATAGTGGGGGTGAGGCCGAGAAAGTTGTTGGCAGGCTGCTGGCAGACAATCATGCGAAGCAGATAGAGTTCCTTCCGGAACGAGGCAATGCAGGCAAAAAGGCCGACCTCTCCTTTGATGATTCAACCTGGGACATAAAATACATCCCAGTAGCAAATGTCGAAACCATAAGGAAATACATAAAGAACGGGCAAAAGGCTGAGAATATCATCTTCTTTTGGGACGAGAATAGCCGCTTACAAGATCTCAGTCGTGCGGTTGATAGAACAGCTGGCGCTCTTAGAGCAAGAGGTAAGCTGGATTCAATGCCTGGGATTTATTACATTGATGAGGATAATAGCATGAAACGGTTGTATTAAAGCCAACGGACGTCCATCGAGGCCGTCCGTTTTGGGGGCAGTATGCGGGGGCATTACCTCCCTCTCTCATTCCGCGTTGCAAATTTAATGTTTCTTTTTCACACGCAAGCAATAATTGTGCCTTTTTTTCACATTTCCATTCAGCAGATGCTGTTCAGCACCGACTGGTAGCTGGCCAGGCAGGAGATAACGCTCGTGAAGGCGACGCGCTTCTCCCCGCGCAGCGGCTCGCCCACCTCGAGCATGGTGTGGACCGCCTCCTGGATCTCCCGCGTGAACAGCCGGCGGTTCTCCTTGATCCACTTCATGTCGAACAGCGTCGTGTCGAAGAACGCCGACAGGTCGAAGTAGTAGCCGGGCTGTTCCCTGGTGGATCTGGTTGCAGTCCCTCCCGACGCCGGGCTCTTTGATCCCTGCTGGTTGGCGAACTTCTGTGCTGCCGGCGACTCCCAGCCTCCGAAATCCATGCGCGTCGGCGCGACTGAGGCCCGCTGTGGCCTCGTTCCCTCCGACTTGGGCCTGCTGTCCAGGTGCTCTTTTATGATCGCCAGGAGGGCGACGTAGAGGTTTGTGGCCGGCTTCTTCTTGGAACGCTTCAAGTAGGCGAGCACCTGGTCGCTCCTGCCGTAGTAGATGCGTTTGCCGCTGGACACCGTTTCGATGCAGTTTTGCTCGCCCACGTACTGGACAAGGCTCGGTCCGCCTTTCTTGATCCCCAGGATGCGAGCTACCTGGTTGAGTGACAGGAACGGCTCCCCGTCGTGCTCGTAGAGCGACAATGGCCTGTTGATGAAGGCCGATTTGACGGCCACCTTGGGCGCCGTCGTGCTTTGTTTTGCTTTCTTGTTGTTCATAGTGAGTTGAGAATTAATCGGTTACACGAAATTTTCCGCAAATTAGGCATCAAAAGTTTTCACACAAAAATCATGGGCCAAGGATAATGGATTGTTTAAGGGAATGTGGGCCTGATTTAAGGTCTTTTAAGGCTCTGATTGTGAAGTTTTGCCGCGCTGGCATAACAATTCAACCTGCTAGCGGTGGGCACGCCGGGAGGAAATGAAAACGGGCGACCCGGGGGCCGTCCGCGATTTTTTTATCGGTTTTTATTGCTGATTATGAAAAAATCAGTACCTTTGCGCCACATTGTTACATCAACATTCCGATTTCCTGCCCGCAAGGGCCATGAATTGAAGTGTTAGCTCATGGGGCAAAGCTTAAGGCGATGCCCTTTTTTCATGCCCTACGGTTGGAGCAGCCTGTCGATCATCTTTGCCCACACCCTGGTTATGGCACCTTTATTTTCGGGCATGATCCATTCCTTGGCCACGTGCCAGGAGATCGACTTCTTGGGCGACCAGTTGTCCGCCCGGATGGAATGGTGCGACAGCCGGCCCTCTGTGGGCTTCAATCCCTTGTCGTGCAGCTCGCACAGTCCGTCCTTGAAAAACGTGCACCACCCGTTCTCCTCCTGCCTGGCCTGGACCATCGTGACGGGGCCTGGGCAGCACCCCATTATCATTCCTGCCACCCATTGTGTTGCGGCAAGCCGGTCGGCAAACCCGGCGTCGATGAGCCTCTCTATGTCCTGCGGCGTGCCCAGGCACGGCTGGTGGCACTGCTCCTGGCACAGCTTGCACTTGCACTGGCTTGGTTTCCTGCCGGTCTTCCGCATGATGCGGTGCAATTGGTTTTCTATCATTGCCATATCAAGATCTTTTTTTGTCGGTTCTGCCCTTGAATCTGATGTTGTTCCCGTTGTCGGCGTTGTCGTGCCGGGACACGATCTCCTTCGCCTTGGCAAGGCTCGTTTTTGTGAGCTCGTTCATGATCTCGTCGCTCATTGCAGCAAAGTTCGAGCTGAACCTGTCGTCGCTCGCCCTGTCGATGATGAGCACAAGGCCACCGAGGTCTTTGCCCAGGCCGTCAAGGAGCCTGATCAGGTCGCCCTGTTCCGGGAGCAGCTCTCCGTAGGTATCCTTGAGCTTTGAGCTGAGCAGGTTGCACGCCTCGCAGGCGAAGTCGGCGGCGGCGATGCCAAGCAGCAGGTGCTCCACGCACTCCCGGCGGTCCTGCCTGTCAGCACGTATCATCTCGTCGCGTTCCATGACAGCCTCATTGATCTGCCTGACGATGTTCTTGGCCCCTTCGCTCTTTCGCAGGCCGGCCTTCTCAAAGATGCTCAGGTTCTCGCGGAGTGCAGCCAGCGTGTCGTTCAGCCCGGCGATCCGGCGCTGCTTAATGCTTGGTAGCTTCTTCTCACTCATCGCCTCCTCCTTTCTCCTTGAATAACCTCTCGACGTTCTTTGCCGCATTCCTTGCGACCGATTCATTGACGCGTATCGTCTGCTCGCCGTCCCGGATTATCAGGCAGTCTGTGCTGCCATCGACGGCCTCCACCTTGTAATGATGGCCTTTCAGAAAGAATTGTTTGATCATAGTCAATACTTTTTTACTCGTTAAACCTTATCGTTGTGGGAACTTGGAGAATCGGACTCCTGTGGACGCGTCTCATGAAAAACACACACATAAACTTAACATCAAAAATACCAACCTAAAACATCGCATCCACCGCACCAGCTGTTCCCCTGTAAAAGGGGCATTGCTGCCCCGAAAACAAAACTGTGGGTAAAGAAGTGAGCATGACCTTCACAGGTGGTGCGCCACATCAGTCATTTGGCCACAGATGGTGTACAACCATCGGGGTCTTCCGTCACTCGCCGTGACTCCCAGCCGTCAAATTACGTTCTAAAAAACTAAATCATTCAACCATATTTACCAGTGGTTGCGTACACTGGACACCAGCCTTTACTGGTGACGAAAAATGAATAATAACTAACTATCTCGTGGACGGTGGCGGAATTGAACCACCTGCTCAGTCAAAGGTTAAATACTCAAAACCCTGATGCCTTGCCCATCGTGCATCTCTTACCGCCCGGTAAAACCCTCTACTGTTTCACAACATGGGAGGGGTGTCATTGTTTTACCCTTGTTGCCGCAGGCCTGCCTTCACAGGCACCTGTGGCGGAGTTTCTAGCATTTAGTGTTTAACTCGTATCATTAACTAATTCAATCTGTCTTCTCTTGGTTGAGCTCCCGGGACGCGTTTAAAAACCCTGGGAACCGACCGACGGCCCTGATGAAAGCGTCAGTGCTCGCATACTGGCCCGAGTTCGAGGTCTTCTCCCATCCCGTGCCGTCCTTGACGTAGCAATAGGCCGTGTACACCTCCTGCTCGACGGCACCGTTGAACGAGATCTCCCGGCGCAGGATGAACTTCATCTCGCGGTCGTCGCTTATGGCTTCCGCCCCTGATGCAGTCCGCATTCCAAAAGGCTCGTTGTTCATTGTCCACCTCCTTTCTTGTAATCAGTTGTCAGATATACCATGTCTGGTCTTGTCCCGTCAAACACGCGGGCAATGACTTTTACCTGATGTGCAATTTCGTTATAGTCGCCGAAGTGGATAATCAGGATGTCGCCTACTTGTGGAATTGGTTTGTTGTCCCAATAATGCCACGTCTTAGTGTAGTTACCATTGCAGTCATTGATGATGATTGTCATTCTTGTCCTCCTTTCTCGCAATCCCTTAAATAGTCCACGACATTTGCCATTTCATCGAATGAAAAGATCAAGAACGGCGAGACTTGGATTTGTTCAATCGGGAAAACATCATCACACAATTCCTCGTCACAGTTTGGGATGCCAAGCAATCCCATCACCTTTTCAAGTTGTTCTTTGTTTTTTACTGATAATTTCATTCTTGTCCTCCTTTCTCTTTCAGTTTGCTGATGTTCTCCTGGAACATAGCGTAGGCACGTTCAAGCTTCCTCAGCATGCTTTCAAAGAGGGCGAGGTTCTTGACCGCGTTCTTGACCAGGTTGAAGCGTTCAAGCTCCTCCTGGCTGTCGGCCATCTTCTTTGCCTTTCTCACCCAGTCCTCGATCTTCATCCTGGCGATGTCTTTCTGCCATTTCTTGAAGTCGGAGATGGCCTGGTTCCGCCGGTCAATGACGTTGTTGAGGTATTGGATCTCGCTTTCGAGCTCCCCGACGATCTGGTGCAGTCTTCGGTTCTCTTTCATCTCGTTCTTGAGAAGCGTCTCCACCGGAACGTCCGGGTTCCACTCGTTTCTTATTTCAAATTTACCGTTCTTCATCTTTCCTGTCTTTGAGCCACATGTTGACGGTGTCCATGAATTCGTGGACGGAGTGGCAGATCCTGTACTCGTGGCCCAGGGCCTCGATGCGGTCCTGGAACTCCTTCTGATAGCGCGACTGATGGCCCCTGGGGGACTTCATCTCGACGAACAGGACCCTGCCCCTGGCAACAACGATCAGGTCGGACACGCCGGGCAGGACGCCCTCAGCGCTCAAGATCGCCGCCTCCCTGGCGTTCCTGGACCCTCCGTTTGGCACAGAGAAGACCAGGAACCTCGGGTAGAACAGCCTGAACAGCCTGACGCACTCCTTCTGAATGTCGGATTCGATGTGCCTTGGCCTGTTCCTCGCCGTCTTCTGAGCGGCCACCATCTCGTCGTAGCTGTTCCACTTTTTCATTGCAAGCTCTTGTATTGGATGCGGCACACACGGTTTTCATACACGCCCTTGCCGCGCGACAGGGCGTTCCACAGCGAGTTGACGCCAATGCCGATCCGCTTGCCCTCCTGCCGGGCCAGCTCAGCCACGGACTTGTAGATCCGTGGGTTGAGGCTGGACTCCGGCTCGTTCTTGTATTCCAAAACTACTACCTTCTTCATCTCATCTGATTTTTGATATGTCAATCTTTCGTTCCTCAGTGTAGGTATAGGATAATTGCCCGTCGAACCCGCGCCTGTGCAACTCCGCCATCAGATCCCTGGACGGGATGTCCTTCAGCGTTTCCTGACGGGCCTCTTCGATCTTGCGCTCGCATTCCTCCATCAGGGCCTTGCTGTCCTTGTTCTTCTTGCGGTTCTTCTTCACGCATTCCTTGCACACGTGGGTGTAGCCCCATGCTGTCTTGTGGAAGTTCTCAAGATCCATCTCCTTGCCACACACCTTACACACTCTTGTTACATCTTGCAGTTCCATTTTTCTTTGATTGTTTTGTTGGTTAGTTCTTCAATATTGTTAATTAAATCCCGCTTGAGCTCGGTCAGGCGGTCGATTGTCTCCTTGCTGTGCCTGGGGCACCCGGCATGCCAGGCTTTCAGGTTAGGCTCTGGCTGGCCGAATTCGTGCGCCCACAGGCAGTAGTCGAACCATTCCAGGTACTCCTCCCGGTGGATCCCGTAGTCGACGATGAGGATCATGTCCTGGAATGTCACCGAGAACAAGTCCCCGTTGCAGTAAACACCGCCGACCTCGTTCCCGACCCAGTATCCGTAGTCCGGGTCAAGTTCATAGAGCTCGTTGAGCTCGGCCATGTACATGTTGGCGAGCCTTTCGTAGTCGGCCTTCAATTGTTTGATATTTCCTGTTCTCTCTTCCATCACTCCACCTCTCCTTTCTTGCAAATGAGGGCGTCGCCGTGAATCAGGTCTGTGCACCCGGTGCCCTTCTCATAGAGGTACGTTGCAGCCCCGTTCAGCCTCCGGCACTCCTTCCTGTGGTTCTCGTTGATCACCATGAGCTCGCCGGCATGGAGGTGCACCACCTCGATGCCGCCTCCAACGATCGCCTGAAGCTCCTCCAGCGTGAAGCACACGCCGTTTCCCGGACCGATGTCCTGGATATCACCGTTTGTCTTGAATAGTCTTGCCATGATTTTTCAGTCGTATAGTTCATGCACCCTGTCAACGATTGCCTGCTGCTTGTTTGAATCCAGGGATCCGAAGAACTCCAGCAGGTCCCGCTTTGTGCCCGACGGCCGGAACATCCTGTCCCAAACGTGAGGCCCGAGGGGGCCAAAGAGCCTGTTGGCCTCGTTGAGCGACCAGTCGCTACACATGTAGTACATGAATTTCTTTATCTCTTCCATATCGTTTTGATTTTTGCGCCTGTCGCGGCCCGTGTCGCGCATTCTCCTCCCCGGCGGGCGTCTGTCCCGCAAGGGAGGAGTTGCGCCCACAGTGCTTAAATAATGGCGTTTTGTCTCATGAATTTCACAAAGCTGAGGTTCTGAGGCAGGATCAGCGTCTGCTCCGCTGTCTGCGGCTTGTAAAGGTCCGTCGCCGCGTTGTACATATCCCATGCCGTGATGCGGCCCTCGTCGTGCTGGGTCGTCAGCAGGCGTTCAGTGAACCTGCCGATCTGCGCCTGGTTGAGGGGGTAGACGCTCCTGACCTTGATGCGCTTGACCTCGGTGTCGTGCTGGACCCTGGCAGCGGTGAGCATGCCGATGACCAGCAGCACCTGGGCCGGGGTCATGGCGGTGGCCTTCATCTTCTCGATCAGCAGGTCGTCCTCGTCGACGATCCTGTGCAGGTCCTCCAGCCACACCTTGACCCTGCCTAGCAGGTCGGCGGTTGGGATGCGGTCGCCTTTGTTGTTGCCGGTGGAGAAGTCGGCGATGTACCTTTCAGCGCTGAGCATGCACTGGTTATGGCAGATCTTCACGTTCCTGCCGATGCCGATCTGTATGCCCTTCTGAGTGTAGGAAACCGCCAGGTTGGTGGTCAGCTCGTCGGTGTCGAAGTTGCGGATGCGCAGGTTGGTGTAGATCCTCCTGATGGAATGGGCCTCGACGGCGCGTTTGCCGTAGCGCTGCTCCAGTTCCGGGTAGAGTGACACGCCCGGGGTCAGGCGGTCCTTGTTGTTGGTGGCGAACATGTCGTAGATCTCGGCCTGGTAGCCAAGTTCAAGGCACACCTCCGTGAGCCTGTCGATAAGCTCGTAGTGCTGGATGCCGTGCAACGGCTTCCCGTTCTCCACGTCGTTCTCGCGCACCGTGCGCTTGAGCTGCTCGAGCGTCAGGGATTGAACCTTGGCCTTCTCGAAATCAAAGAAGTGGTCATTGTCTCTTGCCGGCATCTCGGTCTGAACCTGTACCGTTTCCACCTCCGGGGCCAGGACGTTGAAGCCCTGCCCGCTCATCGTACCTAAATCAAAGTCGTTTAACATTGTTACAAAATTTTTAAATGGTTGGTGTTTTGTCCGCTATAACTCTAGGAACTCGATGTCCGCGAACTGAGCCATCGTATCCGTGAAAAATTTAAAATATTCCTCGTCCTTCTTGATCGAAAGGCCGGTCTCCAGGCATCTCATCGTGCCGTCCTTGTGTTCTATCGTGAAGCTCTGCCCGTTCAGGTCAGCCGTCTTCCAAGTGAATTTTACTACCATTGTTACTTCCGGTTAAAAATCATTCAAAGTGTTTAACACGGCGCAAAGGTATTAAGAAAAACTCTATAATCCTAACAATTTTAGATATTTTAGTTAATTCTTGTTAGTTTTTAATAAATATTTAGAATGTTTCTTACTACCTTTGCCATGAAGAGTAGTAATGAACCATCGATTCGATTCTAATTTTTGTGTTTTTGCCAAACTATAGAATCACTATTAAACTTTATGCCGCCGTGGTCTGTGAAGACAGCGGCGGTTCCCGATTTTATAAATGAAGAAGTGGATCAGAAACCGGCGTGCTGAGCTGATGGGCAATGCTCCGTCAGCAGAGGCGTCGGCATTCAGAATCATCACCGGGATGGGTCTGCGCGTGATACGCCAGCACCCGATCAACACAGGCCGGCACGTTTATTTTGCCGACCTGTATGTGCCGTCGCTGCACCTGGTGGTGGAGATCGACGGAGGGTATCATTCAACGAAGGCGCAAAGCCGGCTTGACAGGAACCGCAGCTCCAACATCCGCCGCCTCGGCTACCATGTCTGCCGGCTGTCGAACCGCGACGCCAGGAACCGCGAGAAGGTACGCTCCAAGATCCAGGCGATGGCCAACCGCCTGGCCCGTTGATCAGTCTTTTCTCAGCGCCCGGATCGCCAGTCTCATGATGTATCCGATAAGGTATGACGCCTCCTCGCTCTTTTCCTGGACGTTATAGTAGGAGCACACGTGGCTTTGCACGTGCTTGATCTCGTGCACGAGGGTGTCCCACCACTGCTCGTCGCTTGTGGCGTTGCCGATGCACATGACGCTCATCCGCAGATCCGGGTTGGAAAAGGTGAAGCCCGTGTTGGGCTGCATGATCACGTGGCAGGCGTCGGCCGTCATTTCAGCATCGCATCCCAGGGCCTCCAGCCAGGACGAGATCTCGTCGAGCGAGCCCGCGTCGATGCGGTAGGCGAAGATCACGGCCCATTTGCCGTCTATGTCAAGGTAGTGCTTGCGCATGGCTACACCATTTTCTCCCAGTCGATCCACACGCCCCGCCCCGCCATGTCGGCGAGCCAGCGGTTGAAGGTCTGCCCCTCGTAAGCGTCGGGGTCTGCCAGCGTGTCGTTGACGTATTTCGCAACGTGCGCCCTGTCTTCAAGGCTGCTGCCCATGTAGTCGGCATTCGCCATGTTGGCGACGTACACAGCGTCAAACGGTGCGTCGTAGTCGCTGATGTCGTAGCCCGCTTCCGCTAGCATAGCTTCCGTTTCGTCACGTGTAACAGGCGTTAAGCGCACAGGGTTGCCGTTCTTGTCCTTTTTGCGCATGCGCCCGACGGCGAACTCGCACAGGCGTTTGTTGAAGTGCTTACCGTTGCGTGAGAGGTAAAGCTGCATCTCTTCCGGGATCTTGTCCCACATTGTCATATCCATGAGAAATCGTGTTTTAATCGGTTAATAATTAGAAAGGCGGCGTCAGGCCAGTGCCATCTGCCGCCTCCCGGTTGGTTCTGATCAAGCGAATCGGCCTCGGCCGTCGCGGCGCATCGCCATCTCGTCGTCGTCATCGTCGTATTCACGGCGATAGCCTCCGTGTCGGTAACCGTCGTGGCGGTAACCGTCGTAGCGGCTGCGGCGCATCATGCCTCGGCGCTCGTTCATCTCCTGGCCCTCGTCGGCCTCGTGCATGGCGTCAAAAGCCTCGCAGATCGCCTTCTTGGCCTTGTGCAGCTTACCCATCAGGTCGCTGTACTGTTCCTCGTCACGGAACTCAATGATAAATCCTGCCATAATAGTTAAGATTTTGCGTTCTTGGATAACAGCTTCTCAATGTTCCCCAGCGTCTGCCCCATACGCTTTTCGAAGTTGTCAAGTCGCTCCGAGAGCGAGCTGATGGCCTCGTCGCGCTCCTTTTCCTTGGCGTAGTTGGGGTTGAGGACCTTGAACATCTCGTCACATGCGTTTACGGTGGCCTCGTTGTGGGGCACGCTGTCAAGGATGGCCTGGGCGTTCTGCTTGATCGCATCGACCTCGCTCAAAGCGGCCTCACGGCTGTCGGTGACCACCATTGTGCCGTAGTCGTGGACGTTCTGGTCTGCCGGAAGGTGGGGGAACTCTCCCTCCTTGTCGTCAACCTTGGCGCGGACGAGGACCTCAAGCTTGGGCTGCATGCCGAGTGTGAGTCCGGCCGTCTGCGTGTTATAGACGGGTGTCGGGTTGCCTGTGGCCAGGACCTGGCCGATTTTCAGCGCCGGGACGCCTGTCTTGTCAATCACATATAGGGTATTCCCCTGCCTTAAATTCTGAAACATTGGCTATTGTCTTTTAAACGGTTCGTGATAAAAGTTGCATGGTGTTCCCGGTCTTGTCGTAGAAGAACAGGTAGACACCGGTACTCGGAATGTCGGCTACGGTGATCTCTGCGGCGCCGACGTCAGTGATGGCCTGTGTGGAGTCGTTTGACGTGAACACGACAGGCAGCGTTGCAGTCGTCCCGGTGGGGATCGCCACGCCGACGCGGATCAGGACCAGGCCGTTTTCAGGCAGGAACCTGAACGCGTTAGCGGGAAGCGCGAACTGGACATTGGTGTCCGTCACCGTCACGCCCTGGACGTCGATCTTGGGCACGCCGCCCCTGTTGCTGAAATAGAAAGGATTGATCATGGCGATATCCTCCTTTCTCTATCAGCCCCAAAAGCCGTTACCGCCAAGATTGCCGTAGAAGCCCATATAGGGCGTTGCGTTGATGCCGACGATGTTGGGGTAGGTCACTGGCACGGTGTTGGGCATCTTGCACTTGATGTCGTCAACCTCTTTGTTCAGCGCCGCCAGCTGCGCGTTGACCGGGGCCATTGACTGTCCGACGATGCCGGCGATGTACTGGTTTTGGTTCATCTGCGAGATCTCCCCGGCAAGCTGGCTGTTCTTCTCGCGGGCCGCGTCGAGCTTGTCTTGCAAGGCGCGTGTCTCCATCGAGTTCAGCTTGTCGATGATGGCCTGGTTGTTGCGGTTGGCGTTCTCAGTCAGCGCGTAGGTCTGCTGGCAAACCGCCATCTGATCAGCCGCTGCATTCTGTGCCGCCTGTGCCTGTAAGCCGTTGAAGCCGCTGTTGAGCGACGCCTGGAGCGTAGCGGTCTGATCGGCGATTGCCGCGCGGTTCTCGCAGCAGCACTGGCACAGCTGGGAAGCGAGGCCCGCGTTGCCGGCCTGGATGGCGTTGATGATTTGCAACGCATTAGTGCCCTGTGCGTTGGCGATGTTGTTCAACGCTGCGGTGATCGTCTGAATGTTGCTGTTGACGAGGTTGAAGTCCTGGCCGAGCATGGTGCTGAGGGTCTGCGTCGCCTGGCGGCTCTGCTCGCCCTGCGCGGTGATGGCCTGCATCAGGAGCTCGCGACCGTTGTCGTTGTTCATGAGGTTGGCCAGGAAGCCGGCACCGTTGCCGTTGCCTCCGCCACCGAACAGCCCGTTGCCGAACAGTCCGTTGTTGCCGCACAGCAGGCCCAGGAAGAAGCCGATAAGGCCACCGCCCCAGCCGTTGCCGCCTCCAAAGAGGCCACCGCCGTTGCCCTGGCTCAGTGCAAGCAGGGTAGCGAGGTCGCTGCCACCGCCACTGCCGCCATTCTCAGGGAATGAAAAAACTTTAGTATCTGCCATAAAGATTGGTGTTTTAAAAAGTGAATAACAGTGCGTTATCGATAACACCGCAAAATTATGGCACCGCAAGTGTTTGTAGAGCAGGAAGTTATGTGTTGTTGGTGTCAGGTTTTGACATGGCGTTTCAACCTGCTGACAATGCGCGAAATGGTCCTCGGGCTCAGCCGGTATTTCTCTGAGAGGACGGCCTCGATGTACGATACCTTAAGCCCTGATCTGCGCATTTTAAAGTACTCGTCGAAGAGTTCGATGTGCCTGTGGTCAGTTGTCTTGATGCCAACTTTTGACATCGTTTCAAGCAGGGATCTGCTGATTTTCACGATTTCTATCGCCTCCATAAAAAAATAGTATTACCTTTGCATTCGTTCCACCTTTTATAAAACATGACAAAGACATAGCCTAACAAGAGCTCGGAGATATCATCCCCAGCGTAGCTCTTGTTAGGCTATGTTCTTATTAAGAGGTGGAATGCTTGATAAGACGCTGGGGATTTTTTTGTACCCCGGCGCGGGCAGGCGATGCTTGCCGGCACAAAGTTAAGCCCAGGGAACACACCGGATCCGTTGCAGTTTCAAATTGTTTACACAACGACTTGGCGCATTTACATTACAATGTGGACGCGCCATTAATTTTGTGTCTGAATTTTTAAAATCGGAAACATTATGGATATCAAAACTCGAGTGCTCGCTCTTGCCAAGACGAACTACGCGAAGTTCGGCTTCAAGAAACAAGAACTGGAGCAGCTTTCAGGGCTCATTGCCGCAAACCTCACCGACGAGGCGTCTGATGATGACATCAAGAACGCCCTCACCGCCGCTGAGGGTTACGCGCAGATGATGCAAACAGTGTATAATCGCGGCATTTCAGAAACCAATGACAAGTTCAAGGACTATGTCAAGCCGGATCCCAAGCCTACGGATCCTCCCAAACCGGACCCCAAGCCCGTCGATCCCGGCAAGCCTCTGACGATGGAGGAGGTCCAGCGTATGATCCAGGAGGCCAACAAGACCAAGGCCGAGGAGATCCAATCCGCAGTGGACAAGGCCGTCGCCCCGTTCCTGGAACGCGAGAAAGCCGGCAGGCTGAAAAGCTTGCTGCAAGGCCATGAAAAGCTGAAAGACATCCCTGATGTATTCAGGTCGAACTATCGTCTTGAGAAGGAGGAGGACCTTGACGACGTGGTAGCCAGGATTGAGCAGGACTGGGCAAGCACCAAGCAGGCACTTGTCAACAGCGGCCAGTTCGTGGAGGCCCCGGCGAAGGCCGACCCCGAAAGTGAAACGGACGACTTTGTCAAGATGATGAAGGGCTACGGCGAGAGGAACGCTCCCGCTGATCCGGCCCAAAAGTAACAGGTCCGCATAAACGAGAAAAACAAACGAACAATGTACTACAAGAATTCCGCATCAGAACACATCCAGGAGGGCCTGTGGTGGGAAGAGAGCTGCGTACGCCGCCAGGGCGGTTACGACCTCGATGTTTCCAACCTGCCCTCAACGCTGCGCTGGTTCCCCAAGGGAGCAGTGCTCGCGTTTGTTCCCGCGACCGGCAAGGCAAAGCTCGTGAAGACCTTTGAGGTCTATGAGACCGCCAACGCCAACGCTACCACCTTGAAGGTAAAGGATCCCTACGGCCTCGCTGCTGTAGGCGACACCATCGCCGGAAAGGAAGTCAGTGCTGTATCGCTTGCCGACGGTGTCGCAACTCTGACGATTGCTGCACTCGCTGCCAAGCTGACCGCCGGTGATGTAGTAGCTGACGCAAGCGCCTCCGGCACCCTGCTCGGCCTGAACTACGCCACCGTAGACCTGCGCGACAACGACTATCCCTCGGTGACTCCCACGCTCCAGGCGTACGAGATCGAGGAGGACACTCTGCCCTTCCCTGTCAACGACACCATCAAGCAGGGTCTTGGCGACCGTCACCAGTTCAAGATCATCTAAAGAAAGGAGGACTAATCAATGGATTCTATCTTAAAGAGACTGCAAGAGCCTAAAGCCTTCGAGGCTTTCATCGAGGAAAGCATGAAGACCTCGACCTACCGCCCCTTGTGGAAGGAAGAGATCACGCAGGTCGACTACTGCGCCGCCAAGGTGTACCAGTCAACCATCGCGGACTACGCTGCCGCCATCGTCGGTTCAGTGATCGACAAGAACGGTGAGAAGCCCGTGCATCAGATGCCTACCGTCGCCGAGCTGACCGGTTCCATCGGCCACATGGGTGACGAGTGGGAGCTTGACAACGACTATCTCGACCAGCTGTACTACCTGGAGGGCCGCTACCGCAACAGCGCCGGCCGCTACACTCCCGAGCGCCGCCAGGCCGAGTATGACAAGCTCATCGCCTACGCGTTCCGCCCCTTTGAGCGTGCCGTCATCGCGCCCCACAAGCGCATCGACATGCTTTACTACGAGGGCCTGTTCAAGGGCACTCAGACCGTGAGCCGCACCAACAACAAGAAGTCGAACGTGTCCTACACGTTCAACCTCGGCGTTACCACGTTTGAGGCACAGACTTACGCCTGGGGCGATCAGACCAACGCCGCCAACGCCACGCCCATCAAGGACATTCAGAAGGTGGTTAAGTATGCGAATCAGCACGGCCGTACCGTGCAGCGCATCCGCATGAGCCAGTCCACGTTCTACAAGCTCTGCCAGGCCAGCGAGATCGCTAACAGGTTCAAGCTGAACCTGAACCCGGTCGAGGTGAACACCCCGGCATTGCTCGCTCCCGAGGACGTGAACGTGTACTTCCGCAGAGTGCTGCTGCCTCCCATCGTAGTGGAGCCCGACCGCTTCGCACGCCTGGCCGACGGCACGTCGATCAACCTCACGCCCGACGACCGCGTCGTATTCCAGTGCGCTCCCCAGGTAGCCGTGATGAAGATCGCCGACTCCCTCGAGCTGGTTGATCCCCTGCCCGGCAAGACCTACACGACCCACGACGACAACCTTGTCGGCTACTGGCGCGACAAGACTGGTCGCCACACGGACTACGACATGTGGGCACAGCCCGTGTTCAACGGCATCAACGATTACTTCATCCTCAAGACCGACTCGGTGGAGCAGTAACCGTTAAGCAATAGGCATCATCAATATCCACAAGAAGACGAAGGAAAATGACAAACCGCGAAGCGATAGCATCGGAGATTGAGCCTTATTCGCTGTCTGAGGAGGGCATTGAAAAGCTGTTTCTTGACTGCACGGCGCATTTCGGCGTCGAGGGCACTATTGACGGCGAGTATTCGCCCGCTACGATGAAGCGCCCCGTCGCGCTGGCCGCGATGCGGTGCCTGGCGAGGATGCGTGTCCTTGCCAGCGAGCATGTGGACGTTATCTCCAACACGTACAACGTGAAAGGGATCAACGCCGCCATTGCCAGCATTGCCGCTTCGGCAGGTTTGTCGCCTTCCCTCGTTGAAGCCGAAGACGATAACTACAACATCACGGCAAGAAACATCTGGTAGGGTATGAGGTACGAGGACCGAATGTGGGTTTGCAAGCAGGGCGAACCGGGCGCCGACGAGGACGGCTATCCCATCGAGCCGCAGGTCACTGTGGCGGACTTCGGGAGATGCTTCCTGTCCTTCAACAAGGCGGCGGCAAACGTCCAACTCGCTGACGGCCACGACTACCAGTACTCTTTCTACATCATCGCTCCGCTGAAAAAGGCTCTTTACCCGCTTATCCCGAGAGAGGGCGAACAGGTGATAGTCAGGAAAGCGGACGACACGGTTTTCTGCCGTTTGACGGTTGCCGGCTTTGTGACCTATAAAAAGCGTTTCTTGAAGGTGTGGGGAAACCAAAAGGAGTACCTCACCGAGCAGGAGGTGGCACAACTACTACCGAGCGATGGCGAAGGCTGAGATCAAGATAGAGGGCATCCAGCGGCTGCAAGAGCGGCTGTGGCGAAAGTACAAGGTGATGACCGGATACCTTGACCAGGCGCTGTTACAGGTGTGCGAGGAGGCAGTCACTTACAGCAAGGAGCACAAGGGCTACAAAGACCGCACGAGTAACCTGAAAAACTCCATATCGTTTGCGCTGTTCTTTGACGGGCAGCTCATACGCATGGTGGAGGGGAGGATCCCCAAACCCGAAGAGCGCCCCAACGGGCAGAACGAGGTGAGGGCCAACCTGGAGGGTTATTGCAACCAGCCGGGCGTGGTCGCCCCGAAAGGTTACTCGCTGGTTATCGCGGCGGGCATGGACTACGGCAAGTATGTGGAGGCGAGAGGCTACAATGTGGTTTATATGACGAAGTATTACCTAGTTGACGAGCTGCACAAGGCCGTCAGAGACGCTTTGGAGGTAGCGAGGGAGGTATGAGTGGAGTGAAACTCGGCAATCAGGCTGTGGAAGTGATGGTGAACTTCCTTAATGAGGCGACACGGACGTACACCGAGCAGGTGGACAACGTGACGCACAGCAAGGAGTCGCTGCTCACTGGCTTCGCCGGGAGGGTATTCTACTACGAGAAGCCTGCCAAGGTCAGCGGGGAATACATCGTCGTCAACCACCTGCCTTTCCGCCACCGCAACGCTGTGGAGGAGGGCACGGTAAACGTGAATATCCACGTACCGAGGCGTTCCACTGGCGAGCCCAACAGCCGCAGGCTGTCGGAGCTGTCGGAGGAGCTGATCGCCCTTTTCGACCCGAGAGGCACCTACCTGTGCGGCGCTTACTTCAAGTACTCTGCCGACAGCCGCCCCATTGAGGAGAATGATGGGACCTATTTCGTTAATCTACAATTCACAGTAACTTACAACAATTTAGATTATAAACAGATATGGCATTCAATTTGACAAACAAAGGCCAAGGCGGTACTTATGGTATCGTGAATGTTGTGATGGCAGAGCCCGAGACTGGCGCCTTCCCCACGGATGAGATGTTCAAGCGCATCGAAAGCGGGGACTCCGACGCAGGGGATAATAACGTTAATGTTGGGAAATGGCGTACCGGCTCTTTCGGCTTCTCTGCTATTGTGATGGACAGCGTGTCGTTCAACGACAGCGCACCCAGCGAGAACGACCTCTACGTAGAGGACGCCGACACCATCT
Source organism: uncultured Bacteroidales bacterium (assembly GCA_902774055.1). Taxonomy (GTDB): domain Bacteria; phylum Bacteroidota; class Bacteroidia; order Bacteroidales; family Muribaculaceae; genus Sodaliphilus. The sequence goes on from CACYGX010000002.1 coordinate 34,164, forward strand.
ACGCTACCCTCCGCAGTGACGAGGGCAGCAAGGGCTTTACCCTTGACACTTACGACCTTTCCAAGGAGGCCTATATGGCTCTCTACGGAGCGTATGAGGAGGGTATCGGCTCTCCCGGTTCTAACGATGAATACGATGAAGCATGGGTTGTCGAGCCTGCAAAGATCCCCGACCTCGTTAAGGCGGTACAGATCATGACCCGCAAGTTCGGCGACTTCCCGAGCAAGACGTTCCAGTGGGCCAAGATGAAGGTGACTGTCACCAAGGCAGGCACTATCGGCAAGAGCGGCTTCCCCAACCTCCACCTGGAGTTCAAGCAGCTCGCAAACTTCAGCTCCACTGGCGTTGCACAGGCTGGCCACCGCTGGAAACTCACCAATCAGGCAGATTACGCTGCCGCTGGCGGCACTGGCTGGGACGTGGGGGAATAACTCCGAGCCGGGTGACAGTAGTCAGCACTGACCCTGTGCTGCCTATGGGCCTCGGCGCAACGACTACCACCTTGGTAGCCACGTTGAGCCGTGAGCTGACGGGCAGTGACAGGTTCGGCGGGACGATAGGCATCAGCGATGGAGGCCGCGTTAGCAGTTATTCGCTGGTTAACGGCTTTATTCAAGGACAAGAAGTCGGCTCGACGATAGGCTCGTACACTGTTGTCGGCAACACTTTGACGATTACGCTTGAAACAGCCTCTAACATCGGTTCGCTTTCCGTCAGTGCATAACGGTCGCTTGGCTCGTTAAACCTCATCGTTTAAAAGAACGTAGGGTGCGTTATGGGGTATCACCCGCTGGCGCACCCTTTTTTTACAACATCAAATATTAACCACTATGAAAACTGAGGAAAAGCAGCGGGTCGCCGACACGCTGATAGAGAAGCCGATGAGGATACGTGTCGGCTGGTTCGTCTTCAAGGCCCGTCCCCTGACGCTGGGCCAGATCTACGAGATGGGTGCAGCGGCCAACGGCATCAACGCCGACGACCTGGAGGACAGCGAGAAGCGCATCCGCATCATGGCGGCGCTGATCCGCCACCACGAAGACGCCAAGGCAATGGAGCGTGTGTTCATCATCTGCCTGTTCCGCGAACGCTGGAAGCGTTGGCTGTTCGGCAGGTACATCAGCCGCAGGCTGACCATGGACCGCTTTCAAACGCTGCTCACGCACATCACCACGTCGTTCAATGCAAATTTTTTCTTAACCTCTATCATTTTCCTGAGCCAGACAAGGACGATGACCGAGCCGACCCCAACGACAGCCCATGGGCCGTCGTGGGAGGGGTGATGAAGTATTTTCGCATGAGCTACGAGGAGGTGGTGTACCGGCGCTCGTTCCTCAACATCATCCTGTTAAATCGGTCTATCCCGTCCTACAAGTTCGACAAGGACAAGGGCGTTGGCGGTGGTAGAGGCAGCAGTTACGGCAAGACAAAGAGAGTGCCGCGACCACAGTCGCAGCACCCGTCCGATTTCTTTATGCAGTTTATGTAGCCTTAGCGCCAGTTCAGCTTTTTCCACTGGCCCCACTCCCCGCTGAAATCACTGAAGGCGAAGTGGGCGTCGATGGCTACTACATCGCTTTTTTTCTTTGAGAACGTCTTCATCATATAGACGTTCGCGCTGCCCATCTGCGCCGGGATGCACACGATCGTGAAGCTGCCGTTGTGGATCCTGTCGTAGGAGTTGCCATCGGTGTAAACTGGCACGATGTCGGTTCGGCTCCTGTTGTTCGTGTGACACCACCCGATGTTTTGCACGTGAGCGCCGCTTGCCGTGACTGCATCAATTTTTGTCACGTTCAATAGGCCTGTGAAAGTGGTTGGGTCAATGCTGACATAGTTAGTGCCCTCAAAGAGATAGAAGTTGGCCAGGATCGCCTCGTCTTGGCCTTGGCTGTTCGTATAGTGTGCCAGGCAGGAGATCGGCCTGCCCTCGTCGGGCTCATCACCGCCGCACCCGGCGCACACAAACAGGAATAGCACAGTTAAGAGAAGAATAGTCTTTTTCATTGTTCAAATCATTTTAGTTTAACAACGCCGCAAATATAAACACATATTTTCACAGGCGCCTTCTAAAAGCGGGTAAATTTTAGTTTAGACAAATATATTGTCTTATAAGCAAAACGCAGGGAAAGCGCCGTAAATTTGCGAAAAACAGTATATTATGGCAGAAGATTTTTTAGGGATAAGCGCCCATTTTGACGTCAGCGAGGTCTTAACAGGATTCAATGCTCTTATTGAGCTGTTAGAGAAAGCCGGCGCAGTAAGCGAGGAAACGGCAAAGCAGATGTCAGAATCGCTGGTGGCAATGCAATCAAATCTCTCAAACGGGTTGACTGTGGAGGGGTTGGAACAGCTCACCACACAGTTAAGCGAAATCAGGAACAAGGTCAGAGAATCCATTGATTCGTTAACTGACGTGAACAGCTCTATCGACACAAGCGAGCTGACCCAAATGGTGGCCACATTCAACCAGATAACGTCCGATGCGTTGAATGCGGCACAGGCGTCTGTGGAAGCACAATCCGAAAAGTTGCAATCACTCAACACGCAGCTTGACGAGCTGATGCAAAGGAAAGCCGAGTTAGAAAGTACAGGCGGTATCGACTTTGGATTGGATGAGACTATCAGCAAGACAAAGCAGGAAGTTGAAGAGGGCACCGCATCGCTGACGCGGTTTAAAGATCTTGTCACTTCTTTGTCCGAGCAAAAGGCTGATTATTCAGGTGCGTTGCAAGGGCTGGAAACGGCTGGCCTTGTGGAAAACCTCACTTTATTAATTGAGAAGTTGGTAGAGACTGGGAAGGTGTCGGAAGCCACCGGCGAACAAATGACCACCGCCTTTACCACTATCTTACAAAACATGTCGGAGAACTTGACGCCTGACGGGCTCGGTCCGTTTATAGAGCAGTTGGGTGTTTTGAAAGACAAGTTTTTAGAAATTTCACAAGCGGTTGACGAGGGCAGCATAAATCTCAATTCATCGGACCTTGCCACCTTCCTTAACAGCTACCGGGATATTTGCCTTCAAGTATTCAGCACAACGCAAGAAGCGTATCAAAATGAGCAGGACAACGTAAATAGGCTCAAAGAGGAGATAGGAAAACTTGCAGAGGAAAGGCAAAAGGCGCTCAGTTCAGGAGCAAATCTTGACGAAATCAGCAAGTACACTGATAAGATCAACTCATTATACTCGCAGCTTCAAGATGCCGAAAAACAAACGAAGGCATTCAGCGAGGCCAACTTGCAGGCAAAAGACGCATTGGCCCAAGTGCAAAGTGCCATTGAATCAACAGCACAAGATGCACTGACATTGGAAAATTCGTATGCCGTTATTGGTGACGCGATAAAAAACGGTGCGTCAGCGGTAAAGGACTGGGCCATGGGTCACGGAAAGGCCAGTGATGCGATAGCGAAGTTTAAGGAGGGTCTTACAGAGCTTCCAGGTCCGCTTGGCGGTGTCGTCGGCGGGTTTATGAAGATGCTGGACGCAGTGAAGCTATTTATTAAAACCCCTATTGGCCGCGTCCTTGGCGTTATCGTTTTCTTGTTGCAAGCATTCAAGACATGGCTTAGCAAGAGCGCCGAGGGCCAGCGTGTCTTGGCAAAAGTGACCGCCTATGTGGGGTCTATACTTGAGTCGCTTACCGACATCCTTGTCAGGGTTGGCGGATATTTGTACCATGCTTTTGCAGATGCAACAGGCCCTATGAACGCATTCGCACGAGGGCTTGTCACCACTTTAAAACTTGCCGTAAAGTCAGCGTCTGACCTTCTTGTCGGCCTAGGTGATATTTTACGTGGAATCGGTAAAATGTTCACAGGCGACTGGTCAGCCGGCTGGGATACGATTGTCAACGGTGGTAAGACGGTAGCAAAGGCTTTCAATGAGGCAAGAGCCGGGTTCTTTTCTGCTGTTGCAACAGGCATGAGTGGTTTTGCTGGCATGATCAAGATGGCCGGTGACGGCATTTCCAAAGTGTGGAGTGGTAACCTGCTTAGTACGGCGCGAAATTTCCACAACACCGCAATGGCAACAGCTCAAATAACAAAGGAGCGTTCGGAGGCGGAGGAGAATATTACAGCCAACAAAGAAAAGCAGCTGGATTATGAAAAACGCATCAATGCTGCCAAACAGCAGGCAAAGGACACCGAGGATAAAGACGCTTTAAAGCGTGTGATGACCGATCTCCGCGACACAACAAATGAAAAATATAACGACCAAATCAAGGTCCTGGATGAGGAAATAAAAAGGCTTGAAAAAGAGGCAAAGTTGCACACTCAGAGCCTTAAAGATATAACGGCACTTAATGTCGCCAAGCTACAACTGTATGCGCTTGAAACGAAGCGTGAGGCAGCGTTGCGTGCGCTGGACGTGCTGGAGGCGAAGCAGGAGAAAAAGATCGACCGCCAGGTCGAGAAAGAGAAAAAGGCGGAGGAGCGTGCCGAAAAAGCCGCCGCAAAGAAAGAGGAAAGGGAAGCAAAAGCCGCAAAGCGTGAGGCGGAGCGCGAACAAAAGAAGCAGGAGCGAGAAGAAAGGAACGCAAAACGTAAAGAGGTCCGCGAGCAAAGGCTTTCAGCCCAGGAGGAGGCCCGGCTAGACAAGGCGGCTGCAAAGCTCGGCAAAGACTTAGACGACTATGCGTACGACAGTGCGAAGGACCGTATTGATGCGGAGGAGAGGATTGAGAGCGCCAAACTAAAAGCGATGAAAGACGGCGCGGCAAAGAGGTATAAACTGCGCCAAAGCGAGCACGCAAAGGAGCTTGCAGAAATCGACAAGAGGACAAATGAACGCATTAAAAAGGAGAAGGACGCACAGTTCAAGATATGGGAAGACGCAGCGAAAACGCTGAAAAAAGGGCAAAAGCCTAAGCCATTTGTCCTTGACACAAAACCGATAGAGGATATCAGGGCGCAGGGACAGCAGGAAAAAGAGTTTGTCTCTCAGAGCTGGGATGTCGAGGAGCTGAAAGAGCTTGCTGGAAAGTACCAAGACTACTACGATCAGCGCATCGAGATTGAGGAGCAGTTTAACGAGGACATCAGCAAGTTACAGGCACAACGTAACGCAGCGGCAGAGCGCGAGGATTTCGATGAGGTGGAAAGGATAACACGCATGATCGCCAAAGCGGAGAAGATGAAAGGCGAGAAGCTGATATCCAATACAGTCAACGAAATAAAAAACCGACCGGAAAATGTCGATGCGTACGAGGACCTAGGCAAGACGTCCGCAGCAACAATCAGGCGGCTTATCGAGGAGTGGCGGAATGCGGAGAAAGCCGCAGCAGCAGCCGGCCTTCCTGTCAAAGAATACCGTGCGGAGATTGAAAAGCTGATGGGCCAGCTGTCAAAGGACACCCCTCTTGTCTATTGGAAAACAGCGGTGGAAGGCGCGAAAAACGCCAAGGAGGAGCTGGAAAAAGCCAAAAAGGTCTTACAAGAAGTAAAGGACGAGGGAGGTCAAAAGATCTATTGGGAGAAAACCGGCCCCGGCGTGTTCGACTGGTCAATAACCCTCGTCAAGACCGCTGATGCGCAAAAGCGAGTAAAGGAGGAAGAGGAGAACTACGCCAAGGCGACTGAGGAAGCGACGCAGGCAAGCATAAAAGCCATCGGTGTGATTGACAACTTGCGCTCCTCCTTTGAGGGGCTGGGCGGCTCTATCGGAGGCGGCGTCGGGGAGATCGTCAAATCCATCGGATCTATCGTAGGCAGCACTTCGTCGGGGCTGAAAAGCGTAATGTCCTATTCTCAGGCAGCTGAAAAGGCGTATGCAGCCGCCAACGCCGCACACGAACTTGGTGACGCTGCGGCGGAATCGGGAGCGAAAATGGAGGGTGCTTCGGCAAAGGCAAACATGTGGATGGCAGCGATCAGCGCCGCGTTTCAGATTATCGGCGCCGTTCAGAAACTGCTCCCTACGGCAGACAGCCTCTATGAGAAATACGCCGAGAAGCAGAAAGAGATCAACAACCTGCGCCGGGCCGTTGAAGAATACAAGCTTGCCGTCCTTGAATCGCAGCAAGCGGAAAAGAACTGGTTCAGTGTCAGCGGACTAACGACGTTGACTGACGCTTACGAAAAGCACGGCAAGGTCATCGAGGCCTACTATGCCAAGCTCTACGAAGCGCAGGAAAAATACCAAAATAAGTCTGCTGGCATAAAGAAAGCTGTGCCGTACCTTGCCGCTGTCGCGGCGTTGGCGGTATCCGTCGTCACACTAGGAACGGCGGCGCCGGCAGCTATCGCTGGTATGGCCGCTGTCCTTGGAACGACAATCGCTACCGCGACAACCGTAGCAGCCGCTGGTATCGCTGCCGTTGTTGGATCCGTTGTCGCCGGTCTTCAATCAGCGGTCGATACCATCACCTACAAAAACGGCCAAGTTGCTGCAAAGGACAACCTCAAAATCCAAACCCGGCACAGCACGTGGTTCAGAGGGGAAAAAACACAGGACCTTACCCAGTGGGCGAGGGAGAACCTTAATGCCGAGCTGTTCGACAAAGACGGCTTGATCAACCTTGAAGCGGCGCAAAAAATCCTCGACAACTACGGCGGAAAACTGGTAGGGCAGACAAAGGAGACGCTGGAAGACCTTGTCAGGCTCCGTGAGCAATACAACGAGTTCATGGAGCAGGTGGAGAAGTATGTGTCGGACCTGTACTCCCCACTCGTTGACGACATGACGGACGCCCTGTTCAAGTGGCTTGAAACGGGAACGGACGTCCTCCACATGTTCCGGGAGAACGCAAAGGACACCTTTGCAGCGATTGCCAAGGACATGGTCAAGCAGATGCTTTTGACACAGGTCTTTGACAAATATAAAGAAGACCTGAAAAACATCTACGCATCGTATGCGGCAACGAAGAATAGGGACATCTTGATTAGCGGTGTGATGCTCGCGACCGACGAGTTTTTGAATAAAGCCGAGACCGAGCTGCCCTTGATCCAAGAAGCACTGGCAACGATTAATGAGCAGTTCGCTGAGCGCGGCTTCGACCTGTCGCAGAGCAGCGACGAGGGCACCGGGGCGTATAAGGCCGCTGAGTCCTTTTCACAGGAGCAGGGCGACGAGCTGAACGGCCGTCTTGCCGCGATACAAATCGGGCAGCAGCAGGGCCTCGTCCAGCGTGCAGCGATACTGGAGGCGATGAGCCTGTTCACTGTCAACCTCGGCGACATCCAGTCGTACACCCGCAGCCTGGCGGGCGACATCAGCGCGATGCGCGACATGCAATACAACAGCCTGCAAAGGCTGTCGGAGATCAGCGCATACACCTCCGTCCTGCCGGCTATGGCGAGTGACATCACGGACATGCGAAACGACATAAGGACAAAACTGTAAAGAGATATGGGAAATCAGATAAAGCTATATTCTGCGGACACTTACAGCGACCTGCGCACCACCTACGGCGTAATGCTGTCCAGGGGCGCCTACGAGGCCCTGCTGACGCCTTTCGGAATGAAGGACTATGTGACTAACGAGTCGCGGCTTGAGCACGGGAAACGGTACTCTGCGACGCAGTACAACAAACGCGAGGAGCGTCAGGTGTCGTTCCCCGTAGTGCTGGAGGGTGCCGACATTGACGACTACCTGCTCAAATACGAGGCATTCCTGTCGCTGCTGGCCAGCGGCATGGTGTACCTCAAGATACCCTGGCTGAAAAGGGTGTACAAGTTAGTTTACACGAAATGCGGCAATTTCAAGTTTGACGGGTGGAATAAATCTACCTTTACGGTAGAGTTCAAAGAGCCTGACCCCACTGACAGGCCACCGATATCATGACGGAGCGTAACGAACAAAATAGGGAGATCCAGATAAAGCGTGTCGTTGAGGAGCTGAGCCACCTCGGCACTCAGACCGTGGCCACTGTTCCCATTACGCCCAAGTGCGTGCGAAAATTCTCGCTGATGCAAGAGGACTACATCCAGCTGGAGTTCTCCCTGCCGTCCGCCGTGCATATCGCCATCGGCGACTACTTCGACGACGACCTGTTCGGCAGATTCGTATGCACCGGGGAGCAGATGCCCAAGTTCAACAGTAAGACTGGCGGCTACGACTACTCGCTGCACTTCGACGCCGACTATATGGTGTGGAAGAACTGGGTGCATTGCATGACCGTCATCGCGGACGGCGTGAAGCAGCGCATGGAAACCGAGTGGGGCCTGACCGACCAACTTCTCACACACGCCCAGCAGATCGCCGACGAGGTAAACCTCATCATCGGGGAGCAACAGGCATCGGTCGTGTTGCCGGGCGACCCTATCACCTCCGACGGCTACTGTGTTGACGTCACAGCAGAGAAGAGGAAGGAGATACACTACATCTCCTACAACGGCACGGACATCATCAGCGCGATGAATATGATTGCCGAGGCTTGGCAGTGCGAGTGGTGGGTCACCAGGGAGCAGAAAGAGGTGGACGGCGTGCTGTACTCCAAGGTGATACACTTCGGCAAGTGCGAGAATGCAGGCACAGGCTACGACTTCCGCCTGGGCGACAACGTGGAGAGCATGGACATCAACCGTGACCAGCAGAGCTATGCCAACAGGATATTCGCTTTTGGAGGCACGAAGAACGTCCCCGAGGACTACGATCGTAAGCTGGAGTTCGTGGTGACGGACGCCGGGGAAGCGTTGCCGAGCAAGTACTGGGTCCTTTCCAACCACAGGCTCAACATCGATATGATACCCGACACCGTGAACGGATTAACTACGGTAATCCCTAACAACATCGAAGAGAACAGTTCGTGGGAGAAGGATATCCTAGGCAACGGCGGTTTCATCGTAAAGACAAAAAAAGACGTAGCGCCTGACACCTACTTCTTGTCGGGCAATGTGACACCGAGCTTCACTTTGCCGACAAGTCAGCGGAACGGCATATTGTCCGTCACATTCAAAATCTACCTCAACGGCGTGGAGATTGCCAGTGAGAAGTTTAACAGCAACGAGGCGGGAGAAAACCTGGCATTACAAACAACCACATGGAGCACCACAATGGCCGTGAACACATCCTTGCGGCTGGAGCAGCTCGGGCGCATTCAATTCGCTGTGGACATAATTGTGAGGAACAGCGCCAATTACGACGGCGTCTATAACCTAGCGATTGGCTCTATGAAAGCCTACGGCTCCCGCAATACTGAGGCAAAGAACATCGTCATAGAATTTGACGGGGAGGAATACAATGCCATCCTTAATGAGAACCACTACAACAAATACAACATCGAGGCCAATAAGATAAGCAATATTCGCAAGGGGAACACCTACGCCATGAATGAGGGCTTCGGCCTCGCCTCTATTTTCACTGTCAAGGAGGATTACCTCGACTTCGATAAAGTGCCCAACTCCTACTACACGCCCATTTATGAAACAGGCGTGTTGAGCAAGGTCGGAGAGAAGCGAATCCACATGCCTAACAACCGCTATGTGCAAGCTGCCGGGCTCGTCAACACCTCGCAGGTGGTGGAGCAGGTCGTTTTATTCGACGACATCTTCCCCAAGATGAATCTCAAGATTACCAGTGTGAGGACTGAGCCGAAGGTAGAGGATATCACCTACGCCGACGGCAGCGTGGAACGGCAGAACTGGAACCAGTACATCTTCAAGGCTTGTAAGGCCAATAATAATGCGGCGTTCGAGTTCTTAAAGAAATACATCATGGACGGGAACAAGTTGCAGGCCGTATTCACTGCCCCTGACCAAATGTACGAAAGCGGCTTCATGCTGGCCGGCATGACATTCGACGTAGGCTTTGACAACCTCACACAGGAGTACACCATTATCCGAAACGAGGACTACGGCGCGAAGTTCCCCAATGACCTTGTTTATCCGCAGATCGACGACACGTTCTTCCTCACAGGCTGGAATCCCAAGTCCATCAGGGCGATGTCGCTGGTGAGCGATGCGGAGGATGAGGTGGAAAAAGCTGCACGAGACTACCTCAATGCCTTACAGGAGGGGAATTTCACGTTCAACTGCCGCATGATGAGTGGTTGGTTCTTTGACTTGGAAGCAGACCGTTTCCTTGTCCTACCCGAAGAGCTGGTTGACGACGAGGAAGAGGAAGAGGAGGAGCAGCAGGAGGAAGTCAGCTACGAGCCGTTCTTCACTGTTGACGATAACGCCTTCTATGTGGGCAACGGCTTTACACGATACCGCTTGCCGCAGGCCGGGGATATCGTTACGGTGTACCATGACGCCCTCAAGGACGGCAGCAAGACGAGCCGCATCATTGGCTATGAGTTCAAGCTGGACAAGCCCTACGACACACCGACCTACGTTGTCGGTGAGACGGAGGCATTCAGCCGCTTGAAGCAGATTGAGAAACAATTAACAAAACGATAACATTATGGACGAATACAGATCATCACACACTGGACGGGAGATTGACGATGCCGTGGAAGCCGTGGGCAACAAGGCTTCGCTGCAAGACCTCGCTTCGCTGGCCTCAAGGGTAACGGCCTTAGAGAACGAGGCCTACACGCAGACCATCGACGCGACGGTTTATGCCGCTATCCGTGGCAATGTGAACACCCTGCGGGATAAGGTAAACGACCTTGTCAGCGCCATTGGCGGCATGGCGAACTATGCCTTTGAAAACGGCAGGCCCACCATTTACGGGGTGGATCAGTTTAGCTGGCCCAATATGAGCGACGCTACGCCAGTCCTCACATCACCTGGGGTAGTTATTAATCTCGACCCAATGGAAATCAACGAGAACACCATTTCAAGGCAGGTGTCAATCAAAGGCAGCAATCTTAAAAGGCAGTTGCACATTTCGATTTCAGGGAATAATGGAGAGACATTATCGGTGTCGCCGCAAACGGTTGAAGCGTCACAGGCCAATGCTGGAACGTACATCACTATCCAATATCAAAGGCACAGTTCAGAAAGAAGCTACGGTGTAACAGGAAATCTTTTTATCACAAGCGACGATGGCATCAACAGGAATACGCCCGTTTACTTAACCGTGAAAGTTGACACCAGCCCTTCGCTTGTCTTGCCCAGCGGAGCGATAGCTTTCGGCACTTTGGCTTCCAACGAGCAGACCATGACGAAGTCGGTTACTATCCAAGGAGTCAACCTTACAAAGCCGTTGACGCTTGCTATTACGGCTGGTGGAGGTCTTACAGGTTTCTCATTGGGCTCGCAGCAAGTAAGCGCGGAAGACGCCAACGCTGGAACGAATGTCGATATCACCTACCGAAGGTCATCAACTCAACTAAATCAGACCGTGACTGGCAAGCTCTCAATCACTAGCGAGGACGGCATTGATGCGGAGTTCAACCTTTCAATAGAGGTAAATGCGCAGCAGTCATATACCGACCCGTATATTCAGGACAACCTGCTCTTGCACCTTGACGGCAGGAACATGGGCGGCGAAAACGACAACAAGTGGAAAGACACTGGCGGTGGCAGGAATATAGTGTTCACGCTTTCCAAAGAGAATACCACAGAAAATAATAATGTAGCTTCGCCAAGCGTGGAAAGCGATAGCAATGGAACAAAGGGCGTCAAATTCAGCATGGATGGCCAATTCGCCGTGTGCTCTGACACTGATTTGCGAGATAGCCTTAATTACGCAAATTGCCTGATTGAGGTTTGTTTCACGGCGGGTGAAGACTTCATAGCCACTGGAAAGGTTCGCCCATTCTTCGTTACAAACGATCACAACAAAATCGCATGTATCTTTGGTTACGCAAATCAAAATGGCTACAAGCACTTTGATTACAGGACGTTATTGGCGACAGACAGTCCGAGCAATGACAACTCATGGATCGTTGCCCCGGCAAGCCATGGGTCAGCGTTTAACCCAGCGGAAGGCGACCTTGTCCGCATCAGCATGTGCCAACATGTGCTGATGGTTAACGGTGCCTTTTTCAGCGATATTGATGACCCTGAGATTATCAACGAAACTATCTATATATCTAAAAACACGGACAATATAAAGCCGCTGGCTGCAAGCGGAACACCCGCACTTCCTATTTTGATCGGCGGCAGAAGGACAGTAGATAATAATAGCATATATCACAGAGCTGCTTTTGCCACCATCCACGAGGTGAGAATCTACGACATCACAGGGATGGCGGTCAAAGGAGATAACGGTATTATAGCCCTGATGCGAAACAACCAAGCTGAAGACCTTAGACGCTATGGATCAGGTAACAGTTAATGATACGGCGCAGCGTTTCGTTGAGAAAATCAACGACAACTTCGAGGAGGCTGGCATTGCTTCCTCGCTGTCCTATGCGTCTGCGGCAGGCGACTTTGTGGATGCGCTAAATGCCAAGTTCGGTCAGCCCACCAGCCCTGTCAGCACAGGCGACACAGGCAGCGAGTTCGTGCAAAACATCAACACGAGCTTCGCCAACCTCTCGCCGGGCGACCCTGGGGAGACGGGAACGATCCTCATGGACATGCAAGCTGGCGAGCTTGATCGCGGCTACTCCAAGAGCTACGAGGCGTACTCTAGCTCAGACCCTGTTGACAGCGACATTTGGAATCATTGCCACTCCGTGGAATTCCTGAATATTGGTGAGGGCGCTAACCCCATCCAAAGCGTGGCGCGGCAAAGCGGCGAAACCTTGACCATCCATTGGCTCAACAGCGACGGGTCGCATGGCGGGTCGGTAAGCTCAATTTCCAGCATACCGTCAAACGCCAGGTATGTGCGCTTCCAGTTGAGCAGCTCGTCGCCCATCGCATCAGACAGGAAGTTGTCGGTCACTGTTTCTCGTGAAGTGGTGAGGACAAAGAACTTTGCACGCCGGCAATACCAAAACAGCGACAGGACTTATATCACCTACGAAGTCAAGAAGCCTTACAAGTTCCCAGTGTACGAAAATGATGATAAGACACAATTCTATGACTACATCGGCAACGACCGCTTGTATGACAACGGCTACATCGTCTTGCCGAATAATACATATTATTCCTATTCTCCAACAGGTACGCCCACCGATCTTGCCGTGTTCATCCAAGGTACTGGCGGCTATCCTTTCATCAATGGCAACGGTGACGGCACTTATAAAGCGCCACAAACATTCTTAGCGCAAAACAATATCGCTGTTTGTTGTTGCAGTGGCGTGACGAGCAAGTACCCTACCGTTGAAAACCTCATGTTCGGCCCGTTGTTTTGCGAGTCCGTAGCAAGCATGGTTGACTACATCAAGGCGAACTACAACATTGGCAAGGTGTACATCTACGGCAAGTCGTCAGGTGGCATGTTGACTAACTTCGCACCGCTTGTTACATACATCGGTGCTGTGTGTGTTGGTTCTCTCGCCCCTGCGTTCGGGCCTATCACATCAAAGTTGTATGTTGGCTTGGGAACTTTTGTAAGGGATTCTATAAGAATAGTAGCAAAAGACCAACTTGGTGCCGAATTGCCTAGTTCAATAACTAAAGACAAATGGAAAGAAAGTGCTGTTGCCAACCGTGCAAAGTGGCGCATGTTTGACGGCTTCTTTTCTGCTTATACTTCCGAACAAATATCTAACGATGAACTTCCAAACAGTGTTGATTTCAAGGACATCATGGAGGCTGCGTTTGAAAACAATGTACAGAACAGTATTTACGGTCTTGTAACATTTAATTCAGACATAAGGATATTGTTGGAAAGGCTTACTAGGCCATTTCCTGTACCTCACAAGGTATGGTGTTCAGAGAATGACAATGCTGTGTCTTACCAAGCATGTGAAAAACTCCGTGATTATTCAGAAAGGTACACTCTGTCAAAACTTCCAAGTTACCCAACAAATGAACATAATGCCGACACAGGAACAACCGTAAGGTACACACTACCTAATGGAAGTACGATTGATGCCCCTATCGGCTATGCGGAGCTGGTCGATTGGTTCAAGTGTGACGGAAACCCAAGTAACAGCAACTGATATGGACAACAAAAAGAAAATAACAGCTACGAAGTTGGCAAAGGACAAAATCAAGCCGACGATCCATGCCGAGAGGTGTGTAAACATCACGCTAGAGGACTACAACCTTTTGCGTGCCGGCAAGAATATTGCCGCCTACAAGCGTTATGAGCCCGGGGTGGTGTACAACATCGTCCCTGATGTAAAAAGTGCGCCACAGGCCACCTGTGCAAATCGTGAGTGGAAAAAACACGAACTCTACAACAACATCGTTGGCTTGAACAAGCACAACACCGAAACCGATGCCACTTTCCTTGACACCGAGGCACCGCATCTTGCGGTCTATGAGCCTACGATGCGCATCAAGCGTGGCGGTGAAATATCCTTTGAGTACGTTGTTGACACACGGCACATGAAAGCCTTGCACGGCTATATGGAAGACGGAGAGTACAAGGTAGGCTTTGGCGACACCTTTACGCTTTACGTCAAGGACATGAACGGCAAGGAACTGTACAAAAAGACCACTTATGCGGGTCTTTTGCGGTGCAGGTTCAAGGTTGATAATTTCATTGGTGAAGGCTGGTATAGCGTACAGTGTGTTGACAACCACGGCAGGGGTAGTGCAATCCAGTATTTCAATTTCCTTGCCGAAGATGAAACAAACGACTTCTATGTGATGCAAGAAAGCGACCTGAAAGACTACGGCATCACCGCATGCATCCGCAAAGACGGAGTGTTGTACAACCTTGAAGGAGAAACGCCCTGGGAGACCGACAATATTGCCGCTTACAAGAACAAGCAAGCGTTCACACGGCTTTTCAAGGAAGTCAAGCAGGCCGGCAAGAACGGGATCGTCCTGTACGCCCCGAAAGACATCGTATATCCCATTGACTACCGAGCCAATGTAGGCAAGAATGAGATAGACCTTGGTGTGCAGACCTACAAGGTGTATCGTGTCAGCGAGGACAAGACATTTGTTGACCTGGGATCTATCCGGAAAGGCAACACCTTTATCATCAACGGCAAGGCTTACACCGTTGACGAGGAAGACCCCATCAAGTGGATTTTGAAAGACGGTGCGCATTTGTATCGTGACGACAACGGCAAGGTGTGCGTCAAGTGGGGAAGTTATGACTTGCAAGAAAACGAGGTGCAAACCACAAGCAATTTCCTGCGCACCTATTCTAAGCAAAACTCGTTCTCAAAGGACAAGTGTACGCTTGCAAGCGGTTACTACTATGTGGTTGATTCCACCGTGCCTTTCCAAGCCGGGTTAGGCTTTAAGGGAGGCGATAATATCCAGTTCCCTGACAACTTCACAGTTGATTTCAACGGGGCGACCTTTAAGGGTTTGTTCTGTGAAAGCATAAGGGTTGACGGCTCGATCATCCGCATTGTGATGAACAAGAACGTGCGGCTGAAAAACGGATTTGTCGAGGGCTTTTTCACAGACCTTGACGGTGACAAGTGGAAGCGCATGATGCTTGCCTGCGGCAGTCTTGGCGGCGGCTCAGTCGGTGAGTCCATTGAGGTTGTTTCCTTACACGCATCAACTGATTGTGTGTTTGAGAACATGGACTTTTCGGGTGCAGTCGGCTACGACAACATTGTCCGTTCAGGCAACAACTATCCGTCCAACGAAAGCGTTATCATGAACTCTACGCCGGTGTTTGACAGCATTGGCTACATCGACAACAAGGGCAACGAAGTCAACCAGGGGCTGATCCACGAACTTTGCCCGGACTCCACCGACAGGGATTGCGCCGACAGCGTGAGCCTTGTGCGATCTGGCTTTGTAAAGGCAAGGCAGCAAGTCCTTGTCCTCGCACCGAGTGCTGGCCAGTATTGGGGATGCGGCAAGTACCGAGAAATGTTCATCTCGTTCTACGACAGCAACAAGCGGTTTGTCAAGACCATCAAGACACAGCTTTATTACAGGACGCAAGTGCCGCTTGAAGTGCTTGACAATGTGGACAAGGACGGATACTACTATGTCCGCATCAGCGGTTACGGCCTGTCGAAAGAAGGCCAGTTCGTGAACGCTGCATTTGAGATGTTGCGTCTTTACCGATGCACGAACAGGCTTAGTCATAATGTCTTGTTCAAAGGTTGCAAATGGCATCATACGAGGACGTGTGCCATCACCGCTGCGGTGTGCAACAATATCGTCTATGACGGTTGCTCTTGGGAGTGTATTGGCGTAGAGCCGAGGTTTGACGATGAGATCGTTCAACCAAATGTAAAACCAAGTGTTTGGTGGGTCACTAACTGGCTTGCCGACCTTGAGGAAGGCTGGGAACACCGAGGATGCATCTCTTTCAAGAATTGCACCGCCGAGCGTGGCGTGTACCACCGCAACGAGAACGGCACGGACATCGACATCGTTGGCCGCATCAATTTCCAGCCCAACTGTGCAAGGAACTTCAAGATGGAACGCTGCAAAGGTTTCACGTTCAACTGCGTGGGCATGGAAAGCGCATGGTTCATGGAGAACGAGTTGGAGGGCATGACGATTACGCACAACTGGATTGAGCCGAAGCAAGGTGTCCTGTACATGGGCAACAAGGTCAAGTCTATGCGTCCTGTCTATGAAGACGACGCAAAGACAAAGTTCAGCGACAATTACAAGGCCAACGGCAAGAAGGTAAGGCTCAACCGCTGTGATGACCACGTGGACAAGATGCTTGTGTTCTATGATTCTTACATGGCTTTAAGTGAAGGTTCTCACCCTTATTATTCACAACCATCAAGGTTTAACATAAGGCTTTTTAGTGGTAAGATTGAGGGTGCTGATGCGTTGGATTCGCTCTATGTGGAAGACAACCGATTAAAGGAGAAACGAGTTAACTGGCAAACAATGATAAACTAGACGACATGAAATTTTGTGACAACACTATCAGGGAAGGGGACGTGAAGATCAGGATTGTACAGGGCAATCTCCTGCGTCTTGCCATTCGCCTCACGCGGCGAACCTTGGAGAAGGTGGACGACGAGATAGAGGCCACTGACGAGGACTTCATCCCTTCCAGCAACTACCCTGTGACTGTCGAGCTTTCCAAGGGCAGGGAGAAGCTGACCTTCAACGCCACCATGCGTGAGGGCAGCTTGGCGTGCATCGAGGACAAAGGCACGATACCCGAGGGCACATACTGTGTCGCGGTGCGCTGCAAGGACGACTACGGCAACCCGTACCGTTTCAAGCAGCGGACGGTGGTGCGTGTTTACGACGTCACCGCTGACGCCGGGATCGTCGCACCCATTGAGTACGAGGTCGGCACATGGTATCTCGATGCGGCTATATTCCTTGCTTTGAGCGGCGAGGACGGCCACGACGGAAGGGGCATTGACGACATCCTCACCGAGGAGAGCGATGAGAACGGCGGCTACAACACCGTTACCTTTGTCCTTTCCGACGGCTCTACCCGCTGGTTCAGGGTGCGTAACGGCGGCTTCGACATCGACACGGTGTTTAGCACTACATCAACGAAGCCCCTAGCCAATGCGACCATCACGGCACGTTTTAACGAGCTTAATGCTGCACTCGCTGGCCTGTTCGCCGGGGTGGCATACAACAGCACGGCCAAGCGGATCAACTTCTTCGGGCGCGACAATACGCTGATCGCATGGATTGACGCGACGCCCTTTGTCAAGGACAACGAGCTGACGAATGTGTACATCAGCAACGGCCAGCTTATCATCGTCACTACCTCGAGGACGTTCTCCCTCCCGCTGTCCAGCATTTTCAATCCCAACCTGTACTACACTAGGTCGCATGTTGACAACCTGCTCAACGCTTACTACACCAAGGCGCAGGTAAACGAAAGGATTCAATTCATTTATAACGACATCTTCAATATGAAGCCGTTGTTTGTCCCTGTGGTAAAAAACGGCAACACTTACTCTTCGACTGTGGACTTCGGGCAAATTCGCAATGCCGTCGTTGAGGACAATCGCATTGTGGTGGCGGTTGTAAATGGTGTTTTCTACCACTTGTTTGGCGAATCAAGTGATTATGTAGCGTTCTCGATCGTTTCCTTTGAGGAAATGATACAAACACTGTTGATCGTCAACAGCGACAATGAGTGGTGGGTAGATGAATATGATGGCGGATCTGGTGGAAGTGCTGACCTATCCAACTACTATACCCAAGCGCAAACCAACAACCTGCTTGCCGGCAAGGTTGACAAAGAGCAGGGCAAGGGTTTATCGACCAACGACTACACAACGGCTGAGAAGGACAAGTTGGCTGGTCTTAGCGCACAAGTCCAGTCAGATTGGGAAGAGAGCGACACTAGCAGCCCTGCGTATATCCAGCACAAGCCTACTATACCTACGGCTATCAACGGAAAGAGTGCGTATCAGATTGCTCTTGACAACGGATTTGAAGGCTCTGAGGCTGATTGGCTTGCCTCGTTGCATGGTCAGAACGGACAAGACGGTCAAGATGGACAGGATGGTGCAAATGGCGTGAATGGCCAAGACGGTCAAAATGGTGCTGATGGCAAGAGTGCCTACCAGTCATATCTTGACACGACCACCGACAATCCTAAGAAGACCGAGGCGGCATGGGTAGCATCGCTGAAAGGTGAACAAGGGAACAACGGTTTTTCGGTAGAGGAAACATCTACAGCTATCGTGTTCACCGTTTGGCAAGGTGCAACTATTGAGGAAACATCAACAAAAATAACTATAACGGCATAAATATTATGGCAAAGAAAGAATTTGAAATGAATATAGGCGGCACTACTAAGCCTATGTATTGGAAAGCGGAGAACGTGGTAACTCCAGTTGTCACTATTTCTACTACTGGTGATGTGTCGCAGGCATTGGATGCGGGCAAGTTCTACATCTTTTCGGGTGGTGTCGATTCGTTGACATTGACCTTGACCACACCCGACACTTGTGCTGACGGCACTGTGGCATTGGCAGAGTATGGCGGCAAGTTTACGACTTCCGCTAATTGGGGCGGTGTCAAGTTGGCCATACCTGCTGCCGTAAGCGAGGCTGCGGGGAACGATGAGGTAGAGGCCAGCAAGACCTATGAGTTCAGCATTGTTGACAACGTGATAACGGTTAAGGAGGTATGAGTTATTTGACGCAAAGACGCAGGGCGTTGTTGGCGGCTATGGGAGGCAATAAGGCTTTGCCTTATGATGCCGAGATTGAATATCTTGGGTCAACTGGAGCTCAATTTATTGATACGGGCATCATACCTACTTCAAGCACTGGCATCGGTATTGAAATAACAAATGGCTCCAACACAGATAATTATTTTTGTGGTTTGAGAAATGATTCGGGGAACACAAGGTGGTGTATTGGAACGTCTCTAAGACTCTATGCTGCGTATGGTTCGGTCATTGATACAAGTACTTCTGACAAACCAAATGGCACATTTCCATGCTATTTAAATTATCTTAATAGTAAGAAATTTACATCTAGTGTATCCCAGAAAGAATATGACCTTCCGTCGCTACTGTTCACCCCTTTGTATAACATACGTCTTTTTGGTTCGGCAGGTATTAGCGCGGGCTATGCATGGTGGTCAGGAAAAATACATTGGGCTAAGATTTCAGATGGCGAATCAATCATCATGGATTTGATTCCAGTGAGAGTTGGCAGCGTTGGCTATATGTACGATAAGATTAGCGGAAGATTGCTCGGTAATGACGGAACAGGCAATTTTGTTTTGGGTAACGATATAACAAATTAAACGATTATGAAATACTACAAAGAAATTGAAGGCAAGACCGTATTTTACAACGGTGAGAGCATAGTGATTGGTGACACAAGATATTTGTCACCGAGTGAAGAAATCATCTTGCAAGCGGGATGGTTGCCGTACATACCTCCTGAACCCACCGAAGAAGAATTGCTTGTACAAGCGAAGGCAAACAAAGTGGCTGAAATTGATGCTTATGACGCATCATTGGAAGAGTTCACTATCGGTGGCCAGCAAATGTGGCTTGGGCATGAACTTAGGCAGCAGTTAAAAACAAGCGTAGAGGCTTACATCGCCACTGGTGCGGAAACCGTTACCAAGTGGTTCAATGGGATGGAGTTCACATTCCCTTGCGCTACATGGTTACAGATGCTTGCCGTGCTTGAGGTGTATGCGGCAGAAGTGCTTAATACCACCGAAAGGCACAAGGCGGCAATCAATGCGCTTGAAAGTGTAAGCGAAGTTGAACAATACGACATCACGGAGGGTTATCCCGAAGTTGTTGTCTTCACACCGCAAATGCTGGCGGCTATGAACAAATGACGAACTCAAGTAACATAGGGGCGCAGGGTGTATCGTGGACGGTGTTCGGTTCTGAATGCCTGCAATGCGTGTTCGACCTGCGTTGGATGATAATCTTGGCGGTTGTCCTCATCATCACCGACTATTGGTGGGGCGTGAGGGAACTTGCCGAGTTGCGAAAGAAAGCGACCACAAGGGCTGAAAAGGAACGTCACAAGTTTCATTTCAGCCAAGCGGGTCGCAGGACATTGAACAAGGCGGTGGACTACCTGACCTACCTCCTTGTGGGGTGTGTAGCGGGATTGGCCATCACCGAGCCGATGGGCATTGCCACGCACACGACAACGGCTGCGGTGGGTCTTGGCCTTGGCATGTTGTTTGAACTTTCAAGCATCGTGGGTCACATTGCTGTGGTCAAGGGAGTTGACATAAAGGTTAACTGGAAACGTCTGCTCGTTGCGATTATAAAGCGCAAGAGCGAGGACATTGCCGAAATCCTTGACGAAGGCATCGAGGAAATCGACGATGGCCACCATTGCGGTCAAGATGTAGTTGAACAAGAAAATAACGAAAGCGATGAAATTGACGAAAAACTTCAGTCTTGAAGAATTGGTGTTTTCCATCACCGCTCTTAATAACGGATGGGATAACACACCAAACCCTGAAGTTAAGGCAACCCTGAAACGCCTTGCTGTCGAGGTGCTTCAGCCAATCCGTGACGCATGGGGAGGCCCTATCCATGTCACCAGCGGATACCGTTGCCCACGACTTAACGCGAGTGTTGGCGGCGTCAAAAACAGCCAGCATTTGCTTGGCCAAGCCGCCGACATTCAGGCAATTCCCATGACCAGCAATCATAGGCTTCACGCATTGATTAAGCAGATGATTGCGGATGGGAGGCTAAAGGTCGGCCAGTGCATTTGGGAATACGGCTCTAAGACCAATCCCAAGTGGGTTCATGTTTCCTTGCCAAGAGTAGGCAAGAAAAACAACCAGTTTGTTTACTACTATTCGTAGGCTATGGAACACGAAAACGAACAACGTGCGATTATGGGAAGTGGGTGCATCACACTGATTATATCGGTGTTGATAGCACTGTGCTTCCTTGTCGCATCTTTAATTGACAAAGTATGCTTAAATTAAACAAGTACCTCATTCTTGCGATCCTGGCCGGCGTTGGCCTGATCTGTATCCAGCGCTACGAGATCAGTTCGCTCAAGTCAAAAAACGAGACGTTGACCGAGACAAAGCATGCCTTGCTGGACACAGTTACCAGGTACATGACAAAAACCGGCCTGCAAGCCGCACAGGTGGCCGAGCTTCGCCTCACGATGGATGAGCTGAGGAAGTATAGGGAAGCCGATGCAAAGCTCTTAGAAAGCCTTAAAACGAAGGGCCGTGACGTGGAGCGATACTATACGGTGGAGACGGTAACCCGGGACACGGTCCTGACGGTGCTGCATGACAGCGTGATCATCCGCGAGACGGATCCGTTGAAGGTCCGGGCGATCAACATCGACCGGCGGTGGTACTCGCTGCACGGGTGGATCGACGGCGACACCCTGGCCGGGAACCTCACTTGCAGAAGCGCGTTGAAGATCGTCGAGTCCGTCAAATACAAACGTTTTCTCGGGTTTCTTTGGAAGACCAACAAGGTCAAGGACCGGCACCTGGACGTGACCAGTCTGAATCCCAATGAGACGATTGAAGATGTAGAGTTTATTGTTGTTGAGAAATGATATAAGATTTAAGGTTTATAGGGTTAATATAAATGAAAGGCCGCGCTGATCCGGGAGGACGGGCGCGGCTTTTTTGTCGCACATCGTGAAGTATAGCTAAATAAACTTAACAATTCGCCTAATTCATTGATTATAAGGGAGGTGGACCGATCCTTGCACAGCTAGGGCAAACGGACTTTTAAAATTTTACGACTATGACAAAGCAAGAATTCAAGAAGTGGAATGACGAGATGATCAGCCGAATCATCAAGCAGAACGAGAAGATCAAGAGTGAGCTGAACACCAAGGTCCTGGACCGATACAACATGGTGGTGGTTTCGACGGACTTCTTTTACGAGGTCACCAGCGACGACAAAGGATTTGCCGGGGTCAGGGTGATAGCAGTGATGGACGATGCCGCAAGGATGACGCGCCAAGCAGCCGAGCGGATCGCCAGGGAGTTCCACGCTGAGAACGGCTACGGCAAGATCGAGTGGCAGGTGATGACGGAACGCGAGTATCTCACCAAGCTCCTGGAGGCCAACAGCAGCACGCTTGAGATGATTTCGAAGTACAAGGACTGATACTAACCCGGGGCCGGGAGACCGGCCCCACAAAAACGATACGACAATGGGCAAGGACACAAAATTTACCGAGGCAATGAACAAGGTTTACCACATGGCCATTGAGACCGGGCACGACGACGTCATGGAGTACATCTTCTGCTACTTCCTCGACGAGGAGAACGAGGTGCTGAACGACTACGAGTTCATCCCGGCCTACCGGCAGAACGAGTGCGGCATGTACGGCCTGCTGCGTGACCTGATGAACTACGACTGGTTTTGGGTCAATAAGGACGGGACCATCGACGTGGAGAACGCGAACTACCCGGAGGTGGCCAAGGCCATCCAGCCTTATGTCACTAAGGAGATGGGCCTCCAGGCCCTGGCAAGCTTTCCAAGGATCTTTTAAAACGAGTAGCCATGACACTGACTGAAATTCAAAACGCGGTGATTGAAAGGTACCGCATCAAGATTGACGATCACTCGGCCTGCCGGTCCAGGATGCACGCCCACGTGAAGGAGCGCCGGGTGTGCAAGTGGGAGCAGAAGGCCTCACTCAAATGCACGTTTGACCTGTTCCACGAGATCGGGCACGTCGAGACAACGACGCCAAGGATGCGCCGGGCTGAGTCGGAGTACCATGCCACCTGCTGGGCGATCGACCGGTTCAAGGAATACGGCCTCGAAGTCCCGGAAAAGGTGATGAACCTCTACCAGTCCTACATCCTCATGGAGGTGGCCAGGGGCCTGCGTCGCGGAGGAAGGGGCTACGGCGAGCTGAACATCTACCGGCACGCCGGGATCAACAAGTCGCTTGAGGAGTTCAAGAAAGAAATCAGCCCAAAGTGGGCAGCAGCCATCAGAGGCTGGAAATAATAACCCGGGGAGGGTTTGACCCTCCCCACAAAACAAAACAACAATGAGTAATTCAGAAAAGGTTTATTACCTCCCGATTCCTACGGGACAGCACGTGTTTATCCACTACAAAGAAGCTATCCGAGAGGCGGTTTATCTGCGTACGGAGTTCGCATTCAAGAGCATTTGCAACAACAATCCGATGCCTACCCATTTCTTTTTCAAGGTTGCCGGCGTTGAAGAAGAAGTTGCAATTGAGGGCATGGGATTCAATTGGAACAAACCGGCCTACTATTCGCTGAAAGACGCCAAGGCTTCTGAAAACCCGATCAAGGCGGAGCTTGTCCATGTCACGTACTTCAACCGGTACACTGAGAAGTGCTTCTTCAGCGATAACGGCATACAGCTTTTGGCCTGGGTATGGAACGTGACAGAGCCTCACTGCTATTCTGTTGGACACAATTCGACTTTCATCTTCAAGGATAACAAAATCACATTGAAGGGCGGAACCATCCAGGACCGCTGGTTTAAAACCAAGGAGGAGTGCCTGGCGAACAACGAGGCCAAAGTCGTGACGTTCTGATCCAGGCAAAAATTGCAAAAAGGAACGCGCCCAAAGACCAGGGGAGCGTTCCTCGCTCTGCCGGGGCAAATGGGGAAACCCCGGCCAATGAACAACAACAATGCTATGATTCTCCTTCCAGGACAAGTCCTCCTTCAAGCACGTGGCCACGTAAGGCCTCACCTGCGGCGCAAAACTGCTCAAAGGTAGGACGGATCCAGTTCAATACTTCGAAGCCCTTAGACGCGGCCGTTTCCTCATCGATGGTGGACTGGTGCATGGAGCTTCCATGTTCGCATTTGCGGCAGCGCATCACGAAAGGCGTCACGCCCTTGTCTTTGTACCTGGTGTAGATCCTGGCCCCGCAGTAGTCGCAGACATAGACGTCCACGCCTTTGCCCCGGCCGTCGTAGATCGGCGCGTCCTCAATGCCGGCAATCATCATGTTATACCGGCGTTGCAGCATTCTGGTTTTATTCTTTTTCATTGTTGATCAAATAAAGTCGGTTGTTGCGGTTTTTTACTCTTCTCGATGGCATCGACCCGGGCGATCTCATCATCGATGACCTTCTCCAGGCGCTTGGCTTCGCGCAGGTCAAACGAGGACCTGGACTTGAAGTACTTCTTTTGGGCCTGGCGCATATCCCGGGTGGTTTCGTAAAATTGCCTGGCGTTCATAATCAGTCCTCCTTTCTTATTTGTTGATATGCAAAATCTGCAATAGAACCCCAAACAAACCACCCAATATTCCTAAGGCCGTATTTTGAATTCACGTTGAAGCTTTTGTCAAAATAGTCAAACTCAGCAAGTTTATTAGCATCAACGTCAGAATATTTTCCATTCTCGTCAAACCTAATGGCGTCATTATCCAATGCAAAGAACACATAATTCTTTTTTGTTAGAACGTGCCAACAAATAAGCAATCGCTCCAATATCTTTTCAAATGTTGTCATTTCTTGTCCTCTTTTGTTTGTAAATAGACGCTTAACTTGTCGTAGGCAAACCCGAGTGCAATCTGTTCACTGAGGCTTATGCTGCCTTTCTCATCCAACCACATACCGATAAGTTGTTCTTTGGTTATCGGCTTGTTGGTCTGCGCTTGCATCTTGTTCTTAATATCAATTAACGCTTGTTCTACTTGCTCGGCAGGTGTGCCAAGCATCTTTGCAATCAGTTCTGTGAATACTTTGTCCATAATCAGTCCTCCTTGTTGCGGTAGTTCCTCATGTACCGGCGCATGTACTCCCGGCGGTTTGCGGCTTTTTTATCCTGGTTCCGGCATTCGGGACAGTCAAGGATCGTTGAAATCCGGCCGTCAGCGCCAACAAAGGCCTCGACAGGAAGCTCGCGTCCGCACGTCGCGCAAACGCGCGTCTCAGGGCGAGCTTGGCCTTTCTTAAGCCAATAATTCGATCGTTTCCTGGCTTTGATCTTTTCCCGAT
Source organism: uncultured Bacteroidales bacterium (assembly GCA_902774055.1). Lineage (GTDB taxonomy): Bacteria > Bacteroidota > Bacteroidia > Bacteroidales > Muribaculaceae > Sodaliphilus. Next base: position 59,416 of record CACYGX010000002.1, read on the forward strand.
GCTTTGCATTATACCGGCGCATGTATTCGTTTCTATCCATACTCACTCCTCCTGCTTGTAAGTTATTGCCAGGGCAAAAACAAGCCAGCTGATACCGACAGCGTAGACTACACCTGCCGGCTCGTTGGTCTCTACATTCACACAGTTCGCCTTCTTGATAAAACCAAATGTCGGGAAAAGCTCAATGTCAATGAAATGCTCACGAGCCATCAGGACTGGCTTTACTTGAATGTTCTTAATGATGTCCTTAATTTTGTTCATTGTCGTCTCCTTTCATTCATTTGGTAAAAATTCTCTTGTGAAATCGTAAACATCCATGTAGTCTATGCCGTAGTTCTCGGCGGTTTTCTTGTCGGTGTCAGAGAATTGGCCCGGTAGCCCGCTTGCATCGCCAATCATCAGCATATCACATTTACTTACGCCAAAGTTCCATTTGGAGAGCTCATGACAAGCGTTTTCCAGCATACCGATGTTGGGCTTTCTGTAGTAGCCGGTATTAAGAGGGCAGTATTGATAGCCTACAGGAATTCCAAGGTATTCTTGAAGCGCAAACTGGATGTAGTTCATCTTACCATTGGTAAAATGTCTTTCGTCAACAAAACCATTCTCAATACCTCCTTGATTGCTGATAATATACAGGCACTCAAATCCGTAGTTCTTTATAGCGTCAAGCGTATTGAACCTGAACTTCATGTCCCATATACCCAGCGGGAAAGTCCGCTCGGAAATAGTGGCGATCAAAGTGCCATCAAGATCGGCGAATAACACTTTCTTTTTCATTTTTCGCCTCCTTTCTCATCAATAAGTCTGTGGATGCTTATCAGCAGGGAGTTCTTCAAACCCTCACTTAACTTTCTCACTGCCTTGCAAGTGATGTTTTCAAATTCGGGATCGAAGACCAGGCTTGCCACAAATGCATATGTAAAGTCATCACAAAATTTTCTAATTTCTTGTTCGCTCTTTTGTTTATCGATGTTTTGCATATTGATAGGTTTAATAGCCGCTGCGGAAGCGGTTAATGCGTTCAAGCTTCTCTTTGTGGGACAGCTTGTCCCAGTCGTCGTGCATCGCACAATAACGGTCGCAGACCTGGTCAAATGTCTCGCCAGTAATGTAGGTTTTTTCTTTGCTCATGATTAAATGTTGTCAAAAAGTGATAGTTGCGTAAACCTTTGAGGTTTGCCTAGAATGAAGTCGCAGATGAAATTTCGGGCGTAGTCCGGGGATATCATGCTGCGCTCCTCTGAGCATAAGCCGGCCTGGCTGCTGCCTCGGCTTGTCATGTGGGTCTTTTTCTCGGAAAGCTTGTCAAGCTGAGTGGTTTGTAATCGTGTCGGTTCACAATTCACAAACCAATAGGCGGTCGGTTTAACGCGGTAGTCGCCGCGAAGCATACGATTATTATCTACCACGGATGGCGGAAGTATGAAGTTTCCTTTCAGGTAAGTGTTTTCGCTCCACGGGTTTTCCATGATCAGCCGCAGGCCTCTTTCAGCGCATATAGCAAACATCTTGATGGCAAGGCCATAGAACTCCGACCTGTTCTTATCGCGTTCAAGAATAGCATCGGTCTTTTCCTTGATGCTCATGTTGCGGTAATTGATGCATCCCCAAGTAAAATTCATCTGGCTTGGTGCGCAAAAATATATGCAAGGGAAAAACGCCATGATCAAATCATCGCTTGTAAAGTGGTCAAACACACTGGGGTAGCCTTCGTACCCCCCCCCCTAATTTCGGTAAACAAATCCATAACGTGGTCCGTTTCTCCGAAATTGTTCTGAATGTCGTAGTCAAAAGCAGGCACACCAAGCTTCAGGAACTCCCGTTTGAAAGTCCCCGATTGCTCGAAAAAGCAATGTGCTCTGCCTTTGATTTCCATATTATTTCTAGTATTTTTTGCCTCCGTGCTTGAATGGCCGGGACCTGTTGTAATCCATTTTGAGCTTGACAAATTCCATCAGGTCAAACCGGTACCTCTCGGCGACCATGAACAGCAGGCACAGGATGTCGTTGATGATGAATTCAAGCTCTACACGCCACGTAACTTCATCGCTTATCTCAATGAATGGGGCAAGCTCTGCCGTAAGAACGTAGGCTATAATCGTGAATTCGGCGTCAGGAATCATCAGTTCCCGGTCGGCCTCGTCGTATTCAGCAGGCTTGAGCTGGATGTCGAATGTCTTAGCGAGGTCGAGCAAACGGATAGCAGTGTCTGCCAGTTCATCCTCAAAGGTGTCCTTGATGTAGCCTTCAAAAATATCTTCAATAGAATCATAGCAACTTGCTTCAACTACCTCATTGAAGCCTTTAAGGTCGGCGTGGCGGTCTTTGCGGTCGGCCTCCACCGCTTCCATCAGTTCGCTGATGGCCAGGCAAAGCCAATGCTCGGCAGGACGTTTCTCGTCGTGCCAACCGTGATAAATGGCGTTTTGGAAAACATCCAAAGCCATATCGTTGATCACATCCTTCGGGATTTGGGAGTACCTCATCTGCGCGTCTTTTTTCTGCGGTTTTTGGGATCCATGTGCACCCAGCGTGTGATGGCGTCGCGCCTGGAGTATGCCATTACCGGCTCCCCGTGCACAAAGAACCGTTGCAGCCTGCGGTCGCGGTCCTTGTCATGGAAAGAATAATACTTGCTGAACCTTACCTTTGACGAGTGCAGTTTCTTGTAAACGCTCTCTTCGTCTTTCTCACCCATCATTCCGGCAAGAAACGAAAATACAAATGGAAATAATCTTCTTTTCATAAATATCTGAATTTTGTGAAGTGAATAATAGCCAGCGGTTTCGACAGGTCGTAGCCTTCGAACCAGGAAAGCCAATCATTGAGTGACAGTCCGTCGTTTGCGGCTATGGTGCCGGGAGGGACCTCTTTGCACGAGCGAAAGTCCATGCTCCACACGTCATATCGGTTGACACCATACAGGTTGTTGATGTCTAATTGCTGTATTTCCACGCCGTCCAGGGCCGTCAGCCTGGCGATCTCCACCTGCTTCGACGCGTAGGGACGGCCGGACCATTGGCGCACGGAGAGCACGGCGTTTCCGGCCTTGATCTCTTTGATGCGCTTCTCCCAAAGCGGGTAGTTGGCGCGGATCGTGTGCACCTTTCTGACCTCGCCGGTACTTGTTTGGCCGTTGAGGAACTTCTCCAGGAACCCGGTCAGCTCGCCCTTTCTCGGATGCGCAGCAGGAAAGATCTTTGAAATGGTTATCACATAGGTCTTCATCTTCTTCCTCCTTTTCAGCATTTGCATACACCCGTGTACTCGACGATGTACGATGTGTCGGTCTTTACCTTGACTTCAAATCCAAAGCATTTGTCTTCCCATGCAGGCGAAACGCTGTAGCCGAAAACGCATCCTTCAAAGTTGCGGTCGTAGTCATTCCCGATGCCAGTTACAAGATCGTCGTAGGTTACCGGCTTGGTGTCCTTGAACCTGTCGGCATAGTAGGCTATGTCCTTGCACAGCTGTGATGCGTTAAGAATAATCGGTTTCATTCCTTCTCGTCGTTGAAAAGACGCTCGACCACCTGCTCGAGTTCTTTGTCGGCGATGGCCACCTGGAGCGCCTGGTTACTGATGTATCTTACTAAGCGTGCATCCCGGACAACGGAGTACCGGTCCGAGTTCTCGACCCTCGTCACCTTGTAGGTGTGGCCATTGTAGTTCACATTAAGCGATTTGACTTTCATATATTTTGTGCAGTTTTTAGTTGTCGTTTTGAGCGGCCCCGAGGAGTCGAACCTCCGCAAGTTGGCGACGGTGGAAAAAAATTAATCACGTTTGAAAAAAACACCGTCGTGCCTGGCGCCTCCGGCACTGCCGCTTTAATTTTGCCGGGCTGGGTGGGATTGCACTCACCGACCTCTTGCTTTGCAGCAAGCGCTCTCTCGTTGCTGAGCTACTGCCCGATGTTGGGGAGCAAAGCTCCCCGGTAATCAAACACACATCTAAGGTTACTTTAGCATGCATTCTATCCACGTTTCACAAAGTTGATAAATGCAAGTGGTCTTTGCGCCGAAGCGCTCCAACCTTTGTGTCAGGTGGCCGGGATCGAACCGGCGCTCCTCATGCGCACACATGCAACGCACAGCGTTACCGTCGAGTTTGTTGATCATGCGCCATAGCCATGTGTCTGCCGACTGACCGGCGAGGGGCATCTCGCCTTGGCTACACCTGCCTTAATGTCGCCCATAGGATGGATCCTCGCCATCAACCTCCGGTCGAGGAGACTCGGTCTTACGCCTCGAGGAGACTTGGTCTTGCTCCGGTGGTCGCGATCCACCTGTGCTGCCTATCTTTGCCGGCGCTCTGCTTAATTGAGCTACTATGGACTCGGCCCTCGTCACGAGAGGCCTGGTACGTGTTCAGTCACTCCCGGGCTGTTGCTGCGGGAGGCCGTTTTGCTTTTGGTTTGTTATGAGAAAAACCGCTGTTGAAGCGATTGCAAGCGGGAAGTGCATCGGGTTGAAATAGCATCCGATGAACAGAATTACTGCCAGGACGGCAAAAAGTTTGTTGTTGTTCTTATCCATTGTTACATCAGGTTTTATTGGTTTTTTGCGGTGCAAAGATAATAAAAAATAATAACAACAAAGCAAAACAAAGAGAAAACCAACAAAAAAAATAAGATTTAACCCGTTTTTTCAAAACGGCAGCAGGGAGAAGTCAATCTCCATGCCCTTGTCTGCCGCGTAGGTTGGCACCCCACAAACGGCCTCGATTTCGGCCACAAACCGCTTCTCGTCGCTATTGCCGTCCGACAGGTGGATCAGCACCACGTTCTCCAGGCATGACCTGTCAGCCCCGGCAATGATCCCCTTCGTCGTTTCCAGTTCCATATGCGTACCGTGCAATCGCTCTCGCATCATCGGCAGCACGGATCCGTTGTCAATGTTGCGTTGCAGCACATCGTCGGCATAGTTGCACTCGACCATGTAGTGGCTGACGCGCGGGATCCTGTACTCCAGCATCATCGTATCGGTTACGAACACCGTCCTTCCCATTTCCGGGTGCTCGATGATGTAACCGACGCACGGCACGTCGTGGACCACGTTGATGGGTATGATTGACCACCTCCCAATCCTGTAGCCTTTCCCTGGCCACACCTCCTTGCAGCAAACGCGGTTTTTCATCCCGGCGTGCGTGAACACGTCAGGGAGGGCAAAGACCGTCACACCGGCCGACACGAAGTCCTTGACGTGTGCCGCGTGGTCCCCGTGCCTGTGCGAGACAATGCAGGCACTGAGCCTGGAAATGTCCCAGCCCAGCGCCTGCTTGACCTCACGGAAAGGTATGCCGGCCTCAATCGCGAGAACACTGTCGTCGCTTTCGAGCAGGTAGCAGTTCCCGCGCGAAGAAGATCCGAGCACCTTGAGTTTCATAGCTTCATCGGATTAATAGCCGGGGTCGTCATTCTGAGGTGCAGCCGCCACTTCATGGCCCGCTTCAACGTCCTCGAATTGGACCTGTCCGGGGTCAAGGTCGATGGTGTTGGCGTTCTCCTCGATGAGCTCGTCGCGCTGCTCGTTGACAGCCATGTCGTTGACCATCGCGCCTTGCATCTCCACTGATAGGTAGCCGTACTTGGAAAGGAGCCTGCGGATTACCGTCTTGAGGCCCATGTCGTTGAAGTTGCCCATCCAGCCGACCGTTTTGGCCTTCTTGGCCTCGTTGGCCAGCTTGATAAGCTGGTCCACCGTCGTGTCCTTGCCGAGCGACGGGGCATAGGTCTTTGCGTATTTGGCCATTTGCTCGACGGTCATGTAAAGTGACTTTGAGAAGCCGTTCAAGAGCTCCATGTAGCAGAAGTACCCGACGATCTTGTCGCTCTTGCGCTCGCCTTCAAGGGAGAACTCGCCGGTCACACGGTTGTTCGTCACAATCTCCCCATCGTACACAAAGTCCGCGTTGAGGAACTTGTACTGGCCTGTGCGCATGGCCAGCTGGATATAGCCCTTGTAGCCGGGGACGAAAGTCGGTGTCATGACCTTGGTCCACACGTCGCGTCCGTCCTTGTCGACCGACTTGACCGTGTTGTTGTAAGGCACAATGTAGGCGAAACCGAGCGCCCTGTTGATCGGCAGTTGCATCGATGCCGCCGCCAGGGCCTGCTTGATGATGTCCGCCGGCTTGCACTGCTGGAGCTTCTTGTCGCTCGTGTAAAGGTCGATAACGCTGGCGATGAACACGTCGCGGTGTTTGCCGAGCGCGTTGGTAAACTGTTCTTTCACGCTCTCCTCGTTGAGCATTGACTTGAGGAGATCCACCGGTCGCTGCTGCTTAGCAACGGCGTTGCCCGGGTTTGCTGTCTGAATCTGATTGTCAGCCATAGTGTTTGAAAATTAAAGTGTTAGACATTTGTTATTGGATCGTTGGCCGCATTTGCAGCCTTTTTCTTTCTCTCATTCCACCACAAGCGACTTGTCGTCACTCACGACCAGGCAGACGGTCTGCGACTCCATCTCGGGGATTTCGTTGATGCTTTCGGCGTTGTCAAGGAAGCAGGGGGCGCAGATGCCCTCAAAGCGGCAGATCGCGTTGATCACGTCAAGGCCGGCGAGGATGCGCTGGGCATTGCTCAGGCCACCGTCGTAGGGCACGCCGTCGATTGTCGTTTCGCAGGTCTCGACCTCGCCGCCGTTGATCTGCTTGGCGTAAAGCCGGAACCTCACGATCTTGAACATGCTGTTGATCTTGCTTTCCACGTAGGCCATCCTGGCCTTGCCGAACTCCTTGATCGTGAACTCAATGCCCTCAAGCCTCGCCAGCTCCGCGTTCTGAGCTTGCAGCTCGCCTTTAAGCTCCTCAATGCGCCTGTTGTTCCTCTCGATGATGTCGCGCCGGGACATGCGGACTTTCAGCTCCTCCATCTGCCTTTGGATGGCGTAGTGCTTGTCCTGTAGGTCGCTGCTGGTGTCGACGCTGGCCTGTTCGTTGCACAATGCGTTGGCCTCTTCCTCTCTTCGCTTGAGTTCCACGTACCTCTCGTCGGCGCTGAAATCCACCGACGGCTCCACTGAAAGGTCCTCGTTGAAAATGGGCATTGCCGCGATTTCGTCGAAGCGGGCCTGGTAGTCAGCCAGCTTTTCGCCGAATTTCAGTATCCTCTCCTGGGCCGTGTCGATCTGGGCGCGGATGGCGAGGCCCCTCTTTTTATTGTCCTCGAGGTCAGCGGCGTTCCTGGTGTTGAACTCGGCGACCATGTGGGCCTTCTTCTCCTCGATGTCCTCATATTCAAGCTCCCTGTGGCATGTCGGGCAGATAAACGCGCCGTCGCTGAATTCCAGCCGCCTGGCCTTGATCGCGCGGTACTCCGCTATCAGCTCTTCGCGCTTGGCGTTCAGGCCGGCGATGTCTGCTTTCAGCTTGTCTATGGCCTTCCCGGTGTAAACCATCTCGTCCTTGATGACATTGGCCTCGTTCCTCAGCTTGTTCTGCTCGACCTTCTTTTCCCTCCATTCAGCCGTGCCGGCGATTTGCAGCTCGCCTTCCAGCCTCTTGCGTTCAATGCGGATGTTATTGTAGTCGTTGAGCCTCCGCATCTGTTCCTGCCGGGCCGCATTGTATGCCTTCGCCGCGTCGGTGATCTTGCCCTCTATCTCGTTCCTGCTTTCCTCAAGGACCCGGTACTCGCTTTGCAGCTTTTCCCAGTCCTCCTCCTCGGGCATGTCCCTCTGCCTCTCGTCGATGCGGTCAGGTATGCTGTCCACCTCCGCTTTGATCCTGGCCTTTTTGGCGTTAATCTCACGCGAGTATTCCTCGATGGTCTTCCCGCTCAGCTCACCAAGCAGTGCCCCAAACCCGTTGTCCCCGGCAGCGATCTCGTCGTCGCTGATGCCGCCGGCCATCCTTATCAGCAGCTCACGCTTGAACCTTATGTCCTGCCGCTCAAAATGTGCCGGGTTGGTGATGAGCTTGAACACCTGCTCGTCGCAGAGGGCCTTGATCTTGTCGTCGAACTCCTTCTTTGAGCAGGGCACGTCGTTCCAGTACCTCTCCTCGGTGTGGCCGGCGAACTCCGCGTCCGTCTCACCGCGACGCTTGACCCATTTCTCAGTGTAGGCCCTGGTGACAGTCAGGTGTTCCTCCTGGCCGTCGGTGAGCACAGTGAAATCCCCGCTCACCTCGTGCGGCAGGTGCATGACGGGCTCACCGTCCTTGTCAAGGGTCTTGATAGAGAACACCTTCCTGTCCTCGCTGTCCTTGCCGAAAAGCAGCCACGTGAACGCGTCGTAGACCGTTGTCTTGCCGGAGCCGTTGCAACCACGGATCACGGTCCTTTCCTTGAAATTGACCTCAAGGCTCGAGATGCCTTTGAAGTTCGTCAGCTTTAAAGTGTTGATTACAATTTTTTTCATTGCTACATGTTGTTTTGAGTGTTAGTGTTGATGGATTTTTCTATGTATTCTTCGGATGTTACCCCGTTGTTCTTCCTAAATAGCCGCCTCATGTGGTCCAAAACATGGGCTGGCGCGTTGTACGCGTTGCCGATGATGGCCTTGGCCTGCTCTGCCGTCTCCTTGCTGTAAGGTTCCTCCATTTTCTGCTTCTCCAGGTTTTTAAGCAGTTGCTCTCGCTTTTCAGGGTCCATCTTCGTCTTGGCCCATTGATCGCGCTGCTTCCTGTATTCCTCCTTCTCACGATTCTCGATCACTGCGGTCCGCTGCGGCAAGAAACCGTTACGCAAAGCCTCCATGATGATAAGAGGGTCAACCCTTCCGTAAAACTGGCCGTACTTGCCGGCCTTGAAACGGTAGAAGAATAGCATCAGCTCCGTTGCCTTCAGGTATGAATACTCGTTGGCGATGATCTCGGCCATTTGTCTTGCCGCCCTTGCCTCCAGGTCTTTCACGCCGCAGTAGCTCGACAGGTCATGTACCTGCGGCAATAGCCATTGTGCCGCGCTGCCTTCACCGTACGCGATGTCGATGACCTTCAATGTCGGCGATTTACCCAGGATCGCTCGCTCCTCGTTATTTGCCACATCGATCTGAAGGTCCGGGTTGAACACCATGCAAAACGAATTCATGCTAGAATAAGTCGTGAGTAGGTCGTTTACCCTTTGTTGCAAGTGTGGCCATCTCTGCTGCGTACTCTCTGGCAAGTTGCTCACGGCTTGACTTACCAGCGCCGCCATTGTCCGATTGCTGTCCATTGTTGCGTTTGTTTATATTCGCCTTGATGCGCAGCACGGCGATGAAGTGGCTCTTGTTCCACTCGCTGTCCGGAAGATCCTGGAATGTCCAGTCGTTGATGATCTCCTCAGCGAATTTTTTGTATTGCTCCACGGTAATGCTGACCGACCGGCAACCGATCTCGATAATGGGATCGCTCATCACTTCTGAAACAAGTCCCTCGCGCACACGCGCACGCGCGTCGTCGACGACGATATTATTCTTATTATTATTCTTACTATTCTTATTTACAATAATGTGGGGTGTGTCAGTTTTTGATACACCCCCTGTCAAATTTTGACATACCTGTGTATCAATTTCTGATACACCGTCTATCAATTTTTGACAGTCCTGTGTGTCATTTTTTGATACACTGTGTATCGGTTTTTGATACAGCTGATATTCGCCCCAGTTTGTGATCACTGTGGTCGTCTTTTTCCCGGCAATCAAAGACCTTGTTATCTCCCCGGTTCGCACAAGCTTGGCAAGAGAGCTTCTGACGGTATTGATTGATAATCCCGTTACAACCGCAAGGCCGCTGAGGCTGATTTCCGTCATTCCGTCCTTGTCTGCCAGCAGCAGGAGCGCCAGGAATACGGTCACCACACTCGGCTCCCCGAAGTGCTCCCACTCCAGGATGCGTCGGTGTATCTTGATCCAGCCTTCGTTCATGACCTCATCAGTATTGGGCACCCCAAAACCGGACGATATCGCTCCCGACATAGAAGGGCCTGTTAGTGTACTTGTGGCGGTGCTGGCGGATGTGCCTGAGCGCCGTGTGCCTGTAGAGCGTCTTGCGGTCGATGCCGAGCGCCCTGGCCGTCGCGGACACGCTGTAGTGCCCGGTGGCTGAAACGTTGGGCTGTTCACTTACCATCGCACACCTCCATTTCCTTCTCGGTCTCCTTGACAAATTCCTTCAAGGCGCTCCATACCGGGTTCATTGTCACATAGCCGAACTCGTCGGCCACCTTCTTCACTGCGGCGGTCTTGTTCATGCCGATCTTGACGTAGGCCACCACTGCGTGGGCCATCGCCTTCCTCTTCTCTTTGATTGATGAATAGCTCATATTATATAAAATTAACTTTAAAATGTTAGTTTTTCCGCTACATTATTCTTATATTTGCCACTGAAAATATAGGACGGTTAATAAGAACAGGTGCAAAGGTAATAACTTTTCTATGAAATTCTATATTTTTCTCGGGTTAAAAATAAAGTTTAATAATTTTTAAGAAATTGTGATATGGAAGGTAAAGATGATTTCAAGGCGAGGATCAAGGCGTTCGCCGAGAGCCAGGGATACAGCATAAAGGCCCTCCAGGATGAGCTGGGGCTGAGCAACGCGCACTTTCAGAACGCGAAATCGGTCACGCCAAGGGTAGGGAAGATGATAAAGGCCAGGTTCCCGTACGCCAACATCGAGTGGCTCAACACAGGAATGGGGAACATGCTGCTCAACGACGGCGACGACGTCAACCTGGGAACCATCACAGTGCCCCTGCTCCCGGTATATGCCCAGGCCGGCGTGCTGACGGATTTCGTCGGCTCGGTCCGCGATTACGACTGCGAGAGGATCATCTCGCCGATCAAGGACGTGACGCTGGCCATGAGGGTGACCGGCGACAGTATGTCACCGGAGTACCCCAACGGCAGCATCGTCCTGTTGCAGCGCATCGACGACAAGGCGTTCATCGAATGGGGATGCACATTCGTCCTGGACACTGTCAACGGGGCCGTCATCAAGAAGGTCTATCCCGACCCCGACGATCCCGACCGCGTGATCTGCCGGTCGGTCAACCCGGCCTACGGCGAGTTCGAGGTGCGGAAAAGCGACATCTACAGCTGGTTCATCGTGAGGATGCAAATGTCCAGCAAATGACCCCTTGTGCAGCCGAAAAATTGCAAATAACTTGCAAATCAGCGATGCGTGTTTTGTAAACGGTTGATGATTAAAGGATTAGCCTAGATTTTAAAACACCTGGAAAGCGTGTATACGTCAAAAGCGTATCCCGAGTTCGAATCTCGGTCACTCCGCCAGAAAAAGAGACGACAACCAACTGTCGCCTCTTTTTTTGATAACCCCCAAAATTCCTGCTTGAACTATGTGGATGGTGGGGTGGCTATATCCTTTGCCAGATTGTTGAGTTGAATGCACTGGTCGCGGGTGATGTTCTTTTTCTCACTGTGATAGGGCCATGGGGCGACAAAGAGCAACTGCCCTCTTGAACAGGCATCGAATTGCTGTCCTCCTGGTTTCCACATCGGTGAAAAACCGTTCTCAAGCAGAATGATTTCCCGTATACCTGCTTCAAATGCGGTTCTCATCACCGCTTTTTCGCAGGGGCTGATACAAGGTGAGACCAATATGTATCCATCTCGCGCTAGTGCCATGTAACGATTGACTTCGTGTGCTTTTGCTTCATCGGTGTTGATGCTTCGCGAGCATTGCACGACGGCCTTGGAGGGGTAATCAAGCAGGAATCGGTTGCCAGCGACGGCGACGTGGGTGTCACCCACAGTAATGTCTTGTTGGACGGTGAAGAACTCGGGATGGTAGCGCTTTGTCCACAGTCGGCGGGGATTGTCGTGCAGGTAGTTCAACATGGTTTCCAATTGCCCTTTGTGGATAAGAATTCTATCGTGGTATCCTTCTTCCCACAAGGTAGTGCCCAAGAGTTCCCTTGCTGCGGCATTACAGCCGACCTTGAAGCCGTTCACCACCTTGCCCAGGTGATATGTGACTGGGCGGGTGACAAAGAGCACGCCGTGTAAGTGGTCGGGCATCAACTGGATGTCGATGACCCTCACATCAGGATAATGAGTTGGAATTTCATTCCAGCATCTTAGCACCTTCTCGCCCAAGAGGCTAGGATGAACCCATGGCGTGGAATGATTATCATCGGGGGAGCACAACTCTCCTAACACGGGCTTGCGACCCTCCACGGCCATGGTTATCATGTAGATGCAGCGGCTGTGATAGTCGTGCCAAGCATTGCGCCGCTTCATAGAGCGGTTGATCTGATAACTGTCGTGATGCTGTTGCCACCACTGCCTGCGCCTCTTGTCGCGGTCGTGTCGGTCGTTACTCATTAGGGACTTGGATAAAAACAGGCCGGTGGCCTGCACTACTGCAACCCATGCTGCAGCTATTGCTGCGGTTGTTGGGGTAGTGCGAGCCACCGGCTCGTGTCATTAGTTGTCTTTCTTGGCGCGCAGGCAAGAAACGGCAAGGAAGAGGATCAGGGCGATGTACATCACGATGGCCAGGATGTTGCTGGCGGTGTCGCCCAGAGGATTCTCGTACTTGAAGCCGAAGAAGATCATCGCGGCGCTGACAACACCCATGAGGGCACCACCGGCGATGAAACCACTGGCGAGCAGTGTGCCGCGCTCCTTGCGGGCGTTATTGACGGCCTCATCCTTGCTGCGGGTGCCAACGAACCAGCTGATAATGGCGCCGACGAGCAGCGGGGCATTCAGCTGCAAGGGGATGAACATACCCAGCGAGAAGGGCAGGGCAGGCACCTTGAGCCAGTTGAGCAGCAGGGCGAGGATAGCGCCCACGCCATAGAGTAACCAGGGGGTCTCACCACCCATCATCAACGGGTCGATAACGGCTGCCATGGCGTTGGCCTGAGGAGCCACCATAGCGTTGGGGCCGGTGAAACCGTAGGCCTTGTTCAGAATCATCATCACACCACCAACAGTGGCTGCCGACACGAGGGTGCCGACAAACTTCCACGTCTGCTGCTTGGCGGGTGTAGTGCCGATCCAGTAACCGATTTTCATATCGGTTACCATGCCGCCAGCCATCGAGAGGGCGGTGCAAACCACGCCACCGATAACCATGGCGGCAACAATGCCCTTGGAACCATCGAGGCCGATGGCGACAAAGATCACGCTGGCCACGATAAGGGTCATCAGGGTCATGCCGCTCACGGGGTTACTACCCACGATGGCTATCGCATTGGCTGCTACTGTAGTGAACAGGAAGGCGATAACCAGCACGACGATAAAGGCGACCACGGTCTGGAACAGGTTGTGGATAACGCCGATATAGAAGAATACAAAGGTCACTAACAGTGCTGCCAACAGGGCGAACACGAGCACCTTCATCGAGATGTCACGCTGATGACGCTCCACCTGCTGGCTCTGGTCCTGACCCTTGAAGGCTTGACCTGCCAGACCGGCAGCGTTCTTGATGACGCCCCATGACTTGATGATGCCGATGATACCACTCATGGCGATACCACCGATACCAATGTAGCGTGCACCGTTTGCAAAGATATAGTCGGCAGGTTGACTAGCCAGTGCGGGATCCATCGAGCCCATGAGGGGGACGATGATCCACCAGATAAAGGCACTACCGGCGAAGATGATGAAAGCATAAGGCAGACCGATGATATATCCAAGACCCAACACAGCAGCACCCGTGTTGATCTTGAAAATCATCTTCACGTTGTCGGTAAAGCTCTGGAGCGCAGGGATAGCGGCAGTAGTGAGCACCTCTTTCCACCAGCCGAAGGTCGAGAGCAGGAAGTCGTACAGACCACCCACCAGACCAGCGATGAGCAAGGGACGGGCCTGATCGCCACCCTTCTGTCCGCTGACGAGCACCTGGGTCGTCGCTGTGGCCTCGGGGAACGGGAACTTGCCGTGCATGTCACTCACGAAGTACTTGCGGAAGGGGATAAAGAACAGGATGCCCAAGCAGCCACCCAGCAGCGAACTGAGGAAGACCTCAAGGAAGTTCACCGTGATGTCGGGGTACTTCTCTTGCAGGATGTACAAGGCGGGCAAGGTGAAGATGGCACCTGCCACGATGATGCCCGAAGCGGCACCAATCGACTGGATAATGACATTCTCGCCGAGCGAGTTCTTGCGCTTGGTGACTGCACCAATGCCAGCTGCGATAATGGCGATGGGGATGGCCGCCTCAAACACCTGGCCCACTTTGAGGCCCAGATAGGCTGCTGCGGCGCTGAAGATAACCGCCATAATCAGACCGAGCGAGACAGAGTAGGGCGTAATCTCGGGATAAGACTTCTCGGGCTTCAAGATGGGGACATATTTCTCCCCAGGCTTGAGCTCACGAGCAGCGTTATCGGGCAGCGCGATCTCGTCTTGCTGTTGTTGAACAATGATTTCTTCGTCTTTCATAAAAAATTAGTGTTTTTATAATTTTGGATGTTTTCTTCGGTTAACAAACTGCGAAGATAGGCAAAAAACGACAAAGCACCACTAATCATCTCGGGAAAAGTGCGTTTTTTTGTAAGATTGAAGTTTTTAGTTATCTTTGCACTACTAAACATTTAACACATCACTATTATGGTTAAGAGAATAATGATGCTGGCTCTCGTGGCCATCATGACGATGGGTGTAGCCCGTGCCCAGAACCCTTATTGCAACGAGCAGGTGTCCCTGGAAGACTTGGCTGCCTACATCGACACCATGCGTCCTGTTGACCCTGCCGTCAGGTTGTTCTATATTAACTTGGTGAACAATCCCACCCACAGCTACCGCATTGAGCACCTGGATGTGGGCTTTAACGGCTGTACTGGCCGCGTGGACGAGAAAGTCGTCATGGCCGATGGCACGAGACGTGACAACGTGTTCATCTTCAATAATCAGGGATTATTGACCCAGTCCACTATCCAGGGTAGCAAGGGCATCAAAACGGTCACCGACTACACCTATACTTATGACGAGGTGCTGGGTTTCGCCATCAAGCAGAGCAAGAGCAAGAAACGCACCATCAAGTATGCCTCGATCTATGGCGAGCATGGTCGTCGTGAAGCCATCAAGGGCAGTAATGACAGTCGCCAGGACTTCACATTCACCGACAATGGACATCTTGCCAAGCGCGTCATCACCCAGCCTGGCAGCAACAAGCGCACGCTCATCTATCAAGATGGCTACATCATCCGCGAGGAGGTGGGTGGCAGGGTATTCCGTTACCACTACGACTTTGACACGGCGACAGGAAAGAAATTCCTCATCGCTATCAAGGAACTCAAGGACAATGAGGTGATCCACGAGCGCACCTACGACTACGACATCGACACCCACGGCCGCTACACCCGCGTGAGCATCGCCATGGATGGCAAGCACCAGATGACCATCACCAGGAGCTACAGCGATTAAGCCATAGGGTTTTAGGGGATTGAAGCAATAAAAGGCGCTGCTTTAACGTTTATATTGTTAAAGCAATTGTACCGCAGTTTCATGAAACGGATATTATATATTATGGTGGGCCTGATGCTGGCATCGGTGGCATTGTCATTGACGTCATGCAAGGGTCCCAAGCTCAAGGATGCTGATGAGGCCTACGACCGCGGCGAGTATTTCGATGCCGCGACCATCTACCGTAAGCTCTATAACCGCTATAACCGCAAGGAGGATGCCTGGTTGCGTGGCGAACTGGCGTTCCAGTTGGGCATGTGCCACTTGAAGCTCAACCAGGGCAACCGTGCCACCGCAGCGTTCCAGAATGCGATCCGCTATGAATATGAGGACTCGACCACCTTGCTGAGGTTGGCTCAGGCTCAACAGCGCGAGGGCCAATATGCCGCCGCCATCAAGAACTATGACGACTATCTCGCCATGTTCCCCGACGATTGGGAGGCACAAGTGGGCAAGCGCGGCTGTGAACTGGCTCCCCAGTGGAAGGAGGACGGCTCACGCTACATCGTCAAGCAGAACAAACTGCTCAACTCGCGTCGTGCCGACTATTGTCCGATGTACCTCGACAATAAGTTGGAGTACATCTATTTCACCTCGACCAACGAGAAATCCACTGGCGAACTCCATAGCGAAATCACTGGCACCAAAAAGGGCGACATCTATTTCACCAAGAAGGACGAGAAGGGCAACTGGACTCGTCCCGAAGTGGTTGATGGCGGCCTGAACACCGAGCATGACGAGGGCGCTGCCGCATTTTCGCCCGATGGCTCGACGATGTATGTGGCCCGTGCCGTGAGACAAGACTGGCCGACGTCCGTTGAGATTTATACCAGCAGCCGCAGCGAGGCCAAGTGGAGCGCACCCCAAAAGTTTGAAATCACCGCCGACACCCTCAGCAACTATTCTGACCCCGCTGTCAGCCCCGACGGGCAATGGCTTTACTTCGTTAGCGACATGCCAGGCGGACAAGGCGGTACCGACATCTGGCGCATCAACCTCAAGGACAAGCACGGTACCCTCGAGAACTTGGGTCCCCAAATCAATACCAAGGGCAACGAGCGCTTCCCCAACATGCGCACCGACAGCCTCTTGTACTTCTCTAGCGACGGTCATCCCGGCATGGGCGGTCTGGACTTGTTTGTGGCCCATTTGCAGCCCCGCGAAGAAGGAGATCACAACGTGATGGACCGCTGGGCCATCGAGAACATGGGTGTGCCGATGAACTCGGCTGCCGACGATTTTGGCATCACCTTTGGCCAGGGCGAGAGCGGAATGTTCTCGAGCAATCGTGGCGACGCCCGAGGCTATGACCATATCTTTGACTTCGTCAAGCCCGACCTGCAGATTTGGATTTCGGGTTATGTGGTCGATAAGGACGACGAGCCGGTACCCAATGCCGTTATCCGCATTGTGGGTGACGACGGCAGCAACCAGAAGACCGTTGCCAAGCCCGACGGCTCCTTTAGGTTTGACCTGCAGCGCGGTGTCAAGTATGCCATGATGGCTGGCGCCGAGGGTTACCTGAACGCCCGTCAGGAGTTTGAGAGCGACAATGCCGAGGAAGATGCAGAATATAATGTGGACTTCATTCTCGCGGCTACGTTCAAGGCGCAGATCATCGAAAACATCTTCTATGATTTCGATAAGGCGGTTTTGCGCGACGAGTCCAAGTTGGCCCTCGACAGTATGGTCATGCTGTTGAAGGACCATCCTAATATCGTCATCGAGATGGCCTCCCACACCGATCGCGTGGGCAGTGCCAAGTACAACCAGGGCCTGTCGCAGCGCCGTGCCCAGAGTGTAGTGGATTACCTCATCGCTAACGGCATCCCGCGTGAGCGCCTCAAGCCCGCTGGATATGGTGAGTCGCAACCCAAGACGGTGACCAAACGCATCAATAGCAAGTATCCGCAGTTTGCCGAGGGTGTGACGCTCACCGAGGAATTTATCAAGACCCTGAGCAAGGAGGATCAGGAAGCCGCCGACCAAATCAATCGGCGCACCGAGTTTACCGTCCTCGACACCAGTTATCAGTATTAAAACAAATAAACCGCCCACTAGAGGCGGTTTATTTGTTAATAGAACTAGACTATCTAGATCTTCTAGATCTTCTAGATAATCTAGAGTATCTAGAGTTACCGGCCAATGCAATAATAGGTAAAGCCCATCTCCTCGAGCTCGTCACCGTCATAGACGTTACGGCCGTCGATGATGAGCGGGGTCTTCATCAGATTTTTCACCGTCTGCCAGGCGGGAATGCGGAACTGACGCCATTCGGTCAGCAGCAGCACGGCATCGGCCCCCTTGACGGCATCATACATGTCCACACCGCAATACACGTTGCCCCAGCGGCGCTTGGTGGCATTCATGGCAACGGGGTCATACACGCGCACGTGGCAGCCGGCGTCCATCAGCAGGTTGATGGTGTCGATGGCCGGGGCGGCAGTCATGTCGTCGGTCTCGGGCTTGAAGGCAAGTCCCCACAGGGCAACCGTCTTGCCCTCGAGGTCACCCTTGAAGTGGTTGTTGAGTTTCTTGAACATGATGCGTTTTTGCCGTGTGTTCACGTTCTCGACAGCCTTGAGCACCTCCATGTCAAAGTTGTGCTCATTGCCGATCTTGATGAGGTCCTTGATGTCCTGGGGGAATAAGGTGCCTCCGTAGCCGCAGCCCGGGAAGATGTACTTGGGGCCAATGCGGCTGTCGGTGCCCACACCATGGCGCACCACGTTGATGTCGGCTCCTACAATCTCGCACAGGTTGGCAATCTCGTTCATGAAGCTCACGCGGGTGGCGAGCATCGAGGTCGCGGCATACTTGATCATCTCGGCCGTGCGGGTGTCAGTGTAGATGACTGTGCGGTTGTTGTGCATCAAGATGGTGCGGTACAGGCGTTCCATCGCCTGGCGGGCACTGGCGGTCTCGGTTCCGATGACGATGCGGTCAGGCTTCATGAAGTCCTTGATGCCATTGCCCTCGGTAAGGAAGTCGGGATTGCTCGCCACGTCAAACTTGATGTCGCTGGCACCTCGCTCTTCAAGGGTCTCTCGGATAATCTTTGTCACATGCTGGGCGGTACCCACAGGCACCGTTGACTTGATGACAAACACGCTGTAGCGGGTGATGTTCTTGCCAAACTCCTTAGCAATCTCAAGTACGGGTGCCAGGTCGGTCGAACCGTCCTCGTCGGCTGTGGTGTCGATGGCGCAGAAGACGTAATCTTGATCGATAAAGCCCTTCTTGTAGTCGCTGGAGAATGTCAAGCGCTTGTCATTGACATTGCGGGCAATCATGTTGTCCAGTCCTGGCTCATAGATAGGTATCGCGCCATAAACGAGACGGTTGATCTTTTGGCTGTCACTGTCCACACAGGTGACATTGACGCCCAGGTCGGCAAAGCATGTGCCGCTCACCAGACCCACATATCCTGTTCCAACAATCGAAACATTCATCGTATTCAATATTTATCGGTTCAAAGGTTTACAAGTGTAATCAATTTGCAAATATACAAAGTTTTTATCAAAAATACTTGTGTTTTTCATTAAAAATTGCTAAGTTTGCGCATTCCAAAACATTAATTTATTTTTTGACCTAAAAATCACTTGTTTAACCAAAATAATTAATTTTGAACTATGAAAAAGTATTTAGCTGAAATGGTCGGTACAATGGTCCTGGTATTGATGGGCTGTGGTGTAGCCGTGAGTCTGGGGTGCAACCCGATTACTAACATTCCCGCTGTTGTTGGTACAGCACTGGCCTTCGGTCTTGCTGTAGTCGCTATGGCTTACACCATTGGCGGCATCAGCGGTTGCCACATCAATCCCGCCATCACGCTGGGCGTCTTCTTGAGCGGTCGCATGAGTGCCAAGGACTGTGGCATGTACATCGTTTTTCAGGTTATCGGAGCCTTTATCGGTTCGGCATTGCTCTACTTGCTCACTACCAACGTGACTGGCATGGAAGGTACTGGAGCTAACGACCTACAAGAGGGTGTTTCGGTAATGGGCGGCTTGCTGGCCGAGATTATCTTCACCTGTGTGTTTGTGCTGGTTGTGCTCGGCGCTACCGCCAAGACCAATGGCGCTACCAACAACTTTGCCGGCTTGGCTATCGGTCTGTCGCTGGTTCTTGTTCATCTGGTGTGCATCCGTTACACGGGCACCTCGGTGAATCCGGCACGTTCGATTGCTCCCGCAGTATTCCAGGGTGGTACAGCATTGTCTAACCTGTGGATCTTTATTGTTGGCCCCTTTGTGGGTGGTGCTTTGGCCGCCTGCATCTGGAAGATTATCGACTGCAACTGCGACAAGAAGGAAGATTAATTAAGATTATATACATTAACTATTAATTGATATTGTTTCCAACTATGAATTACAAGATTATTGACATTGAAGGAATTGGCGAAAACTTCGCCTCAAAATTGATGGCTGAGAACATCGATACCGTTGAACAATTGCTGGACCGTTGCGCTGCTCCCGCAGGCCGCAAGGAACTGGCCGAGAAGACCGGTATCAGCGAGAAACTGATTCTAAAGTGGACGAACCACGCCGACCTCTTCCGCGTGGATGGCATTGGCCCGCAATTCTCTGAATTGCTCGAGGCTGCTGGCGTAGATACCGTCAAGGAATTGCGCCACCGCGTGGCTGCCAATCTGGCCGCAAAACTTATCGAGGTGAACGAGGAGAAACACCTGTGCCGTCGCGTGCCCGTTGAGAGCGAGCTCCAGCGCATGATCGACCAGGCTAAGGAACTTGAACCCCGCATGACCTACTAAGTCGGCAGTTCATCCATTTAACACAACAAGTCGCCTAGGGTACATGCTCCTGGCGACTTGTTTTATACGGTATCAGGTTCCACTTCAAGGGATAGTGACCTCGCCACAGAGGTCGCTTGTCATGTATTTCTTGACCATGCTGGGGCTGTATTTCATGCCGAAGAGGAACATCAACTTGGTGATGGCCGCTTCGCTGGTCATGTCGTAGCCGCTGATGACGCCAGCCGCAGACAGCGAGTTGCCTGTCTCATAGAGGGTGCAGTTCACACCGCCATTGACACACTGTGTGACATTGATGATGACCACGCCGCGGTCAACGGCCTCGCGGATGCGCTCGATGAACCAGGGCTCGCTGGGACTGTTGCCCGCACCATAGGTCTTGAGGACAATACCCTTGATGTCAGGCGTGTGGAGCAAGTAATTGAGCGTTTTCTCGGTCATGCCAGGATTGAGTTCCAGGAACATGACGTTAGTGTCCATGTCGGTGCACACCCTGAGCGGGCGTGGGGGCATCCTCCTCAAGCTCGCCTCGTTATACTCGATGTCGAGACCGATTTCGGCTAGTTCGGGATAGTTGAAACTCTTGAAGGCGTTGAAGTTATCGGCGCTCATCTTGGTGGCTCGGTTGCCGCGCCACAGGTAGTTCTCGAACAGGATGGCGACTTCCTGTACGCGGGGGCGGCCCTTCTCGTCGATAGCGGCGGCGACCTGGAGGGCCGTGATCAGGTTCTCCTCGCCGTCGGTGCGTACCTCGCCGATGGGCAATTGTGAGCCCGTAATGATAACGGGTTTGCTCAGGTTCTCGAGCATAAAACTCAGGGCCGAAGCCGTGAATGCCATCGTGTCGGTGCCATGTAGCACGACAAAGCCGTCATAGAGGTCATAGCGCTCCTCGATGGCCAGGGCGATGTCACGCCAATGCGTCGGGTCCATGTTGGAACTGTCGATGGGCGGGTCAAACTGGATGTTGTCGATATCATAGTCCAGTTTCTTGACCTTGGGCACATTGTCCATCAGGTGTGAGAAGTCAAATGGTTGCAGGGCATGGGTCTCAGGGTTCTCTATCATGCCGATAGTGCCACCGGTATAGATGATGAGTATTTTGGGCTGTTTCATTATTATGAGTAGTTTAAGGCATTTCTTTCTGTAAAAGTTCAGCGCCGCGGACAAAGGCCTTGTGGAAAAACAACATGTGGTAGTCCAGCGAGTTAACCCAGTAGTTCCAACTGTGGCGGCCAGGGCGCACCGTGAAGTCGTGGTCAATGCCCTTCGTGACGAGTTGCTCGTGCAGGGCGATGTTGTTCTTCACGAAGATGTCGTTCAAGCCATCGTCGATGATGATGTTCTGTGCAGGTTTCAACGGGCAGTCCTTCAATTGGTCAACGAGGTTGCACACCGAATGCTCGCGCCAGCGTTTGGCGTTTTTCTCATATTCTCCCAAGCGGTCCTTGATGTGCCACCTGTCGGGAAATTGGGTGATGTCCATATTGCCGCTCATGCTGCCGCAGGACCAGAACACGTCAGGATGCCTCCATGCCAGGAACAGCGCTCCGTGGCCGCCCATGCTCAGGCCGGTAATCGCGCGCATGTAGCGGTTGGCATAGGTGTGGTAGTGGCTGTCGATGTGAGTTACCAACTCCTTGCTGACATAGGTCTCGAACTGCATCTTGGGGTCAACAGGCGAGTCAAAGTACCAACTGTCCTGTCCGTCGGGGCACACGATAATCACGCTGTAAGCGTCGGCCAGTCGGTGGAGGTCGGCCTTGCGGGACCAGTCATTGTAGCAGCCTTCAGCGCCATGCAGCAGGTAAAGCACTGGGTATTGCATGTTGGTAGAATCATAGTAGCCCAGGGGCAGGATGACCACATTCTTGATGTTCCGCCCCATGGCCTGGCTCATCACCTCGATGGTGTCGGCCAGTGGCCGCGGTGGCTCCTGTAGCTCAGCGGGTTGCGACGTGGGATGGGCACAGGCGCTCATGGCCATGAAAAACATAGCGGCGAGCAGCATTATCGGTTTGAGGAACCTCGTTTTCATTTGTCTTTGGTTTTAAGAGGTCTTTTTTTCTTGAAAAAGTCGGTCATCAGTTTGGAGCACTCGTCGGCGAGTACACCGCTGGTGACAACCGTTTTGGGATGGAATGGAGTGGCGCATTGCGTGTGATAGCCGCGTTTATCGTCGCTCGCCCCATAGACGATGCGCGAAATCTGACTCCAAGCCAATGCTCCAGCACACATCAGGCACGGCTCTACCGTGACATATAGCGTGCAGTCGGTCAAGTATTTACCACCGAGTGTTGATGCGGCGGCAGTGATAGCCTGCATCTCGGCATGGGCTGTGACGTCGGTCAATGCCTCGGTCAAGTTGTGCCCGCGACCGATAACCCGCCCCTTGCTGACAATCACCGCGCCGATGGGCACTTCATCGCGTTCCAGCGCCTGGTGGGCCTCGTCAAGCGCCATGCGCATGTACTTGACATCGATATCTTCCTTGTTCAGCATCAGTTCAAACCGATTTTGCGGACCATGTCGCCCACCTTCACGATATATACGCGAGGTCCAGGCAGACTGATACAGTTGTTGATTGCGGGACGTTCATACCACAGATTGCCATACACGTCGTAGATGAAAGTCCACATTCCGTGGGTGTCACCGCCGATATAGATGGTGCCGTCAAGCCCCGTGATGGTGATTTTTCCCTCGGGACGCTCCTCCTGGATTTCCTCGATGGCGGCAGCCTCGCTGGTGGCCACGAGTTGAAGGTCCTCTTCGTCATACATGAGCGTGGTGGGCACCACCAGATAGTCGGTGCTCAAGGCTCCAATGGGAAGGAAATAGCGGTCGGCAGCGGTCTCGGCAATCAAGTAGCCATCAGGACCGTAGATTTTATAGGCTAAGTTGTTGCCCAGTGTCAATGCGGTCCAATGGTCGCCCAGGTTCTCTTGTTGCATGATGGGCAGGACTGCCAATCCCTCGTCAATCCACAGCGTGAACAGGTCATCATCGCCCCACACGGAGTCATCCCCGTAGCGGCGGGTGGTTGCATCGTCGGCAAGCATGACATGCACGCCACTGCACCCCTCAAAGGTGTCGTCGCCCAACAGGTAGGGCGGGGTAGAGGCGTCGCTATACACCTCTGACAGGTTCACGCAGTAGCCGAAGGCCCTGTCACCGATATACCTCAACGAGGCGGGAAGGAAAATCGTGCGCAGGCTGTTGCAGTCCTCAAAGGCTCCCTTTTCGACACTAGTGACCCCATCGGGCAGGACCAGATGAGTCACCGCGGTACCTGCCAGCATATATTTGCTCACAGCAGTTAATCCCAGTGGCAGAGTGATGTTGGCAAGTTCCTCGGCATCGGCAAACGCTGCCTCACCAATCATGGTGACGCTGTTGGGAATTTGCACCTCGGTCACCGATGATTGCCAGAATGCCCTAGGCGCAATGGCGGCGACATCGTAGTTCACGCCGTCGCAATAAACCCGTTCGGGCAGAATGATGCATCCCCGATAGTGGTTCACCCCGTCCCAATAGGCGGGAGCGACTTCCACCTGGGTGTCGCTGATGATATTGTAGAAGATGCCGTTGGCCTCAATGTCTTGGGCTTGTACACTTATAGCACAACCCAGCAACAAGGCCATCAGCAGCAATATGTCTTGAATCGTTCGTTTCATCTCGTTATTCTCGGTAGTAAACACGCTTCACGCGAGGCGAGACACTGGTCAGTATCTCGTAGGGTATGGTGCCACGAGCCTTGCTCAGTTGCTCAACAGGCAGATGTTCACCAAAGATCTCGACCGTATCGCCCACCTTGCAGGGAACGTCGGTCACGTCAATCATCACAGCATCCATGCACACGGTGCCCACGGTGGGACACAACTTGCCGTTGACCCACATTTTCACGGCCCCGTTGCCAAAGTGGCGGTCAAAGCCGTCGGCATAGCCGATGGTCACTGTCGCGATGCGGCTGTCATGCTCCAGCACACCTTGACGGCCATAGCCGATGGTGGTCCCGGCAGGCCACTCCTTGATGCTGATGATGATGGAACGCAAGGCCGAAACAGGCTTGAGGGCATCCTCACTGCCATCAAACAGTGTGCGGATACCATACAGGCCAATGCCGATGCGCACCATGTCATATTGCCGTTCGGGGAAGCGGACAACGCCACTGGTGTTGAGCGCATGCCGCATGATGTAATGGTCAAATGACTGCTGCAACAGGTCGGCGCAGGTCTCAAAGTAGTCAAATTGGCTTTGGGTATAGGCATCCTGGCTGGGATCATCGGCAACGCTCAAGTGGGTGAATACTGAAGCGGGTTTGATGATATCCTGACACTTGAACAATTCGATAAGGTCGGGTATCTGCTCACGGGTGAAACCCAAGCGATGCATGCCGCTGTCAACCTTGATGTGCACGGGAAAATCTTTTACACCATAGCGCTTGCCCTCCTTGA
Organism: uncultured Bacteroidales bacterium; assembly: GCA_902774055.1. Classification (GTDB taxonomy): domain Bacteria; phylum Bacteroidota; class Bacteroidia; order Bacteroidales; family Muribaculaceae; genus Sodaliphilus. The sequence goes on from CACYGX010000002.1 coordinate 84,009, forward strand.
TGAGGTCGTGGGTCATCTCCAGGCTATAAAGTTCTGGCTCCAGACGGTATTGGAACATGGCTTTGTAGTTCACGCCGTTGGGGTTGAGCACAATGACGGGCATAGTGATGCTCGCCTTGCGCAGTTCCACACCCTCGTCATGCACGGCAACTGCAAGGTAGTCACAACCACAGTCCTGAAGCGTCTTGGCAATCTCGTAACTGCCAGCACCATAGCCGCTTGCCTTGACCATGCCGATGGTCTTGGTGCCCGGCTTGATGAGCGACTTGAAGAACTTGAAATTGTGGGCCAGGGCATTCAGGTCCACTTCCATCACGGTCATGTGCTGCTTGGCTTCCAGCAAGTCGATAATCTGGCTGAAACCGTAGCGCGGGTCGCCCTTGATGAGAATGGTCTCGTCATCAAAGTCGCCCTTGGCAAAGTCGCTCATGAACTCTGCGGTATCATTATAGAAGCGGGCTTGCGGCAGGTCGTCAAAATATTGGCGATAGCGACACATCTCCTTGCCGATACCCATCAGGCGGTTGACACGTTTGGTCTTGAGCAGTTCGCTCACGCGGATGTACAGTTCATCACCCTTGTAACTCTCGGGAGCAAGGTCGCTCAGGATAACAGTGCACGGACGATTGCCGGCGCGGCGAGTCATGAAATTCAGCGCTGGCGTGAGTGAGTAGTAGTCACTGGTGTAACTATCGACGATGACGGTGCAGTTGTTCACGCCCTCGATGACGTTAAGACGGGTGCCAACGGGCGTGAGAGCCGCCATGCGTTCGGCAATGACCTCGCGGTTCAGCCCCATCTGCAGCAATACCGCCAGACAGATGATGGCGTTGTCCAGGTCGCGGTCGGCCGTGAAGGGAATTGTCACCTCGCTGGCCTCGTTGTCAAAGGTGTAGTGCACAGTGATGCTTTTCTCGTTGCGGTCGGTACGCTCGATTTGCAAGGGTGCCTCGCAGTGGTTGCGCGACCATGACATCTCGGTTGCAACGCCACTCTCGACGAGCGGTGCGATGGTGTGGGTGACCAACGGGTCATCAGCGCAATAGACCACGCTATCGCAGTTGAACAGGATTTTGGCCTTCTCCTGGGCCTTCTGTTCCATCGAGGCAAAACCGTCGTTGTGCTCGCTACCCAAGTTGGTGATGATGCCGATGGTGGGACGTATCATCGCCTGCAGGTTGTCCATCTCGCCCGTGGTAGAGATACCCGCCTCGATGATGGCCAGGTCGGTGTTGTTATCGATTTCCCACAACGACAGGGGCACACCTATCTGGGAGTTATAGCTGCGCGGGGAGCGCACGATGCGGTAATCGTCCTTGAGCAACTGGTATAGCCACTCCTTGACGGTGGTCTTGCCGCGGCTACCTGTGATACCAATCACCGGCAGTTCGCGGAAACGCCTGCGGTGGAAGGTAGCCAGTGCCTGCAATGCCTCGAGAGGCGATTCCACGGCCAGGTAGTTAGCGCCAGAGCATTCAGGTAGCGGGAAATAGTCGCTGGCGACCACAAAGTTGCGCACGCCCTTGTCATACAGGTCGGGGATATAGTTGTGGCCATCCCCAGCATCGGTACGCAGGGCAAAGAAAATCGTTTGGCTGGGCATTGCCAGGGAACGGGAGTCGGTGAGCAACTGGCTCACGATGGCATCTTCGTTAAGGATGCGTCCGCCTGTCAGTTCCAGCACATTTGATATTTCGGTAATCGAGTAGTTCATTATCGGTCAAGCACTTTTTGGAGTTCAGGATTATCAGCCAGATAGGGGTACTCCTTGATGAGGTTACGCACCACGCTGGCTGTATCGGCGTTAAAGCGGTCCACCGTCTCGCGGTTAGCGCTCATGGGACGATGCTGCAGGCGCTTGTGGATGCGCTCACAACGGGCCACTGCCAGGGCACTGTGGTCATCGAGATAGGTGGCTTGGAACGCCTGCCAGATGTATTCCACCGCCACATCGCTCGGGTGTACCATGTCGTTGCTGTAGAAGCGGTAGTCGCGCAGGTCATCGAGCATGATCTCGTAGGAGGGGAAATAGTCGCAATAGTCGCGGTGACTTGCCATTACCTCATGGATGGCCACCCGCAACGACGCCTTACTCAGGGAGTTGACATCCAGTCCGTCGGCGATGTGACGGATGGGGCTCACCGTGAGGATGATGTTCATGTCGGGATTGAACGAGTGCAAGGCGGTGAGCATCTCGTCTAGAGTGCGTACCATCTCGCTCACGGGTGCCATTTTGCGCTCAAACTCATGCTGGGGCACCTTGTGGCAGTTGGCGACAACCTCACCCGTTGCTTTCAAGCGATAGACAATGGCCGTGCCCAGGGTGATGGTAAGCAACCTGGCCTGTTGCAAGGCCTGGTGACCCTGTTCGATGCGGCTGTTCATGCGGTCAAGGGTGACTTGCTTGTCGGGCATGGAATGGCGCGAGTGGAAGTCGTAACTGTTCCATACGCCGCCCTGCATGAACAGGTCTTTACCGGCCACAGGCTCATTGTTGATGAGGCGTTGCACGCCGCGGGCGATGCTCATGGGGTTATAGAGCGTTCCCATGGGGTTAATCGTAGCATTGATGAGGGCCCCGTGCATCTTGGCGCCAATGTTGTCGCTGAAGCACGACCCAAGCAGCACCACGTTGTCACTATGGTGCAGCCAGCCGCGGTTTTCGCCCGTCTTTACTGTCGTCCTAAACTCCATTGTAAAAACTTAAAATGGTTGTTTTAACCTGCGAAGATAGTGTTTTTTCTTAAAACTCCACCCATATTTGGCACATTATTTAAAAAAGACGAATGAAAGCATAGGTAAAGAAAAGAGGGCGTCATGGTTGTAACGCCCTCTTATAGATGGTTTTAAGATGTCAATATCGGCTTATTTCTTGATGAAGTGGTAGTGCCCAGTGATGTCATTGAAATAGACATCATAGGTCCCCGCCTCGTAGGGGATATTCAGGCCATTGGCCAATCCCTGTCCCCAGGGGAATTGATTGGCGCCCCAGTTGAAGTCCCAATTATTATTGGCTGCTAACTTGAGTTCACCATTGGAGGTGAAAACAAGGTCCCTGTAAATCCAGTTGTGGTTCTCCTTGTCTGGATTCAGTTCGGTCATGTTAAAAGCTCTATTGGTTACGTCCCATCCATCATGTGAACCAACGATGTTGATAATATTGAATACCCCTATTGACGAGCCATCAATGGGTTCGATACTGAAGCTGTTGGTCTTGGTGTTCAAGGTGATGGTATAGTAACCGCTAGTGCCCATATTGACGGCATCGGCTTCGCCACTGTTGCCGTGCACATAGTTGCCGTTCTGGTCAATGCCCCAACGGTCATCCCAGTTGCCGGGCGTGTGCAGGATAGCGATGAAGTCATTGGCGTCAAAGTAGCCCGTGTAGGTCAGTACGCCCTTGCCAGCAGCGTCAAACTCACCGTCAGGGTACAGCGGTATCAAACTGTGCCCGATATTGTTGTCACCCTCATTTTGCCACTCAGCATCACCCACATGACTGCCAATCAGGTACCACATGTCGATGCCTGCCGTGGGGAAATCGTCACCCAGCAGGTAGTCGATCAGTACCGATACGTCGGCGATGGTCACATCGCCATCGAGGTTGACATCAGCGTTGGTATTCGTGGAATTGTTGCCATCCAGCAAGATATCAATCAGTGCGCTCACGTCGGCGATGGTCACTTGACCGTCGTTGTTCACGTCACCACGCATATTCACAACTGGAACATCGGCTTCAACAATGTTTTGGAACTTCTTCCAAATATTGGCATTCATATAAGCCTGAGCACAGCCATGAGGCACAATCAGTTGCGTATTGGCATAGTTATAATCATCAAATGTTTCATAAATTGTGCCACTCTGGGGTTGAATGTAGGTCTGACAGGTGGGAGGAGTCGGATTGTTAACAACTAGCGTAGCCAGCTTTTTCGTGTTGGCTAAAGCGTTGTATCCAAGCGAGGTTAGGGTCGAGGGCAATTCGGCTCGGGTCATGTTAGAGCATTTGTAAAAAGCATTGTACCCTATCGTTTCTACTCCCTCGGGAACCTTGATTTCTTTCAATGCTGTGTTGTCCAAGAAGGCAGAGCCCTCGATTTTACGTACCGATGCAGGGATGATGACTTGTTGAAGATGGCTAGAGCCACGGAAGGAGTTACTGCCGATAATTTCTGTCCCATAAGGTATGGTATAGTTGCTGGTTTTGGCATTAGGGAAGGATACAAGCAACTTCCTGTTCTTGGAGAACAACACTCCATCAACACTGACGTACTTGTTGTTAGCGGGATGGACAAGGATTTCCTGCAGGCTGCTGCTGTAGGTGACGAACGTGCCGCTGATGCTGTCAACACTGGCAGGAATGGATAATGATGTCAAATTATCGATATGAGACATTGAGAACGGATCAATCTCCTCAATACCCTCGTGCAACCGCATTGTTTGGATGTTAGTGCAGTTATAGAACGAATAGTCGTCAATCCAGCTGACAGTGAAGGGCACCTCGGCACGAATCATTTTTTTACAATTCAGCAATGAGTTATACCCCAGCGCGGTAACGGTGCACAGGTTGCCCTGGTAGGCCACCTTGGGCGGAATGCCAGGATCTACCAGATTTGTGCTGGTCGCTTCACTCACCTTGACGCTCAGGTTATTGTCGGTAGTGACGTAGGTGAGACTGTCCACAGTGAAGGTTGCGCCCGATGCAATGGGTGAAATCTCAGCAACGTTGAACACAAAATAGTCAGAATTCCAGTCAATATTATTAAAAGCACTGCCACAACCCTCGGGTGTGTACATTGTGAGATTATCGACGTCATATCCTACACCATAGAATGCGTTGTAACCGATATCAGGAGGCGTTGAACCGGCAAAAGTGATTTCCTCTACTTCGGTATTGACTTGGAATGCATAATTCTCAATTGATATGAGGGTTGAAGGCAGATAAATGGATTTCAATGAATAGCAACCGGCAAAAGCGTTCATCTCGATGGTCTCCAGACCTTCGTCAATAACAAGGCGCTCAATACCTGATTGCCTGAACGTGTTTTGAGGTATCGTTCTGAGCCCTGAGGGCAGGTAAACCGACTTGAGGTAGGTCGATGAAGAGAATGACAAAAAGTCGATCTCTTCGGCTGTGTTCAAGACTGAATAGTGCTTGTCGGGCCGTGAGCAAGGATACTGGATGAGGCGCTTGCCGTCGCTAGTGTACAAGACACCATTGTCTGTCATGAAGTTCTGGTTCCCGGCGGCCACATCAATGCTGGTAAGTGAGGTGCAATTACTAAAAACACCACTTCCAAGGGTCGTCACGCTAGCAGGGATGCTAAATGTGGTGAGTTTTTCACAAGAGGCAAATGCGTCAACGCCAATTGCAGTAAGACCTTCGGGTAAGGTGACCTCCTCCAGGTTGTCACAGTAACTGAAGGCGTTAGCGCATATCACACTCACGCTAGCAGGAACCTGATAGGAGGTAGTGCTCATGTTCGGGAAGGCGAGCAGACTATCCATTGCAGCAGTAAACAGCACACCATTATATGAGCGGTAATGTGTGTTGGCGCTGCTGACCATGATGGCCTCTAATGATGTGCAACCACCCAGCACGCTCTCATTGATAGTCGTTACGCTGGCAGGAATCGAGAATGACTGCAAAGATGTACATCCGAAGAATGCATTATTCAAAAGACTTTTCACACCATTTTGGATGTTGACTTGACTCAAGTTGTTACAATAACCAAATGCGTAGTATGAAATATCTTCTACTGAACCTGGAATGTTGATGCTTGTCAATGATGTGCACTGCAAGAAACACTGCCTGGGAATGCTAGTGACGCTGTTGCCCAGGGTTACAGACTCCAGTGACGAGCAACTCATGAAACAGAATTCAACCAGTGTGGTCACTGAATTGGGAATGGTGATTGACCTCAACCCGGAATCGTAAAATGCGGCATAACCAATTGATGTCACGGTGTTGGGGATGCTAACGCTAATCAGGTCATATGATGCACGGAATGCGTTGTTGCCAATACCTGTCACCGTATAGGTCGTGCCATCAAGGGTCACTGTCGATGGAATGGTCACATTGCCGCTATAGCTGTTGTAACTGCCGCTATTGGTCACAGTGGCATTGGTACCCGAAATATTGTAGTAGATGCCGTCTTTCACAAAATCGTAGGCGCTGGCCGGCATCGCCAGCGCGAGAATCGCCATCATGGTGGCCATTACTCTGAAAAGTAATCGTGTAGTCATAGTTCCATTATTTTTGTTGATAATTGCATTTTGTTCGTAAAGGGTAGTGCAAATATAGTTTTTTTTCTTGAGCAAACCTACTTTTTGATGCGTTTTCCTTACAAAGAACTTAAAAATAACCATAATTTGTTTGTGAATTGATTTTTTGTCGCTAATTTTGTGATTTGTTTAAAACGATTAACCTCTCTTCGCCTTATGAGTTGTAATCCTGATAATAACCAAGGCTTCTGGTCACGCGTTTTCCATCTCTACTATGATGGTTTCCGCAGTATGACCGTGGGCAAGACGCTGTGGCTGATTATTGCGATTAAGCTGTTTATCTTCTTTGTTATCATCAAGCTCTTGTTTTTCCCTAATTTCCTGAACTCCAAGTGTAGCACTGAGCAGGAGAAGTCTGAATACGTTCGCCATCAGCTGGTGACTGACGATTGACAACTATTAACTTAAAACTAACGAATATGGAAGAATTAATCAATGTTGTTGACTGGTCGAGGGCGCAATTTGCGCTGACGGCTATCTACCATTGGCTGTTCGTGCCGTTGACACTTGGTCTGGGTATCATCGTTGCCATTATGGAGACGATTTACCTGAGAACCAAGAGCGAGAAATGGCTCGCAACGACCAAGTTCTGGATGACCATCTTTGGCGTGAACTTCGCCATCGGCGTCGCCACGGGTATTATTCTGGAGTTTGAGTTCGGCACCAACTGGTCCAACTACAGTTGGTTTGTGGGCGACATCTTCGGTGCCCCGCTGGCTGTGGAGGGCATCCTGGCTTTCTTCATGGAATCGACGTTCATCGCCGTGATGTTCTTCGGCTGGAAGAAGGTGAGTCCCAAGTTCCACCTTGCCGCCACGTGGCTCACCGCCATTGGCGCGAGCCTGTCGGCCTTGTGGATTCTTGTGGCCAACGCTTGGATGCAGTACCCCACGGGCTGTGAGTTTAACCCCGCCACGATGCGCAACGAGATGACGAGTTTTGCCGCTGTTGCGTTATCGCCCATGGCGATGAGCAAGTTTTTCCACACCGTGCTGAGCGCCTGGGCGCTGGGTGGGGTGTTTGTATGCGGTGTGTGCGGCTGGATGCTGCTCAAGAAGCGCAACTATGACCACTGCCAGCGCAGCCTCAAGGTGGGCGCCTGGGTGGGCGTCGTCGGTATCGTGCTGACGATGATCACGGGCGACACTAGCGCCGTGACCGTGGCCAAGTATCAGCCCATGAAGCTGGCGGCGATGGAGGGCCTGTACAAGGGCAATCATGAGCAGGCCATCGTGGCATTCGGTATCTTGAATCCGTCCAAGCAGGCATTCGACGACCAGGATCCTTACCTGTTCGACATCAGCATCCCCTACGGCTTGTCATTCCTCGCCACCCACGATTTCAAGGCGTTTGTGCCGGGTATCGAGGATATCATCAATGGCGTGACCTATGATAACGAGGGCAATGAAATCAGCACCGTCTCCTATGCCGAGCGCATGGAGCGCGGCCGCCAGTTGCAGGAGATGATGGCTCAGTATGGCGCCGCGATGAAGGGCGGCAACACGTTGATACAGGATAGCCTCAAGACTGCCATTAATGCCGATTTCAAGCACTTTGGCTATGCCTATCTTGACAAGCCCGAGGAGGCAATCCCCAACGTGCCCCTGACGTTCTACACATTCCACTTCATGGTCACTGTTGGCGGTTACCTGCTGCTGTTCCTGCTGCTTGCCCTGCTCTTCGCTTATAAGCCTGACATCCTCAACAAGGCCAAGTGGAGCAAGTGGTGGTACATCCTGTCCATCATCACCATCCCGTTGACTTATCTGTGCAGCGCCAGCGGTTGGATTGTTGCCGAGGTGGGACGCCAGCCCTGGACCATCCAGGACTTGATGCCCAACAAAGTGGCCATCAGCGACCTGAGTGCAGGTTATGTACAAGTGACCTTCTGGATTTTTGCCGTGGTATTCACCGCCCTCCTGATTGCCGACATCGGCATCATCTGCAAGCAGATTTCCAAGAAGTCACAGACCGATTTAGACACCGTTAATGATTAAGGAAGGAGGAACCAAGACATGACAACATATAATTTATTGCTGAATTACTGGTGGCTCATCATGTCGGTGCTGGGTGCACTGTTGGTGTTCCTGCTCATGGTGCAGGGCGGCCAGTCCATGCTCATCCACTACACCAAGCCCGACAAGCGCGCGTTGCTCATCAACTCGATGGGCCGCAAGTGGGAACTGACCTATACGACACTGGTGACCTTTGGCGGTGCCTTCTTCGCGTCGTTCCCGTTGTTCTATAGCACAAGCTTTGGCGGTGCCTACTGGTTGTGGATGCTCATTTTGTTCAGCTTTGTGATTCAGGCGATCAGCTACGAATACCGTTCCAAGCCCGGCAACATCTACGGCTCGCGTTTCTACGACACGCTGTTGCTGATTAACGGCATCCTGGGCCCCGTCCTGCTGGGCGTGGCCGTGGCGACGATGTTCTTTGGCGCGGAATTCACGGTAACCAAGAGCAACATTCTCAATGTCGAGGCCTCTACGATTTCGCAGTGGGGACCCAAACATGGCATCGAGGCCATTTTCTGCTGGAAGAACCTGCTGTTTGGCGTAATGGTCTTCTTCCTGGCCCGCACACTGGCTTCGCTCTATTTCATCAACAACATCGACGATGAGGAGGTGAACGCCAGCCAGCGACACCTGCTGCTGATCAATGCGGGTGTGTTTGTGCCCTTGTTCCTTGCCGTTGTGGTAGTGATCCTTACCTCGGCAGGTGTGGGCTATGACGACAGTGGCAATGCCCAATGGATACCCTACAAGTACTTGAATAACTACCTCACCATGTGGTGGGCACTGGTCATTCTGCTCATCGGCGTCGTGATGGTACTGTTCGGCGTGGGCAAGACGTTGATGAAGGGTGACTACAAGTGCGGCATCTGGCCCGCAGGCATCGGCACAGTGCTGGTGGTACTGACCCTCTTCTGGGTGATGGGCTTCAACAACACGGCCTATCTGCCCTCGTTGCTCGACGTGCAGAGTTCTCTCACCCTGCGCAACAGTTCGTCCAGCGAGTTCACCCTCACCGTGATGGCCGTTGTGAGCATCCTTGTACCCTTTGTCCTGGCCTATATCGCCTACTGCTGGTACAAGATGGACCACCGCAAACTCACCAGCGACGAACTCGACCACACCGATCACAAGTATTGATCGACAGGCAATTAGTGTTTAAACAAGACAACGCAGGGCATGAAGTCCTGCGTTGTCTTGTTATCTGATAATAGGTTGATTATCGGGCTCGTTGTTGGGCCTTGGTGGTAAAGCCTTCCGAAATCTGGCTGTAGTCGTCAACGTCCTTGCAGAGTACCCAGTAAACGGTACCGCCAACCGAGATATCTGATGATTTGCCGCCACTGCCGCTAGGCACGACATAGGCTTGGGCAAAACGCCAGCCGAACTGGCTCATGTAGTTCATCGCGTCAATCATCGAGTTAAACTTGATTTCCTTGCCGTTCTTGTCAACAAGGCGCGACTCGCTCATGCTGCCCAGCCACGATGTGCTCTGGCCAAAGTCTATCGACACTTTCACCTTGCTGCTGAACAGTTGAGGGGACTCGGACAGCAACGCATACACGCGCTTGCCGTTGGGGTTGTAGTACTCATCCGCATCCATCACTTGGGCGGGAGGTACGTCATTGGCGTTCTGGGCGTTAGCAGCACCCAGTGTCATGATTAGAAGCAGGAGTAGGGCAATCTTCTTCATTCGATAATTACATTTTTTCATTAGTGGTCATTCCTCTATCATGAATGGGCGAAAGTCAAGCGATATTTTAGTATGTGATGCATTTTTTGTAATTTCGCAGTCCAAAAACAACAAAAACGACAAATCATCATGAATTTAAAAATCAACGATATCGTGCGCTTCCTCAATGATGTGGGGGGCGGACGCGTGACAAGAATTGACGGAAAAACCGTCTATGTGGAGGATCAGTACGGCTTTGAACGCCCCGCATTGGAGCGTGAATTGGTTGTCGTGGGGCAAGCCGGGACCAAAGCCTCGGCCTATGAGCGTCCGTTGGACATTCGCGCCCGCCTGGTCGAGCCCGACAAACCTGCCCCAAAGCCCCAACCCGCACCCGAGCCCACCTTGCCTATCGAGGAAACTCCCGAGGGCGAGGTGCTGAACATCGTGTTGGGCTATGAAGCGCGCGAAATCAAGCACTTGAACACCACCACATTCTATGCCTCCCTGGTCAACGACAGCAATTATTTCCTGTATTTCACCTATATGACACGCGGCGACGGTGAAGGCGAGTGGAAGACCCGTTTTCACGGCATCGTCGAGCCCAACATCCAGGTGCAACTCGAGGAGTTCGGCCATGATGACCTCAACGACATGACGCACATCGCCGTGCAGTATGTCGCCTTCAAGCAGGGCAAGGGATTTAAGTTGAAAAATCCCGCCCTCGTTGAGCAGCGCCTAGATGTGACCAAGTTCTACAAGGTGCATTGTTTCCACGAGAACCCCTACTTTGACGTGCCTGTCATCGCAGTGGAAATCGTGACCAACGACCGTCCCGCTCGCATGATGCGCATCGACAGCGGCGAGCTGGAGCGTGCCATGAAGGAGAAAAAGCGCATGGATCGTCCGCAGCGCAAACCCGTGCAGAAGAAGGCCGACAACAACGGCATCATCGTTCAAGACCTGCACATCAGTTCACTGATGGACAACCTGAACGGCATGACACCGGGCGCCATCCTCGAGTACCAGATGGACAAGTTCCGTGAGGTGATGGATGCCAACATCAGCAAGCACGGCCAGCGCATCGTCTTTATCCACGGCAAGGGCGAGGGCAAGTTGCGCCAGCACCTGTTGAGCGAACTCAAGCGTCGTTACCCGCGCTGCACCGCCCAGGACGCCAGCTTCCGCGAGTACGGCTTCGGCGCCACACAGGTCACCATACATTAGCCCTCCCCTAAAGACGACATCGTTATTTAAAGGAAGACAATAAGCACAATAAATACAATGCGCTGGAAATTAATGTTCTAGCGCTTGTGTTTTTTGTGCTTATTTTAGGATGGGGTAGTGGAATTGGCGGAGTTGTCGTTCCAGTTCTTTCTCATGGCCGCCGGTGTATTGGTCGCACAGGGCGTGGAATTGCTGGGAGTGGTTCATGTGGGTGAGGTGGGCTAACTCGTGGCAGATGATGTAGCGCACCAGGGGTTCGGGCAGGAACATGAGGTTGCGGGAGAGTTGGATGACCTTTTTGGTGGTGCAGTGGCCCAGTTTGCGCATGCCGCGGCCGATTTCAAATCCGGCGGGTTTGAGGCCCAATCCATCAGCGACCTCACGGGCGAAAGGTAACAGCACCTTGACGGCCATGTATTCCATGGCTTGGCTGATCATGTTCGAGACGACTCGTGCGGTGCGGTAATCGGTCAAATCGGCATTTTCTGGAATCTGGACATGCAAGGTGTCTTCTTCCCATTGGGTTTGCACATATCCTGGCCGAGGACTGTTTGCCTCGATGACCGCCTTGCACCTGAAGCACTCGATGACTTGCCCAACGTGTAATTCAACCGTCGCTGGTCGTCCCAACTTGCGCAATCCCTCCCTGTTGGCATCGACCATGTGCAGCAGGTCGCTCACCGTAGACTGCAGGGGCGCCCGCATGAGCAAATGCCCATCGGCATGATAAGTGAACCGCACCGAGGTCATGCCTCGGCGCAGTTGCACATAGATTTTCCCAAATTCCTTGTCTTCGATATATCCTTTCATGGTCTAATACCAAAAAGAAGACAATAAGTGCAACAAATACAATCTGTTGAAAATGAATGGTTTGTATTTGTGGCACTTATTGCCTTCTTGTGAATAGTGTTGTGGCTAGAACTTGGTGATGCCCATAATCTCGCGCACGTCGGCGAGCGTCTGGCCTGCACGCGCACGGGCACGCTCGGCGCCCATCTCCAGGACGCGGTGCAAGTAGGCGCTGTCGTTCTCGATATCGAGGATGCGCTCACGGATGGGCGTGGTCATGGCCACGATATCCTCGGCGATTTCCTTCTTGAGGTCACCATAGCGGATGGAGCAGTTGTTGTAGGCCTCGGTAAAGAACTCGACCTTGTCGGGAGTGCCGACGAGTTTGAGAATCGTGAACAGGTTCTGCACGGGCTCGGCCATGGGCTGGTTGGGCTCGGTGGGGCCACCATCGGTCACAGCGCGCATCACCTTCTTGCGAATGGTCTTCTCGTCATCCACCAGATAGATGCAGTTGCCCTCGCTCTTGCCCATCTTGCCGCTGCCGTCCAGGCCGGGCACCTTGACGGGTGCACTGCCGAAGTTGAAGTTCTGCGGCTCCTTGAAGTACTCGGTCTTGTAGAACGAGTTGAAACGGCGGGCGAACCTGCGGGTCAATTCCAGGTGTTGCTCTTGATCTTTGCCCACGGGCACATAGTCGGCGCGCTGGATGAGAATATCCACAGCCATCAGGGTGGGGTAGGTCAACAGGCCGGCGTTGACGCGCTTGTTGGTGCTGGCGCCAATGATCTCTTTGGCCACATCCTCATCGTCGTCGCCCTGGGTGGGGGCGGTGATGCCAAGGGCCTTGCGTGCCTTGTCCTTGAAGGCGGCGGTGCGCATCAGTTCGCCGATACCCACGTGCATGTTGAGCAGTAGATACATCTCGCTCACCTCGGGCACGTCACTTTGAACAAAAATTGTCGATTTCTCGGGATCCAGGCCTGCTGCCAGGTATTCGGCCAAGATATGTCGCACGTTGGTGTGCAGTTCTTTAGGGTCGGGGTTGGTCGTGAGCGCATGCAGGTCGGCAATGAAGTAATAACTGTCATACTTGCCCTCGTTCTGCATCTTCACGAAGTTACTCAACGCGCCCAGGTAGTTACCCAGATGCAACTGTCCTGTGGGGCGTATTCCACTTAAAACAATCTTCTTATCCATATTCAAATTATTGTATTTTTTATTTCAATGGGTGCAAAGGTAATACAAAGTTTTAAGTTTTGGGTTTTTAGTCTTTTGTTTTTTAATTCTGCCTGTTTACTCTACCAGGTCCAATAATTGCTGAGCGATGGCGGGCGTGGCGGCAAGGATGCAGATGCCGTGGTCCTGGCGGTAGCGCTTCACAGTGGCGCCCGCCTCCTGGGCAATGAGTTCTCCAGCACAGGCGTCCCACTCCTTGAGGTTCAGTTCCCAGTATCCGTCGAGCCACCCCGCGGCGACATAGCACAGGTCCATCGCTGCCGACCCTAATCGCCTGAGTCCCCTCACTCGAGGCATGACGAGTGCCACACGGTCGAGGTTGTTGTCGGGGTTTGTCGCTTTGTCATAGGGGAACCCCGTCGAGACGACGGCGCGCTGCAATTCGGTCGTGCCCTTGACTTGAAGCGCCCCGTATGGGCCAAATGCCCCTTTGCCCTTGATGGCCCAAAACTCTTCGTTCAGCGTCGGCGCGTACACATAGCCCATACGGGTCTCGCCGTCCACCTTGAGGCCGATGGAGATGCAGTAGGTGGCAATGCCTGCGCTATAGTTCACTGTGCCGTCAAGCGGGTCGATGACCCATTGATAGCGGGCCTGGCGATGGTCATCACCGCTCTCCTCGCTCAAGATAGCATGGTCGGGGAAATGGTTGTGGAGGTGGTCGAGAATGATGCGCTCGCTGCCCTTGTCGGCCTCGGTGACGATGTCATAGGCGCTGCCCTTGTCCTCGATGCTCAAGTCGCGCTGGCGAAAGTGGCGTTTCAGCACCTCGCCTGCCTCGTGCCCCATGAGTCTAGCGCAGTCGAGCCATTGCTGCTCCTCGGGGGTGTAATCATTAGTTGTCATGTCTTTCATTTTTTTAGCCTTTTAATAAACCTGAAAAATCTACCTTTAAAAAAAGGGGGCGGTTACCGCGCCCCCCTTTGTCATTTCTTTAAGACTTTGGTTCCTCGCCGCCATCGGGCTCGATGGGAATCTGGCGCTTGAATACTTCCTTGAACGTGATCAAAGTCTCGCTGCGGCCCAAGCCCATTTTCAGGAAGCGGTCATGGATTACCTGCAGCAAGTGGTCGTTGTTCTTGGCATACAGTTTGACAAACATGTCATATTTGCCGGTAGTGAAATAGCACTCGACAACCTCGGGCACCGTCTTGAGCCTTGAAACCACCTCGTCAAACTTAGAGGGGTCGTTCAGGAAGAACCCGATGTAGGCACACGTCTGATAACCGACCGATGCCGGGTTAATCAGTGAAATGGAACCGTTGATGACACCCATGTTGTAAAGTTTCTGGATGCGCTGATGGATAGCGGCACCGGATACATTGCAAGAACGCGCAATCTCCAGATAAGGTTTGCGGGCATTCAGCGACAACATTTTCAAAATTTTGTAATCAAGTGAATCAAGTTTTGTAGCCATAATATCATTATAATTTAAATAAAATCTCAATAAAGTTGCTTCAATCTCTTCATTTACAACATGCAAGAGTCTAAATCTTGCATGCATGTCCACCTTTGACGCTACAAAGTTACAACAATTTTCTAAAGAAATTGATAAATTATAAGAAAATTTACAAAAAATCTTCGCATCTAGCAAGTTTCAGTAGATTATACCTTGGAAATTTTCCTAATTATTAGAAATAATGTACCTTTGCACATCATGATACTCAAGCAAGCAATAGAACAACTCAAGAGCGGGCTCGCCGGTGTTGCCGAGCCCCAGGAGGTCCAAGCAATGATACGCGTTATCTGTGAGGACGTTTTCAACTATGACCAGGTGGATGTGGCGCTCAGGCAAGAGAGTGAACTTCCCGAATTTGCCCAGGAGCGGATTGCCGATATCATCTCGAGGCTGCAACGTCATGAGCCCCTGCAGTACATTGTGGGCAGTGCGCGTTTTCACGGGCACAAGTTCAAGGTGACGCCTGCGACCCTCATCCCTCGCCCCGAGACCGCCCAGCTGGTTGACATGATAGTTGACGAGAACACGGCCCCCGACCTGCGAGTGCTGGACATGGGCACTGGCAGCGGGTGCATCGCCATCTCACTGGCCAGAGCGTTGAAGTTTCCGCAGGTCGATGCGCTGGATATCTCGCGAGATGCCCTGGCGGTCGCAAGGGAGAATGCCCAAGCCCTGAAGGTCAAGGTGCGCTTCTTTGAGAGCGACATGCTCGCGCCGCAGCCCGATGGCCGTTATGACATCATCGTGAGCAATCCGCCCTACATCTGCTGGAGTGAACGCGAGTCGATGGACCGCAATGTCAAGGACTATGAACCCGGTCAGGCGTTGTTTGTCCCAGACAATGACCCGTTGTTGTTCTATAAGGCAATAGCGCCCTATGCAGCCCGGTCGCTGGAGCATGGTGGCCGCCTTTACCTCGAGATCAACCAGCGTTTTGGCAACGAGATCAAGCGCCTGCTTGAAGACAACGGCTTTGATGAGGTGCGCATTATCGAGGACAGTTTCGGCAAGGTGCGTTTTGCCGCTGCAGTGATGAGATAACCATGCTGATCGACGAGAAATACATGCGCCGCGCTTTGCAGCTGGCTGCATTGGGCGCGGGCCACACGTCCCCCAATCCCATGGTGGGCGCAGTGATTGTTGCCCCCGATGGCACCATCATCGGGGAGGGCTGGCATCGCCAGTGCGGCCAGGCTCATGCCGAGGTCAACGCTGTGGCCAGCGTTCGTGACGTCAACCTGTTGAAAGACAGTACGATATATGTAACACTTGAGCCTTGTTCCCACTATGGTAAGACGCCGCCCTGTGCGCGCTTGCTCATCGAGCGTGGCATCCCCCGTGTGGTGGTGGGCACATTGGACCCATTTCCTGAAGTGGCCGGCCGTGGAGTGAGGATGCTGCAGGAGGCTGGCATAGAGGTGGTTGTCGGAGTTCTGGAGCAACAATGCCAAGCATTGAACCGCCGCTTCATGACGGCTCACACCTCTGGATTACCATGGGTGCAACTCAAGTGGGCTCAGACAGCAGACGGCTTCATCGCTTTGCCGCCCGATGCGGGAGAGAATCCGCTGCACATGTCCACCCCAGTAACCATGAGGTGGATGCACCGCGAGCGCTCGTTGTGCGATGCCATTGTCGTGGGTGCCGCTACTGCCTGCATCGACAATCCCTCACTGACGACCCGTTACTGGCCAGGCAAGTCGCCGCTGCGCGTTGTCTTGTCGCACGAGTTGTCAATGCCCGACAACTTGAATCTGTTCACCGATGGCCTGCCTACGGTGGTTTACAATGGTGTAAAAGATGCAGTGGAGGGTGCCGTGGAATATGTTAAAATAGACACTGATGAACCCCGATTGTGGCTCCAGGACCTGTACCGCAGGGGCGTGACCAGTGTGATGGTCGAGGGAGGCGCCCGTGTGCTCAATAGTCTCATTGATGCAGGCCTATGGGACGAAGCCCGCGTGGAGGTCAGCGCCCGCAGGGTGGGCGAGGGTGTCGCCGCACCGATCATCGGTGGTGCTGTGGTTGACAAACTGGACATTGACGGCAACACCATTATCTATCTTGCCCGTCGATAGGGCGCCAAGCAGGAAAACTTCGTTAAAAAGGTGTAAAAAACCGCATTTTACCGTTTATTATCTTTAACGGGCACGTCCCGTGTGCCCCTGAAATACTATCTTTACCCCCCAAAAACGGCACTTGCTCTCATTATTATAGGTGAAAATCGCCGTTGAGACCGAATTTTTTTGTAATTTTGCCGTTTGTAATAAAAAAGACAAAAAACGATAATGACCAATAGAACCACTCTATATATCATTTTGGCGATGTTAGTGATGCTCTCATCGCTGACTGTTCTCACATCATGTAAAGACGACAAGGAAGAGACCTACTCCTACAGCACTAGCGAAATGACTACGCTGGTCAAGGGGTTCGCCTTGCAGAACGACGCTAGTGTGCTCGAGAATCTTGACTCGGTACATTTTACCATCGATTACGATAAGGGATTGATTTATAATGCCGACTCGCTGCCCGTGGGCACCGAAATCACTAAACTCAAGGTCATTATGGAGTTTGTGAATACAGTCAAATCGGCGGTATTCAATATCTCGGACGCTGAGGTTCAGGCCGACACGGCAATCAATTATACCACCTCGATGAGTCAGACCATCGACTTCACGGGTAAGACGGTATTGACCGTGACATCGGCCGATGGGAGCGAGGTAAAGAACTATGAGGTGAAGGTGCTTGTCCATCAGGTGGAACCCAACATGCTCTTGTGGGTGCAGAACTGGCGTCGTGACCTTCCCGGCATGTCCGATGGTCTGCAGCACTTCAAGGCCGTAGAGCAGGATGGCATGATGCGCGCCCTGACATGGGACGGCAACCAATGCATGTTGTTGACAGCCGATGCTGCAAATCAGACCTCATGGAGCAAGCAGGCATTGTCGCTGCCCTTCACTCCAAACGTCAAAACGCTCACCGCAACGGACCTTGACCTGTATATGCTTGACATGGACGGTAACCTTTATACATCGACCGATGGAAAAGAGTGGACTTCGTGTGGCGTGAAGTGGTTCTCGCTGCTTGGCGCTTATCAAGACCGGGTTCTTGGCATCGTCAGCGATGATGCCGGCAACTACGTCCACGACGAGTATCCGCGCTCGGTTGGCTTCACTAGCAAGGAGGTCGAGGAAGACTTCCCGGTGAGGAATTCGTCCAATATGATTGAGGTACAGAACACTTGGTCGATGGCTCCCCAAGCCATGATTGTGGGCGGCATCAACAGCGAGGGCAAAATGATTAAAGACACTTGGGGCTATGACGGACAGACTTGGGGCAAAATCAACAATGTCCACAGTGAAGTCCTGCCCGATATGGCCGATGCTACCCTGTTTTCCTATTATACATTCAAGAAATTGACAGGTGTGAGGCGTTATGCCCGCCAGTCCACATGGTATCTCATGGGCGGACGTAAAAGCGACGGCTCACTCAATAACGACATCTATCTGTCCAATACCCAGGGAATCACCTGGTTCAAGGGAGACACCACAATGGTACAGGCCGGATTTATGCCAAAATTCTATGGTGCTCAGGCCTTTGTCTGCGAGGAGACGCTCCAAGCCCCACAACACGCTCCCAGTTTCATAAAAGGTGACGTGACCTCATGGCCTTGCCCCTTCCTCTACCTCTATGGCGGCTATGGCGAGGACAACGCGTTATTGCCCAACGTGTGGAGGGGCGTGTATAACCGCTTGACCAATGTGCCCGTTTATTAATTCTGCCGCGAGTGCCGAACTAGAAACAATGAAAAAATCCATCTGCATAGTGCTTCTCATGGTCCTGTCGGTGCTGCCTGTGGTGGCACAGCAGTACAAGTATGAGGTTGGCCCCACGCTAGGCATGTCAGGATATCTGGGTGATGTGAACAACAGCAACCTGTTCAAGCATCCGGGAGTCACTGGCGGTGCCATGTTCCGCTATGCTCACAATAGCCGATGGGCTTTTAAGGCCAATCTGAACTATGCCAGCATCAGTGGCGACAGCAAGGGCCTTGACATCCGCTTCCCTGAAGGAGAACAGTATAAGTTCTCTTCAAGCCTCATCGATCTGGGTTTTACTGCTGAATTCAATTTCCTGAACTATGGTAGAGGTCCTGCTTACAAGAAGTACAAGCCCATTTCGCCCTATATGGTTGCTGGTGTGGGATTTGTGTTTGCCATCTGCAATGGCAGCAATCAGGCCTCGTTCACCATACCCATTGGCATCGGTGTGAAATACAAGTTCAAGGAGAGGCTCAACCTGGGCTTTGAGTTCACCATGCGCAAGGAGTTCAGCGACCGCATTGACGGCCTGAGCGACCTGTTTGGCATCAAGCACTCGTTTGCCAAGAACACTGACTGGTACTCGTTTGCCATGTTCTCGGCGACCTATGAGTTTGGTAAACGCTGCATCAAGTGTAACTATATAGAATAATCGCTATGGCAACACTGAGTGACAAAATACAACAACTGGACCAGACGCGCATTCCACGTCACGTGGCCATCATCATGGATGGTAACGGGCGATGGGCCAAGCAGCATGGCCATGAACGCAGTTTCGGCCACGAGAATGGCGTGTCAACGGTCCGTCAAGTGACCGAGATAGCCAGTGAGGTGGGTGTGCAGTTCTTGACGCTTTACACCTTCTCGACCGAGAATTGGAACCGTCCACAAGATGAGGTTGATGCACTCATGAACCTCATTGTGGTGAGCATCGAGAAACAGACCCCCGACCTGATCAAGAACAACGTGCGCTTGACGACGATCGGCGACATGAAGCGCATGCCCGAGTTTGCTGCCAACCGCCTGCGCAAGTGCATGCAGGACACGTCCCATTGCACGGGGCTCGTGTTGTGCCTGGCCTTGAGTTACTCGTCACGTTGGGAGATTGTCGAGGCCTGCCGCAGCATAGCCAGCAGGGCCGCTTCCGGCACGCTGAATCCCGATGACATCGACGACGAGATGATATCGGCCCATCTGGCAACCAGCGACATGCCCGATCCCGACCTGCTCATCCGCACCGGTGGTGACCTGCGCGTGAGCAACTATCTGCTGTGGCAGATTGCCTATAGCGAACTCTACTTCACTTCAAAATATTGGCCCGATTTCACCAAGGAGGACTTCGTTGACGCGATAGCCGATTTCCAAGCGCGTGAGCGCCGTTATGGTAAAACGAGCGAACAGGTAAATCATGAAAATGAAGAGTAAATCAATAATGATGAACATAAAACATATACTGCTGGCGATGATGGCTCTTGTAGCGCTATCGCCAGTGGCTGTGAATGCGCAAGAGACCTATACGGTCAATGATACGATCTATAATCCCAAGATTGTCTTCACTGGCACACCCTCGTCCTATGAGATCGCGGGCATCCGTGTCCAGGGCGTCGATAGCTATGATGAGAATATCATCATCGGTTACTCGGGACTGGCTGTGGGTCAACGCATCGACATTCCCGGCGACGATATCAAGGCGGCGGCAAAACGCTTTTGGCGTCAGGGACTGTTCTCTAAGGTGCAAATCCTGGTCGATAAGATTTATCACGACCAGGCATGGCTCGTGTTTAACCTGCGTCAGCAACCCCGTGTTTCTCAGATCAACTACAATGGCATGAAGGGTGGCGAGAAAAAGGACATCATCGAGAGGTTGGGTTTCCAGCCGGGTAGCCAGATGACTCCCAACATCGCAGACCGCATCAAGATCATCGTTGAGAAGTACTACGCTAACAAGGGCTTCGGCCAGGCCACGTGCGAGGTCGTTCAAGTGCCCGACCTGAGCAAGCAGAACGAGGTCATCGTCAACATCAATGTGGACAAGCACGAGAAAATCAAGGTACACAAGATCTACATCGACGGCAACGAGGTGTTGAGCGACGGCAAGCTCAAGCGCACAATGAAGAAGACCAACGAGAAAACAAACATCTGGAAAATCTTCTCCCAGAAGAAGTTTGTCCAGAGCGACTACGAAGCCGACAAGCAACTCATCATTGACAAGTATAACGAGAAGGGATACCGCGATGCCGTTATCGTGAGTGACAGTGTTGTCCCCTATAATGAAAAGAGTGTTGACGTTTACCTCAAGATTGATGAGGGCAAGAAATACTACATCTCAGACATCACCTGGGTGGGCAATACGGTCTATCCCTCGGTAATCCTGAATGAAGTCTTGGGCATCAAGAAGGGTGACGTCTATAACCAGAAACTGCTCAACAAGCGCACTCAAGAAGATGACGACGCCGTTGCCAACCTGTATATGAACAACGGTTACCTCTTCTATCAGCTCGTGCCCATCGAGAGCAAGATTGAGGGCGACAGCATTGATCTGGAGATGCGCATGTTTGAGGGCAAACAGGCCCGCATCAACAAGGTGGTCATCAATGGTAACGATCGCTTGTACGAGAAGGTGGTGCGCCGCGAGTTGCGTGTTCGCCCTGGTGACCTGTTCTCTAAGGAGGACCTCGTGCGCTCGGCACGTGAGATTGCCCAGACCGGTCACTTCGACCCCGAGAAGATGGATATCCGTCCTGAACCTAATGCCGACAACGGTACGGTGGACATCATCCTCAATCTCGAGAGCAAGGCCAATGACCAAGTTGAGCTGAGTGCCGGTTGGGGACAGACGGGTGTCATCCTCAAGGCATCACTCAAGTTTACCAACTTCTCGATACAGAATCTGTTGCACCCATCGTCCTACAAGGGCTTGATTCCTCAGGGCGAGGGCCAGACGTTCACTATCAGCGCCCAGACCAACGCCAAGTACTATCAGGCCTATAGCGTGTCGTTCCTTGACCCGTGGTTTGGCGGAAAACGTCCCAATTCGCTGTCGGTATCGGCCTTCTATAGCCGCCAGACGGGTATCAACTCGTCCTACTATAACCAGCTGTACCAGAATGCGATGTACAATTATGCCAACTCGATGTACGGCTATGGTGGCTACGGTTATGGCGGTTACGGCTACGGTGGCTATAGCGGTTACAATTACTACGAGAATGCTTATGATCCCAACAAGTACCTCCAGATGGCTGGTCTGACGGTGGGCTTCGGTAAGCGCCTGAAGTGGCCCGATGACTACTTCACCATTATGGCAACAGTCAGCTACCAGTGGTATAGCCTGAAGAATTGGGAATACCTTTATTATATGAAGAACGGTGTATCGAACTCAATCGTGCTGGGATTGACCCTGTCGCGCAACAGTATCGACAACCCGCTCTATACCCGCCGCGGTAGTTCGTTCACACTGTCGTTCAATGCCACGCCACCGGCAAGCCTGTTTGGCAAGAAGAACTGGAAGGCGTTGAGCGAGAGCACCACCGAGGCCTCCAAGAAGGAACTCTACCGCTGGATAGAGTATTGGAAACTCAAATTCCAGGCTCGTACCTACACGCCGCTCACCGATCCCGACGGACGCTGGACCCTGGTGCTCATGACGCGTGCCGACATCGGTCTGCTGGGCAGCTGGAATAAGTGGCTGAAATCTCCGTTCGAGACCTTCTATGTGGGTGGTGACGGTATGACAGGCTCTTACACCTATGCTACCGAGACTATCGCCCTGCGCGGTTATGAGAATGGTGCGTTCACCCCCTATGGCAGTGAGGGCTATGCCTATAACCGCTATGTGCTGGAGCTTCACTTCCCCTTGATGCTTTCACAGAGCGCGACCATCTATCCGCTCGTGTTCGTCGAGGCAGGTAACGCATGGACCCACGTCAGCGACTTCAACCCCTTCAACATCAAGCGATCGGCAGGTGTGGGTGCCCGCATCTTCCTGCCCATGATTGGTATGATGGGTATCGACTGGGGTTATGGCTTTGACAAAGTCTTTGGTGAAAAGGGTGGCAGCAATTTCCACTTTGTGCTGGGTCAGGAGTTCTAAGGCCGTTAACACTGTTAAGTTAATTTTTCAACGAAGCGAAATAAACGATTTAATCCATTCGTAGTCTAAAAGTCGAAATTTTAAAAATTAAATAAGGATATGAAAAGATTTTTTTTGATCGCAGTGACCGTCGTTGCAGGCTTTATGGCCGCCAACGCACAGAAATTTGCCCTGGTTGACATGGAGTATGTGCTCAAGAACATTCCGGCCTATGAGATGGCCAACGAGCAGTTGAACCAGGTGTCCCAGCGCTGGCAGCGCGAGGTGGACGAACTCAAGAAGGAGGCCGATACCATGTACAAGAACTATCAGGCCGACATGGTCTTCCTGACCGATGACCAGAAGAAGAAAAAAGAGGCCGAAATCACCGAGAAGGAGAAAGAGGCTCAGCAACTGCAGTACAAGTACTTTGGTCCTCAGGGTGAATTGTTCAAGAAGCGCCAGTCGCTCATCAAGCCCATTCAGGACGATGTGTACAATGCCTGCAAGAAGGTGTGTGAGGAGCGTGGCTTCCAGGTGATCTTTGACCGCGCCAGCAGCCAGAGCATCATCTTTGCATCGCCCCGCATCGACGTCAGCAACGAGGTGCTCGAGAAACTGGGTTACAAGTAAATCACCCACTGCACCACGATAAAAAAGAGAACAATTAGTATACTAACATAATATTATTTTTTTAGACATGTTTAAAAGATTTATGCTCTTAGCCGTTACGGCTACTATGATGTGCTTTGCCGCACAAGCTCAGAAATTCGGTTACGTTAACACCAGCGAGATTTTCAACGTCATGCCCGAGAAGGCCACGGCCGAGAATACCCTCAAGTCGGTGAGCGACAAGTACGAGACCGAGTTTAAGAACTTGCAGGATGCTTTCCAGAAAAAGATGGCTGACTATGAGGCTGCTGACAAGGACGCCAGCACTCCCCAAGCTATCAAGGATCGCCACAATCAGGAACTGCAGGATGACTATGTGAAGATTCAGAACTTCCAGCAGACCGCTGCCCAGGACTTGCAGCGCCAGCAGGAGACTCTGCTCGCTCCCATCACCCAGAAGCTCCAGAATGCCATCCAGGCCGTTGGCGCTGAGGGCGGTTACACCTTCATCTTTGATCAGGCTGTCGGCGCCATCCTTTACACGGGCACCAACGCCGAGGACATCAGTGCTAAGGTGAAAGCCAAATTAGGTATCAAGTAATTTTAGGCATCTCAAAATACACTATCACGATAAATGCAAGATGCGCCCCTCGTGAGCCTTGGTGGTTCATGAGGGGCTTTTCATAGGGGGGAGGACGGGTTGTGTTTCGTGACGAACTTAATAATATCCTGGAATTGCCCATTCAAAAAAATGTGCTACCTTTGCCTTATATTATAATGTGTATAAAACGATAGAACGATGAAAAGATTTCTCATGATTGTAATGGCGCTGCTGCCCCTCATGCTGGCGGCACAGGCTAGGATTGGTATAGTCAATTCCCAACAGATTTTTGACCTCATGCCCGAGAAAGCGCAAGCCGAGGCTCAACTCAAGACCATGAGCGACCGCTATCATGCCGAGTATGAGTTTTTAAAGGGAGAGTTTGACAAGAAATATGCCGACTACCAGATCGTGGCCGCCGATGCCTCGATGCCCGAGACCATTAAGGAGCGCCGCGTGCAGGAATTGCAGGAAAGCGATAAGAAGATGCGTGAATTTGAGCGCCGTGCCGCCGACGATATCGCTGCGCGCCGTGCCATGCTCACCAAGCCCTTGACCGACAAGCTCCAGGCCGCCATCCGCACCGCTGGCGAGCAAGGCGGCTATGACTTGGTGCTCGATACTGCTGTCACCCCTGTCGCCTATGTGGGCCCCAACACCACCGACATCACTCCCGTTGTGAAAAAACTGATGGGAATCCAGTAATGTGACTCACGGATGAAATAAAAAAGCCTGCATCATTGCAATGCAGGTCTTTTTGTTGATGGGGGTGGAAGATGGGGCTCGAACCCACGACCTTCGGAACCACAATCCGACGCTCTAACCAGCTGAGCTACGTCCACCATGTAATGCGTTTTCTCTTAAACGCGGGTGCAAAGATAATACCAATTTTGTTCCTGTGCAAGACTTGATGCAAAAAAACGGAGAAAAAAATGATTTGGGCGCCGCTGGGGCTGGTTTCAGCGTTGGACGATTTCGGCTGGGGCATTGCGGTCACTCCCCTTGACAAACTCGCCCATCGAGTACACGCCCCGCAGGTTGATGTCGCTGTCCAGCAGCAGGATATCTGCATCCTTGCCACGTTGCAACGACCCCTTGCGGTCATAGATTCCCATGATTCTCGCGGGTGTCTCGCTGGCCATCCTCACGGCATCTTGCAGTGGCACGTCAACGACGCGCACCATCGTCTTGATCAGGCGGTCCATTGTCGCGATGCTGCCTGCTAGGGCCGAGCGGTCCGAGAGCTTGCACACGCCATCCTCGATGATGACACGCGGGTCAAACGCGTGCTCGCTGTCGCTGTCGGTTACGGCCAGGGCATCGGTGCACAGGGCGGTGTGTTCCACACCCTTGATGTGGTAAACCAGGTTGAGCAGGGTGGAGGGGACATGGATGCCGTCGGCAATCACCTCAACGGCCATGTCCTGGAGCAGGTAAACGCTCTCGACGGTGCCAGCGTGCTTAAATTCCCTGATGTTGTGGAAGCCCGGCATGCCATTATAGAAATGGGTCGCCAGCGTGTATCCGGCATCCCATGCGGCCTTGACCTGTGGGTACTCGGCGGCGGTGTGGCCGATTGCGGCGACGATGCCCTTACCGGTGATGTATTGTCCCATCTCGACGGCCCCGGGCAACTCGGGGGCTGAACTCCAACGCCTCATGCAGTCAAAATCCTCGACGATGTGCTTGTACTCGTCGGGGTCAGGAATGCGGATGACTTCGGGCATCTGGGCGCCAGCCTTGCTGGGGTTGAAGTAGGGCCCCTCCATGTGCATGCCCATGATGGTGCAGTTGGGCTCGTTCATGATCGCGTCACACGTCTCACAGGCTCTCTCCATCATGTCTAGCGTGGATGATGACAAGGTAGCGTAGATGGCAGTCGTGCCGTGCCTCAAGTGGGTGCGGGCGGCAGTCTCAAACGCCTCACGGCTGCATTCCTGGAAATCACAACCTCCGCCCCCATGACAATGCAGGTCTATGCCACCGGGCACCACGTGCATGCCGTGGGCGTCGATAGCCTTGTCCATGCCCTCGAGCATGCGGCTGCTCTTGCTCACCTCCTTGATGCGGTTGTCCTCGATGACGATCGATCCGCTGTTGATCCAGCCTTCGGGAGTGAGCACGTGACCGTTATAGATCTGGGTTAACATTGTCAATCTTTTTTATCCTTGTCTCCTACTTGACTTGCAAATGTACGTTTTTTTTTAATATCCTGTATGGCGTGGTTACATTTTTTTTGATTTCTTGACAAAAATTTCGGATGTAATTGTTATATACATGTCCTGGGCACGTGTTGACTTGAGCAAAAGCGTGTTTTGGTTTGTCTTTGTTTTTAGGCCTTTTGTCAACGAGATTAGTCGATTGGTCACGAAGTGGCCAAAAGGCGTTTTTTTTATCCATTTTTTCTCTTTTACTTTGTAGCGTAATCGAGTGTCGATATGGCACTTGCAGTTACCATTATTAATTTCAAAAACACCACTAGAAAGATGAAAAAGATTGTTTTAATGTTGATTGTGGCCCTCATGGGCACTATGGTGACTAACGCACAACCGCCGCGCCGTCATAACATGGACCCGCAGCAAATGGTCGAAAAACGTGTCGAGCGTCTGGACAAAGCCCTCGGGCTGACAGCCGAGCAGAAGGCAGAGATCACTAAGATCTACACCCTGGAGATGGAAGCTATGAGCAAGGACATGCCGGCACGCGACAACAAGAGCGAAAAGCCTGATGAGGCCGTCATGAAGGCTCATCACGAGAAGATGAAGGCCCAACGCGAGGCAACCAATGCCAAGGTCGCATCGCTACTGACGCCCGAGCAGGCTGCCAAGTTCGCCCAGATGAAGGACCACAAGGGCAAGCGTGGCCATGGCAAGCGACATGACCGATGGTCGGAAGGCGAGCATGGGCACAAGAAGGCCAATCAACAGCGTAATGACTGCTGCAAGCGCAATAGCGCTGAGAAAACTGAGAAATGAATTGATTTAATCGTGTGTGTGTTTTGAATGGGGAGAGTGTTTCCTGATTGAAGGAAGTGCTCTCCTGTTTTTTAGCGACTTTGTCAATGCTGCATTGTGGGTCGAAAAAAGATTAGAAGATGTTAAAAACCCATCATTTTTACTTAAAAAAGACACCTATCAGGGCAAAAACTGTCTTGAAAATGAAAAAAAATTGCTAACTTTGCATTATAAAATACAGTGTACACAACATGGATGTAAAGAAAGTCTTATTTATATCACAGGAGATTGCTCCCTATGTGCCCGAGCGCCGTTTGTCTCAGATTGGTAGGATACTGCCACAAGGCATCAAGGAACAGGGTATTGAGGAACGCACTTTCATGCCCAAGTACGGCATGATTGCCGAGCGCAGCAACCAATTGCACGAGATGATTCGCCTCTCGGGCATGAACGTGATAATCGATGATACCGACCACCCGCTGATCATCAAGGTGGCCACACTTCAGCAAGCACATTTTCAGGTCTATTTCATTTATAATGAGGACTATTTTGCCAGCAACCGCATCGACGAGCTGGAGATGAACTGCTCAACGCAGGACAATGACGAGCGCAGCATGTTCTTTGTGCGTGCCGTCATCGAGTCCATCCGCAAGATGCGTTGGGTGCCCGACATCATCCAGTGCACTGGATGGATCTCGGCCCTGGCTCCGGTTTACATCCGCACCCTCTATGGCGATGACCCGTCATTCCGCGATGCCAAGATTGTGACGGCACTGTTCAATGAGCAACTGCCCGCACCGCTGGCCGTGCGACTCAGCGAGAAGATGCACATGGACGGCATCCCCAAGAATGCCCTTAAGCCCATTGCCGGCAAGGAATTGGATTATGACGGCCTGATGGCCCTCTCACTCAAGTACAGCGACGCGGTCATCCAGTGTGAGGACGGCGTGAGCGATGCCGTGCTCGAGTCGGCCCAGGGCTTGCCCTCGCTGCAGTTCATCGACGATGACGATGTGGCTAAGGTAAAGGAATTCTATGAGTCATTGTAGGGAAGATTGACCACGACATTCTGGCCATTCGTTATTCTTAATTCCACCGATTATATCAATTTGAGAATATGAAAAAATTCTTCAATGTGATACTGGCAGCAGTTGTGCTGCTTGGCCTGTACGCATGTACCGACGAGACCATCGGCGTATCGATCACTGATAGCGTCTCGACAATCATCGAGGATTCTTCATTTGTAATCACGGGGCATTCGGTGCGTGATGCACGCGTACAGATGCGCACCAGCACCAAGATGCTGGGCGCCCTCAGCAGTGAGGGCTATGGTGACCTCACCGCCTCGGCCGTGACCATGTGGATGCCCGCCATGAACATCGACACCACCAATATGAAGGCCGACTGGATTGACTCTTGCCGTCTGAAACTCCGCATACCTTATACCAACGGTTATACTGGCAATGCAAAGGCCCCCATGCGTCTGGATGTCTATCGCCTCAACAAGTCCTTACCGTCGCCCATCTACAGCGACTTTGACCCCACGGGTTATTACGACGAGTTGTTGGCTTCGGAATCCTATTCGCCTACTTCGGGTTGGGCCGAAGTGGCTCAGTCCTATACGTCAGGATCACTCGTTACCGACACTGTTCGTGTGATTTCGGTGCCCATGCCTGTCTCGCTGGGAAAGGAACTCTATAATGCCTTTGTTAGCGATCCCGTCAAGTTCTCCAATCCCAGGACCTTTGCCGACATCTTCCCGGGCATCTACATCACTAACAGTTATGGCAGTGGCCATGTGATCAACATTCAGGCCACCCAGTTCGACGTGTATTATCACAAGCACATTGTGAAGAATGATACCACCGAGGTCGATTCGACTTTCTCCCAGTCCTATCTGGCTTCGACCCCTGAGGTGATTTCCAACAACATCATCAACTTTGACATCGATGACCAGATCACTTCGATGGTCGATGTAGGCAGGGCTATCATCGTGGCGCCCGCTGGCTATGAGGTGCAGGTACGTTTCCCCATCCAGGACATCATCGACGATTATCGGGCGAGTGTGGGCAACAATCAGTCGGTAATCAACTCATTGTCGCTTGAACTGCCCGTGAGCATTCCCGCAACGACTTATAAAATTCAGCCTCCTGAATACCTGCTCATGGTCAAGACGTCCAAGAAGGATGCCTTTATCAATGGCGACAGTCTTGTCAACAACAAGGATTCATTCTATGCCATCTATGACGAAGTTGACAAGACATATACTTTCTCGGGATTGCGCAATTACATTTTGAATATCATCAACAAGCAGGGCGGCATCGCCACCGAGGACGATATCAACTTTACCATCACTCCTGTTGACGTCAGCACTTACGTCTATCCGACATCTTATTCCTACTATTATAGCTCCTCGTCATCATCGATTGTGACCAAGATCTCACCCATGGTATCACGCCCGGCCATAGTGGAGTTATTGCTCGACAGGGCTAAGATTAAGATCAGCTACAGTTCACAAATTGTCAATTAATCCTTGTCGGATTAGAAAATTTGTGTTACCTTTGCACCCGCATTGCAAATCATCGCAGTGCACCAAGCCGCAATAGCTCAGTCGGTAGAGCATTTCATTCGTAACGAAAAGGTCGCGGGTTCGAGTCCCGCTCGCGGCTCCACCACAACGGGAAGACATTGATGTTTTCCCGTTTTTTTAATTGAAAAGAAGATGGAAATCAAGGTTAAGGATTATATGGAGCGTCAGCCCAATCACCCCAAGGTGGCCGAGACTGACCAGTTCTACTTGTGGATTGCCCTGCGACTGGCCAAGTTGTGGGACGAGTCGCCATGGCTGCGTGAGTTGGACGACGATGTGCGCCGTGATGTGGTGCTCGCCGTGACGGGCTATTTTCAGGACGTGGTAGCCGACGGTGGCATCTGGCGGTCGTTCTCGCGCCTGCACAACGACAGGCACGGCTCGCCCATGCCCCATTACGGTCGCAAGGAAGACTATGTGGACTACGAGCTGAACCGTGATGATGTGCGTTATGTGATATGGTGGACGATAGCCGGCGAATGTGGCGATATCCTTGATCCCTTCGACCAGGAACTCGAGGCGCTGGCAACGGCGTTCTTCATGCTCCTTGACGAGGAATATGAGGCCGCTCCCGTCCCCAGGCAGTTCTGCGTCGCCAGTGAGGTTGACTTGGACAATCCACAGGACGCTCAGCGCATCTATGACTACGCCTACTGGCTCTATTGGCGCAGCTTCCTGTTGCGCCCTTCGTCTCAGGCCGTGATGGAACGCGCTATGCCTGAGGCTCATGCCATTATCGAGAGGGCAGGCGAGAGCGATGCCCGCCCCTTGCTGCAGGACCTCAACGAGCGCCTGATGTATTCCCAGCCAGCCGGCCCTATTCCCTTGACCACCGCCCAGTGGCTCCGCCTCATCATCGACGACGAGATGCCCGAGTAAACCCAAACTGAAAACCAATGAAAACAAACAGACGTGCCAACCACAGCGGTTGACACGTCTGTATTGTCTTGTACTGCAAGGCTTTAGGCTAGGCTAGGCCGCGGCCGTGGCAGTTCTTGTACTTCTTGCCGCTACCGCAGGGGCAGGGATCGTTGCGGCCGATCTTGGGACCCTCGTTGCGGATGGGACCTACGGGACCCTGGGGACGAGGACCGACGGGTGCCGCATTGGGACGGCTGGGATCGGGCTCACCACCACGGTTCTCGCTGTAACGCGGCTGGCGGGGTTGGGGCTCGCGCTCCTGAACGTTCTGTTGGGGCGGTGCCTCAGGAATCTGGCCACGCATGAGGATGGCGATGGACTTGCCGTTCATGATGCCGACCATCTGCTTGAACATGTTGAAGGCTTCGGTCTTGTAGATCACGAGCGGGTC
This sequence comes from uncultured Bacteroidales bacterium, assembly GCA_902774055.1. Taxonomy (GTDB): domain Bacteria; phylum Bacteroidota; class Bacteroidia; order Bacteroidales; family Muribaculaceae; genus Sodaliphilus. The sequence continues at coordinate 114,651 of CACYGX010000002.1, forward strand.
TTTCTGCTCATAGCTGGCGTTCTGCACACTCTGGCGCAACTGGTCCATCTCGCGCAGGTGCTCTTTCCAGTTATCATCGATGGTGAGCAGCATCACGGCCTTCTGCCAAGCCTTAGTGAGCGACTTGCAGTGGGTATCGGCTGCTTCCTTGATGTCGATAACGATGCCGAAGGTGCGTTTGCCGTCGGTGATAGGCACGCGGATGAGGCCTTGAGGCTCCATGCCGTTGGCTATCTGATCAGCGACAATCTGTTGGATGATGGGATCAGCCACCTCGCTCAAGCGCTCCATTTTGCGGTTAAAGGCCTTGAGTACAGCGTCATACAGGATTTCCTGCTTCTTGCCGTCGTCCATGCGGCGGTATTCCTCCTCCTCAAACGGGGTCTCGATAGCGTAGGTCTTGAGCACTTGCATCTTGAAGTCCTCAAAGTCATCAGCATCATACTTGTCAACCACATCCTCCACACTGTCATAGAGGGTGTTAATCAAGTCCAGACCGATGCGCTCACCGATGAGGGCGTGATGGCGGCGGGTGTAGATCACCTTACGCTGGGCGTTCATCACATCGTCATACTCGAGCAGGTGCTTACGGATACCGAAGTTGTTCTCCTCGACGCGTTTCTGGGCGTTCTCGATGCTCTTGGTCACCATGTTGCTCTCGATGGCCTCGCCATCCTTGAGTCCCAGGCGGTCAAGCGTCTTGACCACGCTCTCGCTGGCGAACAGACGCATCAGTTTGTCCTCGAACGATACGAAGAATACCGATGAACCTGGGTCTCCCTGACGACCGGCACGACCACGCAACTGGCGATCGACGCGACGTGACTCGTGGCGCTCGGTACCGATGATGGCAAGACCGCCAGCCTCTTTAACGGCAGGCGAGAGCTTGATATCGGTACCACGACCTGCCATGTTGGTGGCGATGGTCACAACACCCTTGCCGTCAATCGATTGACCGGCCTGGGCAACGATATCGGCCTCCTTCTGGTGCAACTTGGCGTTCAACACATTGTGCGGGATGTGGCGCAGGTTGAGCATGCGGCTCAGCATCTCACTGATCTCGACGCTCGTGGTACCCACCAGCGTGGGGCGTCCTGAGTTGCGCATCGCCTCGATCTCGGCAATCACTGCGTTGAATTTCTCCTTCTGCGTCTTGTAAACGCGGTCGGCCATATCGTTGCGGATAACGGGCTTGTTGGTGGGAATGGTGACAACATCCAGCTTGTAGATGTCCCAGAACTCACCAGCCTCGGTCTCGGCGGTACCGGTCATACCGGCCAACTTGTGGTACATGCGGAAGTAGTTCTGCAGCGTGATGGTGGCGAACGTCTGGGTTGCGGCCTCGACGTTCACGCCCTCCTTGGCCTCGATAGCTTGGTGCAGACCGTCGCTGTAGCGGCGACCTTCCATCACACGACCCGTCTGCTCATCGACGATCTTCACCTTGCCCTCGTTGTCAACGATGTACTCGTCGTCGCGGTTGAACAGGGTATAGGCCTTCAAGAGCTGAGTGACGGTGTGCACGCGCTCGGCCTTCACCGAGTAGTTGGCGAGCAGTTCGTCCTTCTTGTTGGTCTTTTCCTCGTCGGTCAGCGGCTCGTTGGTCACGGCCGACAATTGGGCAGCAATATCGGGGAGGATGAAGAATTCGGGGTCGTCGGTGCCCTTGGTGAGCACGTCGATACCCTTATCAGTCATCTCGACGGTGTTGTTCTTCTCATCGATGATAAAGAACAAGGGGTCGGTAACAATGGGCATCTCGCGGTTGTTGTCCTGCATGTAGTAGGCCTCGGTCTTGAGCATGGCGTTCTTGACACCCTCTTCACTCAAGTACTTGATCAGGGGCTTATACTTGGGTAGACCCTTGAAGGCACGGAAGAGCCTCAGCGTACCCTCCTTAACGGTGGCTTCGTCGTCGCTGGCCATCATCTTCTTGGCATCGGCGAGCAGTCCGGTCACCAGCTGGCGCTGGGCGTTGTAAACGCGCTCCACGTTGGGCTTGAATTCATTGAACATCTGATCCTCTCCCTTGGGAACGGGACCAGAGATAATCAACGGGGTACGGGCGTCATCAATGAGGACGCTATCGACCTCATCGACGATGGCAAAGTTGTGGGGGCGCTGCACCATGTCCTCGGGGCGCATCGCCATGTTGTCACGCAGGTAGTCAAAACCGAACTCACTGTTGGTGCCGAAGGTGATGTCGCAGTTGTAGGCGGCGCGGCGCTCGGCAGAGTTGGGCTCGGTCTTGTCGATACAAGCCACTGTCATGCCGTGGAACATATACAACGGACCCATCCACTCGCTATCGCGCTTGGCCAGATAGTCGTTGACAGTTACCACATGCACACCGTTGCCGGTCAAGCCGTTGAGGAAGACGGGCAGGGTAGCCACCAGGGTCTTACCTTCACCAGTCGCCATCTCGGCAATCTTGCCCTGATGCAGGACGATACCACCGATGAGCTGAACGTCATAGTGTACCATATCCCACTTCATGTCGTTGCCACCGGCAATCCAGTGATTGGTGTAGATGGCCTTGTCACCGTCGATGCTCACAAAGTCCTTGCCTTGGGCTGCCAGGTCGCGGTCGAGCTGGGTGGCGGTAACGGTAATGGTCTCGTTCTCGGCAAAGCGTCTTGCGGTGGACTTCACGATGGCGAACACGGTGGGCAGCACCTCGTTGAGTTTCTCCTCGAGAACGTCGAGAATCTCCTTCTGGATATCATCGACCTTCTTCCACAGCGGTTCGCGCTCCTCATAGTCGAGGGTCTCGATTTCGGCCTTGATACGTTCAATCTCGTCTCGCTTGTCCTGTACCGAGTCGTTGAGCAACTGGCGGATGTCGGCGGTGCGCTGTCTCAGGCTGTCGATGTCCAGAGCGTCAATCTCGGGATAAAGTTCTTTGATTTGGTTGACAATAGGCGTGATTTTCTTCAAGTCACGCGTTGACTTATTGCCAAACATTGATTTTAAAATGTCACTAAGTCCCATTTTTGGTTGTTATGTTATGATTTTTTTGTTGTTTTCTTGTCCAAACTGCAAAAGTACAAAAAAGTTTTCAGTTTTTGGCGTTCTCTGCAGGGCTAATGCGTATTTCGCTAATTTTACTAACCTTTTGAATTAGTTGAATTAGCGTAATTGGCATGAAAAATCCAATTTCTTGCTTCTGATCAAGAGCGGGTGGGGCCGCGGGTTGGCTGGCTCAGCAGGAAGACGTTGGTCAGCGAGCGCATGACCAGAGCTGCCATCAGCGGGAAGAAGGCGATGTTACCCACCTGCGGTTGCCAGGGCCATGCCAGCATGAGCAGGGCTACAACAAGCGCATTCAGGGCGTGAAGCCATCGGGCTATCGGGCGGGTTTTCTTGAACCAGGGCAACACGGCAAGCAGCAACAACAGGGGATGCAACCATACCATGTTGATGTTGGGCGAGGTGGCCTCATGGGTCGAGAAGAAGATGAGGAAAAACAGGATGCACCCTGCCAGGCCGCCCATGGTGAACAAGAGGGTGTCGAACCAGCGGGTAACCTCATGGCGCCTCCAGTCACGACCACTAACGAGCAATGTCAGTGCCAGCACAATCAGGGCAAAGGCCATGGGGGACTGGTACCAGGGCGTGGGCGGGCGGACGTTGCCCTCGGTGCTCTTGTCGATAGGCACGGTTGTCGCTTTGACCAGCGGTACAATCCCGCTATCGGTCTTGATGGTGGCTCCTGCCACGGCATCCATGAGCAGCATGGGGATAAACATGGTGGCACGCTGGTCGATGACCGTGTCCACATCCCAACCCAGTACCAGGTCGATGCCAAATTTCTCCCATGCATAGTTGCGGCAGTAATGTGCCAAAATGTCACGATAGGTGACAGCACTGTCGCCCATCGCGGGATATTGCAGACTCTCGCCGGCGGCCATCTCGATGATGTCGCGGGGGCGGGTAGAGCAGTTGTCACTCAAGAATTTATAACGGTAGGTGCAATTCTCGGGCTGTGCATTGTTCCACAGGAATGCTTTGACGGCAAGGGCCCTGTCCTGCGGCAGGTTGAGCTCCTGCTCCACCATGCGACGGTTTTCCATGCCCAATGTGGCATAGATTCGGGGAACAGGTTGGCACAAATAGTCCGTCTCGCCCAGCATAAACCGCCACATGAACGCTGGTGCCTGGAAGTCGAACACGCCGTAGTTGAAGTACAGGTCGGTAGAGCCTTGCTGGACACGTATCTCGCTGTGTCCCCAGATGTTGTGCGGCTCGCTACCAGGATAGAAGGTGACAAGACTCACGCGCACTGAGTCTTCGGTACTCTCCTCTTGGGATAAGGACTCGGGCTGGGGCACTTCGGGAGCGGCATCAAGTGTGCCTGTTGCGCACAGGGCACACAACACAGTCGTCAGATAATATGACCTAAATAGCCGTTGCATTTATACATTTATATATAATGGCAAAAACAATGCCAGATGACTCAGTCACACATCTTCAAGCGTTTTGACATGTTCTCGCCATGGTCGTAATCGTGATGACAAAACTACATTTTTCTAGGCAACCAGCCAAATCTTTTTCTCATAAAACTCAAAGTTCGGCCCCATTTCATTATTGCATAATAGCAGCCACGGTTTTTTTGAGGCAAAATTTCCCAAAAGTCCTATGGTAAAAAGCCTCTCCTTTACCATAGTAATGCAGGGACGCCCCACTAAAAGCAGTGGTTTTTTGCATGTTTTTGCAAAATTTTAAGCAGATTTCTTGTGGAAAATTTTGTGGGATAAAAAAAAATTCCGTCCTTTGCACTCGAATTAAGGAGATATTGCACTTTTCTATACAGATTCTATTCATAAAACTAAAGTCCCACTCGTGAGAGCCGGACTTTTTTTATTTTTCCATTGGTGTCTAAAAATTGCAGCACGCTGTGGAAGGTGTGTAACGTAGGGCCTCGCCTTGGCGTGGCCGCGGGGCGACAGAAAGTAATACGCTTGCCAATAGCCAAGTCCCTAATCTCTTACATGAACGCCTTGAAATCATGTGTTGTTGAACTATCCAGCAGTAACGGCCACGCCAAGGTGAGGCCCTACAGCCACAGGTACGCCCATAATCCTGAAAATTTCCTTGATTGTTATTAATCAGGGAATTGTGATGAATTTAGAAATATTGTACGGACAATAATGTCTTTTACCCTATTTTGTGTTTTCTAGGAGATGGTCAGGGGTCCGATTTACCAGGAGCCGTAATTGCCGCGGTCCATGTCGATGCGCAAGAGGATGAACAGCAGAATAGTAAATCCCCACAGCGAGGAGCCACCGTAGCTGAAGAACGGCAAAGGAATGCCGATGACAGGACATAGGCCGATGACCATGCCGATGTTGATGGCGACGTGGAAGATGAGGTAGGACGCTACACAATAGGCATAGACCCGCGCGAAGGTCGAGTGATTGCGCTCGGCTAGGGTGATGATGCGCAGAATCATCGCCAGGAACAGGATGATAACCGCCACGCTGCCGATGAAGCCCTGTTCCTCACCGATGGTGCAGTAGATAAAGTCGGTGTGCTGCTCGGGAACGTATTTGAGTTTGGTTTGTGTGCCTTGCAGGAAACCCTTGCCCGTGACGCCACCGCTACCGATGGCAATCTTGCTCTGGTTGACGTTATAGCCAGCGCCGCGGGGGTCATCCTCGATGCCCAGCGTAACCTTGATGCGCGTCTGCTGATGAGGCTCCAGCACCTTGTCAAAGGCTACACTGACCGTGAAAATGAAGAAGAGCGACGCTGCAGCAAAGCAGATGGTGATGAGCACCTTTTTCAGGTCATCGTGCAGCATGCCCCACAACAGGTAAACCAGCGACAGAATAATGACAGGAATGAAGAAGGCATAGCCGTTCACATGTACTCCCGCTATAGTCAGTCCTCCAGCGATGGCCCCTGCAACTAAATAACCCAGCAGCACATTGCGCCCGAGGATCCACGACCGGCAATAGACCAGCAGCATGCCCACAATCAGCGTCATGATCATGATGAAAGCAATGGCCATGCCCAACGGGATGCCCATGAAGGTGATGGCGGCGAACTTCAGCACCACGACAAAATAGACCACTGCCATCAGTGCGGCAAAGAGCACAAAGCCCGACATGCCCTCGCGGTAGAGGACAAAGATGAGCGAGGTGTAAACCAGTGCCGATCCCGTTTCCTTTTCCAGGATGATGCACAAGATGGGCAGGATGATGATGCCGATGGCAATGGCATAATTGCGCCACCCGTTCAGCGTGAAACCATAGGTACTGAACAACTTGGCCAAGGCCAGTGCTGTCGCCGTCTTGGCAAACTCGGCAGGTTGCAGGCTCACAGGGCCAAATACCAGCCACGAACGGGAGCCCTTGATGTCGGGCGCGACAAAGATGGTGACAATCAGCAACAATATCATGAACCCATAGAGCGGGTAGGCATAGGCTTCGTAGATGCGCCTGTCAATCAGCAATAGCGAGAAACCGATGAGGAACGAGAGGCCAGCCCACAAGAACTGCTTGCCCGAGAATTCACTCAGGTCAAACATGCTTGCCTTGTCATAGTCGTAGGTGGCGGCATAGATGCTCACTGCCCCAGCAACGACCATAATGAGGTAGAGGATCAGCGTGAACCAGTCCACCGACCTCAATAGGTTGGTATTCTCATCGTCATTCCTTGTTTCCATCGCTGCTAGTCACGGATTTTACGGTTGATTTCATATTTTTGTCGGCCTTGCTGCCGGAGTCTGATGATGTTTTCTTCGCCTTGGGGTAGGAGATAGTGTGGCGGCTGGCCATCGCGCGTCCCTGAGCCTGCAGGCCAGGCGAATTGCCACGCAGGTATCGTTGAATCATCAGCGCGCCGATGGGCACACCGAAGGCGGCACCGAAACCCGCATTCTCAACATAGACGCAAACCGCGATTTTCGGGTCATTCATCGGTGCAAAGCCCATGAAAATCGAGTGGTCACGTCCGTGGGGGTTCTGGGCGGTACCCGTCTTGCCGCACACGTCCAGGCCAGGGATATTGGCCCGCGAGCAAGTGCCGCCCAGCACTGCCATGCGCATGCCCTCGACAATGTCGGTGTAATAGTGCTTGTCGATGTCGGTGTCATGGCGTTCCAGGTTCTTCTTGAGCACGCCGACGCCCTCGATGTTCTTCACCACATGGGGCGTAATGTAGTAGCCACGGTTGGCGATAGTAGCGCTCAGGTTAGCGATCTGCAGCGGTGTGGCAAGGATTTCACCCTGGCCGATGGCATCGCTGATGATGGTTTGTCCCACCCATTTGCCTTCGCCGTAAATCTTGTCATAGAAGGCCGTGTTGGGGATAAATCCGCGGCTCTCGCCAGGCATGTCGATGCCCAGTTTGTAGCCGTAGCCCATCGACACCATGTGGTTCTTCCACACCTCAAAGGCCTTGCCCGTAGTGCCATATTTGCTACGCTTGTCCATCATGTACTTGAAACCCCAGCAGAAGTAGGCATTGCACGAGGTCTGCAAGGCGGGTTTCAGGGGAATGGGGGAGCCATGGCCGTGGCACCCCACGCGCAGGCCCGCATTGACATATCCGCGATGGCATGGGAAAACGGTTTTGGGCGTGATGATGCCCTCTTGCAGGAAAATCAGGCCCTGGGTGGGCTTGAATGTCGAGCCAGGAGGATAGGCCGCCATGATGGAGCGGTCATACAGGGGCTTGAGCCTGTTGTTGACCAGGTCGCGGTAGTTCTTGCCGCGTTCCTTGCCCATGAGCAATGCCGGGTCAAAACTGGGACTGGAAACCAGCGCCAGAATCTCGCCTGTCTTGGGCTCGATGCACACGATGGCGCCTATCTTGCCCTGCATGAGCAGTTCGCCGTAGGCTTGAAGTTCGATATCGATGCTCAACTTGAGGTTGTTGCCCGCCACGGGTGACACGTCGTCGGCACCGTCATTGTAGCGTCCCTTGATTTTGCCCGTCGCGTCGCGGATGAGGATTTCCTTGCCCTTGATGCCGCGCAGCCATGTCTCGTAACTCTTCTCGATGCCCAAGTCGCCCGTATAGTCGCCCGGGCGGTAATAGTCATCGTTCTCGATGTCACGGGCATTGACCTCGCGGATGTCGCCCAGCACGTTGGCGGCAACCGAGTAATTGTACTGGCGCAGGATGCGCTGCACGACAAAGAAACCGGGGAAACGGTAAAGCTTTTCTTGCAGGCGGCCGTAGTCCTCGGGTGTGAGGTGGTTCATGAACACCTGTTGGGTGAAAGCCGAATAGTTGCGGCTTTTTCTCATCTCCTCCCAGCGGTGGTTAAACTCTGAGCGGCTGATTTGCAGCGTGTTGCAAAAGTCGATGGTGTCAAACGGCACGACATCCTTGGGAATCATCACCAGGTCATACTCGGGCGTGTTATACACCACCAGTTTGCCGTTGCGGTCATAAATCAGGCCGCGTGACGGATAAATCACCTTCTCCATGAAGGCGTTGTTGTCGGCATGGGCCTTGTAGGTGCTGTCTAGCACCTGCAACTGCACCAGGCGGATGATGTAGGTGATTGCAATGGCCACAATGAAACCGCCGATGACCAGTTTGCGCTTCTCCAGGTTATAATCTTTTCTCACGGCGCGTGCTGACTAAAGTGTCTAACCCAAAGATGATGATGATCGACAACGCGCTGCTGGCGGCAATGCGCGCCAGGGTAAGCAAAATGTTGTGCAGCGTGAAGGCCTGGATGAGGAAAATCAGCGTGCAATAGATGGTCACCAGGGTCGCCATGTACTTGAAATAGTCGCCCACGCCCATCGAGTCAACCGACGGGATGGGAATATTCATGTCGTTCTCGCGAGAAACATAGGCGTTGAACACGGGTCGCCTCACTGCCGCCAATATCGTGCAGGCCAGGGCATTCATGCCCGGCGTGTTGTTGAAGATGTCGATGAGCAGACCTGTAAAGAAGGCAATCGTGAGCACCCATCCGCCGTGCAGATTAACGGGCAGTCTGAGGATCAGGTAGATAAATACCACAGGCATGGCGATGTTGAACAGCACAATCTTGTTGCACACCAGTTGCAGTACAACCAGGGCAAGGAACAGGACGATGAATTGTATGACAGTTTTGGTCATGGCTGCTCTCCTCCTTGATTATCGGGTTGTTCTGGTGGCGTTACAGGCTGAGCCGGCTGGGCGACGGGCTGGGCGGGCTCCTTGATGGGCTCTTTGGCAGGCTGCTTGGCGGGCTTGGGGTCGCTGGGAATCACGTCAACGATTTCAGGCTTGATTTCGGGACGTGTCTCGATGTTGGCAGCGGTGTCGATACCCATTTCGGCGCGACGCAGGGCGTCAATCTGCTCCTTCATCGAGTTGGTGATGACGCGCACGCTGCTCAACTGGCTGAAGTTGGTGGTCAACTTGATGCGCAACGACACGAAGCTGTCGCTCATGCCTCGGGCCAGTCCCTCTACAGTGCCGACAATGATGCCCTCGGGGAAGACTGCCGAGTAGCCACTGGTGACAATGGTGTCACCCTTGTGGAACTGGACGTGCTTGGGCAGCTCCTCGAGAACGGCAAGTTGCGGGCTCTTACCGTCCCACACCAGGCTGCCGTAGAAGTTGTTGCTCTTGAGTTTGCAAGATAGCCTCATGTGAGGGTTCAGCAGTGAGATGATGCGGGCTGCATGGGGACCAACGACATTGACGATGCCCACCACGCCATTCTGGTCGATGACGCCCATTTCGGGCTCAATGCCATCGATATAGCCGCGGTTGATGGTGATGTAGTTGTTGGCCTGGGCGATGCTGTTGCTGATAACCTGGGCCATGACAAAGGTGTACTGGCTCAAGGCGGGCTGGTGGAGGGAGTCTGGCGACATCAGTGCTTGCTCCGCCATCTGGTTGCGTAGCTCAATCAGTTCCATCTCCAGCGCGGCGTTACGTTCCTGCAGGCTCTCGTTGATATCCCGCAGGTGGAAATAGGACGTAACACCGTTGAACGCCTTATAGACGGCGGCACTCAACGAGTTGGCCGATGTCAGATAGACGCTCTGCTGGTAAGGATTGTCCTTAAATAGCAGCACGAGGCTCAATATCACATAAATAGCGAATATGAACCACGCACTGTGTTTGACGAAAAAGTTGAGCAGATTATTCATCGTGCTTGTATGAGTTTTAAGTTTTTAAGTCGCTAGTTTTTAGTGTAGTAACTAAACCCTAAAACTTAAAGCCTTAAAATCAGCGCATGAGGAACTTGAAGTGCTTGATATTCTTCAAGGCGATGCCGGTACCCTTAGCAACAGCGTGCAAGGGATCTTCGGCAACGTGGAACTCGATACCGATCTTGTCGGTCAAGCGACGGTCTAGACCGCGCAGCAGGGCGCCACCACCCGTCAGGAAGATACCGTTGTGCACGATGTCCTGATACAACTCAGGGGGCGTCTGCTCCAGGGCACTCAGCACGGCAGCCTCGATCTTGGAGATGGACTTCTCGATGCAGTGGCACACCTCCTGATAGGTTACGGGGACCTCGAGGGGCAGAGAGTTCACCTGGTTGGGGCCGTGGATGATGAAGTCCTCAGGGGCATCGGGACCCAGGTCGGGCAGGGCAGAGCCGACGTTGATCTTGATGGCTTCGGCAGTGCGCTCACCCACGCGAACGTTGTGGGCACGGCGCATGTGCTCCTGGATGTCCTCGGTGAGGTCATCGCCAGCGGTGCGGATGCTCTTGTTGCTCACGATACCACCCAGCGAAATCACAGCGATCTCGGTCGTACCACCACCGATGTCAACAATCATGTTGCCCTCGGGGGCCAACACGTCGAGACCGATACCCAGAGCGGCTGCCATGGGCTCGTAAATCATGTAAACGTCACGTCCGCCAGCATGCTCACTGGAGTCGCGGACGGCGCGGATCTCGACCTCGGTCGAACCAGAGGGGACACATACGACCATGCGCAGCGAGGGCGAGAACCAGTGGTTCTTGGCGCTCACCTTCTTGATCATGCCGCGAATCATGTGCTCGGCGGCATTAAAGTCAGCAATCACACCGTCGCTCAGGGGACGCACGGTGCGGATGCCCTCATGGACCTTGCCGTGCATCTCGCGGGCACGTTCACCCACGGCGATGGGCTTGTTGGTCTTGGAGTCGAGGGCGACGACCGACGGCTCGTCAATGACGATGCGGTCATTATGGATGATAATGGTGTTGGCTGTTCCTAAATCGACAGCGATTTCTTGAGTGAATGAAAACCATCCCATGATTGTTATCTTATCTATATGTTTGATAGTTATTTATGAAATCTAATGCTAAAAACTCTCGTTAATTGGACTGCAAAATTAGTGAATTATTGCCAATCTGCCGCTATGTTTTAGTGTAGTTTTTTGAAATAGTTTTTTTGATGCCCAAAATCTATCCAATCCTCCTGGCATCATTCCTGTCGAGGTGTAAAATCCTGCATCGGCCTGCCGCTAAGCCCATAAATCCTCCAGAGCCTTGACAGCGTGGCGCACACAATCCTCGCACGAACACAGCACGCCGCGGTCCGAGCCTACGCCCTTGAGATCCTTGCAACGTGTGGCTCCGCACCGCTGTTCAAACTCGGCCCTCAACTGGCTGGCCTGAGGGTTCATCCTGCGGTTGTCAAATTTTAACAACCCCTGCGCTATTTGCGCGCCGCACAGCGCACCACAGGTCTCCTCCATGCACCCCATTCCGCTACCAAAACAGGCGCCCATCGCCAGCAGTTTTTCCTCTGGTAAATCCAGTTCTGGAGCAAACGCCATCAGCACTGCCTGGCAGCAGTTGTAATTGCGCTTGTACATTACGGCACGCTCCTGGCGCGGCATCCCTGCCATCATATCATTCTGTTCCATCTCGATTATGCTTTATTGATAATTAATGTGTCAAAAATTCTCTCGCACAAAGGTACCACAATCCCGCGACATAGCCATCGTGCGGACTGAGGATTATTGTCATGAAGTTTTCTTTTTAGGCCATAATCTGGTGCGCTGTGGCAATATCGGGAGGGGCTTCACGTTATATATAATATAAAGAGAAATACTAAGTGCGTACTATGAACAAGAGATTGATTTCGCTCATGGCAACCGCGCTGGCTTTGTTGTCGGCGGCGGGACAGGTGTCGTTTGCTGGTCCTGGTGTGGAAGAGCATAAGGTTATCGAGATAACGCCGGCAAGAAGCACCGGCCTGGATAAGATTTTTGTCATCTATGACACTGATGGAGTGTCAATGACTTTCACCTCGACGCAAGGTGCAATGAGGACAACATGGTGCACCTTTGATGAGAACACCTGGAAAAATCCTGACACTTTGCGCAACACCGTTTGGGATCGAGGAACCAATACCACGCTCAATCAGGTGAAGAAAAACACGGGCTATATTATCAAGGATGGTCACAAGCGTTATTACTACTGGGTAATCAATTATGCCGACTATCAACTGTCGTTGTACGACTTATTTCCACTCAATGACCGTCCGTGCGACTTTTTGAGTTTCAAGGTTGATGGCGAGGGGGTAAGGATACCCTACAGCACCACCACGGGGCAAATCGAGTATCTTGACCGTGGTATCAAACTGCATTATGACACCCAGGAGTGGAACGATGGTGTTATTCCTCCACGATGGGAAAATACGCCTATGGCCGCTTCCTTTATTAGTCTGGGCGACATAATGATAGAACAACCGTTGTGTGATACTTTCTTTGAACTCACTGGTGACTATTTCCTCGAGGAATGGGGAGAAGAAACACAGAAAACTGAGAGCGGCGAATTATATCACACGCATGCTGTGAAGTGCAATAGCGACACGATGAAAGTCTCTAGTGGCAAGATCGATTCGGCGCCAGTCGAGATTATCTTTACGGGCTATCCTACCCAAGCGGTCGTCTATCGCGCGTGGGAAATGGCAACGGATCCCGAGTTTGAAAACATCATCTTGACCTATAACCAAGACGAGGTGGATTATACCTTCAATGAGTCGGGAACCTACTACATGCGTTATAAGGTCGCTAATGAAGACGGAACGTGCGAAGACTATGGCGAAACCTACACCATCTCGGTGGGTGAGAGCGAGTTAGTCTGCCCCAATGCTTTTTCACCGGGTACAACCCCAGAAATTAATGATGTCTGGAAGGTGAAATACAAGTCGCTGATAGAGTTCCACTGCTGGATCTTCAACAGGTGGGGTAACCTCGTGTGTGAATTTACTGATCCTGACGAAGGTTGGGACGGTACCTACCACGGCAAGCTCGTTGACACTGGCGTTTATTACTATGTGATAACAGCCGTGGGAAGCGATGGCAAGACCTATAAGAACCGTGGCGACATCACCATCCTGAGATACAAGAGAGGTACCGGCGGTGCAGATACTGGTGGGCTCGTCCCAGATGGTGGCGGCGGTACAGTTAATTAATGTTCACAAATTGCGGCATTTGCCGCAATTTGTCAATTATTATTGATAAGATAGAAAAACCAGATGGGCATGAAGAAAGCATTATTGATAGCCGCGTTACTCCTGGCATCGTCAGTGACCATGCAGGCACAACTCAAGCGGGAATACAGCACCACGGGCAAGTCGTCCCCGGTGTTTGGCACGACAGTCAGTCCCGACATACCATCGAGTGTGACGTTTGCTGGCGAAAAGGTCAACTTTGACCGCTTGGATATGGCCGAACGGCTGGACCGCGAGTTGACGGGCATCATTTATGGCCAGACGACAACAGAACTGTGCTTCAAGCGGGCCAACAGGTATTTTCCGGCCTTGGCCAAGATCTTGAAGGAGCAAGGTGTGCCCCTGGACTTCCTCTATCTGGCAGTCACCGAGAGTTCAATGGATTACAACGCCTATTCCAGCGCAAAGGCTGCAGGAATGTGGCAACTGCTGGCGGGAACAGGACGTGACTATGGCCTGGAGGTGGGAGACGAGGTCGATGAGCGCTATGACCCCGAGAAATCGACCGTCGCTGCCTGCAAATATCTCAAGGCCGCCCACAAGAAATATGGCCACTGGCCTACAGTCGCAGCCAGCTATAATGCCGGAATGCAAAAATTATCCAATGAACTGTCGAAGCAACAGGTGGATAATTCCTTTGATTTGTATCTGGTACAAGAGACGTCGCGTTACGTCTTCCGTATCATCGCCTATAAACTGGTGATGGAGAACCCCAAGCGCTACGGCTACCGTTTCTCGCGCAAGAACCTGTATCAGCCGGTCGCCTACACGACCGTTGATGTCACGGGACCTGTCGCCAGCTGGATCGACTGGGCAAAGTCGAAGGGTATCACCTATGCACAACTGCGTGAAGCCAACCCGTGGATACGCTCCACCAAGCTCACCAATGCCAGTGGAAAGACCTACAAGGTGCGCATTCCCAAGCAGAGCGAGCTCTACCGCAGCAAGCGCTCCTTCACTGCCTATAGCAAGGATTGGGTCATCGACTGATAGCATAAAGAACTGATAACCACAGAATATGAAACTAAACGGGCAGGATATTGATTGTGTTGAGGTGCTGGGGGCAAGAGTCCACAACCTCAAGAACATTGACGTTGAGATTCCTCACGACAGCCTCACGGTAGTGACGGGGTTGAGTGGCAGCGGCAAGTCGTCGCTGGCATTTGACACCGTGTTTGCCGAGGGGCAGCGCCGATACCTGGAAACCTTCTCTTCCTATGCCCGTAACATGATGGGGATGCTCGAGCGCCCCAACGTGGACAAGATTTCCGGCCTGTGTCCCGTCATCTCGATAGGGCAGAAGACGGTCAACCGCAACCCGCGCAGCACCGTGGGCACCACCACCGAGGTCTATGACTACCTGCGACTCCTGTATGCCCGCGCTGCCGACGCCTATTCCTACCTGTCGGGAGAGCGCATGGTGAAATATACCATCGACAAGATATTGTCGCTGATCATGGAGCGTTACCAGGGACACCGCATCTACATCATGGCCCCGCTTGTCAAGAACCGCAAGGGACATTACAAGGATCTGTTCGAGAATCTCCGCAAGAAGGGATACATCAACGTCAGGGTCGATGGGGTGTTGCGGGAAATCACCTTTGGCATGAAGTTGGACCGCTATGTGAACCACAGTGTGGAACTTGTTGTCGATCGCCTGAAGGTGGCCGACAAGGACAGTAAACGCCTGGAAGACACCGTTGACCTGGCTTTCAAGCAGGGCAACGGACAACTGATGATACTCGATGCCGAAACCGACGAAGTAGGCTACTATAGCCGGTCGCTCATGGATCCCGCCACGGGATTGTCCTACATGGAACCGGCACCGCACAATTTCTCGTTCAACTCGCCCCTGGGCGCCTGCCCCCATTGCAAGGGACTGGGATATGTCAATATCATCGACCGTGACAAGATCATGCCCGACATGACCTTGAACATCCGCAATGGCGGCATCCTGCCGTTGGGCAAATACAAGAATGTGCAGATCTTTTGGCAGATATCTGCCATCTGTGAGAAATACGGCTGCACTCTCGACACCCCGTTGAATGAACTCCCCGAAGAGGCGCTGAACGATATCCTCAATGGTACCAACGAGCGCTTGAACCTGCGCACCGAGACCCTATCGACGAGCAACTATTTCCTCACCTTTGACGGTCTGGTAAAGTATATTGAGATGCAGCAGGACGACACCGCCACGAGTGCGGCCCAGAAGTGGGCTGGACAATTTTTCTCGCGTGCGGTCTGTCCCGAGTGCGGCGGCTCCCGCCTCAATCGCGAGGCGCTACACTTCAGGCTGAATGACAAGAACATAGCCCAACTGGCGGCTATGGATATCAGTGAGTTGAGAGACTGGATTGAAGACCTCCAGAATCACGTGACGCCCATGCAGTGGGAAATTGCCCGCGAAATCGTCAAGGAAATCGGCTCAAGGCTGAATTTCTTGATCGAGGTCGGCTTGGATTATATGTCGCTCAACCGCAACTCGGCGTCGTTGTCGGGCGGCGAGAGCCAGCGCATCAGGCTTGCTACCCAGATTGGCTCGCGGCTCGTGAATGTGCTTTATATCCTTGACGAGCCTTCTATCGGTCTGCACCAGCGCGACAATCAGCGGCTCATCGACTCGTTGAAGACGTTGCGTGACGATGGCAACACCATCCTGGTGGTCGAGCATGACAAGGAGATGATGCTGCAAGCCGACTACATGATTGACATCGGCCCATTGGCAGGACGCAAGGGAGGCAATATCGTGTTTGCTGGCACTCCGGCCGAACTGCTCAAGCAACATACCCTCACTGCCGATTACCTGAACGGCACGCAGGCCATCGAAGTGCCCGAGAAACGTCGTGAAGGCAATGGCAAGGCCCTAATCCTGGCAGGCGCTCGCGGTAACAATCTCAAGAACGTTGACGTGGCGTTTCCGCTAGGGACTTTCATTTGTGTCACGGGAGTGAGTGGCAGCGGCAAGTCCACAATGGTCAATGCCACCTTGCAGCCCATCCTGAGTCAGCGTTTCTACCGTTCACACACGGCACCCTTGCCCTATGACTCCATCACTGGATTGGAACACGTGGACAAGGTGGTCACGGTCGATCAGGCCCCGCTGGGACGCACTCCGCGTTCCAATGCAGCCACCTATACCGGCGTGTTCACCGACATCCGCAACCTGTTTGTCAATCTGCCCGAATCCAAAATCCGTGCCTACAAGCCTGGACGTTTCTCGTTCAACACTGGCGGCGGCCGTTGTGAGGCCTGTGGCGGAAACGGCTACAAAGCGGTCGAGATGAATTTCTTGCCTGACGTCCTCGTTCCCTGTCAGGAGTGTGGAGGCAAGCGTTATAACCGCGAGACGCTGGAGGTGAAGTTTAAGGGCAAGTCCATTGCCGACGTGCTCGACATGACCATCAATCAGGCAGTCGAGTTCTTTGATGCTGTGCCGTCGATTTTGCGCAAGATCAAAGTGCTGCAAGATGTAGGTTTGGGCTACATCAAGCTGGGACAACCTTCAAGTACGCTCTCGGGTGGAGAGTGCCAGCGTGTAAAGCTCGCCTGTGAACTGGCCAAGAAGGACACGGGCAAGACGGTTTATATCCTGGACGAGCCGACGACGGGCCTTCACTTTGAGGATGTCAAGGTGTTGCTCGGTGTGCTCAACCGTCTTGTCGATAAGGGCAACACGGTCATCGTCATCGAGCACAATATGGATGTCATCAAGTGTGCCGACTATGTCATCGACATGGGACCCGAGGGTGGGCGAGGCGGTGGACAGGTCGTGGCCTGCGGCACCCCCGAACAGGTGGCTCAATCCACTGCATCAATCACGGCCCAATTCCTCAAGCAAGAACTTCCCCAACGCTAAATATAACAGAAGTTGACCCTGCAATTTTTAAGGTAACAATATAGACGTTGACCCTGATAGTTTTTTAATGCCAATTTCGCTAATAAGACAAATGACACGAAAAAAGTTAAACTAGTCGCAATCATTTGATAAATTCGTGATATTTGCATTAGCCCCAGGGCCACGGGTCAACAGTTATATCATTGCCTTTTTTTAAATGCGATTTCCGCTGCTGAGACAATTTCACTCGCAATGAACTTCGCAATAATTTGATAAATTGAGGTCACCAAGATAAAGGTTCGAGCAATTCGCATGAGCCCCGCTGGGGGTAGGCGAACTTGGATTTCATTGTCAAAAATGATGTTTGGCACGGTCTCATCTGGATGGGGTAGAGCGTCCAATTTTGAGATGATTTTGAAAAATTGCACAGTTTTTGGTTCAGAAAATTTCGTTTCAAGAGGTCCTGGACGTGTCTTAAAGGCCCCCTCTGTTGAACAAAAAATCAGAAAAATCTTCCTTAATCCAAAGCTCATTTTTCACTCTCGACAGCGTGTAGGGTGGGCGAGAATCAACGATTTAGGCTGATATTGAACATTTGAAAAATTGGTCAAAATGTCGCATTTTGGCCAATTTTTGCCTTTAAATGCCAAAATCAAGGAAAATGGCCGATTTTTGGCGTTTTTCCTGTTTTCTGAATCAATATCAGGAGTTAAATTTACGCCCCAATAAACGCCATTAAACATAGATAAATAGGGGTTGTTTGTCAAATGTTGGAAAGTTATTAATCCTGTAGAATTGATTATTTTTTGGAATTTCGACCTGATTTAGGTGCGCTTGTAAAATATCGCAAGGAAATCGAGTTGAGCGCTCAGAAAACCAAAATTGGTATTTTACCAACGCGAAATTCTGGTTTGAAAACGGGTCGATATTTGCGTTTTCAAACGGTGGGGTGGGGAACGAAATCCCCTGTTTTTGCCCCTGGATCCCTATTTGCATTTGCGACACAGGCTTAAAAAACGGGAATTTACACCTGTAAAGTTTACAAAAACAGCCAAAAATTGAGTTAACACATTTTTACATACACTACAATTAATTGAAAATCAGTAAAATATACAAAAAACATCGAGTTTTACTATATGATTTAGCCTATCTAGTACTGATGTGGTTTTTGCTCTTAAATAATAACAACTTAAATCACTGAAAATCAACAAATAATATATTATTATATAAAGTATTAATTTAAATAATTTGATTTACTTTTGAAATCGGGCAAAAATTGCCATTTTTTGGAAAAAGTAATTGCAAATTATAAAATTTTCGTTTTTAAATTTGGTCAATTCAATAATTCGTTTTAAATTTGCAATCCCAAAATTAAAGAAACCAAACAGGCCAATTTTTGATTTTGGGGAGATTTTTGGGGGTATTCCGAGTCACTGGTTTGGTTCAGAAAATTTTTTACTCACAGATTTGTGATTCTAGAGCCCTTGAGTATGGATTGAAAATTGTTCTTAAATGGATATTGTATCGAGATTAAAAAAGTTCCTGGATCATGCTGGGATTTCCAATTCCCAGTTTGCGGACACTTGCGTGATACCACGTCCGACCCTTTCACAGTTGCTCAACGGACGCAACAAGAAAGTGAGTGATGAGGTGATCGCCAAGATACATCGTGCATATCCTTCACTCAACATTATGTGGCTCCTCTTTGGGGATGGCGAGATGATCTCGGGTGGTGAGAACAATACTGGCGAGGGAGAGAATCTCTCAGGCGCTGCTAAAAACCCCGAGGGCCATGTTGACGACATGGGCCAGAGGGCGATATCGTTCGTGGACGAGGACAATAATAATGGGTACCGTCCCGTGTCTCGTCCCGCCCAGCGCATGGCGACCCCCTCAACGGTAAACGAGGCCATCCAGAACCTGATGCGCAGCAGTACCGCCGGCCGCATGCAACGCGGTGCTGCCCCGCCCGATGCCCGTCGGGTGGTGAACATCATGGTCTTCTACAGTGACGGTCGCTTTGAACAATTCATACCTCAGCAATCATGAAGGAATTATTATAATGTAATAATGTTGACTCACGGGGCTTTGCCGGCTGCGACACACTTTTTTTAGAATAACGACTTTTGCCGCACATTAATAGTAAAACAGACCAATACCATAATAATAGAAACGAACCATTGCTATCGAAGAGCAGCCGGCAAGCCAGTGAGTGTACTAGAGAGACAATAAACAACCATTCAATAGCACTAACATAATAAAACAACCATTACCTAACTGATAAAACGACAAACCAACTAAGCACAAGAACAGCCCTGAGGTGATTGCCTCAGGGCTGTCGTTTCCTGTTAAACGGGTGAGCGGGTCTTCCCTACTTGACTACATTGCCCAGGATGTCGCGCAATATCTGCCGTCCGGCAGCGCTGGTGGCATTCTTTACCGCACGCCCCGCAGCGTCCTTGACGCTGGTGTTCTTGCCTTTCTTGCCCGTGATGGCATCGGACACGGTTTTGCCTAAGATGGTTGCTAGGGTGCCTGTCACTGCCGTTACCACGGCTTTCCACACCTTGGACCAGATGGTCTTTTCTTTCTTCTTGGACTTCTCTTCTTTTTCGGCCTCCTTGGCGGCGGCAGCCTCTTCAGCGGCCTTGGCATCGGCTTCGGCCTCACGTGCAAAGACCTCAAAGACGCTCTCGCGTTCCTGGACTTCTTTATACTTGCGGTTGATGTCGCTGGCGGCATTCATGATGTCCAGGCGCTGCCCCTCGGTGATGGCACCGATTTGGCTCAACGGGAAGAGTATCTTGGCGCGTTCGACGACACATGGCGCACCTTTCTCGTCAAGGAACGACACGAGCGCTTCACCAGTCTCGAGGTTGAGGATGGCGTCCTCAGTCTTGAATTCAGGGTTAGCGCGGAAGGTCTCGGCAGCCACTTTGACGGCCTTCTGGTCGCGCGGGGTATAGGCGCGCAGGGCATGCTGCACACGGTTACCCAACTGGCCCAGGATGACATCGGGGATGTCGGTGGGCAGCTGTGAGATAAAGAAGATACCCACGCCCTTACTGCGAATCAGGCGGATGACTTGCTCAATCTTATCGGTCAGGGCCTTGCTGGTGTCCTCAAACAGCATGTGTGCCTCGTCAAAGAAGAAGATCAGTTTGGGTTTCTCCAGGTCGCCCACCTCGGGCAGGGTGCTGTAGAGCTCACTCAGCAGCCACAGCAGGAAGGTAGAGTATAACTTGGGCTGCAGCATCAGTTTGTCGGCTGCAAGGACACTCAGCACGCCTTGGCCGTCCTTGGTGGCCAGCAGGTCCATGATGTCAAACGAGGGCACGCCGAAGAACTTATCGGCGCCCTGGTTCTCGAGATGAAGCAATGCACGCTGGATGGCGCCGATGCTGGCGGTGGACACGTTGCCATATTGGGTGGTGTACTCCTTGGCGTGTCGCGACAGCCAGTCCAGGGCCGAGCGGAGGTCCTTGACATCGTCGAGCAGCACGCCTTTCTCGTCGAGAATGCGGTACAGGATGTTGAGCACGCCCGTTTGGGTGTCATTCAGGTTCAGGATGCGGGCCATCAAGTCGGGACCCATCTCGCCAATGGTCGAGCGCATCGAGATGCCTTGCTCGCCAAACACGTCATAGAACCTTACTGGGCAGCCCTCAAAGGTCAGGTCGCTCTGATCCATGCCGAACTCGGGCAATCTCTTCTCGATGAAGCCTGACAGCTTGCCCGGCTGGCTGACTCCCGACAGGTCGCCCTTCATGTCGGCCATGAAGCAGGGCACGCCGGCCTTGCAGAAACTCTCGGCAATCACTTGCAGGGTCACCGTCTTGCCTGTTCCCGTCGCGCCGGCGATCAGGCCGTGGCGGTTGGCCATGTTGCCCAGGATGCTGATGGGACCGTTAGGCCCGTGGGCGATGTAGAATCCGTTCTCTTGAGTGTACATAATTGTGGTCGTATTTATTGGTTATTTATGTTCTTCTCTTGTTTATCGGTTACAAAGTTAGACCTTTTCCCGAACAAATCCAAATCAAATGTGTAAATATATCATCATTTCATAAGCAGATGTCCTCTTGGTTGCGGCCCATTATTAACTGATTCCCGTAATTGTGCCCATTTTTGTGAAATTTTTTTATGATTATTCTTGTTTGTATGAATTATTGAATATATATTTGCCGCGTCAACATAAATATGAGATGACAATGACAATGATTTCATTAAATTGGTGGTGGCGCAACTCGAGATTGAAAAAGTCGTGAGTCGCCTGACCGTATGGAATCATAAGATTACAATAAAGAAAAAAAAGGTCTGTCGTTCTTGCGACAGACCTTTTAAATTATTAATCATAATCATTACCAAAATGAAACAGAAACGATTTATTCTTCAAGAGAACGAGTTGCCCACAGCATGGTACAACATTCAGGCTGACATGGCCACCAAGCCCATGCCTCCCATCCATCCTGCCACACGGCAGCCGCTTGGCGTGGACGATTTGGCCCGCATTTTCCCGCGTGAATGTTGTGTGCAGGAACTAGATACCGAGCACCAGTTCATCCCCATCCCCGAGGAAGTATTGGACAAGTATAAATTCTATCGTTCTACCCCACTCGTGCGTGCCTATGCGCTGGAGCAGGCCCTGCAGACGCCGGCGCATATCTACTTCAAGAATGAATCGGTAAACCCGTTGGGTTCCCATAAAATCAACTCGGCCCTGGCGCAGTGCTATTATGCAAAGCAGGAAGGGACCACCAACGTCACCACCGAGACGGGAGCCGGGCAATGGGGTGCTGCCCTGGCCTATGCTGCAAAGGTGTTTGGCCTTGAGGCAGCTGTATATCAAGTGAAAATCTCCATGCAACAGAAGCCCTACCGCTCGTCTATCATGCGCACCTTTGGCGCCGCCGTGACGGGTTCGCCTTCCATGTCAACCCGAGCGGGCAAGGACATCATTACACGCGATCCTCACCACCCAGGATCGCTTGGAACCGCTATATCTGAGGCGGTGGAATTGGCCACAACGACCCCGAACTGCAAGTACACTCTAGGCTCGGTGCTCAACCATGTGGGCCTTCATCAGACTATCATCGGTCTGGAGGCCGAGAAACAGATGGCCATGGCTGGCGAATATCCCGATGTGGTCATTGCCTGTTTTGGTGGCGGCTCAAATTTTGGCGGCATTGCCTTCCCCTTCATGCGTCACAATCTCAAGGACGGCAAGCAGACCGAGTTCATCGCCGCCGAGCCCGAGAGTTGCCCGAAACTCACACGTGGCGTGTTCCGTTATGATTTTGGTGACGAGGCTGGCTATACCCCGTTGTTGCCGATGTTCACGTTAGGGCATTCCTTCAAACCAGCCAATATCCATGCTGGAGGCTTGCGTTATCATGGCGCAGGCGTGATTATCTCCCAGTTGCTCAAGGACGGGCTCATGCGCGGTGTCGATATCCCCCAACTCGAATCCTTTGACGCCGGAATGCTCTTTGCCCGCACTGAGGGCATCATCCCCGCCCCAGAGTCCAGCCACGCCATTGCCGCTGCCATCCGTGAAGCCGAGAAATGCAAGCAAACGGGCGATGAAAAGGTCATCCTGTTCAATCTCTCGGGCCATGGCCTGATTGACATGACTGCCTACGACCAGTATCTGAATGGCGATCTCATGAACTATAGGATCACCGATGCCGACATCGAACGGACCCTGCAGGGCCTGCCCAGCATTTAGACTTTTACCTGACATAACTTATCATGATAATGGGTCGTTCACTGCTGCGTCAAGTGGTGGTGGACGACTGATTTTCTGCAGTAAGATAATGGTGTGGGGTTTGTTTTTTTGAGGTAGAGTGACTAACTTTGCAGTTCTAAAATCTAATGAATCGTGGCTAATAAGAAAGTTTTTGTCTCGGGTTGCTATGACCTGCTACACTCGGGGCACGTGGAGTTCTTCAGGCAGGCGTCGCAGTTTGGTGACCTGTATGTGGGCATCGGCAGCGACAAGACCATCGAGGCCTTGAAGGGTCACAAGACGATGTATAGCGAGCAGGAGCGGCTGTTTATGGTGCGCGCCATCCGCTATGTCAAGGAGGCCTACATCAATCAGGGTAGCGGTTTCCTGGACTTCCTGCCCACCCTCGACATGGTCCATCCTGACTGCCTGGTGGTCAACGAGGACGGCGACCGTGAGGACAAGCGCCAGCTATGCCGTGAGCGCGGCATGGGGTACATCGTGCTCAAGCGTGAACCCGGCGAAGGCCTGCAGGCACGCAGTAGCACGGGCCTCAAGCAGGCCGTGAGTCAGCTGCCCACGCGTCTGGACTTGGCGGGGACGTGGATTGACCAACCCTATGTCTCATGCTATGCCCCGGGATGGGCGTTGACCATTTCGCTGGAGCCCACCTTTGAGGTGCGTGAGCGTTGCGGCCTGTCCACGAGCACGCGCAACACCATCAAACGCGTGTGGCCCATCCAGTTGCCAAACATGGATCCCGAAATGCTGGCGCGACTGGTCTTCTGCCTCGAGAATGACCCGGAGCGCAGCGATGGCATCGTGAGCGGAGCCCAGGACGCTATCGGCATCTGTGTGCCTGGCTTGGCGAGGCATTACTATAACGGCAGCTATTGGCCCGAGAAGATAGAATACACCCAGGATCCCGCTTTGCTCGGTTGGCTGGAAGATCACCTGTGCATGATTCCCATGTTCCCACGTCGCCCTGGCTGCAGTGTGGTCCAGGGGAAGGATATCACCCCCCAGAAAGTCCGTAATCTTGCTGCTGCTGCCGACGATTGCTGGCAGAGCATCCACCGCATGGACATCGACGGGTTTGCAAGGGCCTACAAGGCCTCCTTCGAGGCTCAGGTGGCTATGTTCCCGGCGATGATTCAGCCTGGTGTGCAGGACTATATCGACCGATACAGTGCCCTTGATGGCGTGTTGGCGTGGAAGATGCCTGGAGCTGGAGGCGGCGGTTATCTAGCCCTCGTCTGCCGTGACAGGGACAGTTTCCCCGAGGGAGCCATCACACTCACCATTCGCCGCTCCGGCATGTAAAGATAAAATTACTCCGTTAAAACCGTTATCTCCGTTAAATTCGTCCCATCCGCCAAATGAAACGCTACTGCCAAACCCTAGACCTGCGCGATGACCGCGCGATGATTGAGAAATATGTAGAGGCCCATGCCCATGTCTGGCCCGAGATTCAAGAGGGAATCCGCTCGGTTGGTATCCTTGATATGCAGATATTTATCCACGGTAACCGACTCTTCATGATATGTGACACGGTCGATGATTTTGACTGGGAGAAGGACAACGCCCGGCTGGCTACACTGCCCCGACAGGCCGAGTGGGAAGCCTATGTGGCCCAATTCCAGGGCTGCGACCCCGATGCGCCCTCTACCGCCAAATGGCAACTGATGGAACGAATCTTTAAACTTGACACGAAATGACAACCGATAGTCCAAAGAAATCCCGTATGCTGGTGACCCGTGAGGGCGTGAGCTATGTTTTGCCTTTTATCGTGGTGACCTGCTGCTTTGCCCTTTGGGGCTTTGCCAACGACATTACCAACCCGATGGTGAAGGCCTTCTCCAAGATTTTCCGCATGAGTGTGACCGACGGCACGCTGGTGCAGGTGGCCTTCTATGGTGGCTACTTCTGCATGGCCTTGCCGGCAGCGATGTTTATCCGTCGCCACTCGTTCAAGAGTGGTGTTGTGATGGGGTTATCGCTCTATGCGCTGGGTGTGCTGCTGTTCATTCCCGCTAAGGCGATGGGCGTCTTTGCGCCATTCCTCCTGGCCTATTTCATCCTTACGTGCGGCTTGTCGTTTCTTGAGACGACTGCCAATCCCTATATCCTGCTCATGGGCGATGCCGAGACGGCGACCCGTCGATTGAACTTTGCCCAGTCGTTTAACCCCATCGGGTCGTTGACGGGCATGTTCGTAGCCATGAATTTTATCCAGGCCCGACTTTCCCCGCTTGATACCGCGGAACGGGCAACACTCGACGATGCCAGTTTCGAGGCATTGAAGCAGAGCGACCTGAGCGTGCTCATTCAGCCCTATGCGCTATTGAGTGTGGTCATCATCCTGTTGCTGGTGGTGCTGTTGATTGTGAAGATACCGTTGGTGCGTCAAAAGGCACGCGACGAGCGCGCCCCGCTGTGGCCTGCCGTCAAGCGCTTGTGGGAAAATAAACCCTATCGAAACGGTGTCGTGGCCCAATTCTTCTATGTAGGCGCCCAGATTACATGTTGGACGTTCATTATCCAGTATGGCACCCGCGTGTTTATGGCCGAGGGTATGACCGAGCAGGCAGCCGAGGTCTTGTCGCAGCGTTACAACATTGTGGCAATGGTGCTGTTTTGCCTGATGCGGTTTGTCAACATTTATCTCATGAAATACTTCAAGCCCGGCAGACTTCTGGCCTTTTTTGCAGCCCCGGCAATGCTGTTGCTGCTCGGCGTTATCCTGATTGGTGGCCGCACTGGAATGTATTGCCTCGTGGGCGTGTCGGCATGTATGAGCCTGATGTTCCCCACCATCTATGGCATCGCCCTGGGTGGAGTGCGTCAAGACACCGAGGTGGGCTCGGCAGGACTGATTATGGCCATCTTGGGCGGTAGCGTGCTGCCCGCTCTTCAAGCGATGATCATCGACAGCAACGTCTCTTTCTTGCCAGCCGTCAACGTCTCCTTCGTCGTCCCCCTGTTCTGCTTCCTGGTAGTCATGCTCTACGGCCTGCGTAATAGTCGCAGTTAAGCATTGAAGATAGAACAGGTCGCTTATGCGAGATTGTTCAAATAGCAGACGCCCATAGGGCGGCCCTCCGTGTAACCCCCTGTGTTGACCGAAGAACGAGCAAAGCGAGTGAATCGGTCGGCACAGGGGGAGATTGACGAAGAAAAATGTCGCCTACGGCGACCCCAAAATGCATTTGTACACTTCAGTCGTATTGTATACTTTTATGACATTATGAGCTACACCAATCTAATCTATCATATCGTATTCCGCACCTATCGCAGCACTCAAGCTATTAATGAAGATCATGAGCGAGAGTTGTATGCCTATATGCATGGCTATATTGTCCGTCACCGTGGAATACTCTATCGAGTGAACGGAATGCCAGACCATGTGCACCTCTTGGTGTCATTGCCACCCGATCTGGCCGTTGCCGAATTTGTGAGAGGACTGAAGTATGCCACCAACACATGGCTCAAACAGAACCCAGCATTCCCGGCTTTTTCGGGTTGGGGTGAGGGTTATGCCGCTTTTACTTATTCTCGTGAGCAGATTCCTGTAGTAAAACAGTATATCATTAACCAGAAGGAGCATCACCACAAGACTACCTTTGCCGAGGAATACAGGCAATTTATCCTTGATCATGGAGGAGAGATAGACGAGCGGTTTTTCTTGAATGATAAGTGATGACGTATGATGGGGTCGCCGTCGGCGACGGCGTTGTTTGGCCGTCTATCCCCCTGTGAATCAAACTCTCTCGCTGCGCTCGTTCGCCTGATTTACAGGGGGTTATTCAAATGGTCGCCCTTTCGGGCGAGCCATCTGTCGGCAAAAAGTTGCCGGGGGCATAGCTTACACGATATTGTATACAACAAGGGCGAATTTACACAATGCGCTAAGCTAGTTGGTGCCTGATAGGAGCATGTCGATGAGGGCCGAGACATCGGCGATGCTGATGCTGCCGTCGCGGTCCACGTCGGCCGATTGAGGTGTAGAGGCGCTGTTTCCGGCCAATAGCATGTCGATGAGGGCTGACACGTCGGCGATATCGACTCTGTTGTTGCCGTCCACGTCGCCGATGACGGGATCGTCACCACCACCTCCTCCAGGTGTCGATGTGACGGGTGTGAGCTCTATCCTCTTCACAAATCCGCAGTTGCTCATATCGGCATCTCTCGAATAGAACCGCAACCGGGCCGTGCTTGCCCCGTTGGGTATCGGCAGCGAGCATTTCAACTTCTGTGACGATGATGACGAGGTGGGTAAGCACCTTGCCGAATCACATGGTGTCCCCTGGTCGTTGTCGATGACCGCAGTCACACCCACGGCCATGTCTTGTGAGGTCCACCTGATGAGAATGGCGACGCTGTCCATTTCCTGACAAGAGAAGTAAGGGGAACTGAGCGTGAGCACATTCCCCTGGCTGGTGACATACAGGGCGATACCTTTACTAAAGCTTTGTGGGGTAATCTCCCCTCCAGTGTAACTCCATCCCTCATAGCTGTCATAGGCAAACTGAGGTAATTGTTGTGCGGTTGCCAGCATTGTTGTCAACAAGGCGATGAATAAGGTCAGTCGAAGTCTTTTTGTGCCCATAGTTTTGTTGGATTAGGTATTTATGCCCAAAGGTAGCGCTTTTTGTGCAATCATTAATGGAAAAGATAATAAACTTTGTGAAAATCCCGTTTGCTTGTGAAAAAATGACTATCTTTGCCAGAAAACTAAAAACCATTAATTAACCTAAGAGGGTATCATTATTCAATAGTGTTGCAAGTAATTGATTTTCACCGAATTAAATAATGTTTATCCTCGATTAATATCTTACACAAAATTGGAAAACGAAATTCTGGCACTTAACGCCAACCAGGTAGTGGCTTACCTGCAGAAAGAACCTCAAGAGTTCACCAAGGCCGACATCATCCGCTACATTGAAGAGAACAACATCCGCATGGTCAATTTCATGTACCCTGGCGGTGACGGCAAGTTGAAAACCCTGAATTTTGTCATCAGCAGCAAGGATTACCTGCGCACCATCCTCTCGTGTGGTGAGCGTGTTGACGGTTCCAGCCTGTTCAGCTTTATCCAGGCCAGCTCGAGCGACCTGTATGTGTTGCCGCGCTTCAGCACCGCATTCCTTGACCCCTTTGCCGAGATTCCGACACTGTGCATGCTCTGCTCCTTCTTTGACAAGGACGGCAATCCCCTGGAGAGTTCTCCCGAGAACACCCTGCGCAAGGCCGCACAGGCTTTCCGCGAGACCACGGGCATGGAGTATCACGCTATGGGCGAGCTGGAGTACTACGTTATCCGTCCCTCGGTTGACTTCTACCCCGCACGTGACCAGCACGGCTATCACGAGTCAATGCCTTATGCCAAGACCAACGACTTCCGCCAGCGCTGCATGGATTACATTGCCAAGGCTGGTGGCCAGATCAAGTACGGCCACAGCGAGGTGGGTAACTTTGAGCAAGACGGTGTAGTCTATGAGCAGAACGAGATCGAGTTCTTGCCCGTTCCCGTCCTGGATGCTGCCGACCAGCTGATGGTCGCCAAGTGGGTGATCCGCAACCTGGCCTTCCGTGCTAACCTCAATGTCACCTTCGCTCCCAAGATTACCACCGGTAAGGCTGGCTCGGGTCTGCACATTCACATGCGCATGATGAAGGATGGCCGCAACATGATGCTCAACGATAAGGGCGTCCTCAGTGATGAGGCCCGCAAG
Source organism: uncultured Bacteroidales bacterium (assembly GCA_902774055.1). Classification (GTDB taxonomy): domain Bacteria; phylum Bacteroidota; class Bacteroidia; order Bacteroidales; family Muribaculaceae; genus Sodaliphilus. Next base: position 143,370 of record CACYGX010000002.1, read on the forward strand.
GCTATCGCCGGTATGATGGACCTGGCACCCGCTATCACCGCCTTCGGCAACAAGAATCCCATGTCCTACTTCCGTCTGGTGCCCCACCAGGAGGCTCCCACCAACGTGTGCTGGGGTGATCGCAACCGCTCGGTGCTCGTGCGTGTGCCTCTGGGATGGACCGCTGGAGCCGACATGTGCCGCATTGCCAACCCGCTGGAGCCCGCCAGCAATTTCGATACGACCCAGAAGCAGACCGTCGAGATGCGTTCGCCGGATGGCTCGGCCGACATCTATCAGCTGCTGGCCGGACTGTGTGTAGCCTGCCGCCATGGCTTCGAGATGGAGAATGCGTTGGAATTGGCTGCCAAGACCTATGTTGATGTGAATATCCACGATGCCGCTAATGCAGACCGCCTTAACGAACTCGACTGCCTGCCTGACAGCTGCGTTGCCAGCGCCGACTGCTTGGAGAAACTGCGTGCTGCTTTCGAGGAGCATGGCGTCTTCAGCGCTCACATGATTGATGGTATCATCGCCGAGTTGCGCTCGTTCAACGACCGCACCCTGCGTCACGACATCGAACATGATCCTAAGCGCACAGCTCAACTCGTCAACGAGTACTTCCAGTGCGGCTAATTTTCCAGACAACAACGAAAAACCATACAAACAACAAGGGACAACAATCATCAGCGTTGTCCCTTGTTGTTTATTTTAGGGCAATTTTGTCCGCAAAATTCAAACCCCATCGTTATTTACCGATGAATAACAATCTGGGTGCAATTATAGCTATTGTGATCGTAGGGATCACAGCAAGAACCGCTAGATGGTTGTTTATCAACTGTTTGTCGGATATTCATTTTGCACATTGAAAAATTAAGGCTCAGCCGAGGGTGTGACATCACCCTCGGCTGGCTACGGTAATGAAGCTACTGCTGTGTATGATCCTGTTTACAGGCGGTTGCGCTCGTCTTTGCCGACATGGTCACCTTTGTAATATCAGTTGGCTAATGAATGTCTTTAATCTCTTCGTAGTTTTGTGAGCCGCTATTTACTACATTATACTTTTGGTTCTTGCCGCCTGAGAATTTCCAATGCAGCGAGATTCCAACACTTTGGACCGGCGTGGTATAGTCATACGTTATCGTGCGGCCATTGGCCTGTCTGTCATACTTGCGACGGTCGCCAAGGGCGGTGAAAGACATAGACAACTGCAACTTGTCCTTGCACATGGACTTATATATTTGTCCGCTGACATCCCAGACGGTGTAATAAGTGCGGTCGTAATTTTTGTATGTCGGCTCATAATTGATGTTCAGCATGCCGCCCCAACCGTGATCAAAACTGAAAGTGTTATACATGTGATAGTACTGGCGGAACCTTGTCTTGCCATAGTAAACGCCACCTAAGGTTAGATCTTCAGGGCAAATCTCATAGCGTCCTGACAAATTCATCGTCCATGGCTTTACCGGACTCCAATTCACCTCAACTCCTGCTCCATACCAATTCTGAGCCGGCAGATTGACAGGGGTTGTATAGAACGCATCGGGGACAGTTGGGCTTTGCTTGGTCTCCCAATGAATAATATTCCTTGCCCTTGCACAAATTGCATCCAGGCTTAACAGATTGTGGAACATCGACACGCCAGCCATGACCATAAATCCTGTAGAAGCCTTCAAATCGGGATTACCGACAGTGTAGTTATATGGATCAGACCAACGAATGGTTGAAGAAATGGCGGAATAAGGAATGTTCTTAAGTATCCGCTTGTAGTTAAGCATAAGAGCGTGCTTCTCATTGCTCCCTAATGGCATCATTAACTGCACTGTGGGGTTGATGCCCCATTGTGTGTCTGTAGATGTTTCGCCGTCATCCAAGGTCTCATACCAAATCCTATTCAACTGAAAATTGGCACCTGCACTGTATTGGATTTTCCAAATCTGTCCCATAGCTGATGCATATACCAGTGGAGTCAGGCCGCTCGTGCGTGTTGCCTCTTGGCTGGTTTGGAATCGGTCAGAGACATCAACCGCACCAACAATTGGAGTATATTTTGACGTAATGTATTGTAACGATGCGCCATATTTCCAAACCAGCTTTTGACTGCGTGGATCTGTCAAATCCACCGAAAACTTGTACATACTCACCGTGGTCTTATCCTCCGACATGCTGGACGGATTCTGGGCATAAGTATAGTTTGACTTGTTATCTGACTGGCGGTTATAATAGTCGCCGATTATATCCAATGTCGTTCCACGTTGGCTAAGGGACGACGAATTGTACTTTAATGTCGCTTCCTGAAAAAGATAACTGCTTCTGCCTTCTACACTGGACAGACCGGTCGCGTCCTTGTCCAAAGTAGTGCCCTTGGCCTTGTTGGTCGAGATGTAGTAACTTCCTCCCAAATAGCTCTTATCGTTGATGTTGTGGGTAAGACTCAAACGGTTACTGAAAGTTTGCCACTTGAATTTTACTTCTTCATCGATTTCTGTAAGCAAATCCTCAGCCTGATCCCAGATTGACTGCTTTGCAGTCTCTTGTGGCTGGTATAAAGACAATGAGAGGTTATCATAGATGCTCAGGTTTTTGTACCGATAGTAAATTAAAGCACCAAGATTCTCATCTCTGAAACCGTATGAAGGTTGATATTCAGCACCACCCCACAATGATCCGTAATAGCTGCCCTCTGAAGGTTTGCGTAATGTGATCTCAATAGTTCCTCCTGCATTTGCAGCATCTTGATTGACTCCCGCGAAATATTTAACCTTCACTTTATCTATCATGTCCGCAGGGATGTTCTTGAGTTCATCTATAGATGGGAGTTTTACTCCATCCACATAGATTTCACTTACCGTCAAACCATTGATACTGTAAATGCCTTCTTTTTGCGTGACGCCAGGAAGAAAAGCCAGCATATCAGATGCCTGCTTGCCTTTGGCAATATCTGATGAACGGAGGTTTATTGTGTACCCAGTGGCCTCGTGGTGGATTCTTGAGCCTTCAATGATGACGTTATTGAGAGCGAACTTGTCGGGTTGCATCTTGATGGTGCCGATGTTGTCGCGGGAGCACTGGCGATAGGCGGTTTTGTAGCCGACGTAAGAGATGCGTGCGATGACCTTGCCGTGGTCGTTGGGGATGACGAAACGGCCGCTCTCGTTGGTCACACCGCCGCCCACCATCGTCGAGTCGGCGGGGCTGAGCAGGGTGACGTTAGCGTACGGTAGCGGCAGATTGTTCTCATCAACCACCAGCCCCTTGAGGTGGTGCTCGGTCTTGTTGATGCACTCTACATAGATTTCGCCCTTTTCGCCCTGGGTCATGCGGATGGGGTAGAAGCCTCCAACTCATTATAGAGGAAGTAGATGGTGTAGTCGCGGGATTCTTCGGCCAACTGGCGCAGGGCGTCGGCAATCGACACGTCGCGGTAGTTGCGGGTAATGCGTTGCGCGTGTGCTATGCCTGCCAAGGCACATATCAACAATATGATAATTAGAATTCGTCTCATCTATTTACGTCTTATTTCTTGGTAAAGGCAGGCAGCATCAGCGTCAAGTCTATCAGCTGCCTGCCCAAAGAAGCTATTTATATTCATTACAGGCGGTTGCGCTCGTCTTGACCGGCATGGCTTCCCTTATAGCGGCTGCGGGTGGCGTTGAATTTCCAAGAAATGTCGATGCCGAAGCGACGCTTGTCTTGATACTCGTGGTACTGAGTGCGGATGTTGATGCCGCCATAGGCAACTCGCTCCATGTAATTAGTTTTGAAAATATCATTAGCAAGGATGGCAACACTCAAACTTTTGTCCTTAAGGAACTGTTTGCCCAGACGCAGATTCAGATAGCCATTGGCCTCGGTCTGGCAAGGGCCTGATTCATTGTAAGGAGTGAAACCACCTTTGACATTCAACAGCCATGAGTGTGGTAACGAGAAGGTGTTGTCAAGCGTTATAACGGTAATAAGCCCATTCCACTTGTGAGTAATACCCAATGGATAAACATCATCGTTGCAGAAATAGAGGTCTGCCGAATAGTTCATCTGCCAAATACCCACTTTAGGCGTGAAACTTAATGTAATGCCATAATACTCCTGTTTGGGTGTATTGCGGTAGTCCATGATGACCACGCCAGGATGATTCTCGTCATCATAGGCCGTCTGGAAGGAACGTATCGTATTTTTGTAATATTGATAGTATGCTTCTGCATTTATCCACTTCCATGAAGAAGTCCACGAGAAATTGTGATGAGTCTGCGGTTTCAATAATGGATTGCCTGTATCGTACTCGTACTTACTGCGATAATTGACCGAGGAAGACAATAGGCTATACTGTGGATTATATCGCGAACAATTATAAGACAACCGGTGCTGCCAATTCCCTGAGTTATAAGCCAACGATACACGAGGGATTAGTACTGAATAGTCAGGACTCATCTCATCATTCCGTTGGCCGCCGATGTCATAAATGTTATGCTCATTTTGCCATCTCAGGCCTGTGCTCATCGAGAATTTGCCCAGTTGCAATGAGTAGTTGGCAAAAAGCGACCAGATTGATGTTTCTTGTTTCACATGACTATCGGCCGAGAAGCCACTCTGAATGAAATCGTGAGTGCGATGAACCAATGAGGCTTCTTCACCAAAGGTCAATTCCCCTTTTGGTACAGGCGCTGTGATGACCAGTTTTTCGGCCAATAGGCGATTATTTGAGTTCGTTTGGCTACTGATGGTAGTTGAGCCTTCAGTACCACCCTCCATTTCGTTGATTGACTTCGCCTGATAGAAATCTGCGCTGAAGTCGATGTTCCATTTGCCGACATTGCCTACGTAGTAGGCATTAACCGTGTGTCTCATGCGTGGCTTCTCCACCGTATTTGTCTTGCTGTGACCACCATCGACGACTACTCCGTCTTGCCATGTCTGCTCGTCCATCTTGCGACGGGTGAGACTGTTGCCAATATAATTGAAGGCCGTGTAAGTCAAGCCCACCGAATGGTTATCGTTGATTTCCCAGTTCCAACCAAGGTCGGCAAAATAGTATTTCATTCTGAAAAGCCAGGATGCATCTTTCTGGTAATCCCACGTTGAGGAGGCCTGCAATTGGTCCTGAGCTGTCGCATCAATCGCCATATTATTATCGTTCAGGTAACCACGGGCGAAGAAGTCCATGCCGTTGCGCAGGCGGTAGTTCAGGGCTACATTGACATTGGCATAATACTCCTTACCTTGGCGGTATGAGGCCGAGAAATTGCCGCTCCAGCCTTCACCGGCCTTGCGCACGGTCTTCAGGCGGATGACCGAGGTGACGTCTGCGCCGTATTCAGGCCCGGGATTTGTGATAATCTCGGTTGAGAGGATTTCGTCGGCACGGTAACGGTCGAGTTCGGAGGCATCACGCACTTTCTTGTTGTTGATGTAGATTTCGGGCTTGCCGTGGCCTGCGATGTTACCGTCACTCATCATCAGGGGCAGGTGGGACAGCATCTCGGTCACAGATCCGAATTGTTCCAAAACTGTGCCCTGCACATTAGCAAGCAAACCGCGGTCGGTTGGGCGGGTTAATCGCTTGGAACCCTTTACTGTCACACCGTCCAGGGTGTACTTGTCGGGTTGCATCTTTATGGTGCCCACGTTGTCTCGGGCACAGAGGCGATAGGCGGGTTTGTAGCCGACGTAGGTGATGCGGGCGATGACTTTGCCGTGGTCGTTGGGGATGACGAAGCGGCCGCTCTCGTTGGTCACTCCGCTGCCCACCATCGTCGAGTCGGCGGGGCTGAGCAGGGTGACGTTGGCATAGGGCAGCGGCAGGTTGTTCTCGTCAACCACCAGCCCCTTGAGGTGGTGCTCGGTCTTGTTGATGCACTCTACATAGATTTCGCCCTTTTCGCCCTGGGTCATGCGGATGGGGTAGAAGCCT
>CACYGX010000003.1:0-114701 GCA_902774055.1 uncultured Bacteroidales bacterium
GACCTTCGGCCAGTGCGCCCTGAGGTTAATTCAAGTCAAGGCCGTCGGCCTTGTTGAGGTCTCCGACCTCGTTTCCCCAGCAATTATCCGCTGAGCCAAAATAATCGCTCATATAGCAGGAATAATGGTAATGAAAATTTAAAAAGGAACCTTAAGCCGTGGCTTAAAATTCCTTTTTAGGTTTCAAATAGGTAAAATTTCTAAGGTAAAAAAGATTGTTTCAGGTTTATGGCGCAAAAGTAAAGCCATTTTTTGAACCATGAGCACAAAAAAAGTATGTTTTACAACATATTTTTTTCAAAAAGCTTTACTCTTTTGTTCTATCTAGTTGAAAATCAGTTACGCAATCGTTTACGCAAAATTTATCATTTTTCAAAGTAGTTGAGTGTAAATTCTCCGTCTGGCGTGAGAACGACATAGGAGTTGAGTGTTATCCACTCTCCCAACAGGACAACGGGAGGCTTGGTGTCGCCGGGATAGATGCGCGCGAGATGAATATGCCCGTAAACGTAGGCCTCGACCTCGGGGTGATGGCTATGGTAATCGCTGGAGAACTCCACGAGGCGAGTTGCGGCACGCTCCGAGATGGCCTCTAACGTCTGCGGCGAACGGTTGGTGCGGTTGTCGTTGGACCATCGCGTGGCGATGGGATAGGTCCACCTGGGGTGGATGGAGGCATAGAGCCACTGGCACACCCTGTTGTGGAAACACCATCGCGTGAAACGGTACATCGCGGGCTGGACGCCCACGTCATCGCCATGGGAGATGAGGATGCGCTTGCCCTGGGTCTCAACAACGGTGTGCCCCTTGAGCACGGTCATGTTGAGCTGATCGCGCAGGTAATCAAAAAGCCACACGTCGTGGTTGCCCGTCACCCAAGTGAGTTTAACACCGGCATCGGCAAGCTCGGCCAATTTGCCAAGAAATCGGATATAGCCACGCGGGACGACATACTTATACTCGTACCAATAGTCGAGGATGTCGCCAAGCAGGAAGAGCTCGGCGGCATCGTCCTTGATGCTGTCCAAGAAACGGCAAACACAACGCTCCCTGTCGATGGGATTGTTCATGTATTTGGCCCCCAGGTGCAGGTCGGATATAAAATATGTATTGTTGCCGGCCATGATTTCACGTTTCTCTACAAATGGCAGGAACTACATCATGCCGAGTTCGAGTTTTGCCTCGTCGGTCATCATGCGGGGGTCCCACTCGGGCTCGAAGACCAGGTTGACCGTCGCACTGGTCACGCCATCGACGCTCTCAACCTTCTGCCTCACGTCCTCAAAGATGAAGTCGGCAATGGGGCAGTTGGGAGCTGTCAGCGTCATGTCAATGTCAACATGCCCCTCGTCATTGAGGTCAATCTTGTAGATCAATCCCAAGCTATAAACGTCAACGGGCAACTCAGGGTCATAGACCGTCTTGAGCATCTTAATGATGTCTTCCTCGATTTTCAGTTTCTGTTCTTGTTCCATAACTGGGCGCAAAATTACAACAAAAGTCTCAATCGGCACCAAAATAGGGTGCAAATTAAGCGTTGATGCCTAAAAACCAACCTGTCACATGCCCCTGTCAAGATTATCACAATGCACAGTACATCAAAAACCATGAAAAAAAATTTTTTCATAAAAAATGCTGAATATTAGCACTTAATTGAGAAAAAAGGACTATTTTTGCAGTCGCAAATTCGTAAGAAGCTCAAAAACGAGCGCTTTTTCGCTGTCTCCACAACATCGGAAATGCGCTTAACTTCTTGACGAATAAGCAAATACAACGACATCTATTTTTTAAATATTAACAAGAACAATAAAATTTAGTAAAAATGACTAAAGCAGAAATCGTAAGAGAAATCGCAAGTTCCACCGGCATTGACAAAGCATCGGTTCTGGAAACTGTTGAGAAGTTCATGGACGCTGTTAAGGACTCACTGGCAAATGGTGAGAATGTTTACCTCCGCGGATTTGGCAGCTTCATCGTAAAGACCCGCTCACAGAAGACCGCTCGCAATATCAGCAAAAACACTGTCATCATTATCCCCGAGCACAAGATCCCGGCTTTCAAGCCCGCTAAGGTGTTCATGGAGCAGGTGAAGTAATCACCCCCATCAGTTGACAGCTTATTATATCTTTTAATTCAAAATATTTCTACTATGCCAAACGGAAAGAAACGTAAAGGCCACAAGATGGCAACTCACAAGCGCAAAAAAAGACTGCGCAAGAATCGTCACAAAAACAAGAAGTAATCACATCCTAGTCAACCTGTGACGAAAGTGGATTAGCGGGAACAAACGAATTGGCAGGCAAGATGAACTACTCGAGAACAGCTGCGGCAACGATGCCCAGATGAATGTACTGAGGAGTGTGCACATCAAGTCAATTGGTTTGTTCCTGTCTTCATTTTTATTGATGAAACCGCCACGATAAAGCGGTTTACCGTTCCCCCACCCCCTCGAAGGGATCCTCGCACCCCCCTAGAGCGCAACCGTGTCCAGCGGGACACCCTCCAAAGCCGAGAGCCGCCCGGGTAGTGCCGATTAGATATTTAACATCATTATTAATATATCAATCAATCGTAACTTTTTATAGAATTCATCCACCTTCTGCGATGAGAAGTGAACTAGTAGTTGACGTCACGCCCAAAGACATGACGACGGCTCTGCTCGAAGATGGCCGCCTAGTGTCGCTGCAGCGGGAGACGCGAGACGCCTCCTATGCCGTGGGCAACCTCTACCTTGCCAAGGTAAAGAAACTGATGCCAGGACTGAATGCCGCGTTTGTCAACGTGGGTCATTCCAAGGACGCATTCCTTCATTACCTTGATTTGGGTCCACAGTTCAACACTTTTTCTCAATACATCAAGACGGTACGCGACAATCCCAATAAGCGGCCAACGAGCATCAGCAAGGTAAAGAACCAGAGCGAGACCGACAAGCATGGCACCGTGAGCGACGTGCTCACCCAGGGTCAGGAACTGCTGGTCCAAATCGCCAAGGAGCCCATTTCCACTAAGGGTCCCCGCCTGACGACCGAAATCACATTTACAGGACGATTCCTGGTGCTCACCCCCTTTAATGACCGCATCTCGGTATCCCAGAAAATCAAGGACCATGCCGAGAAAACGCGCTTGAGACGCTTGATAGAGAGCATGAAGCCGAAGAACTTCGGCATTATCGTGCGCACCTCGGCCGAGAACAAGAAAGCCGCCGAGCTCAACACCGAACTCAAGACGCTATTGAAAGCTTGGGAAGATGCCATTGCCAAGGTGCAACAGGCCAGTTCCCCTCCCACCCTCGTCTATGAGGAAGAAAGTCGTGCCGTGGGCGAGATCCGGGACATTTTCAATCCCGAATTTGAGAGTATCCAAGTCAATAACGCCGATGTATATGAGCAAATTCATGACTATGTGAACCTGATAGCCCCCGATCGCAGTGATATCGTGAAACTGTACAGCGACGACATGCCGATTTTTGACAAGTTTGGCATCACCAAGCAGATTAAGTCGTCGTTTGGCAAGACGGTATCCTTTAAATCGGGCGCATACATAATCGTAGAAAGCACCGAAGCCCTTCATGTGATAGATGTGAATTCAGGCAACCGCTCGCGCACGAGCACCGACCAAGAGAGCAATGCGCTGAACGTGAACCTGCTCGCCGCCGACGAGATAGCCAGGCAACTGCGCCTGCGCGATATGGGCGGAATCATCGTGATCGACTTCATCGACATGGCCAAGGCCGAACACCGCCAGGAATTGTACCAACACATGCGCGAAGTGATGCAAAAGGACCGCGCCCGCCACAATATCCTGCCGCTGAGCAAATTCGGGCTGATGCAGATCACCCGCCAGCGCGTGAGACCGGCCCTTGACATCGCCACTGCCGAGACCTGCCCGTCGTGTGGCGGGAAAGGCGAGGTGCAACCATCGCTGCTTTTTACCGACATGCTGAAAGACAAGATTGATTACCTTGTCCACACGTTAAACGTGAACAGCTTCATTATGTATGTCCATCCGTTTGTCGACGCCTACCTCAAGAAGGGCCTAGTGAGTGAATACTGGAAATGGCGCAGGGAATTCAAGCGCAAATTCCGCATCCTGCCCGACCAGTCGCTCAATTACCTGGAATACAGGGTGCTCGACAAAGACCACAACGAAATTGACCTTAAAGAGGAAAAAGACACCAGCAGCAGTGAGACGAGCAAGAAAGAACGCCGCTCCAAGAAACACGCTGCCGCTGACGACGAGAATCAGGAATGATGCCACTCTCCCCACAACACCGCATCATCCCGTTACAAGACACATCAAGGCCGCCCCGCTCAATACCTGCCGGGCGGCCTTCTTTTACTAATAGCCAGGAATAAAACGCACGGTGGAGTGTTCAGGTTACTATTACCCTACTAACGCCACCGCACCAAAACAATTTCACCGCACCAAAAAAGCGGATAGGTGATGTATCCATGTTCTACCCTTTCATCAGAACTTTATTCAGCGAGGCAGAGCTAGAGAGCGAGGCGCAACCCAAGGCTGCCGCCCCGGTCCGACGGGTAGAAGTCGTTCCGGTACGACACACGGCAATCCCCGGCATTATTATTGTACCAGCTGCCGCCACGGAACACGCGGTAAGAGCCCGATGCCGGACCTATAGGATTTGTCTGTGCAACGCTACTATAACTGCCATACCAATCCTGGCACCACTCACATACATTTCCGCTCATGTCATAAAGACCAAGTTCATTAGGCATCCGGGTAGCGACAGTTTGTGTACCGTAGCCTGTGGTGCCGCTTGACTGTGATGGAATATTATCCCAATACCAAGCCACAGCTTCGATATCGTTGCCGCCGGCATACTTGTAGCCTTGGCTCTTGTTGCCGCCACGGGCAGCAAACTCCCACTCGGCCTCTGTCGGCAGGCGGAATGTCTTGCCCGTTAGTTCGTTCAGCCTAGAAATAAAGGTCTGGCAGTCGTTCCAAGAGACTTGCTCCACAGGGCGTTGCAGATTCTCAGCATAGTTGTTTGACTGGGTGAAATAGCTCGGGTTGCTACCCATCACAGCGAGCCAAAGCGCCTGGGTGACCTCGGTCTCGCCTATACAGAAACTCGACAAAGTCACTTGATGGGCTGGCTTCTCCCAATCGTATGCATCGCTGCCCTGTTCGGCCGTCGCTCCCATTGTAAATGTGCCGCCCTCGACGGCCACCATCTTAAAGGTCACACCATTGACGATAAAGGTTTCGGTCACAGGTGGATTGAGATCCACAACTCCCAAGAGGTAGTCGATGAGCATGGCCACATCGGCAATGGACACATGGCCATCCTTATTAGTATCGGCATTGTCAGCCTTGAACGGGGCGACATCGCTGCCCAGCAGATAGTCGATCAACGATGACACGTCACTAATAGTTACATAACCATCGCAGTTCACATCACCCAACTCGGTAAAGACCGTCACCATACAGGCATCGGGCACCGCCTGGCCATCGACCGAGCTCACAACAATCATGGTCGAGCCCTCGGCCAAACCCACGACCTGCACGACACCGTTCACCAGGCGGGCAGCGGCCACTTCGGGATTGCTCACTGTCACCTTGAGTGAAGTCTGCATGGGAGACATGGTGGGCTTGATTGTTACAGCATGGTTGGGCAACAGTCTTGCCTCATGCTTGTCGAGGGTGATGACAATCGTCGTCTGAGTCACCTTGACATGGCAAACGGCCTGCAGGTCAAGACAGGTGGCTGTGATATCGCACTCACCAGCTGCCAGAGCAGTTACCACTCCACCGCTCACTGTGGCTACCGACGAATTGCTAGAAGACCAAGTCACCGTTCTCAATGAGGCGTTGCTCGGTGCAACATTAGCCGTTAACGTCATTGTTTCACCCGCCGTCATATTGACTTCTGGACTGCTCAAAGTCACGCCTGTCGGCTCCACAGCATCGTTATACATGTTGCCGAAGTTGCCCCAGTATTCGTTGATGAAATAGGCGCCATAGGATGCAGCTGGAATGTGCAACGTGGCGCCATAGCCCGTGAAAGTGTTGGATACACAAACTGGCGGCACCGTGGCAAAGCAGTAAATCACACTGGGATTCAGATTCAAAGCGCCCAGCGAGGTCACGCCACTGCCGATGTAGAGCGTCGAGCCGTCACGATACACGCCGTCGGCAATCTGGACCGGGGCGGCAAAAGCCACTGCAGGCACTGTCATAGCCACCAGCAGCAAAATAAGGGATTGTAATGTTTTTTTCATTGAAAAATCGGTTTATTAGATTTCATGGCCACAAAAATACGAAAAAAAATCAGGAGAACAGCCTTCCATTTTCATTTTTACACTGCAACCGCACCAAATTTGTCTAAAACCACCTGAAACCCGCAGGACAGCCTTATTTGTTGACAAGTAACTACTCGTCCAAAGCGCCTGTCGCACAATCCCACGCTAAGCCGTGAAGGCGCTAAGTTTTTGATTTTTAGGCAATTCACGCTATTTCCACAGGGGGTATGTAATGATTAATTGAAACAACTCATTTCATCTGCTTTCTAATCAGCCGAAGTCGTAACTTCTTATATGATAAACTCTTCGCGTCTTAGCGCCTTAGCGTGAGGCAAGTTGGCTGAATAGTTACTGTTGATAACTATGTGCGTTAAATATTGTGAAACCCATGTGTTTCTCATATTTATAAATTATATTTGCAAGCAGAATTTCATCTTTAATCATTAACCGTTTAATTACAATTAACATCAAAAACATGGCAACAAAAAAATGTAAACCTGCTGTGAAGAAAGAAACCAAGAGTAAAAAGCCCAATTGCCAACCCAATCCGCTGGGCGCTAAGACCAAGAGCTACATCGCTATGGAAGAGCGCTACGGAGCTCACAACTACCATCCGCTGCCCGTAGTCCTGAAGAAAGGAAAAGGCATCTATGTATGGGATGTAGAGGGCAAGAAATATTTTGACTTCCTGTCGGCCTATTCAGCCGTGAACCAGGGTCACTGCCATCCCCGCATCGTTAAGGCCTTGAAGGACCAGACCAACAAGTTGTGTCTGACCTCTCGTGCATTCTACAACGAGGCCTTCTGCGAGTATGAGAAGTTTATGCACTCCTACTTCGGCTATGACAAGGTTCTGCCGATGAACACTGGTGCCGAGGGCGTCGAGACCGCGCTGAAGCTGGCTCGCCGCTGGGGTGTTGCCAAGAAGGGCATTGCCAACGACAAGGTAAAGATCATCTGCTGCGAGGGCAACTTCCACGGCCGCACCGTGACCGTGATCACCATGAGTGACGATCCCAGCAGCTACGCTGACTACGGTCCCCTGACCCCCGGTTTCATCCGTATTCCTTACAACGATCCCAAGGCGCTCGAGGATGCGCTCAACAAATATGGCGATGAGGTTGCCGCATTCATCGCTGAGCCCATCCAGGGCGAGGCTGGTGTATTCGTTCCCGATGACGGCTATCTGAAGAAATGCTTCGACCTGTGCCACCAGCACAACGTGCTGTTCATTGCCGATGAGGTACAGACCGGTATCGCCCGCACGGGTAAGATGCTGTGCTCACAGCACGATGGCATCCGTCCCGACATCGTGATCCTGGGTAAGGCCCTGGGTGGTGGTGTGCTGCCCGTATCGGCTTGCCTGGCTGATGACGACATCATGCTCAACGTGAAGCCCGGCGAGCACGGCTCGACCTTCGGTGGTTTCCCCCTTGCAGCCCGCGTTGCCGTTGAGGCCTTGAAGGTGGTAAAGGATGAGAAGCTCGTCCAGAACGCCGAGAAGATGGGTAAGATCTTCCGCGAGGAGATCGAGAAGATCAACTCACCGTTTATCGTGCAGGTGCGTGGCCGCGGTCTGTTGAACGCTATCGTGACCAAGCCCGTCGAGGGCAAGACAGCTTGGGACATCTGCCTGAAGCTGCGTGACAACGGTCTGCTCGCCAAGCCGACCCACGACCACATCATCCGCTTTGCTCCCCCCTTGTGCATCACTAAGGATGAACTCATGGAGGCCATCGCCATCATCAAGAAGACTTTTGAGCAAATGTTCGGATAATCACACACGATCAAGTGTCGCGAGCCATGGGCTTGCGGCACTTGATTGTTAAAAGGGGCAAAAGGTATCCGCCCTTGCCCTTGCATCAACTATCAACAACTAAAAAACATCTATATATTAAAACCAAACAATGAATAACGCTGTTATCAATTTTCCCCTTCCCGCCAATGAGCCGGTGAAGGCCTATATGCCCGGTTCTCCCGAGCGCGTTGCCCTCGAGCAGGAACTCGAGCGCCAGAGCAAACTCGTAGTTGACATCCCCATCATCATCGGTGGTAAGGAAATCCGCACCGGTGACACGGGCACCGTGACCTGTCCTCACGACCACAAGCACGTTCTCGCTACCTATCACAAGGTGGGCAAGAAGGAGATCAAGATGGCCATCGACGCTGCCATGAAGGCTTGGAAAGAGTGGAGCCGCACTCCCTGGACCACCCGCGCCGCTATCGTGATGAAGATGGCCGAGCTGCTCGCCACCAAATATCGCCCCATCATGAACGCTGCGACGATGCTGGGCCAGAGCAAGAACATCTATCAGGCTGAAATCGACTCGGCATGCGAGACCATCGACTTCTTCCGCTACAACGTACACTATGCCAGCAAGATCTACGGCATGCAGCCCAAGGATGGTGTTGGCCAGCTGAACCACACCGAGTATCGTCCCCTGGAGGGCTTTATCCTGGCTGTCACCCCGTTCAACTTCACCTCGATTGCCAGCAACCTGTGCATGACTCCCGTGCTGATGGGTAATGTGGCCCTGTGGAAACCCTCCACCACCGCCCTGCTGAGCAACTACTACCTGATGCAGCTCTACAAGGAGGCCGGTCTGCCCGACGGCGTGATCAACTTCCTGCCCGGCAGCGGTGCCCTCATCGGCGAGGTAGCCACCGACAGCAAGTACTTCAGCGGCATCCACTTCACCGGCAGCACCGCCACCTTCAAGTCGCTGTGGAAGCAGGCCAGCATGAACGTGGACAAGTATATCTCCTATCCCCGCCTCGTTGGTGAGACCGGTGGCAAGGACTTCATCTTTGTTCATCCCAGTGCCGACAAGAAGGCCGTGGCTACGGCAGCCTTCTGTGGCGCATTTGAGTTCCAGGGCCAGAAATGCTCGGCCGCTTCGCGCATGTACATTCCCAAGAGCCTGTGGCCCGACGTGCTGAAGGACATCAAGGCCATGTGCAAGGAGGTGAAGATGGGCGACGTTACCGATCCCATGAACTTCATCAACGCCGTGATCGACGAAGCCTCGTTCGACAAGTGCAAATCCTATATCGACTATGCCAAGGAGGCCGACGACGCCAAGATCGTCATCGGTGGCAAGTGTGACAAGAAGAAAGGCTGGTTTGTTGAGCCCACCGTTATCGAGACCACCAATCCCCGCTTCAAGTCGATGGAAGAGGAAATCTTCGGTCCCGTGCTGACGGTTTACCCCTACGACGACGACAAGGTGAACGAGACCGTGAAGCTGTGTGACGAGACCTCGCCTTACGGCCTGACGGGCGCCGTTTGGGGCCGTGACCGCCTCGAGGTCGAGAAGCTCACCGACAAGCTGTGCTACGCAGCCGGTAACTTCTACATCAACGACAAGCCGACCGGTGCCGTTGTGGGTATGCAGCCCTTTGGCGGCGCTCGTGCCAGCGGTACCAACGACAAGGCTGGTGGTGAGTTCAACCTGATCCGCTGGATCATCCCGCGCGTGATCAAGGAGACCCTGGTACCGCCCACCGACTACCGCTACACCTATCTGAAGTAAACTCTAGGCTTCATTAGCCATCATTATCACCATTGGCGTCCGCAGTCCTGCCAAGGATCGCGGACGCCTTCGTTTTCAGGTCGCTTATCCATCGTGAAGGGATCCTCGCTACGCTCGGAGAAATCAAAACAAATTGTATTCTTCAGATTTACCAATTGTAGCTCAATCTGTGGGATGGTCAACAAAAAACTAAAGATTGTGTAATGGGGTTTATCATCGATTTTATGTACTTTTGTAGTCGAGAAAAGCCTCAGAGGTTATCTATGATTTATTTAACTACCTAAAAATAGCTATTATGAAAAAAACTTTACTACTATTTGCCTTTGTATTCATGGCGTCCCTTGGCGTCCATGCGTTGGCCTCGGACTTGGACGACGCCCTTAACGTCCCTGGTGGCAACATCAGTTTCGTCTCCACCGGTGACTATCCCTGGGTTGTGATGACCGATGGTGACCGCACCTATGCTCAATCGGGCAATGCTGGGGTATTATCCACCACCTCGACGCTCACGGCTACCGTCACGGTGACGAGTGCTGCCACTTTGTCGTTTGAATTCAAGGCCTGGGGCGAAGGCACAGCATCGGCTTGGGACAAATGTGAGTTTGCGGTCGATGGCATTGTGCAATTCAGCTACGGCGCCCTCAAGAACGACTGGGAAACCTTTGAGACAGGTTTGGTTGCCGGCCGCCATGTGCTCACGTGGAGTTATATCAAGGATCCAAGCGTCAATCCCGAGGGCGATTTTTTTGCCGTGGATAATGTCAACCTAAATCAACCCCTGCGTGGCGACGTGAACGGCAACAACGAGGTAACCATCGCCGACGTGTCGGCATTGATTGACCTGTTGCTTGATGGCAACACATCAGGCAATATCGGGGCCGATGCTAACATGGATGGTGAGGTTACCATTGCCGACGTGAGCACGCTTATCGACTTCCTGCTGAGTGGAGAGTGGCCCGCGCCCCTGCTCCCCCAGGTAGAGACCATTACCGTGAACGGTGTGTCATTTACAATGATTCCTGTATCGGGTGGCACCTTTGTGATGGGCGGCACTGCCGAACAGGGCGAGGATGCCTACGATTGGGAGAAGCCAGCCCATCAAGTAACCTTGACCACTCCCTACTATATCGCCGAGACCGAAGTGACTCAGGCCCTGTGGGTCGCTGTGATGGGTTCTAACCCGAGTGGCATTACTGGTGACTTAAATCGCCCCGTAGAGCAGGTGTCGTGGAACGATTGCCAAACGTTTATCGCCAAACTGAATGAGATGACGGGCCGAACCTTCCGCCTGCCCACCGAGGCCGAGTGGGAATATGCCGCCCGCGGTGGCAACAAGAGCCAGGGGTACAAGTATGCCGGCAGTAATGATGCCGACGAGGTAGCATGGCACTCGGGGAACTCTGGTGGCACTACCCATCCTGTAGCCATGAAAAAAGCTAACGAACTAGGGCTTTATGACATGTCGGGCAATGTGTTGGAGTGGTGCCAGGATTTGTATAGCGCCTATACGGCAGATGCAGCAATTGACCCCGTTGGCACAACAGGATCTGAGCCTGCTTACCGCAGTGGCTGCTGGTACTTCCCGCCTCGCGGCTGTCGAGTGTCCTATCGGTATAGGAGTTCTGCAACCTATGGTAGCGACCACATCGGCTTCCGCCTCGCCATGTAAGGGGCAAACACTCTGAAGCCTGAAAAGGGGACACCAATGTCAGCGCTGAATGGCATTTTAGATTCTGGTTCCCTCTCCCTACGGCACACAGGTTTATGGTCTGTGTGCCGTAGAGTTTATACAGTTCAAGGCTACAGGCCTTGTGCAGGTTGCCTCCCTGCGGCCACGCCAAGGCGAGGCCCTACAGTTATAGGAATGCATGTAGTTTAAGTGAAGTTTTGACTTTTTTAATAGTGGGGAAACGTTAACTGAAAACTTTGTTGTAACTTTGTAAGTTAAAACTAACTAAATCTTTAACGACATGAGCAACGACAAGATATTACAGCCGATGGCCGGCATGACGCTGGAAGAGATGCAGGATGCGGTAACGGCATTGGGTATGCCACGGTTTGTGGCTAAGCAGCTGGCGCAGTGGATTTACCAGAAGCGCGTCAATGACTTTGAACAGATGCTGAACATCTCTAAGGCCAACCGCGAACTGCTGGCCAGCCGCTATTGTGTGGGATTGTATCCGCCCAGCCAGGCCGCAGCGAGCGCCGATGGCACGGTGAAGTACCTGTTTGACGTTGGCGGTAAGCAGGCTGTCGAATCGGTCTATATTCCCGAGGACGACCGCGCCACGCTGTGCATCTCGTCACAGAAGGGGTGCAGGATGAACTGCTACTTCTGCATGACCGGCAAACAGGGCTTCCACGGCAACCTGACGTCTAACCAGATTATCAACCAGGTGCTGAGCGTCCCCGAGAGCGAGACGCTGACCAACGTCGTGTTTATGGGCATGGGCGAGCCACTTGACAACCTCGACGAAGTGATGCGCGTCATTGCTATCCTCACCGAGCCTTGGGGTCTGGCATGGAGTCCCAAGCGCGTTACCGTCTCGACCGTCGGCAAGAAGCCTGAGTTGAAGATCCTGTGTGAGCAGACGAGTGTCCACATCGCCGTGAGCGTCCACAATGCCGTTCAGGAGGAGCGTTCGTCGATGATGCCCATCGAGCGCCTCTACCCCATCGCCGATGTCATGGACATGCTGGGCAACTACGACTTTGCCCACCAGCGCCGCCTGTCGGTGGAATACATCTGCTGGCAATGGTTCAATGATGACATCCAGCATGCCGAAAAGTTGCGCGAGCTGTTGCCCAACGAGCATGTGCGCGTGAACCTTATCCGTTTCCACCCCATTCCCGGTATCGAGAAGCTGCGCACGAGCAGCGACGAGAGGATGACCTACTTCCGCGACTACCTCAACAGCAAGGGCGTGACGTGTACCATTCGCCGCAGCCGTGGCGAGGACATCGCTGCAGCCTGTGGCCAACTTGCCGGCCAAGTGCGCAAGCCGAAAGCCGCCAAGGATGAGAAACCCGCTGCCAAACCGAGCCGCGGTGCCAAATCCAAGAAATAATCCGTTTCCACATCAAAAATCTTTACCTGACTATGAAGATTTCCGCACGTTTCACACTGTTGCTGGCCATGTTTGTCCTTGTGGGACAAGCAGCACTCGCCGCAGCACCATCCAATTACTACAACACTGCCATCGGCAAGAGTGACGAAGCATTGATGACGGCCTTGAGGAACATCATTCGTGACCATACCGCATTGAGTTACAATGCCCTGTGGAACGCGTTCAAAACCACCGACACCGATGCCCAGGGCTATATTATCGACATGTACAGCAACTGTCGCTACACCCCTGATCAACATGGAGCCTCGGCAAAAAACGTGGGTGAAGGATTCAACCGCGAACACAGTTTCCCCAAGAGCTGGTTTGACGACGAGACCCCCATGTACACCGACTTGTTCCACCTCTACCCCACCGACATCAGGGTCAATAGCCAGCGCTCTAACTATCCCTTCGGCGTATGCAAAAACGGCACCCGATTGACCAATGGCAGCCTTTACGGCAAGGGCAAATTGGGGTCAAGCACCTATCCAGGCTATAGCGGCACGGTGTTTGAGCCTGACGACGAATACAAGGGCGACTTTGCGCGCACCTATTTTTACATGGTGACCTGCTACAAGAATGAGCTTCCCTCATGGCCAGGCAGCCCTCAACTCAACTACAGCGCCAACAAGTACAAGGCCTTCTCGACCTGGAGCATCAACATGCTCATCGAGTGGCACCGCCTGGACCCCGTAAGCGAGAAGGAGATTAAGCGTAACGACGCGGTATATGGTTTTCAACGCAACCGCAACCCCTTTATCGATCACCCCGAACTGGCCGAATACATCTGGGGCAATCGGCAGGGAACAGCATGGAATGGCTCTGGCGAGGAAATACCCGCTGCCATCCTGTCTCCCCTGGACGGCTCAACCGTTGATATGGGCTCGACCACCGTGGGCACCGAGTTGCATTTCACTGTTACAGTCAAGGGCAAAGGCCTGAGCAAGTGGCTCAACTTGTCGATGACCGACAACGAGAATTACTATGTTAGCGCCAACACGTTTAGCCCCAGCGACGTGATTAACGGGACATCGTTTGTCGTTAGCTTCACGGCCGACAACGAGGGCACCTTTGATAACCAGATTACCCTGAGCAGCGATGAGGTGTCCACCACGTTCACCGTCACCGCTACGGCCCAGAATGGCGTCACGCCGCCACCGCCACCCGTCGTGCTGGGCGACAGCATCATCGAGGACTGGGAAGGCTGCACCAGCGGAGGCTACTGGACCAAACAGGTGCAAGGCAACACCTGGCTGTGGGATTTCACCGATGCGGGCCTGTGGGGAGACAACCTCAAGCATGGCGAACTCTCTTGCCGCTTGGGCAAAACCAGCAGCAGCACCATCGCCATGGCTGAGGATTATCCTAATGGCACGAGTGGCATCAGTTTCTGGGCTGGTTGCTTCAGCGGTGATGATGACGCAAACCTCAATGTGGAATACAGCACCAACCAGGGCGCATCCTGGACAAGAATCGGCTCAGCGACAGCGACTAATGGCGACCTGCAACAGTTCCGGTTTGCGGCCGATATCGAGGTACCTGTGCGTTTCCGCATCGCCCAAGCATCGGGTCTGCGCGTCAACATCGACGACATCACACTCTATAACCGCGTACAAGAAGTGGAAATTCCTGGTGACGTCAATCACGACGGCGAGGTGAACATCGCCGATGCCAATGCCCTGCTCAACATCATCCTGAGCGGCATCATTGACTACAGCGGTGACGTGAACGACGATGGCGAGGTGAACATCGCCGACATCAATGCCGTCATCAACATCATCCTCACCAACTAACACATTGCGCGTTTAGTCACTATAAACATGTATCCGCATTCAATGTCACGCGGATACATGTTTATTTGTTAGTATTTGTTGAATTCCGAGCAAAGCGAGAATCCATCCACGACTAGACGTGTATCCAAGGCTTTCGCAACTTTTTCAAAATGAGGACAATAAACACAACAAGAACAACAGCATCCGCACCCCAAAAATGACAGGATGCGGATGCCTCTAATCGCTAATCTCTAATCGCTAATCTGTGAGCGAAGCGAGCATCACCAATTGCCCGTCAACAGGTAGTCGATGAGGGCTGACACGTCGGCGATGGTGACCCCATCAGTGCCATTGCAGTCAGCAGCGGCCAGGTCGATGCCGGTGGTGTCGCTGGTGAGCAGGTAGTCAATCAGAGCCGAAACGTCGGCGATAGTCACCTCATGGTTACCATTCACATCACCACGAACGAATTGTGGCTTTTCACTGAAGTAACCCGGATTACTGGGGCCACCGTCGATGTGGGCATACTCATCATCCACATGGTTGGCATCATAGGTGGTTCCCTGACCACCCACTAGGCTCATGCAATCCTTGAACATACCTTCAGAACTGTCCAAACTGCCAATACCCCAATCGTCACCCACATAGATGGTCCTCAGGTTCCGGCAATAATAGAACATCCAATCAGTTGTCAACAGATATGATGTATTGAAACTGGTCAGGTCCAGGGTTGTCAGATTGGTACACCCGCTGAACATAGAGCTCATGTTGTCCACATACTCAGTGTTGAAGCTGCTCAAGTCGAGGCTGGTCAAACCACTGCAGTCCATAAACATGCCCTCCATCGTCTGAGCGCCCTGCGTATCAAAGCTTCGCAAGTCCAAACTAGTCAGTCCAGCGCAATCAAAGAACATCTCCTTGAAGATGTTAACATGCTCAGTATCAAAACCGCTCAGGTCAAGACTCGACAGACCGCTGCACTCATAGAACATGCCCTCCATCGTATTTACGTTGCTGGTATTGAAGCTACTCAAGTCAAGACTCGTCAAGCCCTCACAATAATTGAACATATAGCTCATGTCGGCCACATTGCGCGTGTCGAAATGGCTCAGATCAAATTCCTCCATAGACCAGCAAGTCGAGAACATATTACTCATATTCGTGACCTCACTTGTGTTCAGATGCTCAATGCCCTCGATACTGCTCAAATTGCCCATCCAGCCAAACCACCAGCTTGTGCTCGTGGGACGGGCTGCGGCAAACGATGGGTCAAATACTACTGTGGAAACGCTATTGCAGCAGTTATCGGTATTCCAACCGGGCTTGTTGTAGCCCCAGTTCAGGCTATACATCGAGTCTGGTCGGCTTCCGCGCTGGGTGTCATGATAGAATGTCAATGTGCCATTATTATAAACTGCATAGTCCATAGTGCTAAGGTAACCCGGGGCGTTCGAACCATCGTCGATGCGGGCGTAAGCCTTATCCACATGGTTCGGATCATAGATCGTGCCCAAGTCGCCCTCCAGGTTGGTGCATCCAGCGAACATTTCATGGGATGAAAGCGAAGCAGTAAGATTGACAGTACTCCATCTCTCACTCACATATATTGTCGTCAGGTTACTGCAATTCTTGAACATCTGCCCCATGTCTGTCACATTACGAGTGTCGAAATGGCTCACATCGATATTTAATAAGCTCGTACAGTTTCTGAACAATCCACTCATATCGTTGACATTTGATGTGTTAAAGCCACTCACATCAAGAGTCGTCAACATGGAACAAGCCGTGAACATATTATACATGCTCATCACTGCATGGGTGTCAAAACCACTCACATCCAGGCTCTCCAACGAGGAGCACCCACCGAACATATAGCTCATATCGGTCACCTTCGACGTATTGAAATGAGTCACGTCAAGAGCCGTCAGCATGGAACAAGCCGCGAACATATTATTCATGCTCATCACTGCATGGGTGTCAAAACCACTCACATCCAGGCTTTCCAACGAGGAACAGTCACCGAACATATAGCTCATATCAGTCACCTTCGACGTATTGAAATGAGTCACGTCAAGTTCTTGCAGCACAGAGCATTCACCAAACATATTGTGCATGTCGGTGACATCCTCGGTATTGAGATATTCAATGCCCTCAATACCGGTAAGGTTATACATTTCGGCAAACCAGTTAGCAGTGGTTACAGGCCTCACAGCAGCAAAGTCCGGCGCAAATCTTACAGTTGTCACCTGCTCGCAATTGCCGTCATCATACCAGCCTGGATTATGATTTGCTTCGTTCAGGAAATAGAGCGTTCCACTGCGGGTTAACAGCTGATTATCATTATAGAAAGAAAGTACGTTATTACTATAGATGACATAGGGTTTTCCTATGTCGTCAGGGCTTATGACAAGTCTAAAATCTTTCCACACATTTGTAGTCTGATAAGTTGTTACTAAGCCTTCTGGAACAATAAGCAATTGGTTGGCACGGTTAGGGAAGGCCTCTGCAGGGATACCAATGGGTATTGTCCAATTGGCTATAACCCTTGATAAGTTAGAACAATTGGCAAAGGCATTCTCCATGACACTGGTCACCGATGAGGGAATATCGATTTCGCTCAATCCCGTTCCTTCAAAGGTGCTTTGACCAATTTGCAGCAGCCCGCTGGGCAATGTAATCTCTGTCAATCGGGTACAGTCCTTGAACGTGCCATTCATCAGATTCAAGTTACCTGTATTCAAGGAGACAGAGGACAGCGATGTACAACCCTCAAAAGCGCCCCTTATCATCTGGACGCTACCAGGGATATTAATGGCTGACAGTGACGTGCAGTTCTTGAAGGCTCCATCTTGAATGGCGACCACCTTACTACCAAATGTCACCGAAGTCAAACCAGTACAACCCTGGAAAGCATTATTTGTGATAATGCGAATATTGAGATCTATTGTGGTCAAGCCCGTGCAGTTGGCAAAGGCACCCTCACCTATCGCTGTAACATGACTAATATCTGGGAGTGCAGAAAAGTTGGCACACCCCCGGAAGGCATAGTTACCTATTTCTGTCACGCAATCAGGCAGTGTGACGGATGACAAATTACTACAGCCATCAAAAGCATTATCGGCAATACGGTTTAAATTAATGAAATATCGCAATTCATTGAAATGAGTAATCTGAGTTTTGCCCTGGAAAACAGTTCCTAGGTCATCAACCAAAAATGCCTCCAGTACACTGAGATATCCATCATGATTAGTATCCCAATTAGCGACACAGATACTCTCTACATTAGGATCCACAAAATAAATCTTAGATGTTTCTATAATCTCTTTGAAATTCTTCCAATAATCGGCTGAGCTATAATATGGTCCACAGCCCGCAGGGACAAATAGCGTCGCATTAGAACTATTCGAGAATGTTAAATCAAAGATAGTTGGCGGCGTAGGCATTAGGGCAATAACAGTGGCTAACGAAGGGCATTCGTCAAAAGCATCATAACCAATGGATGTGATGTTTTGGCCTAGGGTAACAGTAGAAAGATTATTGCAATTGTAAAAGGCGAACTGCCCGATATTGGTTACCCCTGATGGAATGTCAATCGAGGAGAACAAACTGTTACAAAAGAGATAGCTGGGTATCTTCTCAACATTATTGCCGATAATAACCTCACAATCTTCATCAAGCATAAAAGGACCATAATAAAATACTGTTCCAGCATTATTAGTATGACTATCATGGCTAGAAGTAGCATTCTTAGCATTGTAATACAGTTTCTTAATGCTTGTCGATGGACCAGTCCCATACCCATTTGAAGAGATGGCGCAATAACCAATGTATGTCACACTCTCAGGGATAGTCAAGGTAGATACGGGAATACCACAAAGCGATTCACTACTTATCGTCCTCAAAGTGTTTGGCAAGGTAAGGGAGGTGATTGAAGCACCCATAAGCGCCCTTGAACCAATGCCCGTTACTGTATAGGTCTTAGAACCATTAAACACAGTACTTGGGATGATCAAATCACCATATCCATCATAACAATGTCCATAAGAAATATTGTATCTATAGGTCACTTCTACCCATGCAGAATCTGAATTGACGACGTTATAATAGATGGTTTTACCTTGTTCATTTGGTGCCGAAAAATAAAACGCCAGTGCTGATGGGTAGCAAAAAAGCATAAGCGCCAGCAACAAGAGCCAACGGCTCATGGATTTCCTGAAAAGTCCTTGATGTTTCATAGTTCAAATTATTATTAGGTTATTATGGCAACAAATATACAACAATTAATAGGAAAAAACTAAAAAAAGTTCTGATTTAGTTTAAAAATGGCGATTATTGTGACGATACAACAACAAATGATGGCTGAACTAGTGGAATCCACTAAATCAGCCATCATCTTGATGTCACAACACGGTATGCTGTGTTTTTTACTTGACGGGGATCTTGTCGACACGGCGCTGGTGACGGCCACCCTCGTAGGCGGTCGTCAGGAAGGCCTCGACCATGGCGATGGCTTCCTCATCGGTGACGAAGCGGCCAGGCATGGCCAGGACGTTGGCATCGTTGTGCTGACGGGCCAAGCGTGCGACCGCGAGACGCCAGCACAGGGCCGAACGGATACCCTGATGCTTGTTGAGGGTGATGTTGATGCCCTCGCCACTGCCACACACGGCGATGCCGGGATAGCACTCGCCCTGCTCGACTGCCAGCGCGCAGGGATGGGCAAAGTCAGGGTAGTCACAACTGTCCTCGTTGTAGGTGCCGAAGTCCTTGCAGGCGACACCCTGCCCCTCGAGCCAGCGCTTGACGGCTTCCTTGACGGGATAGCCAGCGTGGTCGCTGCACAGGGCGACGGGAATGTCTGGTTTTAATATTGAGTTTTCCATCTTGTCTTGGTTTTGGGGCCGTAGCAGAGCCACGGCATGGGGAACCTTATTTCTTGAGGGCCTGGAGGGCTTGCTCCATTGTGGCGATCTTGCTCTCGGCGTCGGCTTTCTTCTTGCGCTCGTTGGCGACAACGGCCTCGGGGGCATTGGCGACAAAGCGCTCGTTGCTCAGTTTCTTGTCAACACTGGCGAGGAAACCGCGGGTGTATTCCAAATCGGCTTCGAGTTTCGCGATTTCGGCCTCAACGTCGATGCTGCCGGCAACGGGAACTGCAAACTCGGCAGTGCCTACCATGAAGGCGGCTGCCGTGGGATCCTTCTCGGCCACAGCCTCGATCTTGTCAAGACCAGCAAGCTTGATGATGATAGCCTCGAACGGGTTGTTCAAGCCACCGACGGCCTGCAGCGTGAGTTGCTCCTTGTTGGGGAGGTTCTTCTGCTTTCTGACATTGCGCACGCCACCAACGATCTCCTTGACATCGGCCATCGCCTTGAGCAGTGCCTGGTCGGCCTCCTGAGCCTCGGGGATGAGGGCATACATGATGCTCTCGCCATCCTTGCGCTCATCGAGGTGCTGCCACAACTCCTCGGTGATAAACGGCATGAAGGGATGCAGCAGACGCAGCAGCATGTCGAAGAACTCGAGCGTAGCCTGCATCGTGGCGCGATCCATCGGCTGGCCGAAGGCGGGCTTGACGGCCTCGAGGTACCATGCCGAGAACTCTTCCCAGAACAAGCGGTAGAGGACCATCATGGCATCGCTCAAGCGGAACTTGGCGAAGTGGTCCTTGACGGTTGCCAGGGCATCGTTGAGCGTGTGGCGGAACCACAGCACGGCCTGACGGCTGGCCTCGGGTTGCTCGACATCGGCCACCTCCCAGCCCTTAACGAGGCGGAAGGCGTTCCAAATCTTGTTGTTGAAGTTGCGTCCCTGCTCACACAAGGCGTCATCGTAGAGGATGTCGTTGCCAGCGGGAGCAGCCAGCATGAGACCCATGCGCACGCCATCGGCACCGAATTGGTCGATGAGCTTCAACGGGTCGGGCGAGTTGCCGAGCGACTTGGACATCTTGCGGCCCAACTTGTCGCGAACGACGCCCGTGAAATAGACGTTGCGGAAAGGCATGTCACCCATGTACTCATATCCCGCCATAATCATGCGAGCTACCCAGAAGAAGATGATATCGGGAGCGGTCACCAGGTCATTGGTGGGATAGTAGTACTTGATTTCCTCGTTGCCGGGGTTATTGATGCCGTCAAACAGCGAGATGGGCCACAACCATGAGCTGAACCACGTGTCGAGGGCGTCCTCGTCGTGGCGCAACTGGCTGGCCTCGATATTCTCGTATCCGGGAATCTTGCGGGCCTTTTCCAGGGCCTCTTCCTCGTTCAGGGCAACTACATAAACCTCCTTCTCCTCGTCGTCGGTGGGCAAGAAGTAGGCGGGAATGCGATGGCCCCACCACAACTGGCGCGAGATGCACCAGTCCTGGATGCCCTCAAGCCACACATTGTAGATATTTTTGTACTTCGAGGGATGGAACTTGAGTTCGTCGTTCTTGACGCAGGGCAAGGCGATTTCGGCAAAGTGCTTCATCTTCAAGAACCACTGCATGCACAGGCGCGGCTCAACGGCCGTGTCGCTGTTGCGCTCGCTATAGCCCACCTTGTTCTCGTAGTCCTCGATGCGCTCCATCAGGCCGGCGGCCTTGAGATCCTCAACAATCACCTTGCGACATTCCATGCGGTCCATGCCAACGTACAGCGGCGACTGCTCGCTGATAGTGGCATCGGCATTGAAGATGTCGATGGTCTCTAGATTGTGGGTCTTGCCCAGAACGTAGTCGTTGGGGTCATGAGCGGGAGTAACTTTCAGACAGCCCGTACCAAACTCGATATCGACATAGCGGTCCTCGATCACGTTAATTACACGTCCCACCAGAGGCACAATCACGCGGCGGCCCTTGAGCCACTGGTTCTTGGGATCCTTGGGGTTGATACACATGGCGGTATCGCCCATGATGGTCTCGGGGCGCGTGGTGGCAACGACGGCATAGTAGCCCTTCTCGTCCTTGTGGATGATGTTGCCCTCGGTGCGCAACTGCTCCTCGTTCTCGAGGGTCTGCAGGCCTTCAACATAGTACTTGAGGTGATAGAGGTGGCTCTTTTCTTCGTGATAAATTACCTCCTCGTTGCTCAACGCGGTCTGGGCCTTGGGGTCCCAGTTCACCATGCGCAGGCCACGGTAGATGTAACCCTTGTCATAGAGGTCCACGAAAACCTTGAGGACGCTCTTGCTGCGGGTCTCGTCCATCGTGAAGGCGGTGCGGCTCCAGTCACAGGAAGCGCCCAGCTTGCGCAACTGCTGCAAGATGATGCCGCCATGCTCATGGGTCCAATTCCAAGCATGCTTGAGGAACTCGTCGCGGGTGAGGTCACGCTTGCGAATGCCCTGCTCGGCGAGTCGCTTCACGACCTTAGCCTCGGTAGCAATCGAAGCATGGTCGGTTCCAGGCACCCACAGGGCGTTCTTGCCCTCCATGCGCGCGCGGCGAATGAGGATGTCCTGGATGGTGTTGTTGAGCATGTGGCCCATGTGGAGGACGCCCGTCACATTGGGGGGCGGGATGACGATGCAATAGGGCTCGCGCTCGTCAGGCACGCTCTTGAACAGGTCATGACTCTCCCAGTACTGGTACCACTTGTCCTCGACCTCTTTGGGGTCGTATTTAGTTGCCAATGTATTCTCTTTCTCGCTCATTTTTTTGGATATATAATGTTATTATTTTTCGTTCAAAAAACATTCAAGCGGCAAAGTTAGTGAAAAACATGCAATTGGCAAAACCACAAGGAGTTTTTTTGGCATTTCCATTATAGAAATTGTATCAAAATATGAGAATGTGTAAGATTTCAGGGGTGCATCGCCATAAAAAAAGGACATTCAGCCACAATATTGCAACAAATTTTACCCCATTGCGGTTAATGGTCTATTACTGTTCGTGACATAGTGATATTGATGAAAAATGTCGAAAACAGACCACCAAAAATCTAGAAATGAGAACTAATTTGTACCTTTGCACCAGTTAAACAAAGAAGCCATCATGGGAAGTATTAATTTTACACAGATTTTGAGTGCGACGCTGGTTTTGCTGAGTATCATCGACATTGTAGGTTCGATACCTATCATCTTGCAGTTGAGGGAGAAAGGACGCCATGTAGATGCCTGGAAGGCAACCCTCTACTCCACCCTGCTGATGGTGGGCTTCTACTATGGCGGCCACTGGTTGCTCAGGATCTTCAACTGCGACATCCACTCGTTTGCCACGGCAGGCGGTTTCCTAATGTTCCTGATGGCCCTGGAGATGATTCTTGACGTGGAAATCTTCAAGAACAACACCCCCAACAAGGGGGCGACGATGGTGCCAATGGTCTTCCCGCTGATTGCGGGTGCCGGCGTCTTGACGACCCTGATTTCGCTTAAGGCTATGTATGACGACATCAACATCTTTATCGGCCTCGCCATCAACATGGTTTGGGTGTTTGCCGTCATCAAGAGTACCGGCAAAATCCAGAAATGGCTTGGAGATGGAGGCATGATGTTCTCCCGCAAATTCTTTGGCATCATCCTGCTGGCCATGAGTGTGAAGATGATGACGGAGAATATTGCTCATTTGTTTTAGGCAAATGAGCAATATTGATTAGGGATTAGAGATTAGAGAATGATATCATGGCGACAGCCGCTCCAGTGTGGTGGGGCGGCTGTCGCTTGTATTGGATATGAGAGAGGATATGGGTTATTTCCAGGCGGGGCTGCTCTCGTTCCAGCAGCGGTCGAGGGCTGTGACGGCATATTGCCAGTTGCCCTTGCCGCCATCGGGCAGGATAAAGGTGGTTTCGCCAGTGATGGCAAGGATATTGGCGGGATTGTCAAGATGACCTTTCTTGCCTTTGGGATAACGGTAAACGACATATCGAACGGCCTGCTGCATGGGGTCGTCGGTCTCATGGGCACGCCAGACGAGCGCCTTCTGGCCACGAACCTTTTGAATCTTCAGGTCATGGATGCGGTGGGGTTTCTCACTGTCAATCCACGTGTAAGCGGGAATGAGTGCAGGATAGCGGGTCTGCTTCTGTATCAGCGAATCGAGCACCCCTTTGTAATTGCTGGTAACGCTATAGGCGGGCCACCAGACCACACCAAGCACATCGTCCATCGCCCGTTGCAGGCGCATCTTGTGGTCGAGTTGGGTGGGATTAGTGGGGTCGCCACCTTCGGCGGCAATATCCTGGTGCGACATCACGTTGTTGACCGAGTGGCCATAGTACATGTGGCGCCCGTTGGCATAGTCATTCCACCAGTGCATGAGCACCAGGTCGCTGGCAGCCTTGTGTTCCAGCTCCCAGTAGAGTTGGGGCACCATATAGTCCACCCAACCCTCGGCGGTCCACTTGAGGCAGTCGGCAAACAGGGCATCATAGCACTGCAGGCCGTTGGTCTCGCTGCCGTCGGGGTCACTTGCCTTATTCCGCCAGATGCCAAAGGGGCTGATACCGAGCCGCACCCAGGGTTTCACCTCCTGAATGGTGTTGTGCAACTGCTCGATGAGCAAATCGACATTGTTGCGGCGCCAGTCGTTCTTGTCCCAACCGA
The DNA here is from genome assembly GCA_902774055.1 of uncultured Bacteroidales bacterium. Lineage (GTDB taxonomy): Bacteria > Bacteroidota > Bacteroidia > Bacteroidales > Muribaculaceae > Sodaliphilus. The sequence continues at coordinate 24,210 of CACYGX010000003.1, forward strand.
TGCCGTATTGATTGTAAGATGTCGTGTCGGGGAACTCTGCGCCGGCGACAGGATAAGGATAAAAATAGTCATCCATGTGCAAGGCGTCGATGTCATATCGGGTGAGAATGTCCCTGACAACAGTATCAATATAGTCACGGCTCTCAGGCAGGCCCGGGTCGAAGTACAACTTGCCGTCGGCATACTTGAGGAACCACTCGGGATGCCCATAGTAGATGTGACCAGGCGCAGGTTTGTCCTCCTCGCTGCTGGTCACACGGTAAGGATTGATCCAGGCGTGCAATTCCATGCCGCGCTTGTGGGTCTGCTCAATCATGAACTGCAAGGGATCCCACACGGGATTGGGGGCCTTGCCAGGTTCTCCCGTGAGCCAGCGGGTCCACGGCTCCAGTTGGCTGACATAGGCGGCATCGGCCTGCGGACGTATCTGCCAGATGACGGCATTGCAGTTGGCCTGTTGCAGCAAATCCAGCTGCCCAATCAGGTACTGCCGCGTCTGTTCGGGCGTCATCTGGGCATACTGCTTCTGGCCGATGATGTGCATCCATACCCCGCGAAATTCATGCTTGGGAGGGGCCATGTCGCTCACCTGCGCATTCATGCAACCTGCCAGCATCACTACCAGCAACGACATGAAAAGAATGCGTTTCATTGCCATGCTTGATGAACGGTTGATTTAGTCGTCCTCTTCATCGGGAACCTCGACCCAGACATAAGCGCCCAAATCCACGGCGCCACGAGACTTGCGGTCATTACCATATCGATCATAGCGCGCCTCATTGGGACACAGCGAGGGGTTACCCTTGCCGATGGCGTCGCTCTCGTTACCCAGTCGGTAATCAAAGAGATAATCGTCGCGCACGGTGAGGAAATCCGGGTCACCCTCCCACACACAGTTGATGAAATGATCGTCGTCTTTGCCCTGACTCTTGAGCATGCAATAACGCAGATAGACGTCATACTCGTCCAGGTCACCCTCGTTAATATCACTATACAGGCCGTTGATGATGCAGTTGTCAAAATAAGCCTTGATCTTGCCAGTCGAGCCATCTTCATACCTCACATTAAAGACGTTGAGGATGGGATATGAGGGCACCTTGAACAAGTAATAATTGGCGAACGTGCACTGCGAGGCCGTGACTTTGCCACCAGCAAAATAGGCCACTTCCTCGGCTGCATCACTAATCTCGGTACCAATCAACTCAACTTTGCATGTCGCCGTTACCAAGCAGGTAGTGGCCGAATTGGTCAGCACACAATTCACGAGTTTGAGCGCACAATTGACCGTATCAATATGGTCGGTACTGCAGTGCATACCGATGCTGCTACCACGCATGATAACGTGTTTTAACACATTACCGTTACCGTAGGAAGAGTTGAAGATGATACCACCCCACTGGCCTGACATGAGGTCAAAACTGTAGGAACCCACAATGCGGTCCAAGCGGTCGCCACGTAAGATAACAGGATCCTCGGCTGTGCCATTGGCGAGCATGCGTCCCTTGCAGCGAATGGCCGCCTTGTCATGGAACAGCAGTGTCGCGCCCGCATCGAGCGTGAGCGTCGCGTCGAGAGCGACAAACAAGGTGTCATAGATCAGATATGGCTTTGTGGCCGTCAGATGCGTGTCGTGGGAAATCGTATCGCCGCGCATCCTTATCACATCCTGTCCCCAGGCTGTGAGCGTCACTTTTTGACTATTGCCATTGGTCTCAAACTCCAAGATATCCTCTATCATGGTGGGTTCGTTCTTTTCCATCTCATCAAGATAGGCCTCGATGAAGATGAAAATTGAGTCATTGCCGCGAATTTCCACATTCTGGAACGAGTCACCACGCACACCATCGACATTGAGGTGGAAACGGCCCTTGGTGGCCAATCCTGCCACCTTAATTGATGAGATGTTGATCTGCTTCTTGCTGCGGTTATAGACCACCATCTGCTTGGTGGCGGTTCCCTGTAAAGTGATTACCGTGTCAAAGGCCACGGTATCCATATTAAACGCCAACTTATCGTTTGGCGAGGTGGTGAAACCGTCCTCGATGCATGAGGAAAAGCACACAGCGAGCATCAATGCCGCGGCAGCAATCCACAGGATATGTCTTGTATGGGTCATGTCTTGAAAATTCTTGAATTATCTATATGTAATAGAACGAGAAAGAGGCCAATTTAGTGTATCGGCAATAACCTTCTGGATGATTTCGCGCCGATGCTACGGTTATCGCTGGAAAGTCGCGACGAGGGGATAATGGTCACTCTCGCCTTCCTTGTCACGGCGGCAAGTGAGCAACTGCATGTCGCCACGGTAAAAGATGTGGTCAATCTTGACATAGAGGTGATTAGCGTGGAAAGTGTAGGTGGGGCCGAACCCCGCATCAGCCCACGCGTCCCTCAGGTCATCACCGCACAAGGTGCGATAGGCAAACGAACCCGGCGTATCGTTCATGTCACCCATGACCAGCACATCGCCCGGTGAATCGTCAAGAAGTTCGCGCATGGCGCGGACCTGGCGCACGTGGGTACGGAATCCATAATCCAACTTGTTCACGACCGACCTGACGCGTTTCTTGCGTCCTGAGGGCACATTCATCGAGTCGATGATTTTGCTGTCGTTGTGGGTGAAACGCAACGAACTCAAATGCATACTGACAACCCTCAACGGACCGCCTGGCGCTTCAACATCCCATGCCTTGATGAAATAATTGAGTGTATCGCGCGTCAAGGCTTCGGATTTCACTTCCTCGAAGGGGTACTTGGACAGGATGCCCACGTCAAAGTAATGCTTCTTGCGATAGGGATACTTCTTATAGAGCTCCTTGAGCATGGTCTTCAATGTGGGCAGATTCTCGTATTTGAAATCGACCAGACCCTCCTGAATGACCACTATGTCGGCATTCTGGTCAAGGATGTAGCGCATGCTCTTGCTGGGATGCTCACCATCCTGCCAGTTGAACTGGGTGACATTCATCGTCAGGACCTTGAGTTGGGGACAGTCGTCGTCGGCTGTGGGATGGAAGAAGTTGAGTGGTGAAATCAGGCGCAAGGTTGGCCACGAGAGGCACAATGCGGCAAACAGGATAGCCGCTGCACGCCAGTGCCACAATAACGCAAACAACAACATTAGCGCGATGGCGACAATCGCCACCACAGGCAGCGCCAATGTCGCCAGCGACGGCAATATCCAAACGGTGGGGTCAACACGTCCGCCATAGGCCGCAAAAAGCAATGCAAATGCGGCAAGAATGGCAATAAGACGGAATAAGCGTTCAATGAAATTCATTAAGACAGTGAAGATTTAAAGTATGGTCCAGCCGGGTTTGAAAAACGGCTGTTGTGCGGTAAAACGGGGAAAATAAGTCTTTAGCAACCAGATCATGGGCCACTCGAGCAACATGGTCAAGATAAACACGGTGAGTGTCAACGACAAGCTCTGCTCCATGCCACATCGCGTCATGATCAGGAAGCGGATGGGCAGGTAAAACAACGGGTGGGTTCCCAGAATTATGAGCGAATAACGGCCAAAATGGCACATGACAGGTATGTAGGGCAACCGCTTGCAGGCCCAGAATAAGACAAGGATGGCAACAAACGGCAACAAATATAGTTTCCAATAAGACGGCAAGACCTGGAAATGAAGATTGGTGAACTCACTCAACCAATAGATGGGAAACTCCGCGAGCAGCAGGGCAATGACGCCCCAACGATCCCATCGGGAGGGTTTCAACGCTCCAAGCCTGTTCAAGCCCCATCCCAAGACGAAATAAGGCATCGCTACGAACGATGTGTCGAGCATGAGGGGCAACTCCACCTTGTTGATTCCCAGCCAATAGCCCAGGATTGACAGGAGCACAGTAGCCGCCAATAGCCAACCTACAGGTTTGATCCAGCGCCGCAGCGCATAAAAGATGATGTTCACCCAGAAAAGACTCAACAGGAACCATAACGGCGTGGTAACTTCCCAGTATCTCAAAAAGAAAGGCTCGACCAAGCGGATGGGGTCGATGTCAATCGAGTCGGCGCCGACAAGCAACCTGAACCCATATTCCAGCACCCTGACCACATAGGCAAGCACTACGAAAAAAACGAACGGCACAAGGATGTTATTGACCTTGCGCCGTGTGAAATCGGCAAAACCGCTATAAAGTTTGAAAAAAATGCCCGATATGAAATAATACATGGGCAGGCGGAAGGCCTGCAACGCGTCATTCAGGTTGGGAGCAACATAGTTGAACGTCTCATGATCGATATGGTACATCACGATGAGCATGATGCACAGGCACTTCATGAAATCAATGTAGGCAATACGCTGACCAGCCATCGTGAATGCCGGGCTCGTGACACACGGTTTTTAGAGTTTGCTCTGTATCATGTCGATGACACGAGCGAAATCGGTCATCTCGGCAATCTCCTCAGGTTCCAACTCGATGTCAAACGCATCCTCGAGTTCGGATGCCAGCGTGAGATGCCGCAGCGAGTCCCATCGGTCACAATTCTTTTGCGACACATCTGTCGGGACGGCCTCCATGTCAAAGACCTCGCGCATGATGCCCAAAATTTTTTCTTCTAAATTCATAACACCCTAATATTATAGCAGTTATTAATATCAAACATATCGCTCAGCGCCATGGAGTAATGCTTCGCGCCACTGTCATCGGTCGATTGCAGCGTCATGCCCATGCGGTCGAGGAAGTCGGCCGTCTGTTGGTTCTTGGCGGTGGGCAGGTAATCTCCCGCAACCGTCTTGTAACCATCGAGCTTGAGCAGATTGAAGACCGTCTTGATGAACGCCTCCTCGATGCCCTTGCCCAAGATGCGGCAACTGAGCAACAACGTATCGATGTTGACCTCGACATCCCCCACGGGCTGCAAGAAAATGGCCGCCGTGATGCCACTGTCGCCGAAGCGATCACTCACACTCATGCAAAAAACGCGCCAACCTTGCTCGAGACGCTGGCGGATATCGGCCTCGGTATAGCGGCGAGTGGTGAGGTTGAACTGGTTGGTCTTTTGGGTCATCTGGGCAATGCGCGGCAAGTTGTGCTCATCGGCGGGGATGATGTCAAGCCTCATGTCCAGGCTGTACAGGTAACTCTCCATGTCGATGAAACGGGATTGCTCGGCCCGACGCTGTGCGTTGGCACGATATTGCTCGGTCTTGGCCCTATCCTCGCTCGTCACAGCATAAATGCGGAAATACTTATCCACCAGTTCTTTAAAGAAAGGCATGAGCTGGTAAGGCTTCAACGGGAAGTCAGGCACCTCGACCTGCGGCAGGGACTGACGAATGAGTTCACGTTCGGCAGGATTATCATCCAGGAAGACCATGGAATCGAGCCCTATGTTGAGTTCCTCGGCAATCTCGCTGATACAGGTTGCCTTGTCATTCCAGTTGATGCGTAAGGCGCTGAAGTGTTCACGCTTGAGTATCATGTGCGGATTGTGCTGCCATGCCTCATCCACATCGGCCTCATTGTTCTTGCTGCACACGGCCAGGATGACGCCATTGCGCTCCAATTGTAGTAAGGCCCGTTGCCAGTAGGAAAAAGCTTTACCAGGATATTCGCCACCCAACTTGATGCCATCGACACCATCCTCACCCAGCACCCCACCCCACAGGGTGTTATCCAAGTCAAGGACAAGGCACTTCTTGCGCTGATGGGCGTTCTCTCGCTCGACCTGCTGCCACCACGATTGGAAATCATGGGCCAACTTGGGATTCAACAAGGTCTGTGATATCAAGTAGTATTTCCAGTCGACCAGCGCACTAGCCTCATAGCGCCGGACAAACTCGCTGAAGTCCACCCACTTGACATTGTGGTGGGCGGATGCTTGCCTTGCCGCGTGGGCATTGAACGACGCTACAGCGTCGGCCACGGCGGTTTCGTCACCAGTTAGCCTCAAGGGGAAGATATTCTCAAGCGAGAAGATGAAAAACGGCTTACTCTCATCGACCTTGCTCAAGACAATATCCAACAAGTCGCAATAAGACTCGACTTCCTGAGCCAACTGGGCGCTATCGGGATTGACGGGCACCTGATAGAACCAGATATAACGATCTACATCGGCAGGCACAAGGCTGATGTCGCCATAACCCGAATAGGTCATGCCGTCATAGCCCAATAATGGCTCTACCGTGTGATTACGAAAAACAAATGTGGTCATTCATCATTATGTTACAGCATGATATAGAATCTTTTAATGCGTATTTCGCTAATCATAACCTGAATGTGTTTAATTCGTTGCAAATTAGCGTAATTGGCATTAGCCCCGCAGGGTTATATCATTGCCTTATTTTATCATGCGATAAACCTTACTCAATATTTTCCACAGGCCGGGAAACATCATCGGTATGTGGATTATTTTCCATTTCATGCCGTGATAGTCCGACTCCGGTCCCACGCAGGGGAACGGATATAGACCAGCCTGACGGATCCGCTCCACGACTTCGCTCACCATGCCGCACACCAGCGCCTTGGTCATCGAGAAATAGAGATACACATTCCTCAAACCGTCCACACTGGCTGGGGCCTTGAGGCCTGTAGCCTTCTCATAGTCCCGAGCCGTTGCATCAATCGAAGCGGCAGCATCGACCTGGCTGAAGATGCGCCGGCGCAGATGGTCGGGATCGGGATTGTGCATGGCGCTATCGTCACGCTTCACGTAGCAGTAGACGACGCAATCGTCATGGGCCATGCGGGGAGCATTGAGCAGAAACTTTGCTATAAGTGAACCGTCCTCACAGACAATCAATGAGGGGTCAAAACGCCAGGAATTGCGAAGCAGATAATCACGCCGAAGCAGGAAACGCCACACATAGGGCGTCATGCTGTGGGTCGAGAGGAACTCTGGCCCTGTGATAACTCCTGTCGTGGCATAATTATCGTCACGAGTGTGGGGCAAATCGTTGCCCCGCGTATCTTTGCAGCAATAATTGAACGAGAGCACGTCCAGGTCATTATCCACCGCACGACGCAACAATGCGGGCATAACATCTCCGTTCAAGTAGTCATCACTGTCCACAAACATGAGATAACGGCCACGGGCATTGTCAATGGCCAGGTTGCGAGCCGCACTCACGCCGGCATTCGGCTGACTGAGCAATTTGACCTGTGGATGATCCTGAGAAAATGACTCGACCAGCGAACGGCTGGAATCAGTAGAGCCATCATCAACGACAAGCACCTCGTACTGAGCGGGTTCCAGCTTCTGGTCTACAATGGATTGCAGCGCCCGCAGCACATAACGCTCGGTGTTATAGACAGGCAGAATGTATGTCAGCAGGATCTGATCCATCTCTATCGGGCCTCAACCAACTCAATGAGACCTGTATTCTTCTGGAAAAGGAAGGCCACTCGCCTGTTGTTCATCGCACATGCAGGAACAGGACCATTGACCAACAAAAAGCGCTGAGAACGCAATTCCTGAATCGCCGCATCAATGTCCTCGACACGATAGCACATGTGATAGGGAGACACGCCCACTGCTGATAGGGTGCGGAGCACAGGGCTATCGTCATCTAGCGGTTCCAGCAGTTCCAGTCGCGGTGCTCCAGGCTTGTGCATGAAGGAAATGCGCACATGCTGAATGGGATCCTCGACAACGGGTGTTGCCGTGTAACCCTGGGACAGATAGAATGTCTGCGTCTTGGCGATGTCCCGACACGCGATGCCGATGTGGTCAAATGTGAGCATGCCTCAAGTGTTATTCTTGCTTAATACTCTATCACGGGCGATACCTTGCAGTCCTTCATGGACAAAATCGCCGAGCCCCAGCTTAGACCCGCGCCAAAGCCGCTCATGAGCAAGGTCTTCTCGCCATTGAGGCAACCGGTCAGTTCGCTGGAGATGGTCAAGGGCACCGAAGCGCTGCTGGTGTTGCCGTACTTGTGGATACAATAAGGTACCCTGTCGGGCGAAATCTTCAGTTTCTTGACAAAGAAGTCCATCATGAAACGGTTAGCCTGATGGAAAACCAGATAGTCCACATCCTCGATGGTGCGGTCGGTTTCCTTGAGCAGCTGTTTCACACTCTTGGGCACCTTGCTGATGGCGAAATTGAAGACATCCATGCCGTCCATATAGACTTCCAGGTCGCTGCGTATGTTGCCATCCTCCTGCTCACGCTCGATGCACGACTCGGGGGTGATGGGATTGCGCATACCGGCATGAATCTTCAGTGCATTCTCCCCGCTGCCGTCGGTGTTGAGGATGAAGGTAGAGTCGCCATAATCGCCTTTCTCGACCAGGGTCGCTGTTCCCGCGTCGCCATACAGTGGCCAATCCACCTTGTCATGACGGTTCACAATCTTGGAGAAGGTCTCGCCGTCAAGCAACAGGACACGTCGCACACCCTCCATCGAAGCATAAGCAAAAGCGGCACTCAAGGCAAACAAATAGCCCGAGCACCCCAATGAAATGTCGAAGCACATGGTGTCACGTGAGAGTCCCAGCCGATGCTGCAACAAGCAAGACGTTGCTGGAATGCGGTAGTCGGGCGTTTGACTCATGAACAGCAGCACATCGATGCTATCGGGCTCAATATCATTATCGGCCATCAACTGCTGTGCAGCCTTGAAGCACAGGTCGCTAGCCATGACATCGGGCGCTGCTATGCGGCGCTGCTCAATGCCTATGTTGTTGATTGTCTTCTCTATTTCCTCCTCGGGGATAAGGTAACCCAAGTCTTTATTATACACGACATCACGAGGAACGCAGGCGCTCAGGGCTTTAATGCCCACGCCATGATAGGTAATCTTTGCCATAAGATTTTTCAGGTAAAAGCCGTCAAACGCAATGACAGCAACAGGAGAATTGTAATTTTGGTAAAAAAAGGTGTGACAAAAAAGCCCCACTAGAAATTGTTAAGGCATGGTACTACTATCACACGATATCACATCACTCTACTCTAGACTTGACAATGTTGTAAAGGTCCTCAATGGTATTGCTACCGCGGATGTCATCACCGCGGAATTCGACGTCATATTCCTCGTCAATCATAGCAATGACCGACAAGGCAACAAGAGAAGACCATTCCTCCAAATCCTTGAAGCGAGTGGTGGCCATTATTGTGTCGGGATCTGTTTCTTCTAACAGATCCGCGAAATAATCTATGAATTGTTCTAAACTCATTACTGCATATATAACGCAAAAATACCGCAGATATTTTTACGGGGTGCAAAATTATATAAAAAAACTTAATTTCACACCCTGTTATACAATAATTACAGTAAAAAATGCCAATTTGTAGTCAATGAAATCTTCAACACCACCAAAAATGGCTAGTCAAAAGCATCAAAAATCAAATTTCTTGGCAGGAACACCCAGGTAGGTGCTGTTGTCGCGCGGCTGCGTCATGAGCACGCTGTTGGCACCAAGGGTGACACCATTGCCGATGGTCATGCCCTGAAGCACGACACTGGCCACGCCCAACAGGTTGTTGTCGCCAATGGTGATGCCTCCTGACAAGTGGGCCGCGGGCATTAAACCATTGAAGCTGCCGATGCGGTTGTCATGACCAATCACAACGTGGTCGTTGATGAGGTTAAAATCACCCATGGTGACATCGCATGATATCATGCAGTCGTTCTGGATGATATTTCCCTCACCCATAATCACCGTGCGCTCATCGACCAGGAACAATGACGGGTCGATGAGGTTGGGGAAAGTGATGTGAGGATTGTTGATGCTCTCACGCAGGCGACGCACGACCTTGTTATCGTTAATAGCGATGGCAACTGCCAGCGGCTGATTCACCTGCAGGAGAGAATCCATGCCACCAAGCACGTTTCCATAGAGCGAAACGGCCGAGCCAACGGGTTTAGTGTCATCAAAGAAACCGATCAGGTTCCACTTCCCGCCATTGTCGTTGATTCTATCGATGAGACAAGCGACTTCCTTTCCAAAGCCCCCAGCTCCATATATTGCGATATTCATAGCACTCATATCTATAAAATTTCTTATTTGCAGCAAGATTTGATTTCACGGCACACTCGTTCAACGTCCTCATCGCTCACCCAGGGGCCGCTAGGCAGGCACAATCCCAACTCGAACAAGCGTTCGCTCACGCCATTGACATAGGCGGGCGCACTAGCGAACACGGGCTGGGTGTGCATGGGTTTCCACAAGGGACGAGACTCGATGTTGCAAGCCTCAAGATGCTGACGAACAGTATCGTAATCGGTACCAGCCTTAGCCGGATCGATGAGAATGGTATTGAGCCAATAATTGCTGTCGCAATGCTCATCAGGATTGGTGTGGACCGTAATGCCGTCGATTGGCGACAAGAGTTCGACATAGCGGTCACACAGGTGCTTGTGGTGAGCCAAATGCTCATCGAGCACCGTCATCTGGCCACGACCGATGCCGGCACAGATGTTGCTCATGCGGTAGTTGTAGCCTATCTCCTTGTGCAGGTAGTAGGGCATGGGCTCACGTGCCTGGGTGGCATAGAACATGGTCTTTTTCTTGGTTGCCTCATTGGGGCAGATGAGAGCGCCACCGCCGCTGGTGGTAATCATCTTGTTACCATTGAAACTCATGATGCCAAACCGACCGAACGTCCCACACAACTTGCCATCATAGCGCGACCCGAAAGCTTCGGCAGAGTCCTCAATCACGGGAATCTCATAGCGGTCGGCAATCTCCATAATGTCGTTGATGCGTGCAGGCATACCGTAGAGATAGACGGGGATGATGGCTCGGGGCTTGCGGCCCGTCTTAGCGATGCGGTCCTTGATAGCCACCTCGAGCAGGCCGGGATCCATGTTCCACGAATCGGGCTCACTATCGACAAACACTGGTGTTGCCCCCTGATAGGTGATGGGATTGGCACTAGCCGAAAATGTCATCGATTGACAGATGACCTCGTCATCACGGCCCACGCCCAAATTGACGAGAGCCAAATGAATGGCTGCGGTGCCCGAACTGAGGGCTACCACGTGCTTGCCCTCGCCGCACAGGTGCTCGAGGTCCTCTTCAAAAGCGTTCACATTAGGGCCAAGAGGCACGACCCAGTTGGTATCAAACGCCTCCTGGATGTACTTCATTTCCTGGCCGCTCATGTGAGCTAAGCATAATAAAATCTTGTTGTTAGCCATATACTAATATCTTTTTGTATTCACTGAATTTCCGGTGCGTGACCAGAATAAATGGTGCGGTGCTCGGCCAGTTCACGGATAAGGGCCTCGCTATCGGCCGCCAAGTCCTTGTTGGAGTGAGGAATATTGGTCACCGTCTTCACTCCCGGGATAAAGCTATCGCCCGTGAATAACACGTCGTCAATTATCCATGTGACGCAGCAGGGGCTGTGACCTGGAGTAAAGACGACCTGAGCACGGATTCCGTCAAACAACTCTACCCATTCCCTGTCCTCGACAAGCTTGACACGGTCAGGCTCATTGAAGATGATGGGCTCTCCATAATACCGAGAGAAGTTCAACTTGTCGTTGAGCAAGGTATCAAGGCCCGCTTGATTGGTATAGACCGATAATCCGGGATAGAGTATCATCAGGGAGTTGAGGCCGTAAATGTGGTCAAAATGGGCATGAGTGAGTAACACACCTTGCAAATCGCCATCTACCAAAGGCAGAATCTGATCCAAATCGCCACAATCGACGAGCCACGAGCAGCCCTCGTGTGAAATAACGTAGCTGCAAGAGCGGAAGACGGTATTGACAATCTGGCGTATAATCACTTGCTGGTCGGCGGGTTTTGTCCGTATTACTTTAACGGATTTTAGTGCAGATTATTGCAACGCCCTTACTGCATGTGCAGGTAAAACAGGGAGTCCTTGGGGAAAACCTTCTTGTTGCTCTGCACGCGGCTGCACTCCACACGGCGGGCACGTTCAATCACTTCTTCCAGGCAATCTCCAAACATGGGACCAGCCATCATCTGGGGGCCCTCGACGCTAGGCACGAGGTTAAACTCGATGAACAAGGGCTCGCCATCGGGCAAAACGGTCACATCCCAACCCACAAAGTCGAAGTAAGGAAGACGGCGGTGCATGTTGAGCAACGTCTCGACAACGCCCTGATAGTTGGGCACGACGAGTCCCTCAACACCCGTCTCCCGCTTCAGGGAGGACACCTCCATGTGCTTGAAACGGAACACCCTGTCATCAACAGTGCCGTCATTGAGAATAAGACAGGTGCCGCCACCCTGCGAGACATTGTCCTTGATAGCCCCCTTACCGCCAAAACGCATGTGCGCAAAGGGATACAGGAACTCGTAGGTACCGTCAAGATGACGGTAAGTATAGAGTCGCATCGAGTTGAGAGAGGTGGGATTAACCTGCTGCAGGACAGGATGTTGTTTCACCTTTTCCTGCACGATAAAGTTGATGCCATAGCGCTCGAAAAGGTCTCGAACGGCTGCGATACCAAAGTCCCTGATCTGCTCGACGCCCTCGCCATTACAGGTCTCGACAGTAGGCTTAATCATGAGTTCGCCGGCTGATGCGTTCACTGCCTCAACTGCCTGGTCAAGCGTGATTTCATTGCCATCACGGTAGAAGATGCCGTGAATATTCTTGACGATGGTCTTGGGCTGCTTGACCATGGGGAAAAGTTCGCTATAGATGTTCTTGTCGAGGTAGGCGTTCTTGAAATCATAACGGTTGAGGGACGGAATAACGTAGAAGTAATAGACGTCCATCGATAAGTATCGGTCACTCGTGATGCCATTGAGCCGTGAGAAATAGTCGGCAAACATCATCGAGACCTTAAAGCCCTGCTTCTCGTAGTAGGGCGAAAGTTCCTTTTTGTGGGCTTTATAGTCAAAGTCGGCGGGCATGACATGGGACTTGAAATACCAGTCACCCCAGTAATACTCCTTATTGGAATTGAGATACTGCGCCATAACGATTTCCGCTCATTAATAGGTTATTACATCACTGCACTTGATATCGCCCGCATAAAATTCCATGCTGGCCCACGCCAGTCCCACACCGAAACCGCATGCCAGGCAATGCTGCTCACCGCTGCCCGTCAACTTCTCGCGGCACCTCGTCACCATGGTCAAGGGTATGGAAGCGCTTGTGACATTACCATATTCCTCAAGGCAATAAGGCGTCTTCTCGGGCGCAATCTTGACGGCCTTGCGAATCTTCTCATCAATGAATTTGTTGGCCTGGTGCAACAAGAGCAAGTCAACACTCTCAACATCGATACTAAACTTCTCAATCAACTCCTTGAGCGAGCGGGGCGGTTGCTTGATGGCAAAACCGAAGACGTCCATGCCGTTGACAATCATGTCAATGCCACGGCGATAGACACCGGGTGCGACCTCCTTCTCCTCAATAGCCTCGGGAGTAACAGGATTGCGCATACCGCCATAAGGAGCCCACACTGCATCATATCCGCTGCCGTCCACACCATAAACAAAGTTCATGGGACGTGAACGCTCTGGATCAAACTCAAGAGCGGTAGCAGTAGCCGCATCACCAAACAGGGGACGAACAGCCGTGTCGCGCGGATTGCGGTTCAGGGTGTTGGTCTCGGCAGCGACAAGTATCGAACGCTTGAATGTGCCATGAGACATCAGCGAGGCCACGATACTCATGCCATAGACCCATCCCGAGCAGCCAAACGGCAAGTCAAACACACAACAGTCGCTGCGCAACTTCAGGCGGTCCTGAAGGATGCAAGCCGTCTGCGGGGCGATGAAATCCCTTGATGTGCAGACATAGGCAAAGCAATCCACGTCTTGGGCTTCCCAACCCATGTCCTGGAGCAGGCGCTCGACAGCCTTAACGGTAAGGTCAGACGCCGTAGTGCCAGGCTCCACCTTGTGGTGGCGCTCGATACCTGTCGATGCAATCACCTTGAGGGCATCGGCCTCGTCCTTATAGATGGGTAATGTGAGATTGTCCTCGACTGTGGCGGGGACACAAGCACTCATGCCCGCAATGCGAACATTATTGATTGTTAATTGTGACATAATCTTGTCATTGCTTAAGTTTCAATCGTTGTATCTTGCCCGATGAGGTGCGTGGGATAGCATCTATCCATGCCCACTCTACCGGGACTTCATGGGGTGGCAACTTGGTGAGCAAGTTGCTTTTTATTTCTTCAAAGTCCATTGGGCAGTTCCCCTTGACCAAGAATGCTTTGGGAACCTCGCCCAAAACGCCCTTTGGATCAGGTACGCCCACGCAAGCACAATCGGCAATGCCCAGCGACTTGATGGCTTCCTCGATGGCGCCAGGGCTCACTTTCTCGCCTCCGACGTTAATGAGTTCTTTTTTGCGCCCTGTGAGATAGAACAGGCCGTCGTGGCCGCGATGGCCCCAATCACCGGTGCGGAACCAGTCGCCATAGAATGCTCCATCGTTATCTTGTGGCAGGAAATAGGTGTGAGTCACCATATTGCCACGGACGCATATTTCACCGTCAGCGCCATCGGGCACTGCCCCACCCTGCTCGTCAAGCACGCAGGCCTCGACCAACTGGGAGGCAGGACGCCCTATCGCATCCAGATGGTCTTGAGACTGGTGGAACTCGGTAAACATCGCTCGCGAGGCTTCGGTGAGGCCGTAGTGCATACAGATGCGCGTTTTTGGGAACAACTCCATGAGCAGGCGCTTGTCCTCGATGGGTAAGGCAGCACTGCCAATCTCAATATAGCGCAGCTGGCCTGCAAATCGAGCGATTCTGTTCCCGCTCAGGCGCTTGATGTATTGCCATACGGCAGGCACCATGCCAAAGCCTGTCACCTTTTCCGTATCGAGGACAGTAAAGAATGTCTTCAGGTTGGCGAAGTTGCCCACAAGCACGAGTGTGGCGCCCGCAATGAGCACACAGCGCAAGCGTCCCAGGCCGAATGAGTGGCTAAGGGGTAATGCAAGCGCTTCGATATCACTGGACTTGGTACCGATAAAGCCATTAGTGTTACATGCCGAACCGGCAATATTGTCGTGGGTCAGACAGACACCCTTAGGACGACCCGTGGTGCCCGTGGTGAACATAATATCAGCGACATCACTCGATTGCAACGAGGGTAACGGTAATGGCAGGATTGCTTTATTGTCAAGGTCGAGATCACCGAAAGCGATGACCCTGATGCCGTCAATTGGATTGACGGTGTTGCCAAATGCAGCGGCAGGACGAGTGATGCCAGTGATATAATTGAGTCTATCGGCTGGCGCGCTAGGATCGACCACGACATTAACAATGCCTAGCAAATGGGCCGCCAGATAGAGATAAATAAAATCGGCCTCTTTATTGGCAGCCAGCATGATGCGGTCACCACGATGAAGCCCCATGGCCTGCAATAGGCCCGCAGCGTTCTCGACACGCGCCACCAGTTGACTATAGGTCACACGGGCGTCATTGTCGACAAGAGCTACCTTGTCGGGTGCAGATGTAGCATGAGCCGCTATCGAAGCGAGCACATGACTGTGGGGGGCATCAAACATTCTTGAGTTGATTGACCTCGTCAACAATCGTCTTTACCGAAGTGAGGTCAAAGAGGTCTTCGAGCGGGAACTCCACATCGAGTTCCTGCTCTATCGTGCTGATGATTGCAAGATTACCGACAGAGTCCCACTCGGGAATATCTCCCGCGGACAGGTCATCGGTGATTACGTCAAGACTCACATTGAGCACGCGTGCAATGATTTGCTTGACTTGTGTCTCCATAAAGAAGAGTGGCAAGGGGATTAGAGATGCTTTTCGACTATATTATACAGATCCTGAATAGTATCGGAATTCAAGATATCATTACCCTTAATAATCACATCATACTCATCATCAATCATGGCTATAATCGACAGGGCAGTCAGTGATGACCACTCGTCCAACTCTTTAAATCTGGTGTCAGCGGTGAAGACGCTGGCATCAGTGTCATCAAATTGTGCGGAGAAATTTTCAACAAAATCCTGTATGTTCATATTACAATTTTGTTTCTTTGTTGAGTGTATTTTCAGTAATTCTAAATGAATTTGGTTGCAAAAGTAGTTGTATTTTTGAAAAACACAAAAATTTAGCGAAAAAACTATATAGAAAAGCCGCCATCTATCACCAAATCGTGCCCAGTCAGCCAACTTGAAGCGTCACTCAAGAGGTAAACTGCGCCATTGGCGATGTCCTCGGGCTGGCCGTAGCGGCCCAGCGGATAACGCTTTGCATCCTCGGCTAATTGCTCCTCGGTGATCGTGCCGCGATGGATGAGCGGAGTGTCCACCATGCCGGGGCAGATGCTGTTAACCCGAACCTTGCGCGAGGCGAACTCACGGGCGGCATACTTCATGACAGAGTTCAGCGCAGCCTTGGAAGCGCCATAGACGCCATTGCCCGGCATAAAGCTGTGGGTGCCACCGATGGAAGCAATCAGCACCACCGAAGACCCCTTCTTGAGCGCTTTCTTCTTGTACATCAAGCGCAGCAATTCGACGGGTGCGAAAAAATTGACATTGAACATGTCATC
Organism: uncultured Bacteroidales bacterium; assembly: GCA_902774055.1. Lineage (GTDB taxonomy): Bacteria > Bacteroidota > Bacteroidia > Bacteroidales > Muribaculaceae > Sodaliphilus. The sequence goes on from CACYGX010000003.1 coordinate 40,634, forward strand.
AAACTTCTCACGTGAGCCGAATTGCAACGGCAAAGTCGTCGAATTACCGGCACACAACACAGCACCGTCGAGTTCAGGCAACGCCTCGACCAGTCTTGCGACATCATCGGGGTTAGTCAAGTCGGCGATGACCTCGGCATGGCAGTGTTCGCCTAACTGCTCACGAGTCTCTTGCAAGCGTTCCTGATCACGCGCAGTAATGACTACAGTCGCCCCCATGCGGGAACAAATGAGAGCGGTTTCCCGTCCAATACCCGACGAGGCCCCCGTAACCAAAACGGTCTTACCCTCTAACGAAAAAGGATTATTATTCATTTCCATCTAAAAATCACTCAAAATCAAATTTCTTTGCAGGCACACCAATATAGGTAAAGCCATCCTTTGGCTTAGTCATCAATACACTTCCGGCTCCCAGGGTTACATTGTCACCAATTTTAATCCGCTGTAACACGACACTGTCTGCACCAAAGAGGTTACAATTGCCCACCTGCGCTTCACCAGACATACGAACGCCAGGCATCATCACATTGAAATCACCCACCTTCACGTCATGGCCCATCACATTAGAGCCATTCAGAACATTGTAACTGCCTATCTCTACATCGCATGTCGCGCTACAATTATCCTGAATAATATTTCCCTTTCCTATCTTGAAAGTTTTGGGGTCAAGCACCCTAAACGATGGAGAAATCAAGTTTGGAAAACTGATATTGGGGTTAATGATACGGTCATAAATCATCTTACGCGATGACGGTGTCCCAACTGCAATAGCCAGAGCCAATGGCTCCTTCATAGCATTAAGTTCGTCCATTCCACCCAACACTTCTCCCAAATGAGATACCTTAAACCCAATAGGCTTGGCGTCATCATAAAATCCAACCAACTCCCAACTATCAATACCTGCACGATTAATACGCTGAATACCACCAGCGACCTCCTTTCCCAAACCTCCTGCTCCATATATTGCAATACGTTTGGGATTGATAACATTATGAACAGATTTCACCTTACAAGGGTTGCCATAAGCAATGACACCATCAGGGATGTCACTAACCACAACGCTTCCAGCGCCGACAATGCTCCACTTGCCTATCTTCACCCCTGGAACAACCACAGCCGCAGCCCCAATCCATGCACCTTCTCCCACTGTGACATTACCGCACAGAGTAGCCTTAGGCGAAATGTGCGCAAAATCGTTTATTTCACACTCATGGTCGATTGATGCACCCGTGTTGATGATGCAGTGTTTCCCAATACGTGCTGAACTCTGGATAATAGTTCCTTGCATGACCACAGAACCTTCACCAATTGAAGCAAAAGGTGAAATCACCGAAGACGGATGAATTGCTGTCCCGTACTTACAATGCAATTTTTCAGCAATCTGTTTTCGCGAGAAATTATTGCCGATGCTGATGATCACAGGAGATTCATTATCCCAATCATGTTTTACCGGGATATTCATCAGTTCTCTGATTGATAAATCATCATCAAACAAAGCGTCAATCTTAACTTTTGATGAGTTCAGAATGTCAATGATTACTTTAGCGTGTCCGCTTGCTCCGTAAAGATACATTAGTTGTTTCCTTTAAAGATTTCCATTGTTGCTTGACCATCTTGTGAAATGCCATCTCTGACAATCACTTTTCTTATCGTGGTAATAATCACTTTTATGTCAGTCATGAGGCTGCAGTGATCGACATACCACACGTCGAGTTTGAATTTTTCACTCCATGACAACGTGTTGCGGCCATGGCATTGTGCCCAACCTGTTATGCCGGGACGGACCTCATGGCGGCGAAATTGCTCCTTGGAGTACAACGGCAGATACTGCACCAATAAGGGCCGTGGGCCAATAATGGCCATATCTCCCGTCAACACATTAAACAGTTGGGGCAGTTCATCAATGCTTGTCGAACGTACAAAGCGTCCCACCCTTGTCAGGCGCTGAGCATCTGGCAATAATTTGCCATTTGAGTCCCGTTCATCTGTCATCGTCTTGAACTTGATGATTTTAAAGATCTTACCATCTTTTCCTGGACGATCCTGCAAGAAAAACGCTCCAGCGCCTTTGTTAGCAAAATGAAGCCAAATGGTCACCACTAACAGCAATGGTGACAAACATATTATAGCAACGAGCGAGATAATGAATCCCAATACTCGTTTGATACAGTCACGATAAATCTTCACAAATAATCAATCTTTTGGTAAAACTTCGTGATAGAAATCATACAGACACTTGCGCACAAATCCTTGCTCAAAACGGGAAGCAATGAGCGGACGGGTGTTTGCGGCTATTGCCTTGACTTCATCTGGATTCTCCACAAAGCGTTTCATGGCCCGATAGAGCGATTCTTCGTCACGAGAAGGTATAATGACACCATTTTCACCATCGATGATGATTTCCCGCGAGCCGTTGATATCAGTCACTATGCTGGGTAAACCCATCGCACCAGCCTCAATAACTACATTGGGGAAGCCTTCGCGATAACTGGGGAAAACCAGTGCATCTGCATTGGCATAAAATGGCCTCACGTCACTCTGACGGCCAACATAGTCAATGCCATCGCCTTGTTCAATACGTTTCAACGTCTCGGGCAAAATAGGATCTAAATGGTCCTCTCGGGAGCCAACTAAGACTAATTTCGTATCACCGTGTTCCTGATGCAAACGGTCAAAAGCGCTCACCAATTCGTTAATGCCTTTGTCGCGGACAATGCGCCCAACAAACACAAATGTGAAGCCTTCGTGCTGTTCTTTGTTGAAATCGGCTGGATTGTAACGATTCAAGTCGATGCCCATGACATTACCGTATCCCAACACCTTGATAGGCTTGTTGGTGAGGTGATGATTGAGCAGGTCACTCTTCACACCTTCGCCTTCAGGGATAACATGAGTGGCGCATGCACACGTCAACCAGTCCGTTGCCATGAGAACTCGACGCTTTAGGCCAACAGAAGTGGGCCAAACCAGTCCAGTAAACGTGTGTACTCGCACTGGCACACCGGCAAGCCAACCTGCCATCATGCTGACAAGACCAGCCTTAGGTGTCATCGAGTGGATCATGTCTGGCTTTTCACGCCTCAAGACACGCCACATCCGCCACAGGGACTTTATATCCTTCAACAGGGAAATATGGCGTTCCATTGGCACGGCTATCGTCTTCACGCCTTCACGCTCAGCAACAGCATCGAGTGCTTCGCCAGGAGATGAAACGGCCACGACCTCATACTCCCGCGACAGTTCTTTCAAGATGCCTCTGCAGAACCAATTTAAAGACTGTGGAATTGTCGATGAGCGTATTATCTTTTTCATCTTAATTATCCTTTTGATTCTCCTCGTACACTTTCTTATACAATTCCAAATACTTTTCAGCCATGACCGAAATGTCATATTGCTTGGCCTTTTCCTGGCAACGCTCTGCTACCTCACGATATTCATCGGGATGCTCACATAAATATTGAATCTTTTCAGCCAAAGCTTTATCATCACCATGAGGGAAAAGCACACCAGCGCCACCAACGACATCTCGCAACCCTCCGACGTCACTTGCAATTAATGGCCTTCCTGATGCCATAGCCTCTACTGCAGCAAGACCAAATGCCTCCCAATGAGAAGATAACACCACAACATCACTTTTTTCCAATAACTCAGGCACATCTGAACGTGGGCCTAGAAAAACAACTCGATCTTCTATCCCATATTCCCTGCATATTTTTTTCAGTCCAGCAACTCTTTCATCAAAATCGCGTCCAGCTAATTGTAGTCTATAATTCTTTGGCAACCTTGACATGGCCCTTAATAATGATTCATGATCTTTTTCTTTTCTAAAAGCAGCTATCATAGAAATCATATAATCCTTTCTACTGGATATATCTGCTATTGGTTTAGCAAATCTATTAACGTCCACACCATTATTAATGATTATAATATTGTTAGCGGTGTTTCTTCGTACATGATTTATAAGGGCATTCTTAGCCTGATCAGAAATGCAAATAATAGCATTATATTTATTATACATCCATTGATCAAAACGCTTAAACCATCCTATTGAACGCCTTCGATTATTTATACTATGCTCAGTCGTTACCAATTTTACTGATGATTTATAAAATGTAGCAGCAATAGGAACATAAAACTGACAGGCAGTATTGTGCGTATGTATTATATCATACTTTTGTATATATTTTTTTAGTCGAAAAATATGAGTTGGATCATACGCACTCCAATACCTGTGGATTTTTTTATAATCCTTACTATGAGACAGTTCGTAGATTTTGATGCCTTTTGTTATAAGTGAATTCTTAAACGGAGTATCTATGCCATTAAACAACAAAATTTCAATATCATTATCACCATTGCCACGTAACCGAGGCAATAAATCAACCATCAAACGTTCAGCTCCACCTATCTCAAGTGAAGTAATAACATGAAGAACTTTCATTATTCAAATCATCATAAATGACATACAAGCAGTTATTAAATCAAATGATCCTATCACGAATTTACTGCTTGGTACAAATCAAGATATTTGCTTGCCATGACAGATATATCATATTGACTGGCTTTTTCTTGGCACCGTGCGGCTGTTTCACGATATTCATCGGGATGTTCACAAAGGAACTGTATCTTTTCGGCTAAGGCCTGATCATCTCCCTGTGGAAAAAGCACACCTGCATCACCAACCACATCACGCAAACCACCGACATCACTGGCGACAAGTGGCCGCCCCGAGGCCATAGCTTCGGCAGCAGCAAGCCCGAAGCCCTCCCAGTGAGAAGATAAGACCATGACATCACTAGCCTCCATTATGTCTGGAACATCAGAACGAGCACCCATAAACTCCACCCTATCCTCAATACCAAGGGTTTCACACATGTTCTTTAATAATGGAACTTTCTCCATAAAATCCTGGCCGACCAATTTTAAACGATAGTTCAATGGCAATCTTGACATTGCCCGTAATAACGTTTCATGGTCTTTTTGTTTTCTGAAGGAAGCGACCATTAATACCGTATAGGTTTTCTTTTGAGATATATCAGCAACAGGGTGAGTAAACTTTTTAACATCGATTCCGTTTTGTATAACACAGATATTCTTTAGTCCTTTAATGTATTTCCTCAAATTGATGCTTGTTTGTTCTGAAATACAAACAACTGCAGAATACTTGCTATACATCCATTTATCAATGTACTTGAAGAATTTGATTGAGCGACGTCGATTTATTGTATTATGTTCAGTGGTAAATAATCTTGTGCTTTTATGGAACACTATTTTTGAGATAGGCACATAGAGTTGACATGCAGTATTATGAGTATGAATTACATCATAATCTCTAAAGTAACGTCTAATCTTAATAATATTCAAAGGATTATAAAATCCGCCGAAAACATTATAAAACCTTCCTCCAGGAGACAACTCATGAATGCGGACACCTTTTCTCAAAAGTTCTTGTTTGAATTCCGAACTCGCACCATTAAACATCAACAGTTCGACATCATGGCCAGCATCACGTAATAAAGGCAGCAAGTCTACCATCAGTCTTTCAGCACCGCCAAAATTAAGAGTAGTGATGACATGAAGAATTTTCATGATAAATGGGACTCAATCATCCAGGCAAAGAAGTCTATCAAAATGGCACATAACGCTAACAATCTTGCCCTAGTAACCTTTTATATAGGTCAAGATAGTTCTTTGCCATAACCGTGATATCATATTGTTTGGCCTTATCTTGGCAGCGCTTTGCTACCTCACGATATTCGTCGGGATGTTCACAAAGAAATTGAATACTCTCGGCTAATGCTTTATCATCACCATGAGGGAAAAGCACTCCGGCTCCACCAACCAACTCATGCAAACCATCAACATCGCTTGCAATAAACGGACGACCTGAAGCCATCCCTTCTATACTAGACAAGGACAATCCTTCCCAATGCGATGACAGAACAACCACATCGCTACTCTCCAATAAATCAGGGACATCCGTTCGCACACCCATAAACTCCACTCGATCATTCAATCTTAATTGACTACAAAATGAATGCAGACGCTCTTTTTCATCGATTGTTCCTCCACCAACTACCTGCAAACGGTAATTATCAGGCAAATGAGTCATTGAACGAAACAGTGTTTCATGATCTTTTTGCTCACGGTATGACGATACCATAATAATGGTGAAATCCTTTTGTCTAGAGATATCTTTTATGGGATGTATCAGCCGATTCACATCAACACCATTATAAATGGTGGAGATTTTATCACTTTTCCCGATATATTGCTCCAGATTTAAACGAGTTTGGTCCGCAATACAGATTATTGCTGTATACTTGCTGTACATCCATCGATCAATGGGTTTGTACCACCACTTGAGACGACGGCGATTGGTTGAATTATGCTCTGTGGTTACCAGTTTTGCCTGTGAATGCGACAACAACTTCGCCAAGGGAACGTATAGCTGAGGGGCCGTGTTATGGGTATGGATGATATCATAGTGATTGAGGTGCTTTCTTAGTCTGAAAAGATTTCTAGGATGGTACACATCATTTGTCTTCGAGAGTGAAAACACTTTGACGTCACGTTTTTTTATCTCCTTACTGAACAACGTGTCTTTACCATTAAAAAGTAACAGATCCACTTGATTGTTGCCATTATCACACAACAACGGCAATAGGTCCACCATTAAACGCTCGGCACCACCCGTTAACAACGAGGTTATCACATGAAGAATCTTCATGGAAAAGCAAATACTGTATACTAGTCCTCCACGGGATAGACTATATATTTTGCTGTAGGAGAACTATCCCGAGGAATGATTTTCCCTGGATTTCCAATCACAATAGAATTATCGGGAACATCAAAGTTCACGAAAGCTCCTGGCGCTATCAAGACATCATTGCCAATATGGACACCGCCTATTACTATAGAATTGGCACTCATATAAACATTATTGCCAATTACTGGGGACCCTTCTCGCCGTCCCATGGCATTACCGATTAAACACCCTTGGCACAATGTGAAATTATCACCGATTACCGCATCGGGATTAACTACAATGTGTCCAAAATGAGCAATTCGTAGTCCACGGCCAATTCGAGTGCTTGATGGAATCTGTATATGGGTAATCACCTTTGTCATGTGAAGAAAAAAGCCCCAAAACAATCGGCTTACCTTATTGTGTGACACAGAAGCATGACGTAAGAAAAACGTATAAGTGAAACCTGGCACACAGAGCAGATATTTGAGCTTAACTTTAAAGATTTTATACCGTTCTCCTTCATAACGGTATAAGTCCTCTTTCAGTGACTTATTAAACAGCAAACCCATATCAATCTGCTATTTTTTGTTAAAGGCCATCTTGGCATCACGTTTCACCTTTGACCGAATGAGAAAATAAAGGGCAATACCACTAGGGATGCATAAAACCGTCAATATCTTTTTGGGGCTTTCCTGAACAAAGCGCCAATTGCGGCTGATGATGCTGCTCGAGACGTAATGGGTACAAACCATCAGTTTTCGTTTTAATCTACGAGCTGTCTGCATCTCGGTTTTACGGAAAAAGGCAAAACCCTTGGGATTGTTCCAGTACTGCTTGTACATGTTAAAGCTTGAACCATCCAACTGATATTCGACAATAACTAACGGCTCGTTAAGTGTTGCCAGCTTATAGTCTTGGTCAATCAACATGTATTTATAAGCTAATCCCACATAGCGTTCACCTTCAAAAAGAGGATATTCAGGGTACTTATTAATCACATCGGTGCGATAGACCATTTTCTTATCACCCTTTCCGCCTGCATCATAAAAGCCCTGCAGGGTTGTGGTTCTCATATCATCAGGAAACTTAGTTCCAATCACTTGACCATCTTCGGTCACATCAAGTCCTATGATGCCAGCTAGATGAGGATCACCAGCACAAGATTGCCAAAAATTGAGAATCTTTTCTACAGCATCATCCGGCATATAGTCATCACTGTCAATACAAGTGTTCAATGGTGTAGTAATATTGCGATAAGCAGTATTATGCGCACCATGCATACCTTGATTCTGCTGATAGATATATTGAATAGGAATTCTCCCTTCTGCTATCCACCCCTCAACGAGTTGACGGGTGTTATCTTTTGAACCGTCATCAATAATAAGCCAAAGAAAATCTTTGCAAGTCTGGCGGCAAAGACTTTCATAGGTGCGGCCTATCGTGTGAGCACGGTTGTACGCGGGTGTAAAAATAGTAAGAGTAGGCATTGATTAAGGAATTATCGTCTCCACCAATAAATATCAAATCCTTGGAATCCAAGAGATGTGCCAAAGTAATAAATATAATACATAAAGAACGTAAAACCAGAATACAAAAAAAGAATAAGCGCTGTTCTACGGTCTTGATCCCTCCATAGATTCATACGCAATATGGGATAGGCGATCACTATAGGATATAAAAACCAAGACAAATAAGCAAAACGATTAGAAAAAGAAGAACGGATTACCAAAATCCAGAATGCGTTACACAACAAATATGCATTTGCAAAGACTGTGAATGTATTATCAGTAAACTTGCGATAACGAGTAACGTACCATATCATGATAACAGGAAAACAACTATACAATAAGAAGTCCCATCTAAAGCCAGTATGTGAGAAATAATCTGTGGTTGATGCGTCGGCAGAATAATTTGCCATTCGATCATCAAAACCTAGTGATGAAAAAAATTGCGTTACAGCAGACCCAGCAACCAAAGAAAGACCTATGGAAGCTATCCAGAAGCGTATTGCCCACTTTGTATCCTTTATGAGAAATAACGTTCCAATCGCAGCGGCAGACGGCAATAATACTGTTCGATGAATACCAACCGCAAAAAACATAAGAATTAAACTAAATACACGTTTTGGTCCTCGTTCTGGGAACAAGCTGAGAGCGACAAGCATCACACTGCAGGCAAGTCCATTACGGATACCATTCGTTCCAAAAGAATACGATGAAAATGCGCTAAAAAAGAAAAGCATAACAATCCAAATATTCTTCCGCATCAAAATTAATCCGCATACAAACATCAATCCGATGTATAAGAATTCAATCAAAAGGAAGTATTCATGTGGATTAAAGCCACTTAATTTACAAAAAGCCCTTATATCATTCCACAGCCACTCATTATGAAGACTTATTGCATCATATTCTGGCTCAATTCGCCAATAATCATAGGCATACATCCATGTATCCCCAAATTCACCAGAGATTTGTCTTAACCCCAAAAAAAAGATAACTATTATTGATAAAAACAATGCAGCTGCCTGAGCGGGGGAGCCTTCAGAATGCAGAATCTTTTGCTGTCCAGAACCAATGTAATACAACACCGTGAACCAGCAAATAATCAATAAGGTAGTATAATAAACTACATTATAAAAATACGGAGGTATAAATTCAATAGGTTCCATACTATATATCTCTCTTACTCTGTCAAAATCGCGACAGAGTGGTGATTCATAGTTGTTATAATTTAAGCAAAAACGCTAAGGGTGTGTTACGAATTGCCTCGGAAATGGCTGACGCCACAATGGTATATGCCATAGCTATCAAAATAGCAACAATCGGATGGACCGTAATTTCCCTAATGATTGGGAACAAGCCACCCAAGACTATCATGATGAGCAGATGAAAAATATAGATTCCAAGCGCATTGTTACCCAAGAAAAGCACAACACGCCTTAACCAATTCTTTGCAGGATTCAAGTCTTTAACCATGACGAACAAGGCTGCTGATAGCAGCAGCGCGCCAACCGTAGGGAAACAAAAGTTTCCTGTCTCAAACTGGGCGTGAGTGTGATTGACCACAGCAGTGGCTTCTAGGGCCAATAACGCAAGGCCAATAATAGCGCAGATGGCCACAATCCATTTCTTAGAATTTTGGTGCGCTAGGTAATCTCCAAGATAGAGATAAACTAGGCCATAAAGCGTAAACGCACCATGGCGCCAGCGCAATAAATGTGTCCCTGGGTCAACCAGCAAAATAATATCCAACACCAGATTGGTCAAGAACGGCGATATGACCAGCAATCCCACGACCATCCACCGACACCATTGAGGCGTACGGGAGAGAAGGTAATTCACAACATAGAGCAGTGCTAATGAGAACAGGAACCAATAATAGGTCAACGATGAGATTGCCAATGACGGTATAGCATGGTGGCGGATTGCCAACAGCAGCTGGGCTATAACACCCCAAACGATACCAGCCAAAAAGAGTCGTCCTGCCTTGGTAAACGATTTTCTCGCATCGTACTGCTTCCTGACCGTCAATGCGCCATTAACCATAAAAAACAAGGGAACGCCACAAGCACAGAAAAGCCACATCACCTGAGTGAACGTCGGGAGATAATACACTCCCTCCCGATAGCCGAAGTCAACCATTCTCACGTGATAGAGGACGACGAGAAAGGCCGCTAGTGCCTTTAATGCATCATAACCGAATATCCGTTCCTTAACTTCTGGCATTTTCAAACATACTTCGACACGAAGCGCGCAATATAGTAATTATGGCTTACAAGCCATGCAAACAGGCTCATCTTGAGAGACGAAATGCCCGTTTTCTTGATATATTGTCCATCCCTGCGAATGATTTCTTGAAGGAGCTGGACGCTCGAGTTATGAGGATAACCATTTCTTGCAGCAGCATAAAGCAATTGGGTCATTTCACAGGCAAATCTGGCATGCGCGACTTCACGATATTCGGGCCAGGACTTCTTAACGTCACTACAGATGGAATCCCAAGTCGTGTAAGCCGAAAACTTCATTCCATTGAACGACTGACGCGAAATACTGTTCGGATTCACCCTATAATGATAGAAACCCTTATTGAGCACGCAAATTTTCTCAGCACGCTGCAAAACCTGCCATACCATCAAAGCATCCTCGCCATAGCATACTCCCGCATCAAACGACAAACCTTCGAACAAAGACCGCCTAATCATCTTGTCCCACAATGAGCCTCGGAACGTGATATGCTCAAGGAACAGTTTCACTGCCTGCTGACGGGTATAGACAATTGTGCCGTCGCCGTCAGTTTTCCCAAACATTTTGTAAGAGACAATATCGTAATTGCCCACCGTTTGCTCGTTGATCAAGGATTCCACCGTATCTGGCTCAATCCAGTCATCGCTATCGATAAACAGGACCCATTCGCCTCTTGCTTTTTTCAGCAACTGGTTGCGGGTCTCGGCAACGCCGCCATTGGCCTTGCTGTACACCTCGATGCGTTTATCCTGTCTAGCCAGTTCCAGCAGGATATCCCACGAGCCATCAGTCGAACCGTCGTTGATAAGAACGATTTGCAGGTCAGTATATGTCTGGCCAGTAAGCGATTGCACACATTCCTTCAAGAATGGCGCAGAATTATAAACTGGGACGAGGATAGATACCATTAACTATATTTAATGCTTAGGGTGTTCGGCAAGCCAGCGCTGCTGGGCTTCTAGCAGATGATTGAGCAAGGATTCGGCAGCTGCGGTGCCATTGAAATGAGAGCGAACAAATTCACAACCAGCCTTTGCGATGGTCTCCAGTTCCTGTTGATGCTCAGGCTGCTGGTAATAACTGATCTTGGCTTTCAAATCATCGAGTGTGCCATCATATCCGATGTAATGCACACCTTCTTTCAAGCCGTAATCCTCATAATAGCCGACGGTTTGTCCAATATAAGCACAACCGCTTGCCATTCCCTCGACAAAACCGATGCCAGGCAGTCCGACAATCTCCTCGCCGACCACACACATCTTGTAGTCATTGAATTTCTCCACCATATCAAAGGAGTAGTACTTCTTTTGGCGACCCAAGAAGAACTTATCATGAATACGATTGAATTTTTTCCTCAAAGGGCTTACCGAATTGCTGACATCATAGGGTTTATCATCAGCCAGGAAATCGCTATTGAATGAGTCCACCCACGGCTTGAGTTCCTCGGCATTATCATAAATCTGTTTCCGCGCCGGCTGCAAGCACTGGGTTCCGTAATACTTTATGATGTAGAGCGGATAAGTGACAGTACCTACCGAAACAGCCTTGTTCTGTCGTTCGGCAAAAGGTTTAATGACCTTAAACCTCTCGGCAAACACAAAGGGGATAACCAGGTATTGCTTATCGAACCAGCCAAAGTAATCATTAAAGCCAGCAAACCGTTCTTGCATATTACTCTCATTATACATCAGGTCGGGCCGCAACTGCTCAATAACCGATGCATTATCTAACGAGAAGTGCAATTGGCTCAAGGCGATGAATGAATCGGGACGTTTTTTGAAATCAAATTCATGACCAAACAGTTGGTACATGATAATCAGGTCATCATGCCTGAGTTCATTCTCCCTCTTGAGGACTTTGATTTTCTTCCGCGGTATCCCGTTCTTTTTCATCACGAAATAATGCTCAAGAAAACGGAAGGACTGCAAGAAGCGGCTACGGGTCTTATAGGACAACGACAAGCCGCGCTCGTTGATGTAGGAGCACACCTCAACGTCATCCCGTGAGAGCAAGTAGTCAAGGAAATACTTATGTTTGAGGGCAACGGACTGTTTGAAGAGGATCTTGTTGATCGTCTTCACCAGGAACTCGTTACCATGAAGGTTGACAAATACAATACGCATATTCAGTTGTTGGAATTATCCATTCAATTTCTTTTAAACAGCGCGTCTATACTCCAGTCCTGATAATCATCAATCTGGATGGGCCTGAAAATCTTTTTATCAAGCAACATCGCATAGATGATGTGGGACAGATACAAGGGGGAGTAGTCCCTAAGGCGGTCATAATAGCGGCAGAACTCCTGAGCGTCCTCAAAGCAATAGCCACCGGCACTGAAGAAATGGCTTACCACCCGTTTCTCAATGATGTTTGTCACGTAGAACATATCATCGACAGCCACATAGCTCTTGTGCTGCGGATCAACAAGCGGAAGGTTCTCGAGTGCATAGATGGCCACGCCATTCTGCGGCAAAATCTCATCGGTCGTGAAATAGCAGTCCGCATCCTTGATAAACACGATGCCCTTGATGTCATTCAGCCTGATAGCTTGGGTCACAGTCTCGGCCTGACTGGTGGTGGGCTGGTCAAGGATTGTGACGTGGGCATTGGTGAGTCCGTGCTTGCGGAACTGCATCGAGAGTTGCTCGCTGAGCATGAAGCGTTCCTCATGCTCCCGAAGGATGACAAAATAAATGTCCTTGATTTCGCTTAATGGCAGGCCGGTGATAGCCTTCACACAGAACATCGTCCCCTCGTCGTCAAAGCGGAAGGGCTGAGGCAACTTGTGGATATCGGCATGAGAGGCGGCGATGGGCACAATCAGAGTCATCATCATTTCAAGTGCATTTAAGATTAATTATAGGATTCTAACTGACCCGCTATCACTCGTTTGATATAAGCGATAACCTTCTCGTCATGACCATATTGCAAGATGCGCAGGAAGTTCATCAGCTGCAAGGGCATGTAATACTGCCTGTACCACTGATAACGGCTCGTGAAGTACTCATCGATGGCTTTATCAATCTTCTCGCTCACGATGCTCAAGCGAACTTTGTCAAACGGCTTGTTGTACATCAACGTGGACCACAAGTAGGCCGTGTCTTGTCTGATCTTGACGATATCGAGCAAAGGAGACTCGATGAACGAGTCCAGGAAATCAATGAGATAATAATTATTACCATTGAACAGGATATTGCTGAACGTCAAGTCGCCATGACAGGTGCCCACAGGCATCACCATGTCTCCTACCCCGTCCATCACGGCCTGGGAGCGATTAACCAGTTCGAGGGCTTCACGGTCATCCTTCAAGTGGGCGTTATTGGCCACTTTACGGGCCACATCAGCCATCTTGTCGGTGAGAATGTGTGAAGGAACGGTTTGCATCGTCGATGCGTTTATCTCCAGGTCAATGAAGTATTCGATAGCGCCTATCAGGTACTTGATTTGTTCAAACCCTGCATTCTCAAAATACTCCACGTAGTTTTTGGAGTAAATATACTCCATCTTGATAACAGCATCGCTATCAGTCTGCTCTACAGCAAAAACCTTGGGCACGCGTATATTTTGATACTCCCTATTGGAAGCCGCTATCTGTTTATTGGCTTGATTGACAAGACGTGGCACGTAGCCAGCGTCATGCGTGCTCTTGTGGATATGAAGTTCATTGTCCTCATACACAATAGCAATATCACAACCTGAATGGCCTTGAATATCGAGTTTCATTGTTTGATAAGTCAGTGTTTAGAGCTGAATCTTAATATAGTTGGCACCACAAGCCTGTGCAGCAAGTAGGCCTACCGCAGAGTCTTCGAAGATGAGCGTTTCGCTGGGGCTAACCCCCATGCGGTTCATCACCGTGTTGTATATCTCAGGGGACGGTTTGCCTTCCACGACATCCTCGCCAGCCAGCACAAGGTCAAATTCCTCAGTTATCCCAAAGTGGTTCAACGCATTAGATAAATTTTTACCTCGTGCCGTTGATGCGACAGCGGTCTTGCCTCCACTCTGACGGAACATCCTGATGAAATCCAGCAACGGACGGTTCAGTTCCAGCATATTGAAATAAGCAGGATAGCAATTACCCTTGAGTTCGCGGATACGCTTGCGAATTTCGCCGTCAGCAATACCCATCGTTTCCATGAATTTGTCAAATCTCATACCGTAGCAGCCACGGTACTGCTCCTCGGTCAAAGTCATGCCACACTGGCCGAAGGCCTCGCGATAGGCATGATAATTGGCCTGAAAAGTATTGACCAAGGTGCCGTCAAAGTCGGTAATCAACAGTTTGATTTCCATATCAATCACGATTGCTGTGCCTGCAGGAACTCCTCTGGGGTGCCATAGGAGTGGTATTCCTCCATCGTCGCCAAGCGTACCGTTTTCCCCTCGGCGAGCAAGTAATTATAGAGCAACGACACATAGAACTCAGCCTTGCCGTGTGTGCCATCATCAAGCAGCTGGTGGGCAATGCGCTTGAAGTCCTTGCCGCTACCGAAGAAGTATGCGCCACACAACGCGTGGTTAGAGATGGGCTCTTTCTCGGCTGTACGCGTCACTCGCCCCTCCTCATCGACCTGGGCATAGCTGTAACGCGGGTCATTAGACTCAAAGGACACCAGCGCGCCGCCATCGGCATCACACTCATCGACCGACAAGGCTTTAGCGACCAACTCATTGTAGGCCTTACTACGGAATTCCAGGTCGCAATCCATCACGACAATTGCGTCGTCATCGGCTATTGCCGGCTCTGCCACAAGGCAGGTCTCCACGGCTCCACGAGTCGTCTTGAGTACCGAGAAGATGCGAGCCTCGGGAAGGATATCCTTAATGAGTTGATCGATGTGCTGATTGTCGATGTGTTCTTGACGAACAATAAAGCTATACTTCATCTCCACGCCATCGATGGCCACGCTGCCTATCGCCCTCTGGAACAGGGGCACACCATTCAACTCGACGAGCGGCTTGGGTGTCGTCCACCCTGCACGGGCAAAACGTGATCCCTCGCCTGCCATCGGCATGATGATGTGTAATTGTCTCATTTTATCGTTGATTACTCGTCAATTACCTAAAGCGGTAGTGAGAAAATCCATGCTCCCCTGTCTATCGGACGTAACACGCTGTTGCACGACCTGCCAGTCGATGTCTTGTTCACTGGGCTCGACAGGAGCAGTATCGGACGACTGCCTGTGTTCCAACCCCAGAGACTTGAGAAAGTCGGTCATGCGGGTAATACCTCGACTTGGATTCGATAAGGTATAAAATTCTCGTTCAAACAGTATGCTGAACACTGTGCCGTGAAACGAGTCGGTGACCACCATTGTGGCGTTCTTGATCATCGCCAGCCACTGCTCGACCGAGAGTTGTGATTTCCAGCCGGCCGAGAAATAGCGCACATTCAGGCCGTGCTTTTCAGCCACCTGATTGAAAAAGGCTTCTTTTGCCGGAGTGATATCCAAGCAATATACTGCCAGATAGGGTTCACGAACATCCCAATCCTTGTCGATGATTTCGTTATAATCATCGGCCGTCAGCAGCATGGTCGGGTCAAGGACGCGCACCGCATCAATGCCCAAATAGTCATGGCATAACTTAACACCACTCGTTTCTCTCACCGAGATGGCATCCATCTGCTGGGCCAGTGCGGCACATGTAGCGGTCTGGCTCTCAGTGTAATCCCACTCGTCCACGCCGAACGAGGCCCCATAGGCCACACGTTTCAAGGGGAGTCCCTGGGCAAACTGCAGGTACATATCCTCGATGTGGTCGCCGTTGTAGGCCGCGCGCCACACTTGGTCGCTACCCACCACGATAGCATCCAGGTCATACTTATTCACCAGGCTGCGCTTGTAGTCCCACATCACTTGTGTCTTGTCGATGCGGTGTTCAATAAACTGTCCCATCAACTCGTTGCGCAATGCGCCACAGTAACGGGTTGGGTACTTTATCTTCTTGCCAAGCAAACGCTTAACGGCCACTCGAAGCCAATTAAAGGTGAAATGGAGTGTCGAGTAACGCTGATAGGCATCGATTGTGATGGGTTCATGGCCCATTCTCTTGAGAACCTGCTGCAAAGCCCAGTTCTGCAAGATGCCACCATAATTCATTTCGAGTGGCTGAGTGACGATACCGATGCGCATTTTAGGCTTTAGGTTTTAGGCTTTAGTGGCGTGGTGCTGTCTATCCGTTTCTCTTCTCGTAATACCATGCGTAGGCTGAGTAGAGCACAGTATACAGCCATGGCAGTCGATAGAACATAATGAGGGCACGCTTGACCATCCACGGCAATTGGCAATTCTTGAGTTCTTCGACCGTCTGGCCAAAGATGGATGCCACACGCTGATTCACGCCGGCGGCAAAGGTCGTTTTGCGGGCGCGGTATCTGGTGTTGAGCATCATCTTGTAGGTATACAGCAAGCACCACGAGCGATAGCGCGTGTCGTGCTTGGGCAGGTCGTTCAAGCACATCAGGAAGGTGTCCAGCCGCTCCACAATCGTGTCGTTCACGCCATCCTGGTCGTGGGTCATCGAGCCAGACCTCACGCGGTAACCATAAAGGGGCTGTTCCACCACGATGGCCTGCCGCATGCCGACACACAGACGTGTGAGCCACTCAATATCCTCGGCGGCAATCGACTTAAACCGTTCTGACCCGATAAATTCCCGCTTGAACAGCTTGGCCCATACCACAGGGTAGCCAAACTGGTTGCCCCTGAACAAATAGCTCATGTATTGCTCCTGGCTGTAATAGTTCACAGAGGGCACGGGGGATGCAGACTGCAGCGGGATCAACGGCTCCTCGTCGCCGAAAGCCACGGCGCGACCCATAGCGAAGTCGCACTGCTCACCACGCTGGGACAATGCGTCGTGCAGGCGTTGCAACATATCAGGCGCCACCACATCGTCGGCGTCAACAAAACAGATATATTCGCCCGTTGCAGCCTCCAGCGCGACATTGCGCGACACGGCGACACCGGCATTGCTCTGGTGAATGACCCTAACGCGCTCGTCGCTGGCAGCGACAGCATCGCACATATTGCCAGACCCATCGGTAGATCCGTCATCGACCAGCAGGAGCTCAAAGTCCCGATAAGTCGACGCAAGGATACTCTCGAGGCATTCTCCCAAGTACTGCTCGACATTATAAACAGGAACAACTACCGAAATCATCTAGATAAAAGTGATGACTTTTGCGCTTCATTTACGGGTAAAAACCCGATAAAAACCTCGTGATGCAGACATACAACAAGGGTCACCAATTCTCATGGAATCAGAGCACCAATGGAGAGCGGGTAAAGCTGCGGACACTATCGCAGTAGTCATTATCAGCAAGTTACCTGTTTTATGTCATGACTGGGGCACGAGCTCATGCTGCCAAGGGGCAGGCATTTCTCGACCAATCAACTTGCAAAAGTAAGTTATTTCCTCGAGACATGCAAATTTGACAAAAAAAACTCCATTTACATCTTTTAAAAACAAATAGACGGTGAGAACAAGCAAAATTTCAAAAAAGTACCAACTAATAAAAGTCTGTTGTCATTTTCACAAAAAAAACTTGCAAATCATCTAAACTTCATATAATTTTGCGGGTAGAATTCATGTATTAAAAGTGCATGTCTTAGTAATCAGGTTTATCATCGATATTCCAGGATGACTAATTTGCAGCGATTTCAAGGATTGAATATAACGACCATTATTAAATATTTACGATTATGATGAAACGATTACCTATTAAAATCTGCACGTTTGTGCTAGTGGCGCTGATGGGCGTAACGTGGGCACAGGCAAACGTGACGCTCAACTCAGCAAACTTCCCTGACGCCAACTTCAGGGCAGCGTTGAGCACCATCACTGGAGTGAGTGTGGGCAGTTCGTTCAACGAGGCCACGCTCACCGAGCTGGATGTCTCAAACAAGGGCATCACGAACATCAAGGGTGTCGAGTTATTGACTGCCCTGACCAAGCTGATTGCTTCGCATAACGACATCCAGTTTGCAAACATCACCAACAATCCTCATCTCGAGTGGCTGGACCTCAGCGACAACCCCGCACTGCGTGGTTTCAATTCGACAAGCGGCAGTGGTTCGACTTCTACACACTGGATCACGCTGACCAACAACATGCCGCTGAAACACCTTGACCTGTCGAACTGCAACATCGGTTACTTCCAGGCTTTGTCAACCGGCTACCATGTCAATTCGCTGACATGGCTCAGCTTGGCCAACAATCCCGCTATGGCCGGCTGGTCTCCTGGTATTACAGCTCAGACGGGGTTGAAGTATTGCGACCTGACCAATACGGGACAGACCTCAACCAGTGTGGGATTCACCTCGGCCTTCACAAGCCTCGAGACGCTGATTCTTGCCAACAACAGCGGTTTTGGATACAGCCCCTCATTTGAACACTTGAGCGCTCTTAAGTATCTTGATATCAGTTACTGTGATCTGTTTTTCCGTGAAAATGAAGGCACAACAAACTACCTACTTCATTATTTAACACCAACAAATAATCCGAACTTGGAAACTGTGCTGGCCAGCCACTCTAAGATGGGTGAACACACTGAAGGTCTCACGGGTTTCACCAATCTTAAAAAAGTGGATGTTTCCCACAATGTTGGTTCTACCACAGCCCAAAGCATGACCCAGTTTTGGGTAAACGGCAGTCCTCTTCTGGATACACTCGACATCAGCGGCAACACCGGGCTGACCTACTTGAAGTTGAATAACGACAACTTGCCCCGCAACAACTTCACCCTGATAGGCGGCGAGACCTGTACCGCCCTGAACAGCCTGTACCTGAACGACAACAAGTACGCCTCTGTCGCTCAGGCCACTAGCGACTTCTCCAGCATCAGCGCCCTCGAATTCCTGTACTTGGAGAACAACGAGGGCCTTGGTGGTGAGTTGACCCTGAACGCCGCCGATTGTGGCAGCTTGAAAGGACTCGACCTGGGCAATAACGGCATTACAAGCTTCAACGCTCCTAGCCTGCCCTCGACGCTGACGGCCCTCATGATTGGTGACAATCCTGCCATGACCAGGCTGGAGATGCACAACAATCCTGGTATCACCAAGATGACTGCCAGCCCGACGATGAGCGACGGCAGCGGCTTGTACCTGCTGGGCAACACCGCGTTGACCTATATGGACATCAGCGGCACCGCCGAGCAACCCAATTACTTCAAGCACATCGGCAACAACGGCTCGTTTTACGGCGTGCCCATCGAGACGCTGAAGGCCAGCCACAACAAGTTCTATTCGTTCAGGAACCTTACTCAAGTACCTGGCGGCGTGTACGAGCACTGGGGCTGGAAAAATTGGAATGCCGCTCACACCGAATACACTCTAATCAACAAATATAGTGTTGATAATGATGAGGATACTGAGCAGAAATGGCGTTATAGGGCTTACTGGCCAACGATGGCAGCCATGCCCGACAGCGCCTCACTTGAACAGCTGCCCAACCTCAAGCACCTCGATTTGAGCTATTGCAACTTGAAGGATTCGGTCTATCTGCACAAGAATCCCGAGTTGCTCTACCTTGATGTGAGCCACAACCGCAGCATCTACCGTTCGTTTGACTCATCTTCAAGCAACCCCAAATATCAAAAGGCTGCAGAGTTCAGAAGTTGGATTTCAAACCCGCAGCACTCATCAACAAGCTTTACCGACTACAAGAAATACATGTGGCTTGCCTCGAACACCGACATTCGTGAATACTACACCAATGACTGTAACGACACGACTGGCCTCTACATTCTTGACTTGATGGATAATAACAAGCTGGAATACTTGGACATCAGTTATACTGGCATTGAACAGACGGCCTTGACCCATTGCCACGTTTCTAATGCACGTTATATCTGGATTCAGGATTTGCCCAACCTCAAGTATTTCTACGCCGACTACAATGGCATGCGTTCGTTGGGTGTCGGCACACAAAATGGCAAGAAGAGAGAAGGCCTCACCACGCCCACTGCCGGTCTCAAGTCGTTGCAGCGATTGTCGGTTATCGGCATGAGAGGCACCGACAAAACCACCATGCAGGGGTCAATCAACTTCAGGGAGAACAGCGTGTGCACCCAACTGCATTATATCAACCTGGGTTATTCACGTTATGACTCCATCGGTATTTACATTCCCACGGTTGACACCCTCATCCTGAAAGGAAATCCCATTCACTATGTCAATGCGCAGAAGATAGATAACATCACTTATCTGGACGCCAGTGAGTGCGCCTTCAAGATGCGAGGCTTAGACATCGAGACAGGCAACATCTTCTTCCCTGACGCTTCTATTTACAAAAACGGAGCACGCATCGGTGGCGTGTATTACGACACCAGCACCAATATTCCCGCAGCCAATCCACATAACAACGGCGATCTCACAACGCCATTCTCGGGCCTGCGCGCCATCAGGGCTTATCAGCGCAATAACTTAACCACTGTGCTCCTCGACAAGAGCAATGCGTTGACCGAAGTCTTCTGCTTCAAGGATCCTGAATTACCCAAGATTAATGGTTTTGATAATCTGGCCTTCAATCAGTCCTATGATGCGCAGTATAGCTTCCCGACGCAGGACGCTGATTCACTGAGACTCGTATGGGTTAATGACAACCCGAAATTTATCGAGTTGAACCTGACGAAGAATGACAACCTCAAGTACCTGCATGCCTACAACGACAAGGCGCTGGGTACCGCCCTCGGCGCCAACGGTATGGACTTGACCGCGAACATCAACCTAGTCACGGCATGGGTGTCCAACTCCAATCTGGAGAAATTTACCAATTGCGCCGTGCAGCAGTCCACCCAGGCCCATCTTGACACACTCAAGATTTGGCAGAATCCCATACTTAGCGAACTGGATGTAACTAAGTATAACAACCTTAGGTATTTAGACCTGCGCAACTGCATGGTCCGCAATCTTGACATGAGCAACAATCCGCAGCTCACCTACTTTGATTGCAGCAACCGTGACAGCACGTGGGTGGGTCAGGCCGAGACCTACAGCCGCTTTACCTATGACTACAACATGCCGCGCAGTGTTGCTACCATCGTGGACGATCCCGGCAAGAACACCATTGCCGACCTGCAGTTCAGCAGCAACAATCTGAGGGTTGTTCATGCCGACAACAATGACCTGTACACCCTGCGAGGACTGAGCAATAATCCCAATCTGGAGAAGCTCACCTATAGCTTCAATCACATCAACGCTATTGACCTGAGCGGATGCCCGAACATCAGTGAGTATAACTGTTTCCACAACGTGAGGGGACGCATCCTGAGCGAGTTGTCGGTATGGTCTACGACCGAGAATAATGTCACAACAGAGCACAAGATGTATTACCTGCAACTCAAGCCCAATGCAGGCGACGCTCTGGATCCTGAACACCACGACACCTACTTGGGACACAAGTGGGGCGAGGATTCGCTCTTGTCCAATCAAGATGACGGTTTCATAAGAAGATTTGTTGACGATGACTTTGACCCGACCAAGGTGATCAGCTTCACAACGAATGCTGCAGGCCCCTATCATGGCACGAGAGGCGAAAACGCCGCTGGTGCGCCACTCAGGGTGACCGAAATCATCGATCCCAGCGTAGAACTTGACCCGAGCAAGATTTATGGTGAAGTTGTTGTTATTAAATACTTTAACAATGACCGCAACTACGTCGAGTACCTCTATGACGACGGTCGTCCCAACAGCGGCAACCGCGACGGTGGCGGCTCGGCATTCGGCATCGCATGGGGACCTCCCGGAGAGGCTACTTTGGTCGAGGAGACCACAGCCGACGGCATGGGCCAGCCAACAGTCGTGAGCGAACGCTACTTCGACACCGCTGGTGCCGAGCATAACGAGCCAGTTGAGGGCGTGAATATCGTCGTCCGCCAGATGAGCGACGGCTCGTCACAGACTGTCAAAATCGTCCGTTGACATCCCATCTCACCAAGTCGAAAAAAAGGATGCCTCGCAGTGTAACGGGGCATCCTTTTTAACTATAAATCAATTTGTTGCTTATTCAGCAGAACGGGAGCTGAGGGGAACCGAAATTCCCACAAGTGCGTTGCAGCACTTGGTGCCGTTGCTCAAGTACATATAGTCGGTTCCAACAAACAAGGGACCGAGCTTCATGGCCAGACCGAACGATTGACCACCGCACATGATGGGTGAATAACTTACCGCGAAATCCAACAGGCTGCGTGGACTATAATTGACAGCCAGGGTGAGCTCGCTCTGGTTGTTGGACTTCACAAAGCGGTTGGTGTACAACATGCCCAGGTGCAACTTGTCGTTAACCAATCGGTACTCGGCGCCCAGGGCGAGAGTTGAGGTGAGATTGGTGGTTCTTGCTTTTGCGCCCTGCTGGTCGATATTGAGTCGCAGCATGTCCCAGTTGAGCAGTTTTCCTGTCGCGATGACATCAGCAAAACGCTCCATATCGCCAGGATTATCACTGTCATAGTCCAAGTCATCGGTATTGGCATGGGCAATGATGGTATTACCTTTGGACCACTTGATAAAGCCCAAGTCATTGATAGCAGCCGACAGGGAGATGTCTTTGGTCACATTGTACTCGATACCGAAATCCAGTCCAGCACCGAAGCCAGAAACACCCATCTTGCCAGCCTTGAATTCGATGTCGTCGATGTAACCTTTGTTATTAACAATGTAATTCAAGCCATGCATCGAACTCTCGAGTTCAGCGACCACATCGACCGATGCCGTACCCTCTGCTCGGGCCAGCGTCAATGGGTCGGCAGTTGTCCAGTCAAGATGGGGGTCGAGGCCCACCAAATTGGTCTGGACGTCAACCTGATGCAACTTCAAGTTCATATTGCCCAAGCCCAGTAAGCCCTTTACACGGCCGCCAAGAGTCACATGCTCATTGATGATACGTGTGTAACTAAAGCCGACCTCGGCATAGGTATTGAGACTGAGTTCGCCATCCTTGATCGAGCGGTTATAATTGCCGTAGTCGTTGGCGTTAACACCCTTCATGTCGCGCATGAACGTGAACATCTCGAGGGGGGCTCTCAAGTTACCATCAGCCTTTACACTGACATTCACCGACATAAACTCTTTTCCATGCCAAAAACCGACACCTATCAGGTCTGTCCCCGCATTGAGTGTCATGCGGTTCATATCCTTGAGTTTGTCGTAGAACTTGTTACTCGTGAAGTAGTCAGCGTCCTCGGCATTCTTGATAACGTCAATGGCATCATCCAAACCCAATGTGTTGGAATAATAGGAGGCATTGACCTGACCAATACCCGGCAAATTGACATAACCGCGCTCGGGAGCCAGAGCGGGGTTGAGCTGCAAACGGTACTGCGCCCCATCCATGAAATAGGACGTACGCACAAACTGAGCCAGACCCGTAACAGGGACTAACATAAATAAGGCCATGAGCGCGCACGCCTGGCAAAAACGTTTAACCATAGTATTCTAGTTTTTAAAATTACAACTAATGCACAATAATCACGTCGTCAGTAACAACAACAATAGAAACTGGTTGCAAAAATATAAAAATATTTCTAAACAAAATCATAATCGGGTAAAAATCAGGCAAAACGGCAGTGTATTTGCATAGAAATAAAATTAATTGTAATTTTGCGGTTTGATTTTATACTTAGAAATTAGAACTTATCATGAGTCAACAGAATAAGAAATTAAAGGTGGGAATCACCCTGGGTGACACTAACGGCATCGGTATCGAGGTGGCCCTGAAGGCCGTCAGCGTGCCTGAGATGCTGGACATGTGCATCCCCGTCATGTACGGATCGAGCAAAGTCGTCAGCTATCACAGAAACGCCTGCAACTTGTCCGGTTTTCAAATCAATCACACCAAGAATGCCGATAACATAAAAGATAATGTGCCCAACCTGGTGGAATGCATCGACCAGGAAATCAAGGTCGAGCTGGGTCAACCCAGCAAGCAGGCAGGACTAGCGTCCTTCATGGCCCTTGAAGCCGCTGTGCGTGACCTCAAGGCAGGCTTGATTGACGTGCTGGTGACCGCCCCCATCAGCAAGGAGAACATCCAGAGTGAGCAATTCCAATTCCCAGGACACACCGAGTACCTGGAAAGTGCAACTGGCGAGGGAGCCAAGGCCCTGATGATCATGTGCACCGAAAACCTGCGCATCGCGCTGGCAACGATTCATCTGCCGCTGAGCCAGATACCCTCAGCGCTCACGATCGAGGGCATCAAGGAGAAACTCCACTTGCTCAACACCTCATTGAAACGCGACTTCAACATCGATGGTCCCCGCATCGCAGTGCTGTCACTCAATCCTCATGCCGGAGAGAATGGCATTCTGGGTACCGAGGAGCATGACATCATTATCCCTGCCATGCAGCAATCCCTCGAAGAGGATGGCGTGCAATGCTTCGGCCCCTATGCCGCCGACGGTTTCTTCGGCGCCCGCCATTATCGCCGTTTTGACGCGGTACTGGCCATGTATCACGACCAAGGTCTGGCACCGTTCAAGACGATTGCCATGGACGAGGGCGTGAACTTTACGGCCGGCTTGCCCATCGTGCGCACGAGCCCCGACCATGGAACGGGCTATGACATCGCCGGACAGGGTATCGCCAACGAGTCATCGATGCGCCATGCCATCTACACTGCCATTGACGTGTACCGCAACCGCATCCGCTATGACGAGGCGAGGCAGAACCCGCTGCCCAAGCTCTTCCAGGACCGTGGACGCGACAACGTGAAACTCGACCTCACTAAGGGCGAGTAAACCTGTTCACTTTTAGACATTCTACCATCATTATGATAAAAGGCATCATCTTTGATTACGGTGGCACACTCGACAGTCGTGGGGTCCACTGGAGCGAAGTGTTGTGGCAAGGGTACCAGCAGGCTGGTGTGCCCATTGACAAGGAAACCTTCCGCACAGCCTATGTCGAGGGTGAGCGCGCCCTGGCGCGTGAGCGCATCATCTTGCCTCAAGACGACTTCCACACCCTGCTGATTAAAAAGGTGGCGTTAGAAATCAGCTTCCTGCCCGATCAGCCCGACAACGCTACACGCGACCGATGGGTGAAGGAGATTGCCGCATACTGCGACAACGCTGCACGAAATTGCATCAACGAAGCGATGCCCATGCTGGAAACGCTACACCAGCGCTACCCGATGATGCTTGTGAGCAATTTCTATGGCAACATCGACGAGGTGCTGCGGGCCTATGGCATCCGACACCTGTTCAAGGGAATTATCGAGAGTGCTGTCGTGGGCATCCGTAAGCCCAACCCCACCCTATTCCGCCTGGGAGTTGACGCGCTGGAACTTAACGCTCAAGACGTACTCGTTGTGGGCGACAGCCTGCGCAAGGACATTGAGCCTGCCGAACAACTGGGTTGCCAGGTGTTGTGGCTCAAGGGCAAAGGCTGGACCCAAGAGGAGGACGCACAAACCCACCCTCACACCATCACCAATGTCACACAAGTGACCGATTGGTTAGAAAAACTTTAGTATTACATTTTTAGAGTTAAGACATCATGAACTATGCCATCATAGCTGCAGGCGAGGGCTCCAGACTGGCCCAAGAAGGCGTTGCAAAACCCAAGCCATTGGTTGAATTGCAAGGCGAGCCCATGATTGGGCGGTTGATCAACATCATGCTCAGGTGTAATGCCGAGAGCATCAGCATCATTGTCAACGAGCACATGACAGAGGTGAGGAACTACCTCGAGAACCTGGAACTGCCTGTGCCGCTGAACCTCGTCGTCAAGACCACGCCAAGCTCCATGCACAGCCTGTGGCACCTGAGTCGCGCCATTCCTCAAGGGAAATTTTGCCTGACAACGGTTGACACTATTTTCCGTGAGCAGGATTTCAAGGGTTATATCGAAGCCTTTGAGGCTGACGATGAGCATGACGGCATGTGGGCTGTGACGCCCTTTGTCGATGACGAGAAGCCGCTCTGGGTTGATGTGGACGACGAAATGAACATCACCGCCTTCCGCGACAAGCCATGGGATGGTGCCACGTATGTGTCCGGCGGCGTGTATGCGATGACCGATAAGGCGTTTACGGTCCTTGACCAGTGTATCGAGCAAGGCATCAGCCGCATGCGCAACTTCCAGCGAGCTCTTGTCGAGGCAGGCTTCAACCTGCAGGCCTACAGCATCGACAAGATCGTAGATGTTGACCATGCCGACGACATCGCGACAGCCGAAGAGTTCCTCGCCAGTTAACGAAGTTTCACTAGAAATGTGAAAATATGTTATCAAGGCCACTATTCGGCTAAAATGGCAAATAAATTAGGCAAAAATCAACATTCAAGGCCAAGGTGTCATTAATTTTTGTTAACATATAAGAAGTCAAAACATAGCGTATTTAATATTTTTTATTAATTTGGGCTAAATATTATATTTTTTAAAGCATTTTTACAATACATTTAGTTTCTCAATTCAAAAAAAGGGTGTAATTTAGCGCCGTTTTTTCGCACGATACTCATATCAAGCGTACGAAACTTGCAGCCAAACAGCTGCAAAACAGTAAAAAAGAACAAAACGTTAACATTAACTGTAATAAAAGATTATGGCAAAAGAAATCGTTAAGCCCGCTACCGGCAAGTTAGGTATTATGGTAGTAGGATTGGGTGCCGTGAGCACCACGTTCATGACTGGCGTGATGATGGCTCGCAAGGGTCTTGCAAAGCCCGTCGGCAGCATGACACAGTATGACAAGATTCGCGTAGGAAAAGGCGAGAACAAGAAGTATTTACATTATAAGGATATCGTTTCCATGCCCACCCTCGATGACCTCGTGTTTGCAGCTTGGGACGTATTCCCCGCTAACGCATATGAGAGCGCCATCAATGCCGAGGTATTGAAGGAGAAGGACATTGAGCCGGTTAAGGACGAACTGTTGAAGATCAAGCCCATGAAGGCTGCCTTTGACAAGAATTATGCAAAGCGCCTCGACGGTGACAACGTGAAGCAGTGCAAGGACCGCTGGGACATGACCGAGCAAGTGCGTGAGGACATCCGCAACTTCAAGAAGGAGACTGGTGTTGACCGCGTGGTTGTGCTGTGGGCCGCATCGACCGAGATCTATGTCGAGCCCGACATGAAGTATCACGGAACCATCGCAGCCCTGGAGCAGGCCATGAAGGACAACGTTGTTGACAAGGTTGCTCCCTCGATGTGCTATGCTTATGCAGCGCTGATGGAGGATTGCCCCTTCATCATGGGTGCTCCCAACACCACCGTTGACATCCCCGCCATGTGGGAACTCTCTGAAAAGACCCATGTGCCCATCGCAGGTAAGGACTTCAAGACTGGCCAGACCCTGGTGAAGAGCGGTTTCGCTCCCATCATCGGTACCCGCATGCTGGGTCTGAACGGTTGGTTCTCGACCAACATCCTGGGTAACCGCGACGGTCTCGTACTCGATGAGCCCGCCAACTTCCGCACCAAGGAGGTCAGCAAGCTCTCAACGCTCGAGTCGATTCTCGTTGCCGACGATCAGCCCGACCTGTACAGCAACTACTACCACAAGGTACGTATCAACTACTATCCTCCCCGCAACGACAATAAGGAGGGTTGGGACAATATCGACATCTTCGGCTGGATGGGCTACCCCATGCAGATCAAGATCAACTTCCTGTGCCGCGACTCGATCCTGGCAGCTCCCTTGTGCCTCGACCTGTGCTTGCTCATGGACCTCGCTCACCGCGCCGGCCGTTATGGCACGCAGCGCTTCCTGAGCTTCTTCCTCAAGAGCCCGATGCACGACTACACCAAGGACGAGATCCCCGTTAACCACCTGTTCCAGCAGTATGTAATGCTCAAGAACGCCATCCGCGAGATGGGCGGTTACGAGGCCGACGAGGAAATCGATTAATCCTCCAATAGGATAATTAAGAACTCATGAGTAGGGGCTGATGTCACTGGCATCGGCCCCTATTTTTGTCAGTACCACTTGCTTTTATTTACGTTATGTTTTTTTAATCATTGTTTCGTTTGTCAGTTCAACTGAATTACATTAAATTTGCAGCAAATTATGCAGTGACGGCAACTATCGAGACCGTCGAGAGCAATTCAAACTGTAATACTAGAACAAAATTAGTTTATCATGCAACAAATAGTTCAAGAAGATTTGGCTGCTAAATTGGCGGCTGAGGAGAAAAAGAAAAAACGTTTGCGCAGTGGTATTAAGTGGGACAGACTGTTCATGGCCTGTGCCTATAACTGGTACTGGTTTGTGCTTTCCATGATTGTGTGTGGAAGTATTGCCTACCTGTACGGCAAATCACAGCCGCAATATTACATGGCAAAATCATCAATCCTTGTCAGGTCGAAGGATAGTGCCCAGGGTACGCCCTCAATGACATTCAGCGACCTGGGTCTGAACACCGTGAACTACATTCCCAACGAGCCCTTCAAACTGAGGTCCTCACGTGTTATGGAAATTGTGGTAAATTCTCTGGGACTTAATGTTCAGTACTTTGGTCACATGTTCCTACGTGATGTGAACATCTACAAGAATACACCAGTTCAAGTGACCCCTTTGAGGGAAGTCACCAGTGGCTACGTCATCACAATTGTCCCTAAGAGCAGTGAGGAATATGAGTTTAAGGTTAATGAAGGTCAGTGGAAGAAAGCACACTTTGGCAACAAGGTGAACACCGACTACGGTCCCGTTGCTATCACCAAGACCAAGGAATTCAACGATCGTTACATTGACTACAATGTCATGGTGCAAGTACTCAACCCAACAGCTATGGCCAGGTCATTGGCATCCTCACTCAATGTTGAACTTGCAGACCAGCACAGTGACGTATTGAACCTCGCTATCAGAGGCCAAAATCCCGAGATGTGTGCAGATATCTTGAATGCGCTTGTGGTTGCCTATAACCAAGAGGGTATCAATGACATGAACCAGGTTGCCCGCAATACCGAGGCCTTTATCGCCGAGCGTGTAGCAGACCTGTCTAAGGATCTGAGCGGTGTGGACAATGAGGTTGCCGTACTTACTGCAAGTTCAGCAAACTCAATGATGCTTGGTAATTCGTCTAACGCCATGCAGCAACTCAACAACACTGCCGACCTGAACCTCGAAATTAACCTTGCATCCCAAATTCGCAACTTTATTGCTGGCATGGGACCTGGTGACCTCATCCCAGTAAACACTGGAATGAACAACTCAGGTATCTCTTCCCAAATTAATCAGTATAATGAGGCCATGCAGGACTATCAGAAGATATCGGCCACATCTAGTGCAGAGAACCCTGTGATGAAAGAACTAACTAGCGCATTGGCATCACAGAAGAAGACGATTCTCGCTAGTTTGGACAACTACATCAGTAGCCTTCGCACCAAGCAGGGCCAGGCCCAACGCATGCAGAGCCAAGCCCAAAGCAGCATGACGGCCAACCCGTCACACGAGAAGGCCATTACTGAGGTTACGCGTCAACAAAAAATTAAAGAGCAGTTGTATCTTTATCTGCTTAACAAGCGTGAAGAGAACGCCTTGCAGATGGTTATCACCGAGCCGAACGCAAAGGTAATGGAGCCTGCAATCCCCAACCCGACGCCTGTTACCGCCCCGCTGACACGTATTGTGCTCACCGGTATGGTTGTCGGCCTGCTGATTCCTGCGTTTATCCTCTACGCTGTATTCTGGTACTTCTCACTCGACAAGACCATTCATACCCGTCGTGAGATCGAGGAGGTTTGTGACATTCCCATTCTCGGTGAGTTGCCTGCCAAGAAGAGCAACATCACTGGTGAGATTGTTGTTAACGAGACCTCTAACGACCGCATGAACGAGGCGTTCCGCATCGTGAGAAACAACCTTGACTTCGTCACCAACCAGAATAAGCCCGAAGGTGAAGGCACTGTGATTCAGTTTACCTCAACCATGTCTGGTGAAGGTAAGAGTTTCGTGGCAGTGAACCTGGCGTTGTCTTACACCTTTGTCAACAAGAAGGTGATCGTAGTCGACCTTGACTTGCGTAAAGGTAAATTCTCAGAGTACGTTGGTGTACAGGACGGTAAGGGTGCATCAGCCTATCTATCGGGCAAGGAACCCAATTTGGACAATGTCATTCACCGTGGCGCGCTCCATGAGGGCTTTGACATCATCAGCGTTGGCGCTATTCCTCCCAACCCCACTGCCTTGCTGTTGAGCGACAACATGGCCAAGATGGTTGAGGAATTGAAGAAACATTATGACTTCGTCATCCTCGATACCGTGCCCTATAACCTGATTGCCGATGCTGCGGTAGTAAACCGCTTTGTTGACCTGACAATCTATGTCGTTCGTGACGGCAGGGTTGAGCAGACCTACATGTATGAGCTGGAACGCCTGGCACAGGAGCACAAGATCAACAACCTGACGATCCTCATCAACGATATCAAGGTGAGCAAGACCCGCTACAACTACTCTTACGCTTACGGTTATGGTAAGGGTTACGGTTATGGCTACGGCTACGGCTACGGTTATGGCTACGGTGGCGATAGCGGAGGCTACTATGTTGATGACACCCCCAAGGATCGCGAGAAGCCGATTCAAGGCTAAAATAATAATCAATACAGACGTATGAAAATCGCGGTTGTAGGAACCGGATACGTCGGACTAGTCACGGGCACCTGTTTCAGCGAAATGGGTGTCCATGTGACATGTGTAGACGTTGATAAAGAGAAGATAGAATCTCTCAAGCAGGGCATCATACCCATCTATGAGCCTGGACTCGAGACTCTCGTGCGCAAAAACACCAAATCCGGACGATTGAAATTCACCACCCGGCTAGAGGACGTACTCAACGAGGTTGACATCGTCTTCAGCGCCGTTGGGACTCCGCCCGATGAAGATGGCAGCGCCGACTTGAAGTATGTCCTGGAAGTTGCCAAAACCATTGGCCGCCACTTGAATCATTATGTTGTGGTTGTCACCAAGAGCACGGTGCCCGTGGGCACCGCCCGTAAGGTCAAAGACGTCATCCAACAGGAACTTGAACAGCGCGGAGTGGATGTAGAGTTTGATGTCGCCAGCAATCCCGAGTTCCTCAAGGAGGGCAACGCTGTGAAGGACTTTATGAGCCCTGACCGCGTTGTTGTCGGCGTCGAGAGTGAACGTGCACGCAAACTTATGGCACGCCTATACAAACCCTTCATGATTGTTAGCGACCGACTCATTTTCACCGACATTCCGTCGGCCGAAATGATAAAATATGCGGCAAACTCAATGCTGGCAACCCGCATCAGTTTCATGAACGACATTGCCAACCTGTGCGAGTTGGTTGGTGCTGATGTGAACATGGTACGCAAGGGCATCGGCAGCGACACACGCATTGGCAAGAAATTCCTTTATGCCGGTTGTGGCTATGGAGGATCATGTTTCCCCAAGGATGTCAAAGCACTCATCAAGACTGCTGCCGACAACGGCTATGCCATGCGCGTGCTGCAGGCTGTCGAAGACGTCAATGCGGACCAGAAACTGGTCTTGTATCGCAAACTCGTCAACTATTATGGCGATGAGTCACAATTGAGCGGCAAAACCGTCGGCCTGTGGGGGCTATCCTTCAAGCCTGAGACTGACGACATGCGCGAAGCCCCTTCGCTCGTGCTGATTGACCTGCTGATCAAGTCAGGCGCTCGTGTCAGGGTATATGATCCCGTCGCTATGGACGAGTGCCGTCGTCGCATCGGTGAAACTGTAACCTACGCCACAGACATGTATGATGCTGCCGAGGGTTGCGATGCCCTGATGCTCGTCACCGAGTGGAAGGAATTTCGCATGCCCAATGTGGATACATTGTTGCACAAAATGCGGGGACACCTCATCCTGGATGGTCGCAACATCTTGGATAGCGAGGAATTGCATCAGGCAGGGTTTGAGTACCACTGCATCGGACGATAAAGTAGCGATATATTACATTATAATAAGAGCAGCAAGGTCCCGTCGAACCTTGCTGCTCTTATTATGGTGTTAATCTATGACGTTACTTCACGACGACTTTGCGCGAAGCCGTTTCGCTAGTGACGAGATAGATGCCATCAGGCAACTCAACATTGCTTTCGCCACGTGTCATAACCACAGCGCGGCATTCGCCTTCCATGTCGTAAATCTCAAGCATTTCGCCTGAATAATTCTCGCAGAGGATGCCACCCTCGACAGGTACTGCATCCCAACTGTTGGACAGCGCTGCGGCCGTTCCCTGCAACAGCATGTCGATCAGCGAAGACACATCGGCAATAGTGATTTCAGTATCAAGATTCACATCTGCCGCCAACTCATCGAATGGGTCAACATTGCCCGAGAGCAGATAGTCGATAAGAGTTGAAACATCAGCAATGCTGACTGTACCATCCATATTCACATCACCTGGTTTCACCGTTTTGGGATTCACTGTGCCTTCAACGTCTGCATGAGCACTAACGCGGCTTGTCGAGGCCGTCAGTGTTCCCTCATAATCGCCTGCTGTGCTGGTATTGGCCAGACGCACATAGAAGACCTCTCCTGTCGGGTCAAGCGTCAGCGTATTACTCCATGAGGTTCTGTTCAAGCTGATCTGGAAATTGCCAGACACTGTCAGGGTGATATTCTCAGTATTATTATCTGCAGTCACAGTAGCGCTAACAATGCTCGACTCGCCACCCTGCTCAGCCACCATCTGGCCAACAGGTGTAATGGAAACCGTGGGTTCGGGCTGAGGTGTGCTATTGATGGTCGTGATAGCGATATCGTCGATATTGAGACGAGCGCCAGCGGTTTGCAAGAATTTGAAACGCACATTACCGGTCACATTCAGGTCGTAGCTGTACTGCTTCCAAGTCGTATTGGGAGAACATGTTGCCACGGTCGTCCAGGTGCTGCCGCCATTGGTGCTATATTGCACTTGAATGGTCGGAGCTGTGTCACTGCTATAATTAGCGGCATAGAAAGTAATATTGCATGCCCCATTTGCAACATCCTCTGTCATCTGAATATAAGAATCAGCATTCTTGCCAAAACGACATCCAATTGCGCCATTCCAGTGATCATTACTTTGGGCAAAAATGCCAGCATTTGAGAAGTACCATGAGAAGGCCTTGCCTTGCACTGCCTTGTTTGAATAATTATCATAGCCATTACAGCCTTCCCAGGTCTCGATAATCTCTTCGCCGGGTTCAACGCCGCCGCCCGAGTTGTAGCTGGCAGTCAGGTTAACCGTAGTAGTGCTCAGCTCTGAACTGGTAATAGTCAACGTGCCTGTAGCACTGGTTGCAGTGCCATTATAGGTAACGGTAACGGTTGTACCATTGTTGGCATTGGTTGCCGAAATGCTTGTCGGGGTCACCGAGAAGCCTGAACCGCTAACGCTCACGGTCAAGGCCGATGTCAGGTTAGAGCCCTTAACGGTAATCGATTTTGACACACCACTACCCGTGTTGGTACCCACGTTCACAGTCGAGCCGTTGGTCGGTGACGTCAAGGTTGGAGTGGGAGTTCCACCGCCAGGAGTCCACGTGTTGCCCTTCTTGTTGCCCCATATGTATTCAACAAGTTCGGGATAGTCAACAAAGGGGTTGCGATTGTGCTGGATGCTATAAACAGCGTCGTTGCGGGTCGTTTCCAGCGTGCTCACGGGGTCGTTGCGGTGCCATTCCAGCAACTGGTTAATGGCCCAGGTGGTGAGACCCAAATAAGAGCTGGAGGTAAATACATCATTACCATATTCTGACGTATAAGAGCTCATGCGCATCATGTAGCGTGTTGCGAAATAGAAATACATGCGAGCAAAGTCGCCCTTATACTCATCAGCCACTTCAAACACTGTACCACTATAACCGCTAAACGTGCAAGAGCCACGTTTACCTGTACCCTTGGGTGTACCATTAGCACAGTCGCCGAACGGATAGTTGCCACGCTCGCTGTTAACCCATCCGTCAGTAGGGATCAGGTGGTGCAAATCGGTATAAGCAGTGTCCGAAGACGAACCACCCCACCAGCTATTGGGAATCGAATGTTCGCGGTTGTAGCAATCCCCCACTCCGCTGTAAGTGCCACACTGGTCGGTGCCATAGGTGTACTGGGTGGTTGAGTAGCGGTCGATAATTATATTACCGTTACAGTCTGTCTTTTTAAAATCAGTCCACAGGTTATTATAGGAGCGCTTGGTGTGTCCCTTGATAATGCTGTGCAGCGCCGTTTTCAACGCTCTGTCGCTCTTGCCCTGCGCGCTGGTATAGTAGCCAGTGGGAATAGAGGCGGTTGCTTGCATTCCCACCAGTACAGCGAGCATCAAGCCGAATAGATTCAGTTTCTTTTTCATCATGTATAGAAGATTAATAATTGAGAGATTAATGCGATTTTAAGTACTGAAGCGCCTTTTTGCAGATGTGCTCATGACGGCAGATCATGTAAATCAACAGAATGTTGAGCACCACGATCTCAAAGGCGAAGTAAAGCCACGGCATGTCAATCAACACTGCGATGAAGCAGGCGATGATGCGCGTGTTAAAGGTGAGGATATTGGTATATTTCATCAGCGGCAAGCTGAGCGAACGGAAGTAGTCACGGAAATCCTGTGAGGGCACGCCATCCTCGCCATAGCGCTCGGTGAGAGCCGCGCGCAAGCGCTGCATGTTAGGGGTCATGCGCTCTTGATTGCGGGTATAACCCAGATAGAAGAACATGGGCACCTTGCGCCAGAAAGCGCCCCATTCCAGCTGATTATACTGCTCCCTGAGTTTGCTTGTGCTGTCCAGTTCACTACCCTGCTGACCCTTGAGGAAGAAGAGGTGAAACTGACGGTAATAATCGGCCATCGCGGCCTGCAAGGCATGGCTAATACCCGATGCAATGCCTAGTGCCCAAATCTGCCACTCGTGACTCGAAAAGTAGTTTCCCAGCAGACTATCGCCAAAGTCCAGTTCCCTGAACACCAGCGCAAAACTGATGGCTGCGAACCAGAAGTCACCGCTCACGCCGTCCAAGATGCGTCCCATGCGGGAATACTGCTGGGTGAGGCGAGCCAACTGACCATCAGCGCTGTCAAAGGTATCGGCCCACGTTATCAGCAGCATGCCAATCCAGTTGAGCCAAGCAAGTTCTCTCTCTCCGAAATACAGCAGAATGCCACCAGCAACGCCCATAAAGATGCTGGCCACGGTAATCGCATTGGGGCTCACGCCCAGCTTAGCGAAAAACTTCGCCCACAAGAAACCCAACGGGCGGTGAAAGTGCAGGTCAAACCACTCCTCGGTGTCCGACGACTTGAGTGATGCCTGATATTCCTCTTTTAATGTCATGAATCCTTAAAAATGTGTGGTGTGTCTATAAATGATCTGTTTTACAGTCCCAGATGAGCCTTGGCCTGCGCGAGAACCGCCTTAGCGATGTGGGGGGCCGACTCGTTGCGGCACGGAGCAAAGCTGGGCCAGTCGTTAAAGTCGATGATGCGAATGGTGCCATCGGGATCGACAATGCAGTCGCCGCCATAGATGACCACGTTCAACTCATCGGCAGCACGCGAGCAGATGTCCTTCAAGTCCTTGAGGTCGATATCGATGCCCTGGCTGTGGCCGTTCACCTCTTCCCAGCCATACTTGCTGTGGCCCTCGTCAAAGGGGTAGAACCAGTAGAAGAACTGCGAGCCCTTGACGCCGTAGAACTTCACCAAGTCGCCCACCAGATGGACGTTAATCACGGCACGCGTGATGCCACGATAGAAATACTCCTGCAGCACCTCCTGAGCCTCCTCGGGGTGACGCACATAGCTCACGTCCTCCTTGTGCATGGCATGGAAGTCGCCACGCTTGATCCAGCAAGACTTGAAACCAGCCTTCTTCAACTGCCCCTTGATGTTCTCATTGGTGTTGACGATAAGGCTCTCGGGATAAGGAATGCCGTTGCCCAGCAGGATGCGCGTCATGCGCTCGCGTGTACAGTTCTCGATACCGTAACCCGAATTGATGACCAGCTTGCCCTCGTCCTCGAGGCGCTGCAGCTTAGCGATGCTCTCGCGCTCACGGCACATGGCCAGCACAACAGGCTCCTCAATCTCCTGCTTGTTGAATTGTTCCTCGCTGTAAACATTGACTTGGCAACCACGCTTGCGCAGTTGCTCGGCCACCAGATTGAAGATGGCCGTGTCATTACCGATATGATTGGGCGAATACGCCCCAGCGCGCATCACGCCCGCTATAGTGATATCTGCCATGATGATTGACTATTAATTGATGGTTCGGGTAATGTCGCCCGTCCTTAACGAACTGCAAAGATACAAAATTTTGTAATAGAGACATCTAAAAGGCAAGAAAAAAGGTACTTGCAGACCGCAGCAAGATATTTTTTGAAAAATTTCGGCAAAAACGCTTGCAGGAATAAAAAAAAGCAGTACCTTTGCACTCGCTAATGAAAATACTTTCAGCTAGCTTCCGGAGAGGTGGGTGAGTGGCTGAAACCAGCAGTTTGCTAAACTGCCGTAGGGGTAACTCTACCGCAAGTTCGAATCTTGTCCTCTCCGCCTTTGAACAACCGACCGCAACAGCGGTTGGTTGTTTTGTTATAGGGGTGTCGCCGAGTTTACTCGAGCGCACCCCTATAACAAAATAACCAAAAGATTGCGCAGCAATCGGTTGTTCAAAGGCAGCGGCCCCGCGGGAGCGCACAAGATGGGCGCAGCCAATCTTGTCGCCCCGCTGCTCGCGCACTCACGTTCTAATCCCCACTCCCGCTGCTCGCTTCCTCCCCCGCTAATCCCCACTCCCGAATCTCGCGCTCTCCCCCGCTAATCCCTACCCCCGCTTATCGCTTCCTCCCCCGCTAATCCCCACTCCCGCATCTCGCTTCCTCCCCCGCTAATCCCCACTCCCGCATCTCGCGCTCTCCCCCGCTAATCCCCGTCCCCCAAAACACAAGCGCGGCTCGTGGGATGGGATGAGTCGCGCTTGGGAAAAGAAGCAGGAATTAAGAAATGTGAGGCTTAATTGGAGCGGGTGGATTCTCGTTCTTTGGTGTCGCGATAGACGCTGCCCACCTTGTTCCTGCCGAAGGAATAGGAAACCCTCAAAGAGACGGCATGGGAGTGAATGTTGTTACGGGTAACGACGCTGTAGTCGTTGTATAATGCCGTTGACTTAGTGATGTTCCAGCCGAATGGGTCGCTCACGGCTGCGACTAGTGACAAGCGGTTGTCAAGGAGCATATACCGCAATTCGAAGCCAATCAGTGACATCGCGTCATATCTTGTCATTCGCTCGTGATAGGGGAAGTAATGGCTGAAGCGCACGTTGAAAATGAGCGTCCGTGGACGATTGAGCATCCACGAAGTGTTGAGTTCCAGTTTTCCGCTCCAACTATTGTCGTCATGCTCTCTGAAATCGGCAATCTTCGATTTGGCATAGGTATTGAACACCTCGCCTCCCAGGTTCACGTTCCACCAGTCGAAAAACGAGCGGTAGCAGGATGCATATAGCCCAACTTTGTTGTTGTCGATGCAATTTTCTGGAACCGTGTATTGCGAGCCATCGCCATCGAAACGGGTCACGTAGCCAATGGAATTGCGGTTGTAGGAATTATAAAGTACAGCATAGAAGCCCTTGAAGCTATAGCTGAGCTCAGCATTATGAGCTATGCTAGGCCTCAAATCAGGGTTGCCTGACACATAATCGCTGGTAGTGGTATAGTAACGGAAGGGGTTGAGGTCGGCAAAGTTGGGACGAGTGATACCCATGGAATAGGACAGCGATAGGCGCCCTACCCTCTCACTGTTCCAACTCAAGTTTAACGATGGAAAGAGATAGCTATAACTGTTGTTATGGCGCTCGCAGCCGATAGCCTGAAGCCCGTTCACGGCAGTATGTTCGTAACGAAGTCCGATTTTCCCGAAAAAGGACTTGCTGAAGCTCTTTTCTGCACTAATGTATGCGGCTGCAGTGTTCTCGTCATAATCAAATACGTTACTTTGCGCCAGGTCAAAAATCCATTGCGCCTCGTTGTAAGTCCCGGCAGCCAATGCTGTCTTGTTACCGATGGCGGTATATGCCGCACCCGTTTCCATCTTGAATGCCTGGAATGGCAGCGTGGCATCAAGTTTGACTGAATGGATGCGATACTTGTTATGTCCATCATTGGTCAAGCGCGATGAACCGCCATCCCAAGTCGTGGTTACATCAGAGAACGACCTGGTTGATTTGTTGAACCAGTTGTAGGTAAGGCTTAACATCTTCCCCTTGTCGTCAAGCCTCCAATCGGCAAATGCGGTCAAGGTGAGCGCATTGTTGGGGCGATATGGCGAATCATTGTATGAACTGAGTATGTCTCCATTGTCATTAGTCACATCGCGCAACTTGCTATTCAGCCGCGATGTGCTGTAGTTGGCAATGGCACCGGCGTTGAGGCAATCGGTGAATTTGTACTTGAAAATGCCATTCACGCCCAACGAACGGCTGGTGAAATGCGTGCTTCGATGTGATGCCTTCACATAGTCACTGAACGTATAAGTGCGCTCAAGGTCATTGATGCCACGGGTGTCACTCCAACTGGCATCGACCGATAGTTCAACCCGCCGAGTAGAATGCGACAGATTGCCGCCAAGCAAGTAGCTGAAGTCCTCCCTGACTATACCTCGTCCCCATGCATTGCCACGAGTGCCCAGCGCTTCGTTGCGGGTTGTGATGCTGATGAATGCCACGTTAGTTCCAGCGGCATATTTGGCAGGTGGCGTGGTAAGTACTTCAATTTTCTCTATTCCTGAGGCTTGCAGGTTTTTCAGCTGCATGGCGATGGCATCGTCGGGCATCTCGAGCAGGCGACCATCAACGATGTAACGTACCGACGACTTGCCGGCTACGGTCACGGCATCACCCTCGACGGTAACGCGCGGAATGCGGTCTAGCACCTCGATACCGTTCAACCCGTTAGTGAACGCGTCGTTCTTGGTGAGATAGACAATGCGGTCGGGCTCTTGCTTGAGCACAGTGCGATGTCCGACCACTACTATTTCATTCAGTTCGAGCATCTTATCCCAATAGTCAGCGATGGAATCAATGCTTGCCTCATTATTGCTTTCCTGTCCGAAAAGGGACACAGGGAGCAGAGCCATCAATAAGATGGCCTTCAACAGTTCGTCCATAACAGTTTATTGATTAGTTAGTTACAGCTATTTGAATGCTTTCTCTTTGCCTTGAATAAAGAAGAATGCGCCACCATGTTTATCTCGCTGCAGACCGATGTAGATGACCTCACCATTGTTGACAATCTGTAGCGCGGTATATTGCCCGTCTGCATCATGGTGATCTGAATATTCCTTAGCTCTGGGCGCATCTTTAGTGATAGCCTCGGCTATTTTCTTGACGATGCCCGGGTTATTCTTTATGGTCA
Source organism: uncultured Bacteroidales bacterium (assembly GCA_902774055.1). Classification (GTDB taxonomy): domain Bacteria; phylum Bacteroidota; class Bacteroidia; order Bacteroidales; family Muribaculaceae; genus Sodaliphilus. Next base: position 80,459 of record CACYGX010000003.1, read on the forward strand.
TGCCGCGATAGAAGTTGCCATTGTTCTTGTAGATGGTAATGGTCACATTCTTGTTATCGTTGTAGCGACCGTCAAACAGGTTTTCCACATTCAACTTGGGCGGGTTGGCATAGAGGGCCACGGCCGTCATGACGCACGTTATGATAATGAGAAGTCGTTTCATCTTGATATGGTTTTATGTTGCATGAATTGATTGACTTTAGCTTCTTCCGCGGCTTGCTGAGCCGCAACCGCCTGCATGAATTGTTCCATCTTGGCCACATCGGCCTCGGCGATACTCCGGGCTGCATCATCGCTCACTTGCTTCCCGTCCACATAGACGATGCAATCATTATTGCCTGAAGGTGAATACTTTCCAACCAACATAACGATGCCAACCATGATTGCAGCACATGCCGCAGTTCTCCAGATCCGTGGAGCGTGGGTGACCACCTTGTGTTTTTGCCTCGAGGTGGCCTTGCCTATGCGCTCCCGCAGTTCGCCCGACGCCACGATTTCACGGCGCGGTTTTAACATATCTCTTAGGTCTTGAAAATCTTCCATCATTGACATTAATTGGCGTTGAAATACTTCTGCTTCAGTTTCTTCATCCCCGAGTAGAACCGGGATTTAATAGTGGTTTGTGGAGCACCTATCATTCGGCTGATCTCTACAAACGAGAGTTCGTCAACCACATTCATCCTCACCACTTCGGCCTCATTGGGCGGCAAGGCGTCAAGCAGGCGATTGATGCGGTTGATTTCTTCCTGATCAAGCATGTCGTTCTCGTCAGCCTCGGCCACGTCAATGCCATCACAGGGAACAGTAACATGGTGGCCTTGCCTGTAATTGTCCTGAATGAGGTTGTAAACGATTCGGAACAAGTAACTTCTCGCATCATTGACCTTATTGCTGTTCTCTAGCAAGCGCAGCACCGCTTCATAAACCATATCCTCGGCCTCGGCGCGGTCGTTGACGCGATAGTAGGCGAACCTTACCAGTGCGTTAAGGTTTGCCTCGATTTCCTTGTCAATATTCTTGCGTTTACAGCTATCAAACATAATCTCAAAACGCTCATTCGGCGTCCCATAATATAAGACGCAAAAATACAGAAATCGACGATGAAGTCACGTGAAAATGTTTCAAATTTCGGTTCTTGTTTGTACCTTTGTGATATCTAAATATTATGATTATGGCAAATATTACAGCAAGTGATGGCTCGGTAAGTGGTAATGATTATATCCTGTTCCGCGATGACATCTTGAAACGCATTCGCAGTGCGCAATACGAAGCTATGCGTGCGGTCAATAAGGAGATGATTTCGCTCTATTGGGAAGTGGGACGGCAGATTACCGAGAGACAGAAAACGCTTGGTTGGGGAAAATCGGTTGTGGAGAACCTTTCACGTGACATACAAGATGCTTTTCCTGGAATACAGGGGTTTAGCGCCAGGAACATGTGGGACATGGCTCGCTTCTACGCTGAATACCAACCGAATGAATTTCTGCAACCATTGGTCGCAGAAATTAGTTGGACAAAACACCTCATCATTCTTAGCAAATGTAAGGACACACAAGAGCGTCGTTTCTACATTCTCGCAACCAAACGTTACGGATGGACTAAAAATGTGTTGCTCAATCAGATTGAAGCTAAGGCCTTTGAGAAATACCTTCTTGGGCAAAGCAACTATGAACAAACGCTTCCTGAACCCATCAAAGAACAAGCCATGCTTGCACTGCGCGATGATTACACCTTCAGTATTCTCGGGCTTGAAGAAGAGCACTCCGAACGAGAACTTGAGCTCTCGATTGTCAAAAACATCCGTTCATTCTTAATGGAGTTCGGGCATGATTTTTCATTCATTGGAAATCAATATAGACTTGAAGTTGACGGTCATGAATATTTCATCGATTTGTTACTTTACAGCAGAAGGATGCAAGCTATGGTTGCTATCGAACTCAAAGTTGGAGAGTTCAAGCCAGAGTATAAGGGCAAAATGGAGTTTTATCTTAATGTCCTTGATGACAAAGTAAAACTTCCACACGAAAATCCATCCATAGGTATCATTATCTGTAAGGAGAAAAACAGGACAATCGTGGAATATGCCCTTCGCCATTCATCGTCTCCAATTGGCGTGGCTACTTATAGTCTAACAAGTGAGTTGCCCGAACACTACAAATCGCTACTTCCGTCAAGCGAAGAAATAGCCAACAAGGTCAACATTTTGTTAGAGAAATAACGAACTTTCGCCATCAATCATAGCCTTTATTAAAACGTCTTCAGGTCGTGGCCAGCAAGCAGGCGATGGCTTGGAGGGGTGAGCCGACTGTTTGCTACCCTTTCAGTCTGTTACTTAAAATTTCAAGCAATACGCTTTCTTTGGATAATCTGTTCACAATCAGTAATATTCATACAAATTAAAATGGGGCTAGAGATTGCTCTCTAGCCCCATTTTTAATATCGCAAACGGGAGGGGTGTGCTACATTAGAACTTGAAGCGTACACCAGCAAGGGCAATACCCTGCTCACCGATACCCAGTTCGGCAAAGCCGCGAATGTGGTCGCTGCCGCCTTCAACACCGATAGCCGATGCATGGAAGTTGAACATCACTTCATTATTGGACTCATTGGGTTTTTCGCCCAGATGGTCCGTTTTGCAATGGGATAGCGTCACACCGGCAGCTACCTTGGAATACAAGCCCCAGTGCTCACGGCGCAGCCAGTTAAATTTCACTGACGGCAAGATTGAGATATAAGAATTTTTGTCCTTCCACGAGACGTGGTCGTTCATGATGGCATTCTGCGTAAAGCTGGCATAGGTGAAAACTGAACCTATACCAAAAAGAGGAGTGATGTGGTAATAGTACTCCAAGCCGAAGGGGCCCACATAATTACTCTTATCATAGCTCACACCAAACATGCTAGAAATGACATTACTGTAAGCATCTACCCATATTGTGTTGGAAAGAGCACCATAGCTGAGGGCAATTTCATGACGGGTTTCGTCCTGTGCCTGGGCAGGAACACTCATTAATGCAAAGACGGCCAACACGGCCAATAAACCTTTAATCTTCATAATCTTATAATATTTTCACTAAAATTGGGTGCAAAATTAGTCATTATTTCTCAAACGAATGCAGAAAATGGAATTTGAGTTAATATTATTGTTCACTAAACATTTCTAAAACCATTTTAATTCTCTGATTAACAGTAATTTATATCCATATTACCGAAGGCCGTAGGGCCTCGCCTTGGCGTGGCCGTTTCTACTGGACATTCCACAACAACACCAGATTTCAGGCCATGTGAGTAACTCTCGCTATCGTAGCCCAGGTTCTCCAGCAGCAAGGAGTGAACTGAACGTAGGGATAACGCTACATTTGGACATATTGCCCAAGTGATTCACCAAATCCTCGGAGTATATCTTGCATACTTCAAGGATATTTACGAAATTTGCGTACAAGTTGTGTATCTGGTAATTTGAGTTTATAGCATCGTCGATAAAATTCTATAAATCAACAACATGTACATCTTTTAAACGATTTTTATCATCCTTTTTATTACGCCAACGGTTTTTGTCAAATAAATTGCCTGAATATGAAATTTATTCTTAATTGCACCGACGACTGGGCAACGATGCCCAAGAAGAAGATTATTATAAAGACTGCCATTTGGTTCATCCTCTTAACTATCGCGGGCATTGTAGCCATATTGATTTGCCAAATGGCTTACATGAGCCAAGGCATAGACCCCACTCAACTCACAAAGTTTGGAGGAGATGTATCCACACGAATGGATAAACCCGTATGGCAAAGCGTCCTGTTATTGCTAGTGATTGCCCCCATCGCTGAGGAAATCATATTTCGACTGGGAGTGTCGCTGAAACGGCAAGCCGTGGCGCTATGGTGTGGACTGTTACCCGTTACTATAGCAGCCTATTTTTTTGATGCCTACAGTAATTGGATGGTCATGGCTGCCACAGTCATCACCGGAGCTATACTGTACTGGCTGGTGATGCACTTCACGAACGATGAACAGTGGAACCGATGGCGGCAAAAATACCTGCGGCCTGTGATGTGGGCATCGGCCATCGGGTTTGGCTTGATCCACCTCAAGGCCTTCTCGGTGATCACATGGATGCTGTTGCCCTACTGCCTGGTGACCATCCTGCGCCCTGGCCTGGTGGGATGCGCCATCACCTATGCCCGAGTGAATCTGGGTTTCTGGTGGGGCGTGCTATTCCATGCCGCCAACAATGTGCCGGGCGTGCTGGTGCTGTTGGCCATGAGCGGCCAGTAAATAGGCTCAAGGAAACAAAATATTCCGCCAACCGATAATGGCTGATTGTGAGCGTACCATCAGTTGCCCAACGGCCACGCCAAGGCGAGGCCCTACGTGATGATGGATAGTATTTCACCTATCATTTATTGTGACTTATACACTTGCTAAGTTATAACGTAAAAACAAAAAATGGCCAGCATTTACTGGTCATTCTTTAGAGTACAACATGCTGAAATTCAGCACATTTAAAAAGGCTATTTCTAGGCCATCCACATTTTCAGCTCATGAAAATGGAGCCAAAACCATGGATTTTCCTGTCAGTCAGATGCTCTCCCACCCCACTACTGCGGTTACTTCTTCTTTTTCTTTTTCACCTCATAGATCAATGTGATGAGCGCTATCAGCACGCCGAGCACACTGAAGAACAGCACTACAAGGTCATAATTCTCTTTCAGGAAGGTTGAGATAGCGTCCATGACAACAGGGCTTTAGTTATTGAGTTCTTTCTTGAAGAGTTCATCGACAGCGGCCTTGAGGTTGGGCGCCAGAGGCGGGATGTGATGGTTCTGTTCCAGGCGTCGCAATTCGTTGATGTCCATCTCCACTTCGTTTTCTTTGCGGGTCTGTTTGAACTCCTTCTTGTCGATATAGTCACGCTCGATGGTGTAAGTCTCTAGCAGTATGATGTAATCCTGATCTGTCCTGTCGAAATGACCCGAAACAAGGATCTGCTTCATCACCAGGTCATCGATGCGTGATTCGCCGTTCTCATTGATCTTATAGACCTCGTAGTAGCCATGGTTAGAAGGGTATTTCTCCTTTTTCTCTTTTTTCTTTTTGCCGGTCTTGGCTTCCTTGGCCGCTGCCTCGGTAGCCTCCACGTGATCTTTAAGAGTCCAAGTGTCGAAGTTTGTGGTGCGCAAACCTGCCTGCATATCATCGTCAATATAGCCCAGTACTGAGATTGTATCGCTTACCACACGACGACCCGAAGGTTCCTCAGTAATAAACAAATTACCCTTGCCAACATGCTTGAGGATCTTTTTGTAACTGTTTGTCGTATCGATACGCGCCCAATTGTCGATATAATGTCCCACAAGCGTGCTGAGGAGGAAGCGGAGTAAGCCGTTTTGACCTTTTGAGACGCTGCGTATCTTTTTAGATAATTTCTGCTTGGCAAACTCATAAGTGTTGTCCACAACACCTCCACGGAAGTAGAGGGGACCCTCGTCGCAGACGTAGATGAGGCGATAATAGGTCTGGACATAAAGCAGTTCCTTGGGACGGACTTCCAGCTCGGACAACTCAAAGTTCTCATCCTGCATGACAACACTCATGCTAGGTATCGTGTCGATATTGACATCCACGGGCTTGAATGCCACATGGGAGAAGTAAAGATGCTTCACGCCCTTGGTGTCGTTAAGCCAACCTTCGCTATCAGTTGAGCCCACCAGGGCACCATTTTCGTTAGTCACACAAACGGCCGCAATGGGCAGGCCATCGATGTCAACAACTTGAATGCGTTGGGCATGGGCAACAATGGCCATGACCAACAGAGCAATCAACAGTAAAGCTTTTCTCATTTTGATTATGCTATTTTTTCAGGAGATACGAAGATTAATACACCGATACTATTCATTGATAACCGTATCCCGATGTATGCGGGGATGATCATCTACTTGAGCAGCTCGCCGATGCTCGTGGTCAAGTTGAACATGAAGGTGGTGGCACCGGTGTGGGGACGCGCAAAGGCGGCACCAATACCGAAGGCCCTCACTTTCAAGCCTGCACCAATCGACAATCCCGACATGAAGTCACGCTTATAGGTCGCCATGTCGGTACGTACGCGGTAGTTGTAACCGATTCCAATATAGATGTTATCGGTGGGAAGGACATCGGCAGCGATTACCAGATGTCGCAACAGGTTGCTGCCAAAAGAGTCTTTCTTGACAAAGCCGCTGTTCGGGTTGCTCACATCCTCAATCTTGTAGTAGGGCGAATTCCAACGGGTCAGTTCATAGGCCGTCAAGTGAAGACGAATGGGCGCCATGCCCAGCATCTTGCTCACACCCACCTGGATGTCCCAGGGCAGGTTATCCTTGTATTCGTTGAACTTCTTTACCTGACCACCAAGGTTCTTGGCCACCAGCGAGGCGGAGAACTCATGATCGGGGTCGTAGTAGTTGACGCCCAAGTCGGCTGCGACAGCCCCTGCAGAGTAAGCCTCGTACTTGGAATAGAGGTACTTCACCGTGATACCACCACGAAAGCGCTCACTGATGTCGTGGCTGTAGGTGAGGTTGAAGGCGATGTCACTGGCGTTGAAAGTCCCTGTCTTGGTGCCATCGATGGCTGCACCCTGGATACTGCCGTAGCCAAAATACTGGATGCCAGCGGAAATAGCGCCATGCTCACTGACGCCTTGACCGTAACGAACGCCAGCAAAATTGGTTCCGCCGATGTAACGCATATAGTTGATACCCACCTGATGGTCAAACTCGGGACCCAGCAAGGCGGGATTCTGCTCAACAAGATTGATGTCGTCGTCAATGATGGTGAGGTTGTGCCCACCCAAGCCATAGACATGGCTCGAAACGGGCACGCTCAGGAAGTTATAGGCCGTGGTAGTGGGTTTATCATCAGCCATGACACAAAAAGCCACGGCCCCCACTGCCAGCAATATAAAGTGACGCAAATAGGTTGTCATGTCGTTATATTCTATATGTTGTACAATAGTTATAACGAAAAAACAGCGGTTTTAGTATATCAATCCTCGGTAGTTTCGGCATCTGACTCGTTGGTCTCGCTTATTACCTTCCTGGCCAATTCCAGGTCGCGCTCGAAGACCACCACACGAACCGGCGCCATCCAGATGGCGTTGGCAGTGCTGTCAACAATCACGCCGGCAGGAATGCCACTGGCTTCGAGGGCACCCTTGACGATATTGGCGTCGATGGCATTGGGATATTTCTCGAGGACGACAATTTTCTCTTCGTTATCCATAATTCTTGATTCTATTAATGGCCGTGACCGGGTCACGGCACGGATTAACACTATAACTACTTGATGCCGCGGGAATTGAGGGCAGCCTGGTAGCGGTGGGCGTTGTCGAGATGAGCAGCATAGTCACGAGTGAAGTCGTGATAACCGCTGAAGTCCGATTTAGCACACATGTAGATGTAATCGTGCTGGGGAGCGTCAAGAACGGCGTCGATGGTCGATTTCTCAGGCAAACGGATGGGACCCGGTGGCAAGCCGTTGACACGGTAAGTGTTGTAAGGCGAGTTGATCTGGGTCATGGGTACCGTGATGCGCTTGATGGAGAAATCTCCAAGGGCAAATTTCACGGTCGGGTCGGCCTGGAGTCGCATGCCCTGCTGGTAGCGATTGAGGTAGAGGCGAGCCACCTTGCCGCGCTCGTCGGCCTTGACAGTCTCTTCCTCGACAATCGAAGCGACAGTCGCCACCTCGTCGGGGGTGAGCCCCAGTCGCTCGGCCTTGGCCTTGCGCTCGCTGGTCCAGAAGTCGTTGTAGTAATCAAACATGCGATCGAGCATTTTCTCGGGCGTGATATTCCAGTAGAACTCATAGGTGTCGGGCATCAGCATGCAAGCAATGGTCTGTGGCGTCTTGCCATACTTGGCACACATGGCACTGTCCTTGAGTACCTTGCGCATCTCATCCGGGCCAGCCATGAAGGTCTCGCCCCAGCGCTGGATCCACTCGTCGAGGGTGCGTACGTTGTTGAACGTGAATTTCACTCCGTCTTGGATGCCGTTCTTGATGCGGCGGGCTGCGGTGAAGGGCGACATGCCCTGCTTGATGCGGAATGCACCCTCACGATTCTCAACCTTGGCATTCATCAGTTTCATCAAGGTAGCTACACGCTTGCCAAATGACACATCGACTTGGGCCTGCAGGCTATCACTGATCATGTCGATGGTGCTACCCTTGCGCACCTTGATAACGCCCTCGGCAGGAGCACCCATGAAGACGTAGGGGACTGCACAGAGCGTGAGTACAAGCATCAAAGCGAGCACAGAGCAGATTATCCATTTTGTCGTTTTAGTCATATTCTATCGTTATATATGTTTTTTTTATGAGCATTTATTACCGTCCTCAATGGCAGGGATGGTGCAAATAAGGAATTTGGCCGAACCAACCATCTCAATGCTATCGGCCACAGCGGGAATCAAAGCGGTCTCGCCTTGCTGCAGAGTCACGGGAGACATTCCCTCGACACGCAGGGTGGTTTCGCCCTGGATGCACACCATAGCCACAAAGGAATGAGCAGCAGGAAGTTGCATCGTGTGACTACCATCCACCTCGAGCAACTGCACGTCGAAGTGGTCACAGCTGACCAGCTGGGTCATGCCGTTGTCCAACTGGGGCATATCAAGCACCTGTCCCTCACGAGACGTGAAGTCAAGGGCCTCGCGGGCTTCCTGCACATGAAGTTGCCTCAGGTTGCCATCGGCATCGCGGCGGTTGTAGTCCCACACGCGGTAAGTAATGTCGCTGGGCTGCTGAATCTCGACCAGCAAGTTACCGGCACCAATGGTGTGAATCTGACCCGCAGGGATATAGAACACGTCGCCAGGTCGCGAAGACTTGACGTTGACAACGTCGAGTATTGTGCCCTCGGCCAGACGGTGGTCAAATTCCTCAACAGTGATTGAGCGGCTGAAGCCCGTGCGAATGACGGCACCATCATCGGCCTGAAGGATGTACCACATCTCGTTCTTGCCTGCACAGCCGTGACAACAACGTGCCATCTCGTCGCCCGGATGCACCTGAATGGAGAGGTCCCGCTTCGCGTCAATGAACTTGATGAGCAAGGGGAACTGGTCTCCAAAACGTTGATAGACATCCTTGCCCACAAGGTCAGCGCCATCGCGTTGCACCAGTTGGGTAAGCGTCATTCCCTTGTCGGGGCCATCGGCCACTACCGACTCACGGCCGGGTATTGCCGACAGTTCCCAACTCTCACCAATGGGCTCATCTTGAGCGGGAAGACGTTTAAACTCCAGCAGTTTGTCGCCGCCCCACAACACGGGTTTTAATATGCTATTGAACTTATAAATCTGCATTGACGCCGCAAAGATAGTGATTTTTTTAGTTTTTCGGCTATTATTTCCGGTCTTTACGGGGGATGCGGACAAAAGGGCTACTGGACGACTTTGTTGTTATCATCCTTGACCCAGCGGATGTACTGGCTGTAGTCGTGGGGAACCAGGACGCCGTCCTCGCGGTCGTCACGCCAGGTGTCGGTCCAGTCCATGTCGTAGCCGTGTCCTGTAGCATCGTGGAAGATGTGGCCTTCGCCCTCATTCATCTTCCAGTAAGCGACCAGGCCTTCACTGTGGGCATTGACTCCCGCAAAGCCCATTGCGATTTCGCTCGCTGTGAGGGCACGGTCCCACACACGCACCTCGCACAGGCGTCCCTGGTAGAACTGGCTATTACGGTAATTGCCCCATGACATGCCCAACTCAAAGCGCTGGAATGGCGTCACCTTGCCGCTACCGCTCGCCTGGGCGTCCTCGACACCATCGACATACATCTTGAAGGTAGCGCCATCGTAGGTGCATGAGATGAGATACCAGCGATTGGTCTTGAAATGGGTCGATGAGAAACATCTGCCACCAGGCAATACCCACTGCAGGATATCGCCACCCGCCGAACCGTTCTCGCCGAAGCGGAACATGTTGGCTTCCTCCTCGTTCTTGCCCTCGATGGCCAGCACGCGCTTGATGTCGCCCACCTTGCCGAAGCGGTAGGAAAAGACCTTGAACTCGATGGTGTAGTTAGAGAGGTTTACCATCTTTTCGTCGGGGAAAATGTAGTTAGACGACGCGTTCTGGTTGTTCTCCAGCGAGTAGAATGAAATGATGCGAGATATCTGCAGGAGAAGTGTCCTGGAACTCTCGATAACTTCACCGCCATCGCCAATCACTTGCTGAATGGTCACGGGAATCACATAGGTGGCTCCCTCGATGAAGTCGTCGGTGCTGACCACCTTGACCTGGGCGGTCGTGGACAAGGCCTCGCCCTGACGAATCGTCACCTCGTTGTTCTCGAGTTTAACACTGGACAGGGGAACGGCATAAAAGGCCGTGCCATGCTGGGCATTATAAGTGCGCACCAGGGCGGTATCGATGGCAAGACGCACGATGACGTCCGATGCCGTACGGCGGGTCGCCTTGACCGTCACAGCATAGGTAGATGGAAGTTCATCGACAGTGAACCGCTGTACCGGCACCTGTTCAGTGCCAGTGATGAGCAGCCCCACCTTGCCATAGTCAAACTTGTCTCCCTCGCTGTTGCAAGCTGCCAGCGACAGGGCCATCAGCAGAATTGCAGTTATATTTTTTATCGTTTTCATCATCAAAAAAACTCAAAATATAGGTTACTCTTATTTTTGAAACATTAAAGCGGTTGACACTGATAGCTTTTTTAATGCAAACTTCGCTAATTCTAACGAATTAATTTTCTATCAAGTGAAATAACGTTTAATTCGTGTTAATTAGCATTAACCCCGCAGGGTTGGGCCAACAGCTATATTGTTACTCTTATTTTTTAGCAGGGTTCATGATCTGAATGGCACGACGAATGGCACCATAGGGGACGCCATCGCTCGTGTTGTAGTAGTTGCGCTCCACATAGTAGGCGCCACAACCGCCCTTGTGCCCCGTTTCGGGTTCCCAAGCGGCGTAGTTCAAGATTTCTCCACCCGTGGGCTTCTGTCCAAAGGATTCACAATAGACGGTCTTCTCGTCGGGGTGTCCCATAGCCCCTACCCCAGCACCCTGCTGGCTGTAGGCCTGCTTGACGAAATAATCCACAATGGGATCGCACGCCGCTGGTGGCGATACCGAGAAGTAATCCACAATGACCAGTTTTTCAGGATATTTACCCGTGGGACCGAAGATTTTGTCACATTCCTCGATAGCCCATGTCAGGTGCTGGCTGTTCCACCCCTCGTAGTCAAAATCGACGCCATCGAGGCCCGTCTTGGTGACCGTGTCACACACCCATCGGGCATAGGCGCGGATGGCCTCCTCGCTGCGGTTATTCTGCAGGTCGTAGTTGCGGCCATCGAGGGTAAAGCGGTGATTGTAGTTGGACGCGTCGGCATGAAAGACAAAACGCGTGCCCTTCTTGTCGCGGGTCTCAATCATGTCCTGATAGGCTATCGGGTGGGTCTCAGGAGTGGGAATACCCATCCACAGGTTGACGATGTCGATGCTGTCGGGCAGGCCGATGATGCGTTCGCCCCACGAGGCGGGATCCTTGTAGCCGCTAGCGCCCTCGATGGGTGCCCAATCGGCATAATAGACATAGCATATCTCGTGAGCACTCGCCTTGTAGTCGCGCAAAGCCTGATAGTACTCGTCGCTGTACTGATTGAGCGGCTGGAGGTCGAGCGCCTGGGGCTCGGTGTCGCAAGCAGCCAATGCCAACAGCGCCATCACAATCATATATCTTGACAATTTCATCATTTCTAACTATTAACTATTCACTCTTACCTATTAACTCATTACGGTCCCACCACAGGCGGGTGCCGCCATTGTCCTGGCCACCATTTAGCGCCTCACTACCCAGCAGCTGGACTGCAGCCTGAACGGCGGCCTGGTTGGTATTGTACTCCTGCACCGGGAAGGGGCAGCGACGCACCTGGATGTCGGTGTCGATGAGTCCCTGGCTGTCATTATTCACGACAGGGAACAAGCGGGGATAACCCGTGCGGCGGAACTCGGCCCAGCCCTCACAACCATCGGGGTACATGGCAATCCACTTCTGGGTGATGATACGTTCCAGATTGGTCTCAAAGTCGGCCTCGTCGTCCCACGCAATAGTGATGGTGCTGAGCGGATTAGCGGTATTGCCACCACCCGTGCGGTCAACATAGCGGGTAGGCCTCAAGGTGGAGTTGTTCAAGTAGTCATCCTCGCCACTGACGCCATTCTCGCTGAACGAGGCTCGAATGCCCGCCTCATAGAAGGCCCGCGGTGTTCCGCCCATGTTCCAGCCACGCAGGGCGGCCTCGGCCCTCAAGAAGAAGCCTTCGGCAGCCGTCATCCACACGATGGGCGTGGTAGCACGGTCGATGTTCAGGTTGGAGATATATACGCCCGCATATCGCGTGGGGTTCATGTCATGGACACCCAAGCGCACGCCGTGGTACTTGTTGTCGTTGCTGGCAAGGACGAAGTAGGCCGCCAGGCGCGGGTCGCTGTAGCCGTTCATGTAGCTATCCATTGATGCTCCCATGCGCACCTCGCCCGCATTGAAGTTGTAGGCCATGTCGTAGTTCGGATGGAAATAGGTCAGTCGGCCATGCTGTAACTGGGCACGCTCGGCGGTCGTCTCGATGAAGCCCATGGGACAGGCTGCCGATTTTTCGGCTTCGCGCTGTGCAAGAGCCGGATCGGCATAGACAACGCGCAGGGCCAGACGCAGTCGCAGGGTGTTGGCAAACTTCACCCAGCGGGCGATGTCACCTTCATAGACGTTGTCATAATCGGGCAACAACTTGCCGCCTGCCTCGGCCAGTGGCATGAGCACGTCGATGGCACTGTCGAGTTCCTCAAAGAAGCGGTTATAGACCTCTTGTTGACGGTCATAAGCCGTTCCCAGCGAACCGCTACCGAAGTGGATATAGGGAATCGGGCCGTACATGTCGGTCACGCGATGCAGCGACTCGACCTTGACAATCGTGGCAAGGGCAGCCACAGCAGGCTGGTTCATCTCCTTGGCCACACGGGTAACGCGTTGCCAGGCGGGCATCACCTCGCTGAAGGCGCGAGTGAACAGCTGGTCATACCAGCCACTGACAAAACTATAGGAACCGTTGTGGACACCATTGCGCCATGTGCCCGTGAGTCCCACATAGCCCGAGAAGGCATCGGCACTCAGCCCCTGCGCCACCTGGTAGTCAGACGAGAGGCAGTTGCCCGAGCCATCGTCAAAGAGCACCACGCGCGAGACCATCTGGGAGAAGAAGGCCCCCACGTTCTGGTAGTCATTGGCCAATTCCTCGTCGGTGAGCTCGTGCTGGTTGGTGTTGATGTCGTCAAACGACTTGGTACACCCCGTTGCCAACAGGAGCACGGCGGACACTGCCGCCAGCATACTTATGATGATGATTCTAGTCTTCATAGCAATCATTAGAATTTGAGTTTCACGTTAAATCCCATCGACCTCAGGCTGGGTTGCATGAAGTAGTCGATACCTTGATAGTAAGTGCCCGTATTGGAGGTCGCCTCGGGGTCATAGGGGGCCTTGTTGTAAAGCATGCACAGGTTGTGGGCGACAAAAGCGACATTCAGGCCCTTCACCCACTTGACCCAACGATGGATGGGCACATCGTAGCCGATACTCAACTCGGCAAGCCTGAGGTTGGTCGCGCTATAGACATAGCGTGAATCCACAGTGCCATTGGGGTTGCCCACCGTCTGATAATAGCCCTGGGCATTGATTTTCTTGCCGTTGATGAGCACGCCACCGTCGTTGCGGGCATTCTGGGTGGCCTCTGAGGCACCATAGTAGTCCAGGATGGCCTGGGTCTCACTGACCACGATGCCGCCGTTGCGGTAGGCCAGCAGGGCCGACAGGGTAATGCCCTTGAACGAAATCGAATTGCCCCAGGACAGGTTATAACGCGGAGCAGCCTGACCGGCATAGATGTAATAGGCGTTGTTATTGGGGTTAGCCTCCACGGTCTGGCGCTCGGGATTGACGTAGATAGCGCCATGCTCGTCGGTCTTGAGGGTGGAGACATAGACGTCGCTCAGGGTGCCGCCCTCGGTCAAGCGAATCTGGTAGCCCGAGGTACCGCCCATGTAGAGTTCGTCAAGGTTATAAATCTCGCCGTCGATGGGATTGCGCCAATTCTTGAGCAACTCTTTCACCTTGTTGCGGTTGAGCGTCCACGTCACAAAAGTTTCCCACGTCACGGGACCAATGGGCTGGGTGTAACGGGCGACGAGTTCGACGCCCTTGTTATCTACCCTACCGCCGTTGACCACGGCACTCGTGTAGCCCGACGAAGCAGGCAAGGCGGGATAGAAGAACTGGTTGCGCGTGCTAGACTGGTACAAGGTCGCATTCACGCGCAGGCGATTGCGGAACATGACCAGGTCAATACCCGCCTCCCACGAGTGGGTGCGCTCGGGCTTGAGGTTGGTGAGCATGCGCGTGGAGGTCTCGGCAAGACCTGTCGAGGGGTTGATGGCGTAGGTCTCGTGGGTCAAGAACGGCTCATTGGGTTCGTTACCCACTTGGGAGTAGCCCACGCGGGTCTTTAAGTAGTTGAGCCACAGGTCATTCTTGATAGCGGGAACAATATCGGTCCAGATGGCCGACACGCCAGCCGACCAGTAGAAATAACTCTTCTCGAGCTTGCTCGACCAGTCGTTGCGGGCCGTCAAGTCCACATAGGCCATGCTACGGTAGCCCAACTGGGCTGTCGCATAGACGCTCTGCAACTGGGTGCGGTAACCGCTCTGGACGGGTTTGAAAGTCGAGTTGGTGGTCTCGACATTGGCCAGGGTGAACTTGTTGGCAGTGCCCTTCAAGTGGCCACTGAAGCCCTCGATGGCATTGTCGCGCTGGTCAAAACTGGCACCAAAGACACCACTAACATTCCAGACGTCTCCTGCCAGGTACTTGTTGAACTTGGCGAAGGCCTCGGCATACAGCTGGCGGTTGCTCACGTTGCGCAAGCCATAGTGGCCATATTGCGAGGCATAGAGCAGGTTGGTTGAGGCATAAAATTTCTCCTCGAACTTGTCGCTGCTCTTGTCATATTTCACGCGACCCGTGATGTCGAGCCACGGAGTGATGCGCCAGTTGAGCGAAACGGTCGCCTGGTGGCGTTCCTTGTGGTTGATAAAACGCTCTCGCTCGGTCTCCCAATAGGGGTTCTCCATCGAGATATCGTAGTTATAAGGCCAATACTGCACGGGGAAATTGCGTCCCGTGTCATAGCGCTCAAAGTAGCCCAACTTGGAGAAATCGTCACCTGCAGGAAACAGATAGACAGGCACCAGCGGATTGTGGTACTGGCCCTGGCTGATCATGTTCTGCTCCTTGACAGAGGTCAGCATATAGCCCAAGTCGAGGGTCATGCGGTCATCAAGGAAACTGGTGGTATTGCGCACGCTCAGGTTATAGCGGTCGTAATTGTTACTGTGGATAATGCCCTGAGCGTTGGTTGAAGCAACAGACAAATAGGTCTGGTTCTTCTCGGTTCCGGTACTCAGGCTCACCGAGTTGGCAATATTGGCGCCCGTCTGGAAGAAGTCGGCAGGACGGTAACCGCTGGGCGTCGCCAAGCGCTCACCCCAACTGAAGTAACTGCCCGTCTCGCTGGGGCCAAATTGATTCTGGAAACGGGGCAGCACAAAGGGCTTGGAGAACATGAAACTGCCGTTGTAGGTCACATCCACCCTACCCGCGCGCCCGCGCTTGGTATTGATGATGATGACACCGTTGGCCGCATTGGCGCCATAGAGGGCTGCTGCCGAGGGTCCCGTGAGGGCACTGATGCTCTCGATGTCGTCGGGATTGATGTTGCTCGTGGCGTCGCCCGTCTGACCAGCTCCGGCAAAGATGCCCTCGGGCTGCTCGCTAGAGAGATTCTGCATGGGAATGCCATCCACGACATAGAGCACGTTGTTATTGCCGTTGATAGACTTGGCACCACGCATAACGACACGGCTACTGCCACCCGCTCCAGTCGCACTGGCATTGATGGTAACACCAGCGACTTTTCCAGCGAGGGAGTTGACAAAGTTGGCATCCCGCACTTGTATCAGAGCGTCGCCGTTTACTTGCTGTACGTTGTAGGACAACGACTTAGCCTCTTTCTTGATGCCCAATGCGGTCACAACGACCTCGTTGAGCACCTGGGCATCCTGCTCCAGATTGACGGTCAAGTCACTGCCATTGACCATCACATCGCGGGTGCCGTAGCCCACATAACTCACCGTCAGGGTCGAGCCCTGTGGCGCACGGATGGAGAAACGGCCGTCGTAGTCGGTGACAGCAGTCACATGAGTGCCCTTGACACTCACTGTCGCGCCGATAACGGGGTCGCCGTTCTCATCAAGCACTTGTCCCGTCACCACCGACTGCTGCACTGTGCCGCTCTGGCCCAGAGGACTGGGAGCAGCCTGTGCCACTCCACCGCCCACGGCGAAAACCAGCACCACCAGCAGCCTGGCAAGATGTTGGGACTTGAAGTTTTTTCTTTTTATCATATCCATTACACTTTTGATTTTCTTAATACCACAAAATTACAAAAAAGATTGAATTGCGGGGCTCTTGATGACAGTTTTATTTGATAGGTGCCCAAAAAGTGAGTCGCCATGACCGCGACGTGCGGCTGGCGACTCTTGACTAAAGTTCTTTTAAATGATACGGTTATTCAATAATTCGTCTCAATTAGCGTGATTCGCATTACTCAACAATGGGTCAAGCTCTACTCAACTTTTGAACGATTTGGCCGATGATAAACACGGGTGATGTGCCCAGGATAATCCACAGCCAGGTCTTGAAATCGAGCGGTGCACAATTAAATAACGGATAGAAGTACTGCACGAGCACAATCTGCCCGACAAAGATGACTGCCGCCACGGCCCAGAAGACCTTACTGTCCTCGATGTTGTTAAAAGCACTTTTTCCTGTAGCAAAAGACCTCGCATTCAACATGTTCCAGAACTGCAAGAACACAAAGACGCTAAAGAAGATGCCCATCTCGTACAGGTTGATGTTAGGATTAATGCCTCGCACAAAGACCCGTCCGCCATTGGCCTCGCTCACAAAGTGATAATAGAGCCCAATCATCAAAACTGCAAACAACGCGCCACTAACGAGGATAAACTTCATCATCCTGGACGTGATGATGCTTGCCTTGGAATCACGGGGCTTATGCCTCATCAAGATGCTGTTGGGCGGCAATGACGCCAACGCCAGCGCGGCAAAGGTGTCCATAATGAGGTTCACCCACAACATCTGGGTCACGGTCAACGCGGGCTGCTTGCTGAAGAACGAACAGATGGCCACTACCAGACAGGCACACACGTTAACGGCCAGCTGGAACAGGATAAAGCGTTGGATGTTGCTATACAAGGAACGTCCCCACAGGACCGCCTTGTTGATGCTGGCGAAGGAATTGTCGAGAATGGTGATGTCACTAGCCTCCTTGGCCACAGCGGTACCATCGCCCATCGAGAGGCCCACCTGGGCGGCGTTGAGTGCTGGAGCGTCGTTGGTGCCATCACCCGTGACGGCCACGACCTCGCCCTGCTGCTGGAGCAGGCGCACGAGTCGTGCCTTGTCGTCGGGACGCGCGCGTGCCATGATCTTGATGGCCGCAGCTCGCTTAGCGGCCTCGTCGTCGTCGAGCGCTGCAAAGTCGGGACCGGTGATGATGGCGTCATCAGGATCGTCGTTGGTCCACAAGCCCACTTGGCGTCCTATCTCGCGTGCGGTAGCTCCCGTGTCACCCGTGACGATTTTCACTTTCACGCCGGCATTGCGGCTATCCTGCACTGCAGCCGGCACATCAGGACGAACCGGGTCACTGATGGCGACAATGCCCAGGAAGGTCAGCGCAGGCGTTTGGCCACTCTTGAGGTCCTTGAGCAATTCATCAGCGTTATCGGTATCAGCCAGTTCACGATAGGCGAATGCCAACGTGCGCATGGCTTTGGTCTGATAGTTGGTAAGTTCATCGACGACTTGCTGGAAGGGCACATCGCCCACCGTCTTGTTACACAGGCGCATAACGATTTCTGGGGCTCCCTTGAGCAACAAACGGCGTTTGCCGTCGGGCGTGCTGATGATGGTCGCCATGAACTTGGTCATCGTCGAGAACGGGAGTTGGCCTACCGTGTCGTTGTCGTCGCGCACGGCCATGTAGTCCACGCCGGCATCATACAACCACAAGAGCAACGCGCCCTCGGTGGGATTTCCCAGAGCGACCACGTTTCCCGAATCGCTATCATCGAGAAAAGCTGTGCTATTGCAGGCAATGCTCGTCTTGATGATTTGGCTCATCTCATCGTCCCCGAGTTGGCCGTTATCGCTTAATCCATAGAAATGAGCCTGATAGACCTGCATCTTGTTCTGGGTGAGTGTACCCGTCTTGTCGGTACAGATGACGGTAGCGGCACCCATCGTCTCACAGGCATGCATACGTCTCACCAAGTTGTTGTTCTTGAGCATCTTGCGCATGCTCAATGCCAGTGAGAGCGTCACGCTCATGGGCAAGCCCTCGGGCACCGAGACGACGATGAGCGTAACTGCGAGCATCACCGTCTCGATAAAGTACTGGATATCGGCAACCATGCCTTCGCTACCGACCCAGAAGTACTCGACGATGCGTCCCAGCACCAGCAGGCCAGCCATGACATAGCTGCCGCGGGCAATGATGCGACCCAGGCGGTCGAGTTGCTGGGTGAGCGGCGTTTTGATGTTATTCTCGATTTGGGCATCGCGGAAGACCTTGCCATACTCGGTATGGTCACCCACACTTTCCACCTTCATCGTGGCGTTGCCCTCAATAATCGTGCTTGCACGCAACAGTTTGTTGGCAGGATAGGTGGCTTCTTTCTCCTGGGCGGCAGCCTTGGCATCATGGGTTTTCCATGCCGAGGGTTCACCCGTGAAAGAGCTCTCGTCAACGGTGAGTTTGAAACTGTCAATGACGGTTCCGTCGGCTGGTACCTTCTCGCCCGTTTCCAGGATGACGATATCTCCCACAACGATGTCACAACGCGGCACCTGAGTAATGTGCCCGTTGCGCATCACCTTGACCATGACATGGTCGTCGGTCTGGTTGAGCAGACGGAATTTCTTATTGGCGTTAACCTCGACCAAAAAGCCCACCAGGGTGGCTAGCACTACAGCAATGAAGATGCCCAGCGGCTCAAACAAGATGCTCGAGCCCATTTTCAACCAGAAGTACTCGTATATCGACAAGCCGACCGACAACACCAGTGCCACCAGGAGGATCTTGATGAGTGGGTCATTGAATTTCTCCAGGAATTGTTTCCACAGGGGTTCACGGGCTGGAGGCGTGAGGACATTCACACCATGCTGCTGACGGCTGGCAATCACTTGCTCGTCGGTCAATCCCGTGCTTAATTTACGTTTAGCCATTAATAACGGTCAATGTTCTTGAATTGATAACAAAAAGCCTATCACAAATAACATGCCAAAAAGCAACTGCTTCGATTTTGCCATGTGGAAAAATCAAAGCAGTGGTCTTTAAATCTTGTTATGCAGTGATCTGCTTGGGTAAGGGGCGGCGCACAAAGCGGTGCTTGTTGAAGATGGAGTCCCAACGTAGCTTAATGACACCCCACAGCGCCTCGAAGAAGATGCTGCTATTCATCTTGCTGGTACCCAGCACGCGGTTGATGAACACGATGGGAATCTCCTTGATAATGAATCCCATGCGATAGGCCGTGAACTTCATCTCGATCTGGAATGCATAACCCTTGAACTCGATGGCGTCCAGATTGATAGACTGCAACACCTCACGACGGTAGCACACAAATCCTGCCGTGGCATCCCTCACCTGCATGCCTGTAATGAGTCTCACATAGGCAGATGCAAAGTAACTCATCAACATCCTGCCCATGGGCCAATTTACGACATTCACCCCTGTCAGGTAGCGGGAACCGACAGTCACATCGGCTCCACCCGTTGCACAGGTCGCCTGCATCTCGGGCAGTTTGTTGACGGGATGGGAGAAGTCGGCATCCATCTCGATGATGTACTCGTAGTTGTGGTCAAGCGCCCACTTGAAGCCAGCGATATAGGCAGTACCCAATCCCTGCTTACCCGCGCGCTTGAGAATATGGATGCGTTCGGGGCGCTCGGCAATCATCGCGTCAACGATTGCTCCCGTTCCATCGGGAGAGTTATCGTCAACGATAAGCACATCAAACTGGTGCTCGGTAAGATCGAGCACGGCGTTGATGATGGCTCTTATGTTTTCCTTCTCGTTGTAAGTAGGAATGATAACTACGCTGTCTGACTTCATTGGTGCTTATGTGATTAACTTTTCTTGTATAAAATTGAATACAAAGGTACAAAAACTTTTAATATAAAGGGCCAACCGTTGCCTTTATTGTATCATTTAATCATAATTTTAATGATTTTGCAACGATTAACACCTGATAGCCCTGCAAAAATCGTGCCACAATAGTCGTTTTCCTAAGACCGTCTTGTTATCCGTGCCAAATAATCGTAGTGCGGACCTCGGGCCAGCAGTTCGGCCTCAAAGCCGTGATGTTGTGCCTGCTCGCTTAGGGTCTCATAATCAACAAAGAGCCAAGGGAAGGGTTCGCCCTTGACGCCCTTGTACTGCATCTGGTAAGTCAACTCGCCATAGTAGCCCTCGATGCCCGTGAGGTCGATAAAGCCGTCTTCGTCCTCAAAGATATAGCAAATGTCGCTCGAGTCACACAGCAACTGGCCGTCTGATGCCAAGAGCCGATCCACCTGCATGAAAAACTCGGGAAAACGCGCAAGCGTGCCCACGATGCCGATGCCGTTCATCAGCATCAGAATGGTATCGAACTGGCCGTCAAGGGCAAAGAAGTCCTGTTCGCACACGTCCAGCACACCACGCTCGCGCATGGTGGCGACGCTGAGCGGCGAGATGTCGATGGCCGTCACCTGCTTGTTCATCGCCTGCAAGGCCAGTGAGTGACAGCCGGCACCAGCCCCCACATCCAGGATGCGGCCACGAGCGGCCACGAGGGCTTCCTTCTCGAGCGCGGGCATATCGTCCATCGAGCGGAAAAGCGTTGCCACAGGAATCTCGTCCTCGTCGAACATGGGCGAGAACACACGCAACTTTGCCGCCTTGCCCGTGGCATGGTAATCGGCGATGGCACGTCCCATCGGGTCTTTTTCGGCCTTCATGCGGTCTAACGGATGAAGTGCATGCCCTGCCACGGCTCCATCTCGGGCATGGCAGCGTTGCCCGACTTGAACTGCTTGATCATCCACGCCATGTTGCGGGCCATGGTGCGCATCGTCTGCATGCCCTCGGTGTCCTGCGAAGTCTCGCCCGGCTCGAGGCCGTAGGCGATATTCCAGTACTGCGAGGTGACTAAGGGCATGTTGACCATCTGGAAGGGCATCTGCAACGTCTGGAAGGCTGAGGTGGCACCTCCACGGCGGCAGACGGCGACAGCAGCGGCGGGTTTGCCTTGCACGTGGGCGCCAGCAAACAACATGCGGTGTATCAGGTTGAGCACATTGCCCGTGGGTGTGCCGTAATAGACGGGCGAGCCCACGATGAGCCCGTCGGCATCATTCATCTTGTCGATGACGGTGTTGCACAGGTCGTCGTTGAACACGCAGTGGCCATTGCCCTTGGTGGCGCAGGTCCCGCAGGCGATACAGCCACGGACGGGCTTGGTCCCGATCCACACGATTTCGGTATCTATACCCTGCTCGTTCAGGGTCTTAGCAGCCTCGTTGAGGGCCGTAAAGGTGTTGCCCTGCTCTCGGGGCGAACCATTGATGAGTAAAACCTTCATATTCATTTGATTATTTAGGAGTTAAGTTTTGTCATGTGATAGCCCATGGCCTTGAGTTGCACGGCCATGCCCATCTGGTACATGCACTGCAGCCCGCCAACATAGGCCTTGAAGGCATCGACCGTTCCTGGCTCAATATCGAGGCCGAAAATGGCACGCTTGGTGCGCTCGGCACAGTCGCCCACCAGGTTCTGAGTCTCCTCGGCGGCATCACCGTGCAAGTCGAGCACTTCGTCGAGGATATACTCGTCCATGTTGTCAAAACCCCGCTTGTCGCGCAAGTAAAGGTACAGGTTCTCGATTTTATCATATTTCTCCCAGTCCACATCCCAGAACTTGGCCACAGCCATGGCGACAAACATCATCCAGCCCAGCGAGGCCACAGGATAGTTGGCAAATTCACGGGCTCCGTCAGGCAGGTAGGCCTCGGCGATGGCGGGCCACTTGGCCTCGACATCGGGGCACTCGGGCAAGCGTTCGTCAACGGCTTCGCGCCTGATGAGGTAACGATGCAGGTCATCGAGCATCTTGGTAGCAAAATCTTCCATAACAATCAGTTTTTAAAAACCTAACAAAAGTACAGAAAAAACCATTCACAACCAAATCCACCCCACAAATCCTCACAATCTAACCAAAAAACCAACTACAACAACGATATGATTAAACAACAAGAAAGACAAGAAATACGACCCACTGATTAACAAGAATTCATATTGTTCTTATTGTCTTTCTTGTCGTCTAAAACAAAATGTGCGCCAGCCCCTAAAACCTAAAACCTAAAAAATATGCACCAGCCCCCTAAAACCTAAAACCTAAATGTATGCGCCAGCCCATCAGTTGAATCCGTTTAATTCGCCGACAGAAAAAAGTGTGCGGATGCCCCCTAAAGCCTAAATGTATGCGGCAGCCCACTAAAACCTAAAACCTAAAGCCTAAAGCCTAATAATAACCCTAAAGCCTAAAAGTTTGAGGGATAGAAAAAGGTGTGGCTCCCAACCTTGGGAAAGCCACACCTTGCTATAACTTATTGGTGAGAAATTTTTCTCTAAGTCAGGGATCAAACGCCCAGCAGCATGTCGATCAGAGCGCTGACGTCGGCGATTGTCATATAGCCATCACCATTTACATCGGCTCCAGCAGGATAGTTGCTAGTGCCATCCAGGAGGAGGTCGATGAGGGCGCTGACGTCGGCAATCGTCACTTCCTGGTCGCCGTTCACGTCACCAGGCGTGTATGCAGCGGTAATGGCGACGTTATCAACAGCGAAGTAGTCACCAGGAGGATTTACGCTACCGTCTTTCTGGTAGCTCCAGGTCAACGTGTGAGAACCAGCGGGAATGGTTGCCGTGAAGCTCTCCCAGTCGTTATCGCGAGCTCCGTAACTGAACTGTTCCGTTCCGTCAATCGAGAAAGTGCATACGTCATAAGACGTGCCCTCGCCCCATGCTTTGAAGTCAAAGGATACTATTGACTCCTCTGTCACGGTTACATTAGCCGTCATCGTTGACGAACCGCTGTCAACACCAGCACAGCCCGACTGGGCATATACGCGAGTACCGTCGCCCTTCACCGTCCAAGGATAAGTGCCCGATGAAGAAAAGTTGATGTTTCCGCCGTCAACGTTCAGCGCATACTTCAGCTCACTGACACCGTTGGGCAGAATCACGTAGAAGTTCTCCCAGTAATCAGCTGCCTTGTAGCGGTCGAGGGCAACCATCGAGGGAACATATAGTTTAGTGTCGGTGTAATGGCTGCTCATGAACGTGTTGCTCTGGATAGTGGGTGGCGTAGCTGCTTTACTATTAATCCAGGTCAAAGCAGTGCAGCCATTGAAGGCGTTAGCATTAATGGTGCTCACATTTTGGCCCATGGTCACATATTTCAAGCCTGAACAACCACTAAAGGCGTCCTGCTCAATGGTGGAAACGCCATTAGGAATGGTTATGTTGGTTAGTGATACACATGACTTAAACGCAGATTTAGGAATCGATGGGAAGCCACCATTCGAAACGAAATTGGTTAAACTTGAACAATCCTCAAAAACATTATCACCTAATGAAGCAGGTCCTGAATAAAAATAGGCCGTGGTAAGTCCCGTACATTTCTTGAACGCACTTTCTCCAATATATGATATCGCGTAATTACTGGTGCTAGTAAAACTTGTCAGGTTCGGACAATTATAGAAGGCTTCTACACCAATGTAAGCATTATAAGAAGCATTTATCACTACTGATGTTAGATTCGGACAATCTTTAAAGGCTCGATCTCCTATACCCATCAAAAAATACTGGATACCATTATGGACCACAAATGAAGGCAAGTTCACTGTACCACTGTAGGTACCGTAATTAGTATCCTTGTAGGTCAACTCAACGGCTAGTCCTCCTACTATGTTGTAATAAAAACCGCCTTCTTCAAAATCATAGACCCTTTCTTGGATATTATTGAAGTTGCGCCAGTAGTTTGCAGATTGATAAGCGCTCTTATAGCCACGAGCCACTTTGAGTGTCACAGTGCTGTAGTGGTTGCTCATGAAAGTGTTGCTCTGAATCGTGGGCGGCTCGCTGTAACTTGTAACAATCGCCAGCGAAGTGCAGCCGGAGAAGGCGTTGGCACCGATACTGTTCACTCCGTAGCCCCACGTCACGCTCGTCAAGCCTGCGCAGTCTTTAAAGGCATCCTGCTCGATAGTGGCCACATTGTTGCTGATGGTCACCGACGTCAGGTCTCCTTGGTTGCGCAATGAGGGTGTCTCGCCGGAACTGTTTAGCATCATGGTGGGTGTCTCACAGAAAGCACTCGCACCGATGGCGGTTACGTTATAGGTCTTGTCGGAGTAGCTGTCGTAAGCGGTCATTGGGATGGTGACATCGCCTCGATAAGAATAATCACCATAACCATACCAACTAATACTATTGTATCCGTATTTGTTGACCACCATGGCGGTGCTGCTGCCGCTGATGTTGTAATAGATGCCGCCCGTGTAGAAGTCGTAAAGCTGTTCTGTACTAATACTCGTGAAGTTGCTCCATCTCAAGGCGGCAGCGTATAGGCTTTGCGAATACGGCCCGTGAACAGTAACCTTATGGCGCTTATAGGGGTTCATGAAGTTGTTGCTGCTGTCAAAGGTGCCAAAGGTGTTGCTTTCGATGTGGGGAGGGTTTAGCGCTTTGCTATATATGTCCACAGCACGGAGCGCGGGGTTGCCATACATGGTATCTTCGCCTCTGAAATCCAAGGCATATTCCATAATTAATTCCACCGACTTGCCGATGGTGAATTATGTAATCGATGTGCATTTAACAAAGGCGTAATTGCCAATGTATGTCACCTTATCAGGGATTACCACTTCGGTCAATGCTTCGCACCCTTGGAAAGCGTAGCTGTCGATTTCTTCCACATTGCTGCCAATGGTCAAATCGGCCAATCGGTGACAATCTCCAAATGCATTTTTACCAATGTAAATAACAGAATTAGGAATGGATACGCTGGTTAAATTGTAGTTAAAATAAAAAGCACACTCCTCTATTCTAGTTACTGTGGTTGGAATTGACAAACTTGTAATGCTATAGGTTTGGGGGTTTAAGGGGCTGCCACCTTCTGGGCGGACCCAAAAAGCAAACTCACCAATTGCTGTTACAGTATAAGTTGTTCCGTTATTGGTCACAGTGCTAGGGATAGAGATATCACCAACGTATTCAGTATGGGCATCGTCGCGATAGGTTACTTCAACGGTGTTGCTGCCCGTGATGTTGTAGTAAAATGTCTTGCCGTTGTAAACCGCTGAGAAGTCATAGGCGGTGGCGCTTAGGGCACTTGAGAGGCACGCCACTAGGGCGAGCAGTTTAAGGAAAAGTAATTGCTTTTTCATAATATTCAACTGGTGCCTCCTGAGTCCCCCGAATTTGGCTCTTAATAGTTGGGTAAATGAAAAGCGCAGGGACTTTGTTTGCCTGTTCACCTACTTAGAGGCATCGCCAAACGCCCTTGCACCGCGAACAGTCATCCCCACGCTTGGCCTTATGGTCAAGCCCTCTCCCATGGCTGGGGGATGGCAAACCACTCAACCAGCGACGGAGCGTTGTTGACTGCCTTTGACCTGTGCAAAATTTTGGCGAATTTTCTAAGTAAGGTCAAAAACAAAACGCTTTCGTCTTGTTTACTAATATGTCTTGCTCGGCAGCGGGACATGCCCACCACTTCACGATGCAAATTTAGCATTATAAAACGAAAAACCCAAAAAAAACATAAAAAATATAGAAAAAACACACCTAATCATTTAAATCTGGTTTTGTATTCCTTGTCTTTCTTGCCATCTAAAAACAAACATGCGCCAGCCCCTAAAGCCTAAATGTATGCGCCAGCCCACCTAAAGCCTAAATGTATGCGCCAGCCCACCTAAAGCCTAAAACCTAAAACCTAAAGCCTATAGTTCGTTTAATTCGCGAAATTCGCAGTTAAAAATACTTAGCGCTTTAGCGTCTTAGCGTGATCCCCCTAAAACCTAAAAATGCTTTTTGACATGGTGAAGGAGGCGGACTGGATTATAATTTTGCAGCGTCGATAGGACACAACCATTTTTAAAACCTACAATAGCATGAAAACACCAACCACCAACGAACAGCACAAGCGCGTGCTGCATGCCGCCTACCAGGCCTGGATGAACGCCGCCGGGCTGCGGCAAGCCCGACTGAGGAACAAACGGTTCACCTATGGCGACCAGTGGGGCGACCTGGTAAAGGATTATCAAGGCCGCGTGATGACCGAGGGCGAACACCTGGCCAGCCAGGGTTGCGAGAGGATCACCAACAACCTGATCCGTCAACTGGTCAAGACCATCGTCGGCCGATTCCGCTGCCAGTACATCAAGCATGACGAGGATGACGCAAAATCGATGATGAACAGCGTGCGCGCTGACAATGAACTAGACGAACTCGACAGCCGTGCCCTCGAGGAGTTCCTGATCTCGGGGTGCTGCATCCAGCGCGTGGACCTCCATCACGAGCCGGGCGAGAGCGAGCGCGTGAGGGTCGATAACGTGAATGTCAACCAACTGTTTGCCGGCACGATGAATGACACCCGCGCCCTGGACTGCGAACTCATCGGGCAACTGCATGACCTGAACATCGCCCAACTGCTGCGCCGCGTTGCAGGCGGCAACCAGCGCAAGGCGGCATGGGTGCGACGGCTATACACCGACGGGGCCGAGAGCCGCATGACCGACTTCACAACCCGCCTGGGGGCCGATTCTCAGTTGGGAACGGGATTTTGGCACGCCCATGACGGCAAGTGCCGCGCCATCGAGGTGTGGACCCTCGAGAGCCGCGAAGTCGTCGTGTGCCACAACCGCCGCGAGGGGACACTCAGCCTGGAGCCCGCCAGCCTGGCCCACCGCTTCAAGAACCGACCCGAAGTGACCACCCGCTGGGACATCGCCACCGTGTGGCACTGCCGCTGGTTCAGCCCGATGGGCGACCTGCTGTGCGAGTATGACTCACCATGGCCTCACGGCAGCCACCCGTTTGTCATCAAACTCTATCCGCTCACCGATGGCGAGGTACATGCCGTCGTCGAAGACATCATCGACACGCAGAAGCACGTCAACCGCATGATTTCGCTGCTCGACCAGGTGATGCGCTCCAGTGCCAAGGGGGTGCTGCTATTTCCCGAAACCGCCCTGCCCGACGGCTGGACGTGGGAGGACGCACGACGCTGCTGGTCTAGCGCCAACGGCCTGCTGCCCTACAATCCGCGCTACAGCGAAGCCAAACCCGAGCAGGTGAGCGCCAATGGCACGAACATCGGTGCCTACCAGATGATTGAGTTGCAGATGAAGCTATTCGAGGAAATCAGCGGCGTGAGCGGTGCCCTGCAGGGTAAGGATCCTACGTTCAAGAGCGCCAACGTCTATCAACTGCAAAGCGAGAACGCCAACATCGCCTTGAGCGACGTGTATGACACGTTCGAGGCCTTCAGGCGGCAACGGGACCGCAAAATCCAAGCATTAGTTTCTATTTCCTAGCCATTTATCAATATCTTTTAATCTACTTTTTATCATGAAAAACGAAGAAGAAAACCATGAACTGCAAGAGGCGACACCCGTGGTCACGCCACCGCCTTTTCGCCCGAGTGAAGAAAGTGAAAATGCCCAGGAGCCGACCGCCTCCCCCACCCTTGCCGAGAAAATTGCGGCAATAGGGCTCGACGAGGAGACTGCCGAGCGCATCAGGCAACTCACGCTAGAGCTCGACGCCCAGAGCGTCACTACCGACCTGCTCGCCACGCTCGCCCGTGGCATCACCCACGACGCCGACGTGCAAAATGCCGACGCAGCGGGCTTCCTGCGGGGCCGCAACGAGAAAATCGAGACCGTGCTGCATCAATGTCCCGACAACGGCGACGAGTCGGTATCCACACCCGTTTTTCCCCGCTACTGCCGCCGCAGCATTTGGGATGATTAAGAGTTAAAGCGTAAGGCGTCAGCCCATTAAACATTAAACATTAAACATTATCCATTAACCACGGCCGCAGGCCGTCTAAATCTACAAACCATGAACAACAGTAAGTTTTTCAAGGCGATGCGCTGGATGCGCCGCCACAAGAAGTTAATCCTCTTTGTATTCATCATGATTCTCATCGCTATCCTGGCATCGTGCATCACCGGTGGCGCACCGGGAGCGACACTGGCAGTGGGAATGATCATCACTGGCGTCGAGGAAGGCAATCACGTTGTTGACGGTCCGCTCACGACCGACCTCGCCCATGAGGGCGCTCCCGACCTGCTGCTCAACGAGATTGACCAGCAGATCGTGAAAATCCGCCCCATGTCAACGCCCATCGACCAGATTTCGCGATATGCCGGCAGCAAGCACAGCGGCAGCATGGTCGTGGATTACTACAGCGTGGACACCAAGCCCACAATGGCGCAACTCATCGAGGATATTGAGGAAACCGAGAATCCCAGCGATGAGTCGCCCATGACCGTCATCCACACCAACAACAACGACATCTTTGACCCGACCGACACCATCCTGGTGCAGAATGTTTCGGGATATGAAAGCGATGGCCAGACCGAGAGCGACCAGGACCTGATGCTCTACGTCATCGGGCGCGACGCTAACGGTGTCACCGTCATGGCGGTCAACGGTCCCACGATCAACGGTGTCCCCAACTGCTTCCCCGAGGTAACGAGCGGCTCGACCCTGGTGCGCATGGGACGTGCAGCCAGCGAACTCGATGTGCAGTCGCCTCAATTCGAGTCCCTTCCCAAGAAGAACCGCAACCTGTGCCAGATCTTCAAGATGCAGGTCGAGCAATCCACCCTGCAGCGCCTGGCCAACAAGGAGGTGGGCTGGACCATGAGCGACCAGGAGGAAGCCGCCGTCTATGACATGCGCATGGGTATGGAGAAATCCTACCTCTTCGGCGTAGCACGCCAGATGTGGGATCCCATCAAGAAGGAGCACGTCTATTTCACTGGCGGCATCTGGAGCCAGGCCGGCAAGGACTTCGTGCTGGAGAAGAGTGTGGACCTCACGGTGAGCAAGATGGTGGACCTGATGCGCGAGGCCTGCACGGGCAATTCGGGCAGCAAGCGCAAAATCCTGATCGGTGGCAGCGGACTCATCAGCCGCATCAGCAAGTTGGACTACACCCGCATTATCACCGCTGGCCAGCATGTGAGTAAATGGGGCATAGATTTCACCGAGTTGCGAAGTAAATTTGGTTGCCTGTATCTGCTTCTGAGTGAGGTGTTTGACGAGGTAGGCATGGAAGACGAGGGTATCGTCATCGATCCCGAGTATATCCAGAAGTACACCCACATCCCCTTCAGCACCGAGCAACTCAACCTCAAGAAGAGCGGTGTGCGCAACGTGGACGCACTGGTGATGACCGAGGCTTCGTGTCTGGTACTGCGCTACCCCAAGGCACACATGCGCATCACCACCGTATGAGGTACTTCACCATCCCGGAACTCACACGGTCGGCCACCGCGCGGCGACTGGGCATCAACAACACGCCACCACCCAGTGCTATCGAGGCGCTCAACCGCCTCGTGGACAACGTGCTCGACCCGCTGCGCGAGGCATGGGGAGGGCCCATCAGGGTCAATAGCGGATTTCGGTGCCCAGCGCTGAACAAGGCCGTGGGTGGCACGCCCACCAGCCAGCACCAGTATGGCGAAGCCGCCGACATCACCGTCGGCTCGCGTAGCGGTAACCGCCGCCTGCTAGCCCTCATCAAGCGATTGGACCTGCCTGTGGACCAATGCATTGACGAGAAAGGCTGCCGCTGGATCCACGTGAGCCACCGCACGGGCCGCAACCGCCGCATGTACATGAAATTCTAGTCTAGTGTTGCTAGACAAAGGATTCTAACTATTTTAACTACGAATTACTCCAATTTAACGAATTGATTTACAGATAATTAATTCGCACAATTGGTGTAATTCGTAGTTTTTTTGTTTTTGTTCAGCAATAATGTCTGACGATTTCCAAGACGGCTTGTGAGACGCGCTGCAGGGTGCCATCAGGGTCCATCGCCACTTCTATAGGCAATCCGTCACTAACAGCTACAGCCTGTGAAACACCTGACCCCGCGGAGTCAAAATCGGATGATATCGTGCCGCAAACGGCCGCCACAGGGATGCCTCGTTCGCGGGCCATCGAGATGACGAAACCGGGACCCTTGCCCATCAGCGTCTGGCCGTCAAGCCGCCCCTCGCCAGTAATGACAAGGTCGGCGCCGTCGAGTGCCTCGCTCATGCCGTTACGGGCAAACACATAAGGGGCGCCTGGCTTCAATTCACAATCGAGAAGATGCATCATCAGGGCCGGAATGCCGCCAGCAGCCCCACAACCCGGGCAGCAGGCGATATCCTCGCCCACCAGGGCGGCAATATTCTCCATGCCGTGCTCCAGTTCCTCGACCTGTTGTGGAGAAGCACCTTTTTGTGGGGCAAAAATGCGCGCCGAGCCGTTATCGCCACACAAGGGGTTATCGACATCGGTCAGGAGGGTGTAACGGCAATCGCGGATGGATTGAGGAATGCCTAGGGTCTCGATACGGGCGATTTTCTCAAGGGACTCACCGCTGGGATACAAATGATGCCCGTCTTTGTCCAGGAATTCAGCACCCAGGGCACACAGGATGCCCATCGCCGCGTCGCATGTCGCCGAGCCGCCCAGCCCCAGCACGATGTGAGTAGCGCCACGCTCCATGGCATCACGCATCAGCAAACCCGTGCCCAAGGTTGACGCACGCATCACGTCGCGCACGTCATCGGGCAACAACGCCAGTCCACTGGCTGCAGCGACCTCGATGAGCGCGGTGCCGTCATCACACAGGTAATACTGCGCCATGACTGGGGCCATCTGCAATAGGGGTCCCATCGTGGGCGACGTCACCAATTGTCCCTGGCAAAAAGACGCCAGCACGGCCGTAGTGCCATCACCACCGTCGGCGACAGGCACACACACGACATCCAGCCCCTCAAGTGCGTTCAGGGCTTGCCGCGCGGCATGATTAAGTTGCTGGGATGTTGCCGAGCCTTTGAATTTATCAAACGCCAGGACAACCTTCATCACTCAACCTTCACAACAAGGAAATTGGATTTTTCCCAGAAACGGGTCGTATTCAAGATGCGCAACGTCTTTAGATTGCCCTGATCAACAATCTCGTAGGAATCCTTGGGGTGGTTGGTCATGAGTTCGGCTTTCTTGCTGTGCAGGGGTATCTCGTTGAGAATGCGGCGGTCGGCCTTGGTAAAATAGGACATCTCGTAGTCACCCTGCAGAATTGTGGTCTTGCGCAGGAAACCGCTCTCCATGATTTTGTGGGCCTTGAGTTCCTTCTTGGAGCCGATGACATAGTAGCAGGTATTCAGGTTGGTGACCTCGTTGGTGAGTTGTTTGGCTTCTTCTTGAGCCACCTCTTTCTCCCGCGTCACAGCCTGGTTGACCGTGTTCAACGAGTCCACACTCTGGTTGAGGTTCTGAATCTGGATATGGGCTGCCGCCAGTTGGTCGGTCAGGTTGTCGATAGTCTTCTGCTGGTCTTCTAGCTGACGCTTGAGGTTCTCGATCGACCGCTGCATGGAGCTGTTCAAGTTGGAGGACTGCTTGAGCCTCTTTTCCAGTTCGGCAAGGCGGGTCTTGTGCTTGTTGATGGATTGCTGGATGAGGACAATATCGTCGCGCAGTTGCTTCTTGCGGTCGGGGGTCTCTCCATTCAAGTTATTGACCGATACAATGTCCTCTAGCTCCTTGATTTGCTGCATGCCGTCGGCAATGTCACTCATGAGTTGCATGAGGCTGTCTTTTTCGGCATTAGCAGTATTGATGGAATCCTGCAACACGGCATTGATGGAGTCTTGGCGCATGGCCTCGGCCTCCAGATTATTGCTGCGCTGGCAAGCGGGCAGCACTGCTAACCCGACCATCAACCCAACTAAATACATTATCTTTTTCATAACTTATTGATATTATAGTCAAACTTTAGCATTCTTTTGTTTAAATGCGGCATACTTGTCCACCTTGACGGCTGCCTGCTGGGGGCAACCAGCCACGACGATCACAATCTCACCACGCGGAGCGTTGACTGTGAAATGTTGAACCAGTTCGCCCAGGGTGCCGTTGTGCGTCGTGTTGTGCAGTTTGCTGATTTCCCTCACCACACTGGCCTCACGTTCGGCCCCAAAGGTCTCGACGAACTGTTCCAGGGTCTTCAACAACCTCATGGGCGACTCATAGAAGACCATGGTCAACGGCTGGCTCTTTAACTCTTCGAGGCGGGTGGCGCGACCTTTCTTCGGCGGCAGGAAGCCCTCGAAGACAAAGCGGTCACAGGGCAGCCCCGAATTGACCAGAGCGGGGACAAAAGCGGTCGCTCCAGGGAGCGTCTCGACCTCGATACCTTGTCGGCGGCATTCACGCGAGAGCAAGAAACCCGGGTCGCTGATGCCTGGTGTTCCAGCATCGCTGATGAGTGCCATGACCTCTCCTGCCTTCAGATGCTCGACCACTGCTGCAACGGCCTCGTGCTCGTTGAACTTGTGGTGGCTGCGCATGGGCGTGGTAATGTCAAAGTGCTTGAGCAGCACGCCACTGGTGCGGGTATCCTCGGCAAGGATGGTATCCACGCCCTTGAGCACTTCGATGGCACGAGGTGTCATGTCGGCGAGGTTCCCCACTGGGGTTGGCACTATGTAGAGTTTACCAGCCATGGTAAGAAGAAAAGGCTATTTTCACTGGAAATGGTTGCGAACGATAGTCATGAAGTCCTTCACCACCTCGTTCTCACGGTCCCAGTTTAATTGGCTATAGAAATACAACTCGGCGTTGCCATAGGTGCGCATCACCTCGATATGCTCAATGGCGGTATTCATCGCACTGGCGCTACCGGCAAACAACTCGCGCTGGAAACGGAAGCGGTCATTGACCGAAAAGGCTTTGCGGATATCCTTCGACAGGCTGCGCTGCACCTTCTGGTCCACACGCAGGGGCTCCTCCTCAGGTTCGGGGAACTCGGTGGGGACAGGGGGAACGGGCATTTCGTCTTCGGGCTCGGGAACGGCCTCATCATCGGCCTCGATGAACTCGACAGTGATATCTGGCTCGTCATCGGCCTCGGGCAACAAATTGGGATCGGGCTCGGGAACAGGTTCGTCATTCACATCGTCGGGGCCGCGGAAAACGGGCGGCTGCGGTGTTTCGCGCACGGGTTCCTCAACGGGCTCAGGCTTGACCTCGGGTTCGGGCTCGGATTCATCCTCGGCCTCGGGTTCATCCTCGGCCTCGATAAACTCGACGGTAATGTCCTCGTCGGGCTCACGGTCGGCAACGGGCACCTCATGCTTGGGTTCCTCGTAATCCAGCGAGAAGACTTCCTTAAACTCCTCGCCATTGTCGTGCTGCCAGGTCTCGTCAGCATCATAGTCGTCGCTGGGCAGGCCCGTGTCCTCCTCTTCGGGTTCGGGCTGTTGCTCCTCGACAGTGGGTGCTGGCTCCGGTGCGGGTTCGGGTGCGGCCACGGGCTCGGGGGTCGGCTGTGTCAGTTCCACGCCACACATTTCGGCCAACTCACGCACCTTGCGCTTAATTTTATTGGTAATGACATCGGGCGTATTCTCATCACCCAACCTGCGGGTAACGAGCATCAGTCCTTCAATCTCATAGACATGAGACAGCATTTTCTCTATCGACATGTTCATAATAGTCTGTTACATTGTTGCTTAGCGACACTTCGCCAAGGATTTGTCTTACATTTAACCTGCAAGTTTAGGCATTTTTTTTGAAACACCAATAATTTTATTGAAAAATAGTGCCAGTCGAACACAAAACAAATCGATTTTGTTTTGTTGAGACGCAGCCTATTTTATCCAAAAATAGTGCCAGTCGAACACAAAACAAATC
>CACYGX010000003.1:114750-193141 GCA_902774055.1 uncultured Bacteroidales bacterium
ATTTTGTTTTGTTGAGACGCAGCCTATTTTATCCAAAAATAGTGCCAGTCGAACACAAAACAAATCGATTTTGTTTTGTTGAGACGCAGCCTATTTTATTCAAAAAGATTGCAAAGGAAGACGCCAATTTGCTCCCTGATGCTAGCCCTTGAACAGTTGAAATTGTTGACCAACACAGCAAAGGCATATCGGGGTTTGTCGGCGGGATAGTAACCCACATAGCACTGCACATGGCGCATACTACCTGACTTGATCACTATCTGCTGACTCAACATGTTGTTTTCCATTGTTTTCCCAACGCGGTCCGAAGCCGTCGGCATCAGGTCACACAAGCGAATGCCGTCAAACCGTCGGTCGGCCATCATCGTGAGCATGTCTCCAAAGAAATTGACCGATGCCTTGTTGCCCCTGGCCAGTCCGCTACCATCGCGCATGAACAATGGATCGGTGTTAATACCTTGCAGTTCAAGCCAATGCTTGACAGCAGCCACACCCACAGCATCCAGGTCGGGCGGCATATTCTCTTGCCCCTTGAGCTCCCAATCGCGGGCACCGATGGCACGCAGCAAGGCGTGGGCAAACATATTGTCGCTGCGGTCGAGCAACGAGGTGATGATTTCGGACAACTCGGGTGACTTGTGCAACACGAGCAGCGAAAGTTGGGCAGCATGATTATCAAGAGCCTCGGCGGGTTCAGACAATTGGATGCCATTGTTGCGGATGGCGCGTTCCAGGCTGTCGGCCAGCATGGGGGCCGGCGTGGGATTGGCGTAGGTGTTGCGGTAAGTCCTGGCAGTCGTCTCGCCCGTGAAAACCAGGGCGGGCGTGCTGTAGTCAAGATAGGGAGTGATGGCGTTGCGGCCACGGCTGCCACGACAACGACTAATCACCTTCACGCCAGGAACAGGAGGCTTGATGGATGAGCGAGACACCCTGCCACGGGAATCCATCGTGCAAGAGACGGTCATCAGGTTATCGTGAAAATTCAGGGCATGCACCGCGGCTCCGTAGTTGTAGGCCAGGTCGCCGACGTCCCAATCCTCGTCATAATAGGGGTAACCGTAATAGGAATCGTCACAGATGATATTGCCCTCGATCCTGGCGATGCCTTGGGCGCTCAGGGCACCGATAATCTCATCGACGATGTTAGCCTGGTTGGGCATGAACACCGAACCCAGGGTGGGATCGCCCATGCCCTTGACGATGATGTCGCCGTAGAGGCAATTGTCACGAATTTCTCCATCGATATAGACCGGCGTCTCGAAGCGGAAATGAGGTCCCAGCAGCCCCAGGGCTGCCGATGACACCACAGTCTTCATCGTCGAGGCCGTGATATTGGCCTGATCGGGGCGATAACTGGCAATGGACTTGGCGGAGTCCAGGTCGATGACATTAACGCCCACCGAAGCGTAGCGCAATGAGTTGTGAGACACAAACTTGTTGACCGCTTCCTGGGCCGTGTAAGCTGTGAGTTGCAGCGTGGCGGCCAGCGCCAGTGCCATAGACAGGATGATTCTCTTCTTCATATTGATGATTGTAATTATTTGCGATGTCGGGCTGCAGGGCGCATGTAATGCCTCCAGGCACACAAGGGGCGCTCCTTGAGGTAGTTCAGGTTGCGCTGGTTGGCATAGGCCTCACGCTCAAACGAGATGTTGCGATAGGCATTGCCACGCATGGTCAACCTCACCAGCCACTCTATAATATAAATAATGTAGAAAAACACATACAGCAACTCCCGCTGCTGTGCCGTGTGGATGCGCTCGTGATTGATGAGTTCGTTGCTCAAATATACCCCGTGGTGCACAAAAAGAATCCCAAGCAGGTTGATGGCCGAGAATCCGTGAAAGGGCAATATCGAGGTCCGCACAATTTTCATGGGGGCAAAGTTACAACATTATTTGCAAAGTTGACTCATTTCTCGTCACTACAACCCGGGCAAACAGGTGTCAAAACAACTTAAAAGGGCTACAACCCCCACAAAATCCCACTAAAAACCACCCAAAATAATAATTTGTTGTCAAGAAAGCTTGCAAAATTGGCAAATTTAAACTTACTTTGCAGTTTGGAAGAAAAAATATAAATTTATTTGTATTATGGATAGCGCCCTAAAAGTTATCGGACTAGCATTGTTGTATGTCTTCGCAGTTTCCATCGTGGAGTTGGTGGGATTCTTCCACCCCTTCTTTTGGACCTACAGCGCCGTGTTTGCCGCTGTGATTGCTGCATGGCCCTACTTCAAGCTGTGTCAGCGTTTCCCCATGCCTGGCCTCGCCATCCTGTGTGCGGTGCTGTTGTTGTTTATAAACTTCATCTTCGGTCAAGGGCATGAGTACTACGCTCTGGGATGTGTAGGATTTGGCTGCATTGCCGAGGGACTGCGCAAGTTCCTGGGCAATTACCGCGATCGCCGAGGCGTCATCGCCAGCTATGCCGCCATGTCGCTCATTCCGTTCTCCAAGAGCATTGTTCTATGGGTGGACTATGATTCGGCGATGCAACTCATTGTCAACAACATGGGCGACATCTATGCCGCAGTGATGGGCCGCATGCTCTCGAAGTATATGGCGCTCTCGATGGTGGTATTGACCCTGATATTCGCCGTGGTCACCATGTGGATTCTCACCAAGCACTGGCATCCACGCGATGAGTACCACGTCATTATCGAATAATAAAGAGTAATAAGTGTTTTATTTTCATGGGAATAGGCGATGCACAATTGAGTGTATCGTCTATTTTTTCCAAAACCCCTCCTTCGGCGGCATAATTTGTTGATTAACAAGCATTGTCAGGTAAAATACGATAAAAGTCCATAAGCGGCTGAACAACAATGCTCTAATGCTAGTTTCACAAAAAGAAGCTTACTTTAAAGCCCGTAGGGCTGCAAGAGCATAGGCAGGAGTGCAGCGAAGCGGAACTCCTGTACACAATCGCCACACACAAATAATAGCTCCATTAGGGGCGACAGACTGTGTATCAGGCATTTACTGACGCTCCGATGGGGCTATGACTTGCGATTTACTATTGCAGGGGTTTCACTCGGCTTCGCCTCGTTGCACCCCTGCCTAAGTTCTGACTGATCCTAACGGAGCTTTTATCGTACACTATTGATTGACTACTGATATCCGTCATATTAGCGAAATTCGCATTAAAGAGGCACAGGGGATTGTGTCTCGACGCAGCGTAATGAAAATTGTCAGGGAGTCGAGTTACTCGGCTGTGGGTTGCAGGGTGTCAGGGTTGGAGGTGTTGCGGTTCTCGTCCTCAATCTCCTTGTCGATGGACTCGAAGCGGCTGTGCTGGCTCTTGTACTCGGGGACAAACTCCTTCATGGCATATATCATGGAATGTATATCACCCTTCGAAGCAAACTTGACAATTTTGTCAATGTTGCCACACACCTCGTTGTAGTTATAGGTCTTCACCTTGGCTGTCATGATCTTGCGGTTGACGGTGGCGGTGGTCTTCTCCTTGTCGTTGAGCAGCTCCTCGTAGAGTTTCTCGCCAGGACGTAGGCCAATCTCCACAATCTTGATGTCGATGTCGGGCTTGAGGCCAGCCAGCGAAATCATGCGGCGCGCCAAGTCATAAATCTTGACAGGCTCACCCATGTCGAAGATGTATATCTCGCCACCGCTGCCCATGCACCCAGCCTCGAGCACGAGCGAGCAAGCCTCGGGGATGGTCATGAAGTAACGGATAATCTCTTTGTGAGTCACCGTGACTGGACCGCCAGCGGCAATCTGTCGCCTGAAGAGCGGAATTACCGAACCGTTACTGCCCAGCACGTTGCCGAAGCGCGTGGTGATGTACTGGGTCTTCTTGCCCATCTTCTTGGCACTATAGAACAAGGATTGACAATAAATCTCGGCCAGACGCTTGGTGCAACCCATCACATTGGTCGGGTTAACCGCCTTGTCGGTCGAGATCATCACAAACTTGTACACATTATATTTCAATGCCAAGTCGGCTACGTTGCGTGTACCCATCACATTGGCCAGGATGGCCTCGCTGGGATTGATTTCCATCATGGGAACGTGCTTGTAGGCCGCAGCATGGAACACATAGCATGGCCTGAACTGGCTGAAGGCCTCCTCCACGCGTTCGCGGTTGCGGACATCGCCCATGAACAACTCGATGTTGGCCTTGGGATAGTCCTTCTTCATCTCCAGGGAGAGGTCGTGCATCGGCGTCTCGGCCTGATCGAACAGCACAATCTTGCTGGCGCCATAGCTGGCCACTTGGCGCACGATCTCGCTGCCGATAGAGCCACAGGCACCGGTAATGAGGACGCACGCGCCCTTGATGTGCTGCCTTACCAGCGGGTTATCGAGTTCGATGGGGTCACGGCCGAGCAAGTCCTCGATTTGCACCTCCTTGATCATGGTCGAAATACCCGACTTATTGTCCTTGTTCTGCTCGAACTCAGCCACCTTGTTCATGGCCAGCAGACTGATATCGTTCTTGATGAAGTAGTCGGCAAAACCGCTACTCATCATGTTATAACTCTTGGAATCAAAGAGGAGGGCCTCGATGTTGTTCTCGCGGAAGATGTCGTTCATCTGCTTGGGGTCAAACTGATAGACCTTGAGGCCATTGAGTTCTGAAGTATCCTGACCGGAATTGATGCTGAGCAGGCCCACGGGCAGATATTTACCCCCGATTTCACCCTTCAAGGCGTTAGCCAGCAGCACCGAACTGAACGAAGTGCCCAGTACCAGCACGCGCTTACGCCCCTTGGTGTCGCTATTCATGCGCATGTAGAGATACTTGATGCACAAGCGCTCAATCATCATCATCGAGAAGGATAACGCACCGATAATGAGGATATTCCAGAACTTCATGAACGGCGTGCCCACGATGGCCAGTTTCACGATATTGATGATGATGAGCAGGACTGTCGAGACGGCAATCGCCATGAAGATACGGTACAGGTCCTCTATCACCGACAAGCGGATGACACAGGTATAACTCTTTGATATATAGGTTACAAGAAAATATACTACCAACACCACAAAGGCATTGGTAAGAATCGTCGTCGGAGCGAAGACGAGGTGCATCGAGTACATGTCGGCCACAACCGTCGAGACAAAGCTCACCAGTACGATGAGCATGTCCAGCAACAGAATAATCCATCGCGGTGTGGTCTTCACCTTGAATGACCTGAAAATCCTCAAGCCAAACAGTTTATTTATTAGTCTCTCCATGTTATGTTTTCACTACAAATACATAGCGGTGAGGACTATGGTTTACAATAAGTAACACACAATGTGGCCCCACTTTACAGCTATGTTTTAGCGCACAAATTTAATGCAATTATTTTAATAACCCATAATTAACATTAAAAAAGTGTTGACAAAAATCCAAATTCAGGTTTTTCTAGAGTTTGTATTAAAAAATATCAACAAAGTGGTGCTGAATGAGGGATTTTACGTAATTTTGCGGGTTAAATGGTATTTTCACATGGCAAAAGTGACAAGAATACTCTTCAAATTTAAGACTGCAATGGTAGCGCTGGCTGCGCTCACTCTGGTATTGAATTCCTCGTGTTTTGGTGACGAACCGGCAAACTGCGAGGCCGATATCGAGTCCGCAACCCTGCATGTGACGGATCCCGAGGCGGTATTTTACCAGATGACCGACTCGTTCAAGTTAGTGATGTCGACCGACACCGCCATCGTGTTTGTCGTGCGCGGCAATGCCGATGTGACGGCGCTGAGCCCCACGTTCATCCTCACTCCGGGCGCCACTATCATTCCAGCCAGTGGCAGCACCCATGATTTCTCGGCTGGCCCCGTCAGCTACACGGTGACCTCGCAGGACGGCAGGTGGCAGCGCCGCTACACCGTGAGCGTCGTGCCCACATCACACGAGGTGGCCGACACCACGTGCTATGACTTTGAATTCTTTGAACTGGAGACGGCCAACCAGCACTATTACACGTGGCACAACCTGTTGCCCGACGGCTCGCTGGGCAACGACTGGGCGACGGCCAACGAGGGCTACCGCCTGTCGATGGGCAGCGCTGGGCCCATGGACTACCCCACTACCCCGCTACTCGAGGCCTATGACGGCTCGGGCGTATGCCTGATGACGCGCGACACGGGCCCCTTCGGCAGGATGGCCAACAAACGGCTCGCTGCCGGCAACATGTTCCTGGGAACGTTCGACGTCCGCATCGCGATGAGCGACCACCTGCACGCCACGCGTTTCGGCCTGCCATTCACCAGCCGTCCAGACAGTTTCACTGGCTATTACACCTTTGAGCCTGGCGATTTTGTTCAGGACTTCTATGGCAACCCCATTGCCGGCAGGGTCGATTCGGCCGACGTCTATGCCGTGTTCTACCGCAACCACGATGCCGATGGCAACGAGGTCGTCCTCTATGGCGACAACGTGCTGTCGAGCAGTCAAATC
Organism: uncultured Bacteroidales bacterium; assembly: GCA_902774055.1. GTDB lineage: Bacteria > Bacteroidota > Bacteroidia > Bacteroidales > Muribaculaceae > Sodaliphilus. The sequence continues at coordinate 121,168 of CACYGX010000003.1, forward strand.
GTGGCCGTTGCCGACCTGGGCTATGTCGAGCCCACGACGCAGTGGAAGCCGTGGAATGTGAAGTTTGAATACCGTGAGGCCATTGACGAGCGCCTGCTGGCCAACCGTGGCTACAGCCTGGCCATCGTGTTCTCGTCGAGTGCCGCCGGCGGCAGTTTTGTCGGTGCCATCGGCAGCCGCCTCTGTGTGGACAAGGTGCGGCTGATCTGCACTCATGAGGAATAAACAATGAGTTTCTAAGACTTTAATGATGACCAATGATTTCTAGAAAACATATCATATTGATGCTGATGACCATGGCCACGGCTATGAGCCTCCAAGCGACGATACTCGACAGTGTGGCTGTGGATGCACGCCTTGGATACATGGTTGGCGGCACGCTGCCCACCCGCATTGGCCATGAGATTCGTGGCATCAACAACTTTGACCTGAGCCTGAATTTTGCCGTCTCGGCCGAGGCCTCTTATCCACTGAACAACAAGTGGGCCATTCATTCGGGATTGCGCTACGAGACGGGCGGCATGGACGTGGACAGCCGTGTCAAGAACTACGACATCGAGGTCGTCAGGGGCGGCGAATCGCTCTCGGGCGTTTTTGTCGGAAACGTGCGCATCAAGAGCACCCAGCGCCGCATCACCCTGCCCGTCCAGGCAGCCTATAACCTCAGCAACAGCGTCACCCTGCGCGGCGGCCTGTTCATGGGATGGCTGACCCACCGCCGGTTCTGGGGATGGGCCTATGACGGCTACCTGCGCGAGGGCTCGCCTGTGGGTCCCAAAATCGAGATGGGCGTCGAGCCCGGCGAGCGTGGCGACTTTGAATTTGACACCAGCATGCGCATCTTCCAGTGGGGACTCGACGTGGGCGCCGACTGGCAATTCCATCCCCGATGGGGCTTGTTTGCCGAGTTGACCTATGGCCTTAGTGGCCTGTTCAAGAGCGACTTTCACTCGGTGCAGACCCTGCGCCCGATGTACGGCACGTTAGGCATCCTGTACCGCATCCGATAACCAAAGTTCACTATTTCCGGGCTACAATCAATTCATGCATAAAACTAACTAAGGATAAATATTAATTAAAAACAATGAAGAAAAAAGTTTTGAGTATTTGTATGGCAATGACGGCCGCGTTGGCCCTCAATGCCATGGATTACACGGGTACCATCCAAGTGACCCAGAACGGCCAGACCAGCACGGGAACGGCCACATTTACAGTCCTCGATCAGGAGAACGGCGACAACCTCCACACGATTGAGATGCACGTACCCTTGATGGGTAATGACTTGATATTACGTCTGTTCGATGTGTCTAGTTCAAGTTCTAGTAGAATCACTACTTATAGCGCCGAGCGCAACGTGACCACCGACATGGGCTCGATGAACACCATCGTGTTTGCCCGCGTCATCGACGGCCTCATGACCGCCAACGTGGCCATCCCCAACCAGGGCATTACCATCTGGTTCAATACCGTGGGCGACCATTTCCAGCTGCCCAACAGCAACATGGAGGCCTGGACTGCCAGCAATGGCGAGCCCGACCGCTGGCACGGCTTCAAGACTGCAGGCGGCTCGTTTGCAGGCACATCGGCAGCGCTGGTCAAGCTCGAGCAGAGCAACGACGTGCGCCAGGGGGCTACCGGTCACAGTGCTGTGATGACAGCAAATTCTATCATGAGTATTGTCGCCAACGGTACCATGACCAACGGCCGACTCATGGCGGGCTCGATGAGCGCTACAAGCACATTGAACCACGCCGAGATGGACAAGAGCAATGGCACCGATGAGTTCTATATGCCCCTGTATGCCAAGCCTGACAAATTCAACGTGTGGCTGAAATACACCCAGGGCACTGCCAACGCCAACAACAAGGCCAGCGTGAGCGTCAAGACCTTTGACGGCACCTATTATCAGGAGCCTACCGACCAGGAATACACCAACCTGTCGGGCAGCATTGTGGGTGGCCAAATCACCGCTGGCGACTGGAAGCAGTATTCATTCCCCTTCGACTACGACAGCTATGCCGCCAACGGTGCTGCCAGCGAGGCAATCTTCGTGACATTCTCGACCAACGGCAATCCCGGACAGGGCAGCAAGAACGATGCCCTCTATGTTGACGACATGGAACTCGTTTACCTGGGCAACATGACCGACCTGCGCTACCAGGGCACAACCATCAACGGCTGGAACCCCGCCGTCACCACCTATGCCATGGAAATGGCAGGCGAACCCAACCTGGATGACTTCACGGCCGACATCGAGGGCGTGAGCGCCGTGCTCACCAAGTCGATGGAGCAGAACCAGGACGGCAGCTACCGCATCGCCATCAGCGTGGTGGCCGGTGACCTGCAGCAGGCCGCTTGCTACATCATCAATGTGACCAAGCCTGCCGCCCAGAAGATCCCCGGCGACGTAGATGACAACGGCAGTGTCGAGATCGCCGACGTCTCGGTTCTCATCGATGTCCTGCTCTCTGGCAACTATGAGGGCATCAACGTGCTGAATGCCGACGTTGACGGCAATGGTGAGATTGGCATCAGCGACGTGTCGGCTCTCATCGACATATTATTGCAAGGCAATTAATTAAAACATAATATCTAAAGTAAAAATTTAAAAAGAAAATGAGAAAAGTATTTGCATTATTATCAGTCCTGTGCTGTGCTCTGGCTGTTAGCGCCACCAACTACACCTGCCACATCAAGGTCGTTGTCAACGGCGAAGTGAGCGAGCAGGACGAGGTGCCCGTTGTCGTTACGGGCGAGAACGGCGTTTACAACTTGACGCTCAACAACTTCATGCTTATAAGCGGTGAAGAAGGTGACCAAGTCACCCTGCCCGTGGGCAATATCGCAGTGAGCGGCGTTGAGGGCGTTGACGAGTATGGTTACACGACCATCAAGTTCAACTCGCCCATCGTCATCACCCCGGGTAACGACGGTGTTCACAGCGAGGACGAGTGGATTGGCCCCATGATCGGCGAGGTGCCCATCGACCTGACAGCCCGTTTCACCAACACGGCCCTTGATGCCAACATCGACATCGAACTGGCCATGCTGCAACAGACCATCGGCGTTTCGCTCTTTGGCGTGGCTCCCACGATCAAGGGCGACGTGAACGAGGACGGCGAGGTAGGCATCAGCGACGTCAATGCCGTCATCAACATCATCCTGTCAGAATAAGCCTTTCAAGGGCGAATGCCTGAGTAAAATATGCATTATTAGCAACAAGAACTACCGAAAATGGTAGTTTTTGTTGCTTTTGACATATTTATATTAGCATTATTTAGCATATTATTATTAACTTTGCGTATTCAAAAAGGTGCTTTCTAAGCCAACGAATCTTTTTGATGGAATGTGCAAGTGAGAAATAGTTTTAACTACAATATTTATTAACCGTTTTTATTAACTAATTTTTCAGATTTATGAAGAAATTATCTGTACTTTTGGTTGCTGCCGCAGTTGCTATCAGCGCATCTGCAGGCGTTAACTTCAAGACATCTCATGCCTTGAAGGGCAACAAGATCATCAACAAGGAGATGGTCAAGTTCAATGTTAAGCAGGCCAAGACTCAGGCTCCTAGCTTGCGTGCAAAGGTCAACGCCCCCGAGGGTGAGTCGAAGAGCTACAACATCGCTGGCGAAGGCGTTATCATTGATGGCAATTCCCTGATCCCCGGCGCATTTAGTGGTCGTGCCGAGATCGTTTATGGTGCTGACAACAAGGTTTACATCAAGAACATCATTGCCGGTTTGAGCAACTACTACGGCGAGAGCTGGGTAGAGGGCACCATCGAGGGCAACGAGATTCACGTTCCCATGGGCCAGTCAATCTACTGGAGCGATGATTATCAGGCCGACGTTGTTCTCTCTATGGGTACCACCCGTGTTGAGGGCACCACTCTCACTTTCCAGGCTGATGATCGCTTCAACGAGGCTATCTTTGTAATCGACGGCGAGACCATCACCCTGCAGGGCGGTTATGCTGATCCCGTTAGCGAGGAGTATCCCCAGTATGAGGGCTACGGCCTGGGTACCGTTTGGACCGACGATGCAAGCTTCGGCGGTTTCCTCGCGTGGAACGAGGTAATGACCGAGCGTGAGCCCGTCGTTACTCCCGAGGTTATCACCGAGATCCCCGACGGTTGCGAGATTAAGACCTACTACCGCAACAGCGCCTACATTGCTAGCAGCTTCTTCGGCATCAGCAACGGCACCACCGATGGCAAGTTCATTGTTGCCTTCGCCGATAACGGTGATGTTTACATCCAGAACCCCGCATGGTGGAACGACAGCAACAACTCATGGGTAAAGGGTACCATCGATGAGTCTGGTATCATCACCGTCCCCGCCGGCCAATACCTGAGCTGGTATGATGAGTATGAGTATGGTATCGTTCTCGGTTGGGGTAAGACCTACGTTTACGAGGACGGTGTTGACGAGGAGACTGGCGAGCCCAACTACTACCTGGGCACTGAGATTGACGACCGCGCTACCGAGATTCAGTTCATGCTTGATGGCGACAACCTCTATCTGCTTGGCTCAGAGGGTGACGTGAACGCTGAGTTCCCCGAGGGCTTCAACGCAACTGGTATGATGACCTATTGGAGCGATGACCAGAGCTTCTCCGCCCTCGAGTTCGCTAACCGCGACGAGGCTGGCAATGCACTGCCCATGGGTTACTTGGTTAACCTGGTTCCCGCTGTTCCCGCTAACCCCACCGTTGACGAGTGGTATGACTGCGGTGACGAGAGCGGCTTCAGCAAGCTCTACTTCACTCTGCCCACTACCGACGTCAATGGCAACATGCTCGATCCCGAGTACCTGAGCTACAGCCTCTTCATTGACAACGGTAACGGCCCCGAGCTGTTCACCTTCCCCGCTGAGGACTACACCTTTGACCTCACCGAGGACATCACCGAGGTTAACTATGACCTCTTCAGCAGCGCTGTTGACTTCCGCGACTACTACGTTTACATGTATCGCACCAACGCCGAGGGTTATGAGCCCCTGTTCACCAACAACATCGGCGTTCAGGTTTACTACACCGTAAACGGTGAGAAGAACGCTAGCGAGATCGCATGGCTCTATCCCGTTGAGCCCCAGCCCCAGGAGGATGTTTACCAGCTCGTTATGATCGACATGAACGGTAACCCCGTTGTTTACGATCTGACCAAGGGTGACAATGGCGAGTACACCACCACCGTAGCTCTGAACTACGATGTATTCGGTGGCTACGATCCTCTGACCGAGGAGCGTCCCGTAGTTCCCTTCTACTACCTCGTTAATGGCGTACGCTATGGTGCTGAGGTTGACATGACCGCTGCTGTTCTTGGCACTGCCATGAGCAATCCTATTGTTGGTGAGGGCTGCTTCACCGTTCCCGTTGGTTACAACTACAACATGGGTATCGCATTCAGCCTCGAGGGTGAAATGTACGCTTATGTTGCTCAGGCTGGCTTCACCAATGTTAACGAGCTCAACAGCAACAAGCCCGTTGCTAACGTTCGCTACTACAATGTTACCGGTCAGGAGATGGCTCAGCCCCAGGGCGTAACCATCGTAGTTACCACCTACACCGATGGTACCACCAGCACCGCTAAGGTTGTGAAGTAATCATCAACAAACATTTAGCTAACTAGTTCTCTAGCTAGCTAGACAAATCAAGTGGAGACGCAGAATTCTGCGTCTCCATTTTTTCATTATAAATCTGCAATCGTAAAGGTTGTAGGGCCTCGCCTTGGCGTGGCCGCTGGGAGAAAAAACGGAACAACACGTAGGGCCTCGCCTTAGAAAAGCGCCCCCAAGATGTGTACATGCCAACGCATCTAACATAACTATTACCTTCTAACGGGCAGAAATATTTGTTTTTTTGCCACAAAGGCACTACTTTTGTGCTATGGACAAAAATGAAACTTATCAATTGCTCGTCAAGCAGGTCGAGAGCCTCATCGAGGGCGAGCACAACCCCACAGGGCAACTCGCCAATGTCGCAGCACTGCTCCACGAGACCATGCGATGGTGGTGGACGGGGTTTTACCTGGTTGACGGCGAAAACCTGCGCCTAGGCCCGTTCCAGGGTCCCGTGGCCTGTTATAACATCAAGCGCGGACGTGGCGTGTGCGGCACGGCATGGGCCGAGAACCGCACCATCGTCGTGCCCGACGTTGAGCAATTCCCTGGCCACATCGCGTGCAGCAGCCAGTCTCGCAGCGAGATTGTTGTGCCCCTGCGCGACAACGAGGGCAACGTCATCGGCGTGTTGGACATCGACAGCAAGGAGTTGGCCACCTTCGACGACGTGGACGCCCGCTGGCTCGAAGAGATAGCGCGTGTGATTACCCTCCACGCCTTCCCAGCAAGCAATCCAGTTAATCCAGCCCAGACAGTATGAGTTACGAACCTCTTGCCGAACGATTGAGGCCCCGCTCGCTCGATGATTACATCGGCCAACGCCACCTCGTGGGCGAGGGAGCTGTCATTCGCCGCATGATAGAGAGCGGCAACATCTCCTCGTTCATCCTGTGGGGCCCTCCAGGCGTGGGAAAGACCACCCTGGCACGCATCATCGCCGAGCAGACACAGGTGCCATTCTATACCCTGAGCGCCGTGACATCGGGTGTGAAGGACGTGCGCGAGGTGCTTGATCGCTGCAAGGCCGACGCCCGCAGCGTCTTCGCCAAGGGCCGTCCCATCCTGTTCATCGACGAGATTCACCGTTTCAACAAGTCTCAGCAGGATTCCTTGCTCGGGGCGGTGGAGCGCGGTACGGTCACGCTTATCGGCGCCACGACCGAGAATCCCTCGTTTGAGGTCATTCGCCCCCTGCTCTCGCGCGCCCAGGTCTATGTCCTTAACCCGCTGGACCGCGACGACCTGCTGCAACTGCTGGACCACGCCCTGAAGACCGACAAGGCGTTTCAGGGACGCGAGGTGCGCGTCGAGCAGACCGAGGCCCTGCTGCGTTTCTCGGGCGGCGATGCCCGCAAGCTGCTCAACATCCTGGACCTGATCCTGCAATCATTGCAGGACGGCGAACCCTTTGTCATTACCGATGATATCGTTACCGACCGTCTGCAGCAAAATCCGCTAGCGTTTGACAAGAACGGCGAGATGCATTATGACATCATCTCGGCCTTTATCAAGAGTATCCGCGGCAGCGATCCCGATGCGGCCGTCTATTGGCTGGCACGCCTCATTGCCGGCGGCGAGGACCCGAAGTTCATCGCCCGCCGCCTGTGCATCCTTGCCGCCGAGGACATCGGCCTGGCCAACCCCAATGCCCTGCTGCTTGCCAACGCCACCTTTGACATCATCAACAAGATTGGCTGGCCCGAGGGACGCATCCCCCTCAGCGAGTGCGCCATCTATCTGGCCACCAGCGCCAAGAGCAACAGCGCCTATCTCGCTATCGACGATGCACTGGCCCTCGTCAACGCCACGGGTAACGCCCCAGTGCCCCTGCACCTGCGCAACGCCCCAACGGGCCTGATGAAGCAGCTGGGCTACGGCAAGGACTACATGTATGCCCACGACTATCCCGGCCACTTCGTCAACCAGCAATACATGCCCGAAGAGCTCAATCATCCCCAAATCTGGCATCCTCAGGACAATCCCGCCGAAGCCCAGATGGCAGCCCGTCAACGCAGCCGCTGGGGTGACAATGCCGGCCATGGTCCCACTGAAAAAGATTAAACAATCACTTTAAAAAGCGTAAATCATCTTTTTATGAGCCAAAAAGATAAGCTAGGAAAAGAAGGAGAACAAGCCGCACGCGATTTCCTGATCAGCAAGGGATACACCATACGCGAGACCAACTGGCGCGTGGGGCATCTGGAAATCGACATTGTGGCCCAGGAACCCGCAGCACAACGCCTGCACATCATCGAGGTCAAGACCCGCACCAGCGTGGAGCACTACGACCCCATGGAGTCCATCAACCGCCGCAAGATCAACAACCTGGTCAATGCCGCCAATGGTTACATCAGCCTCCACAGGCTTCCCATGAGCGTGCAGTACGACGTCATGGTTATCGTGGGCACAGCACCCGACTTCAACATCATCTTCATTCCCAACGCCTTCCAGCCACCCTTACGCACCATCGGCCGCCGCTAACGGGACAAAGGGACGGTTCTTTTGTCCCATTTTGAGGCGAAAATGGGACAAAAGAACCGTCCCTTTGTACGAGTTTATCGGGTGTTGCGGGCTTGGGTGGGCGTCATGCCGTAGTGCTGGCGGAACACGCGCGAGAAATAGGCGACATCCACAAATCCGCATTGTTCGGCAATATCGCCAACGAGCATGTCGGGGTGCTGACGCAACAGGGCCAAAGCCTTCTCCATGCGCAATTGGGTAATGCGGGCGACCACATTCTTGCCGGTGATAGTCTGCACCTTGCGGCGCATGGCGCTCTCTCCCATCCTGAGGGCTACAGCCACCTTATCCATGTCAATGCGGCTGGCACCCTTGGCCACCTGTTCGCCGACCAGTTCATCAAACCGATTGATAAAGGCTTGGTCATCATCGGTGACAGAGGCTCCCTGAACCGGCGACTGGGTGTCCAGTGATTTATTTAAAGTATCACTATAATGTTCGATAGACATCCTTCTGTTTTCCAATAATCTTGTCGCGAAAGCAACCATTTCCTCGCTGATAAAGGGCTTGACCATATAGACATCAGCGCCAGCCTTGATGCCACGTATGCGGTCCTCCTTGCTGGTGCGGGCGCTGAGCATGATGATGGGAATGTGACGCAACTGTCGGGACTGACGCACACGGCGACACAATTCACAGCCGTCAAACGCAGGCATCTTCACGTCGGTAACAATCAGGTCTGGGATGAGGTCAAGGGCCCGCGCCAGGCCCTGCTCGCCGTCCGAGGCATAGTGCACCACAAACATCTTCTCCAGCGTGTGGCCAACCAGCTGAGCAACGTCGCCATGGTCCTCGACGACCAGCACGACAGGGCGATCACCATTCTCATCGCATTCCACCGTGGATGGAGTGACCTGCGTGACATGCCGTTTGGGTCTTATTTTCAGCACCGGGTCCACAATTTCGCCTAAACGCGACTTCAGATCCTTGTCATGCCTGAACGGTAGCGTCACAGTGAATACCGAGCCGACATCCTTCTCGCTCTCGACATCCACCCAGCCTCCCAGAGCCATGGCCATGTCGCGCACGACCGTCAAACCGATACCCACGCCCTCGATGAGCTGATCGGCGACAGCACCACGGTAGAAGGGCTCAAACACATGTGGCAGGTCGGTCTGTGAAATGCCCATTCCGTTGTCTGCCACCCTGATGATGAGCGCATCCTTTTCCTGCCTGGTAGTGACTGTAATCTTGCTGAAATCACGGCTGTAGTTGATGGCATTCTCGACAAGGTTGCCGACGATGGTGCTCAAGTAGCTGGGCACGGCATCCATCTCGATGTCCTTCTCTCGTGACGTGTAAGTGAGCTCGATATTGCGGTCCACACAACGCTCACGGTAACTCTCGATGATCATGCGGATGAAGGGCACCACATTACCCGTGCGCCAATCCAGGCCGCTGATGGCGCTGCGCACACTACCCACCTCCAGGATGCGGTCCACCAAATCTAACAGGTTATTTCCTTGACGGTCAATCACCTCGAGATCATCAACCGTCTCGGGACTGAGTTGGTAATTAGACGACTTAGCACGACGGTCAATGCTGTCAATGGATCCCATGATAGCCGTCAAGGGGGTGCGCAGGCGGTGCACCACATTGGTGAAGAAGAGCGAGCGGGTCTCCTCGATTTGGCGCATCACGCGCTGGGTGCGCGAACGCACACGCATGGCATAGACCAGCGAGACGATAATCGCTCCCGCCATGAGCGACACGAGCACACCGAACACAATCATCATGTTGCGCATGCGCTTCAGGCGCGCGATATCATTGTTGAGCACATCCACTTCGCCGCTTTTGAGGCTGCGCTCATAGTTGATGCGCAGGGTGCGCATCTCGTCGGTTTTCTCTGGGCCGTTGATGCTGTCGGTCAGTTCTTGGCTGTGGACATAGTATTTCAACGCCTCGTCGGGACGGCCCTCGAGCAGCGCCAGTTCATAGTGATGCTTATAGGCTTTGGCCTGGTGGTCCTTGCTGTTGATGCGCAGAGCCTCGGCCTCGGCCTGCATCACATAGTCCCTGGCCTCTGACTCCTCTCCCAGCAACACACACACGCTGGAGAGTGCCAGGCACGATTCCAGCCAGTGCCAATTGTCCAATCCCGCCAAGCCTTCATAGGCCTTCTTGTATTCCTCCTTGGCATGAGAGAATCGGCGTTCGGCCTCGTAGAGCTTGCCAATGTGCAGGTGGCACAACGCTATGCCCTTATCGATGCCTCCCAACCTGTTGAACTCCATCGCCTTACGGTAATAGAACCATGCCGAATCCAAATCATTCTGGCAGCACTTGATATAACCCAAATTGGAGTAATTCATAGCCATGCCCACATTACTGCCCAGTTTCACTTCATCGGCAAGCGCCTGGCGAAGCAGGCTGTCGGCAGTGGCGTAGTTATGCATGTCAATCTCGATCTTGCCAATGCCGTTAAGCGCGACGGCGCGGCTATCGATGGCCTCGTCGCTCTCGTGGTCGCTATAGGCGTCACAGAGCCTCAACGCATCGTAGTAATACTTATAGCCCTTACTCAACTCTCCCAATCGGCGGTAATTGGCAGCGATATTACTCAACGCATCAATCATCACGATGGTGTCAGGCAATTCGCTTGCCACGTCAAGGCATCTGTTGTGCGTAGCAATAGCCTTGTCAAACTGGCAATTATCGCGCAGCATACCGCCCTGACGCTTCAACGCCAGCATCTCGCCCACGGCATCGTCATCATCGTGATAGCGTTGGGCCATCGCAGCCAACGAGTCCACATCGGTAATGGTCCGCATCAGGCTGTCAACCTGGGCATAGTGTGTATTTTCGCCATGGGCCGAAGCATTCTCTTGCCGCTTGCAAGAGCAGAGCAGCACACCGGCTGTCACCACCGTCATCAGGGCGAAGGCAACGGCACGCCGGCAATATAGAGTCAAGTCATTAATCATATAGGCATTTCTCCATTTAAAATGAGGTCCTTTTTGATTATATCCCGCAAAATTAAGATTTTTTTTCGAAACACGGGGTTTTCACCTAATTTAAATTTTCAGCGGTCGCAGGTCAGTTACCGTTATCAATAGCAGCCGTCAAGCCCCTTTTTTCACTCTACACTCATTTTTTGACACCAAGTGGCAAGTGTTCTCAACTAAAATGTGTAACTTTGCAGTTTGTAATGATGGAACACGAAGCGAAAAAGAGCATCTACCAGCGAGCAGGCGAATGGGGCGTACCTTTTGGCCTGTACCTGTCGTGCATGGCAGCGGCATCGATCTATGCCGACATGTTCACTCCGCTGTCCATCGTCTTCCTAGCGCTGTTGCTGGCGACCCCAGTGGTGGTGTACAGTTTCCAGCGGCGCAAGTTCATCGAGGACGACGGATTCACAGAGTATGCCGGCCTGTGGATGCTGGGCATCATGCTTTTTCTGCTCGGCGCCGTGATCGCGAGCCTTGTCGTCTATCTGGTGCTGCAATACCTGCGACCGGACTATATCTATGACCAGGCCCGCCTTGTCATCGAGACCTACAGCAAGGTGCCCGAGATGCGCGATAACGAGATGCTGCGCGTGGTGCAGCGCATGGTGGACGAGAAACTGCTGCCCACACCCATCGAGATGGTACTCAACGTGTACTGGTTCATCACCTTTGGCGGGTCGCTATTGAGCGCCCTGACTGCCCTGGTTGCGCAACGCACCCTGCCCAAGTATCGAAAGAAAATGTAAAAAATATATTGAAATTGTAGAGAAAAAGATATCAAATGGACATTTCAGTAGTAATACCACTGTATAACGAGGCTGAGTCACTGCCCGAGCTCGCAGAATGGATTGAGCGTGTCATGGAGGAGAACAAATTCTCCTACGAGGTGCTGTTTATCAACGATGGCAGCACCGACGACTCGTGGAATGTCATCAAGGAACTCAACAGCCGCAATCCCCGATTGAAAGGGGTATCCTTTCGCCGCAACTACGGCAAGTCCCCGGCACTGAACACGGGATTTGAGCGGGCTCAAGGCGACGTGGTCATCACCATGGATGCCGACCTGCAGGACAGTCCTGACGAGATCCCTGAACTCTACCGCATGATCACCCGTGACGGATATGACCTGGTGAGCGGATGGAAAAAGAAACGCTACGACCCGTTGAGCAAGACTATACCCACCAAGCTCTTTAACGCCACGGCGCGGCGCGTGAGCGGCATCCACAACCTGCACGACTTCAACTGCGGCCTCAAGGCCTACCGCAAGGAGGTCGTCAAGCACATCGAGGTCTATGGCGACATGCACCGCTACGTGCCCTATCTGGCCAAGAATGCCGGATTCACTCGCATTGGCGAGAAAGAGGTGCACCACCGCGCCCGCAAGTATGGCACGACTAAGTTCGGTCTCGACCGTTTTGTCAACGGCTATCTGGACCTGCTGACGCTATGGTTCCAGGCCAAGTTCGGCGTCAAGCCGATGCACTTCTTCGGCCTGCTGGGCAGCCTGATGTTCCTGCTGGGTTTCATCGCCGTTATCGTTGTCGGGGCTCTCAAGCTCTACTACATGCACAGCGGCCACAGCTACAGGCTTGTCACCGAATCGCCCTACTTCTATCTCTCGCTCACGTCGATGATCCTGGGCACCCAGCTGTTTCTGACGGGATTCCTGGGCGAACTCATCATTCGCCACAGCAACGACCGCAACCATTATGAGATTGGCGACGAGACCACGGGTGGCGACAAGGCCCTGGAGGCACGTCATCGCGTGAACGACTTGCCCGATGCCATCACAATAGACAAGCAACAGTCGACCTTAGACGCACAATGAACCGCCTGCCGCACTTAATCCTGGCATTGACACTCGCCCTGACACTGATCGGGACGGCGTGTAACGACGACAGCTGCTTTGAGAACGGTAGCAGCCTGCCGTTGGCCCAATGCTACATGGACGACGAGCAAGTGACGATTTCAGGACTCACCATCATGGGCATCGGCGCGCCTGGCGACAGCCTTCTTGTCGATTCCAGCGCGATCAAGGAGGTCTATCTGCCCCTGCGCGCCAGCGTGAATTCCACCAGTTTTGTCCTGAAACGATGGGGCATTCTCGACATCGAGAAAGTCGAGTTTCTTGACACCCTTACCATTGATTATGAGGCTATTGAGTTTTTCCACTCGGCCGAATGCGGGGCCATGTACAACTTCAACATCAAGCGAGTGACCTGCACCGACAACGCCATCGACTCGGTCACCCTTCTCACAACGCTAATCACCAATGCAATAGCGCCATCACTGCGCATCCATTTCACTAACTTAAGCCAATGATGAAGCATCACGTCACACACCTGCTACATGTCATCAAGAGGGCAATCCCGCTGGTGGCATTCTGCATGCTTGTCACGCTCACGGCTACGGCCCAGGAGCCCGACAAGCGCCACGTGACGCCCGTCAAGCCCGAGACCAATCAGGTGAAGCCGCCACCCAAGGGCACCGACGAGAAAATCATCCAGCAATACATCAGTGGCGACAGTGCCGCTGCCATTGCCGAGGCCCGCAAGGACTCGCTGCGCCGTGTCTATCACCACTACCCCAAAATCACTGATATATCTTTTGGCCTGAACATCGCCGAGCCCCTGTTTATGATCTTCGGCCAGCGGTACGCCAGTGCCGATGTGAGCGCCACGCTCAACATGTGGAACCGCCTGCAGCCCACCGTCGAATTGGGTCTGGGATGGGCAAAATCCACGCCAGACGACATGAACTTCACCTACAAGGGCAAGCCTTCACCCTATTTCAAGGTGGGTGCGAACTACAACTTCATGTTCAAGAACAGCCCTGACTATCAATTCATTATCGGTTTGAGGTTGGGCTTTAGCACGTTCTCCTACGACGTGACCAACATCCATTACCGCAACAGTTACTGGAAAGAGTCGATCAACGGTGACATCACCGGCCAGCACTCCCATGCCCTGTGGGGCGAAGCGGGAGCCGGGCTCAAGGTGAAGTTGTGGGGACCCATTTCCATGGGATGGATGATACGTTACCACGGCATATTCAGCTACGGCAAGAGTGAGCATTCAACACCTTGGTTCATACCTGGTTACGGACCACGCAAGGGCTCTCTTGGCCTCTCCTTAGGCATCTACTACACCCTGCCCTGGCGCTCAAAGCCTCAAGACAAGGCCCCCAACGACAGCATGACCGAAACGCCTTAACCATCTACCTTCCAGCATGATAAAGAGAACAACAAGAATCATTCGTCCTGGTGGCCGCATCCCAAAACTCACGCCACCGGCACAGCCAGGCTGGTACAAACGGTTCAAGCAACTCGCATCGCTTGCCGACAAGCATTTCAAGATCAAATGAAGCACTTTGCGGCCTTTTGTCATTTAAGCGCAAAAATTTCTTCGTTTTTTAAAAAAAATTTTGCCAGTTCAAAAAAAGTTCGTAATATTGTACTCTGAAAAGCGGGAGAAACGGCCTAAATTGCGTCCAATCTTCTCATTTTCAGTTATTTGTTTGTATAACTCCAACTCTTCCACTCCAAGAATTGTTGGGGAAGAAGTACAATTAAACGAGAACAAAACAACAAAAAATATTAATTAACATTATTACTAACAATTTAACTCATTTATTATGAAGATTAAAAATTTACTTCTTTTTGCAGCTGCTGCTTCGCTGAGCATTTCTGCTTTCGCTGACGAGAAGGCTACTGGCGAGTTGGCATTTCAGGCAGACGGCACTCCCGCTATGGTAGGTCAAACCACCAACGACCACCTGTTTGTTCGTGGTGACTATGATGACTCGGGTGCTATGCTGACTCTCGACAACAGTGTTTCCTTCAAGAATGGTTCTCCCCAAGTTGTAGCCCTTTGGTTAGACGATGATGAGATTTATCTGAATGACAAGGTTCAGGCTCTGACTCCCGTTGCTTGTGACGAGGACGGCAATCTGTACAATGAGATTACTTATAACTCAGCTCAGCTTGACATCTATCTGCCCATGAGCATGCAGTTAGTAACCCATAAGTTCCCCGGTGAGAACAGGAAAGTAAAAGCTGCTCAGGGCGACCGCATGCCTTGGGATGCATCTATTGACTGGTCAGACAAAGG
Source organism: uncultured Bacteroidales bacterium (assembly GCA_902774055.1). GTDB lineage: Bacteria > Bacteroidota > Bacteroidia > Bacteroidales > Muribaculaceae > Sodaliphilus. The sequence continues at coordinate 136,372 of CACYGX010000003.1, forward strand.
CACCAAGGAAATTGACGGTATGACTTACCACGTTTACACCCTTGTTATTAGCAACACCCAGAACGACTATTGCCACTTCTCTGGCAAGGATGGTGAGATGTACGCTGAGAGCGGCGCCCTGAAGAAGGACGACGCTGCTCTGCTGTTCATTGCTGTTCAGAACGACAATCAGGATCAGGCCGAGGGCCGTCTCGCTCAGGATATGATTCTCGCAAACCAAGAGTTTGGTTTCCGTGAGGCCCTGATCGCAGGTTGGACTCCCAACGACTACCGCTTCATCTATGGTGAGGGTGGTAACAACGAGAGCCAGCGCTTCCAGTACTACAACCGCGTTGCTCTGTATGGCAGCACCAGCGTTGTTGAGAACCTGGCCGAGAAGACCATCAGCAGTGTGAAGTACTACAACGTTGCCGGTATGGAGAGCAACGTTCCCTTCGACGGTGTTAACATCGAGGTTACCACCTACAACGATGGTACTACCCACACCTGCAAGGTGATCAAGTAAGAAATACACTTATTTGAAATATAAATAAAAAACCGCGGGCTTTGAGCCTGCGGTTTTTTTTACGCCCCTACTCTACTTGAAGATTCGCTCGACCTGCCAGTTGTCGCGGGCAATCGTTTTGTCGGGCGACGGGGCGCCACGGTTGACACGCGTGTCATGCATGACCAGCAGGCCGATGGCTCGTGTCATCAAGATGTCGTCGTGCTTGCCTGGCCGTGCGGCATAACGGCCATTGTGCTCCTCATAGTCACGCATCTCGTTCACCGCATCGATATCACGTTCGACATACTCATGGCACCGCATCACACGAATCAGTTCAGCAATCGCCATGCGCTTGGTCTTGACATTGGTGTGGAAGCCCAACTTGCGCGGCGCGCGTTCATACAGCCGGCCATAGACCCGGCTCAGGTCGCGCAGTATATATTCACTCTCGCCTGCCCGCGCCGCCTCGTTGGTGAGCGTGTTGCTCTCGATCACAAGCAACGCCCGGTTGTAGTAACAGGCCAACTGCATCGCTTTCCACCCCAGCATGTCGTGGTCAATGTGCCCGCGCCACTGTGCCACGATAGCAGGCTGGCGGCCAGGCGAGCCCATGCGCCACACGGCAATCACCGAGTAGTCGCTCCCGTTGGACCGGCCGCCCACATCCACAACGACCATATATCGAGTCTGGACGGGCGTGTCGCGTTCAGGCATCTCCCACACCTTGAGCAACCCGTTCGAGACGTTCACTAGACGGATGTTGCGCTTGGCTTCCACCCCCTCCAAGCCGTCAGCCTGGATGTCACCGATGAATATCGGCTCGAGTACACATCCCGCTTCGAGAGCATCCAGGTCCTTGCGGTCAAACGGATTACCGCCCGTCATGGCAAACGCCTCACTCGACGTGGTCGGGTATTCGGCCATCATCATCTCGTGGCCACGATACTCTCGCCGCTTGTGATGATACCAGTTAACCTGTTCCAGCGTGCACCCGTCATTCCATAACTGCCGCTCATAGTCATCCATTTGTTGCCATAGCGCCGAGGCATCATCAACCGGCAATGAGTAGATGCTGATTTCGGTCCATGGCACAAACAGCGGCTCCTTGTCGCTACATCCGGCAAGGGCCCGCAGCCACTCGTCGTGGAAATAGTCACCAACGCCGTTGGCGGTAGATTCGAGGACGATGACGGTCTCGGGCTTGAGGGCGATGCTGCCACACACGCTGCGCACCACCTCGTCGGGACTATGCATCGCACTGGCCTGCCAAAAGGCCACCTCACTCAAGTGGGCCATCGCGATGTCGTAGCCGCGAACAGCATCCTCGCTGCGCGCACTGCCCGTCAACACCAGGCAATCCCGTGCGGTGATTTGCTGCACGTTGGGCTGCCCTTCGAGTTTGGTGAACCGCGGCAAGTCGTCTTCATCGTCGAGCAATTCGCGGGGATAATGCCTTAGCAACAGGTTGTACATGCGCTTGAGGCTCTTGCTCGTGGCATGCATGTGGCCGCAGATGAGGCTATTCCACCCCTTGTGGCGCACGAGTTGCATCCATGCCAGATACATCTGTACCAAGGTGGAGCCACCCCACTGGCGCGCTTTGAGCAGAATCACCCTGACAGGGGCACCTGAAGCCCGTTGCTCCTCCATCACGGCCAGCAGGCGTCGCTGGGGCCTATTGAGCACAAATGGCACATTGCGTCCGCTTATCTTGTCCCTGATGGTCACGCAACGGACGCACCAGTACTCAAAATCCTCGACAATACGCACCTTGTCGCGTTCCACGGGTTCCAGTGTGGCATAATCGGGGCAACTAGCGATCACAGCGGTCGGCACCAGGCACTCACCCGCCTCAACCCTGTCGCCCCAGCATCCCACTCCCTTCATGGGGTCATACTCGTCCTGCTCCAGACAAGCATGACGCCGCTTGTTCTCCTCGAGAACTTCTTCAATCAATAATTCATTGTCTTTCATGGCATTATAAAGTTTCTATCGGTGAGAACCGCTATATAGTAGCACGGGCAGGAACAGGGTGCCCGTCATAGCCTGGCCACTCGATTCAAGGCGCAGGGTGCGCGCTGGGACGAGCATCGGCGCTGTGGCCAACGGATGGTCAACGGCACCTGCCACCTCCATGACGCTCACATCTTGATTACACGACATGATACCTCGCTGACCCACCACCTTGAGCGTCAAGGCCACATCATCGCCGCTCACATGCCACACCACCCGCTTGACACAGTTCGCCATCAAGGCATGAAGGGCAACGGGATGGGTACGCCAGATTACAGATTGCATGATGGGCACTTCCTGCTCCAAATCCCGTACCGTGCCATCACTGCTAACGGCAAGGGCATGAAGCGGGTCGCTCCACAATTGTACGGCCTCCACGCTGCGACGACTCATCGCACCGCTCGGCATCATCACCAGCGGCTCGCCAGTGCGAGGCAACAGCCACAGTTCGCCATGGGCATTGCACCACGCCAGCGCGGTGTAGTCGGCATTGCGCTGTACCACCGTCAACGCGGCTCCTCTCAGTCGGCACAGGTGACGGTGACGCGAGACGAAATAGATGTCATTTCCCGCCTCGACCGATCTCACGTCAGCAGCGATGACAGTACGGTCAACCAGGCGCGCTTCGCCCAAAGTCCCCGTAGCACTCTGCGGAATGGCATAGATGCCATCGTCGGTGAACACATACACTGGATAGCGGCCAAAGCCGCCCGAGTACAATGGCCGCGTGACCACGGCTATCGCCAGGGGCTTGGCACCCAACACACTGCGGCGATGCAGCTCGACCAGGGCATTGCCTGGCGCACTCACCACGACATCTCCCTGGCCAGTACAGCAATACAGACGTCCGCCCGCTGTCGTGGAGCACACGATATCGCTCAACGTTGTCATGGTGCCGACAGCGGCACATTGTGCGCGAGTGAGAGTCAACGGCTCCAGCGGGGCGACAAAGTCGTTGCCAGTCAGATGGTTGGATGCCGGAGCGCTGGCGACAAGTTGCCATGGCGAGGCGGCCAACTGCGATTCTATGGCAGCGGCACTGCGTCGGCTCAGACCCATTTCCAGCACATATTCCCTGGGAGAAATCGTGCGTGTCAGGCAGCGATAGTCGAGCGAACGTGTCGTCGTGAGCAGGGTCGCCTCCTGGGTGACCAACACATCAATGCTCTCGACCAGCGGCAGCCACTCGTCGGCAATACCGCTCAGCACATCGATTTCCAGCGCATAATGGATCATTTGTAACGTACTGGACTGAATGCCTATAAAGCCGTTGCTATTGGTGATTACCGATGCCGCGATGCGGTCGGCATTAGCCAGGGTTACATCACCCACGCGTTGCGGACTACTCATCCACAGGTAGTTACCATCCTTGAGCCGCACGGCCCAGCGCACCAGCATCGGCGCGGTGTGACGTCCATCGGCACGGGCATCGGCATTCAACGCATTCCAGGCCGCGTTCAGCAGGCGGGCCAGGGCCGTCGTGTCGGCACTAGCGAGCGGGGCACGCCACTGGGTATAGGTTTCCACAAAGGCATACGGCTCGATATCGGTCCTCATCGTGGCACTGTTTGCCGTGAATTGCAGTTGCGGAACGGCATCCTCGGGGTTCAGCACCATCCATCCCGTCCCGCTAGAAGCGAGATAGACCAGGCCTCCCTCGGTAACCACGACAATCAGTCCGCCGATAGCATGGGCACTGACTACCGCACTGACAGCAGTAAAAACAGTGATGCCATCAATTTTCACCCTGTTACCGATTACGGTCACATAGCGCCCATCGGCAACCAGCAGCAAGCGTTCGCCCGAGCGGATATTACCTATCGCTGCCGGGGCTCCAGTCACCTGCAGCGCATTCTCACATTCTCTGACGTTCAAGGCATCTTCGGCTTGGCCGCACTGGGCAGCTTCGCCGTTGGTCAGGGGAACCATCCCCCTGGGGACGACTCGCGTCTCTTTCATCTTGTGTTTGTTCATGGTATTATATATTATAATGTGTAAAAAATAGAAATCGCCGCAAAAGTAATGACGCCCCACCCCAGCCCGCAAGCACAAAAAGCAAGAGAACCGATACATCAGTTGCCCCTGATAACTCTTTTAAAATACGAATTTTGCTACTTCTCTCGAATTAATAAATAAGCAAAATTCGTATAATTCGCATTTAAAAACAGCGAAATTCGCATTAGCCCCGCAGGGTTGTTTTTAAAATACGAATTTCGCTAATTCTCTCGAACTAATGAATAAGTAAAATTCGTATAATTCGCATTTAAAAACAAAGCAAGAAAGACAACCCCTGTTACAGGATTGTCCTTCTTAATTTTAAACTCGAATATGAATGACGGGGCTTGTGCCCCTTTGGTCAATCTTTTAGTCTGTCCATTCGCCTGTCAGCAGGTAGTCGATCAGTGCCGACACATCAGCAATAGTGATTTCAGTGTCAAGGTTGGTATCGGCATTGGCCGTGTTGATCAGGCTAGCATCGCCAGTCAACAGATAGTCGATCAAAGCCGAAACGTCGGCAATAGTCACATCCTTATCATCGTTCACGTCACCACGGAGAACGGTGACATCGCCAGGAATAACAAAGGTCGTGCCGTCGGTGTAATACAGGCGGTTGTTGAGCCAACCATACCACAGGCTGTTATTGTCGCCAGGAACCGTCAGGCCCCAGGTAATCGCGGTAGTGGTCACGTTGCCCGTGTTGCCCAGGGTGGCATTGCCGCCGCTATAGGTCATGTTGTACCACACGCCATCGCCAGCAGGATTCTCGGCATCCTTAATGTCACGCAGGGGCTGACCAGGATAATTCATTGTGCCGTCGCTATTCAGGACCATGTAGTTCTCACCCCAGCCGTAGCCATAGAGGTTCATCACATACACATTGTCACCATCCTGATACATATACACATCCACGCTACGCGAGGTGTTGTCATACTCGTTGACAAACTCATGCTTGCCGTTAGGCTTCATCAGCTTGACATCGCGCAACAGCGGAGACACCTGGCGGGCAGTGTCGGTCGTCACGGTAGTCTCGCCCTTGCTCTTGATCGTTGTTGTCGTGATGGTCTCGATGTAGTAACCAAAGCCCTCATTGAACACGATAGAGCCATCGTTATTGATATTGCCAATCACGTTGGCAAGCGGGCCCTGGTTGAGCACCCATGCCTCGTTAACATAGTAGTAATTAACCGTCGTCTCGACTGTGATGACATTGCCGGCAGTAGTCGTCGTCTCGGTGCTGGTCACACTGGTAAACGGCTCATTGTTGGCGACCAAAGTCACCTTTCCTGCGCTCAAATTGGCCTCGAGGGTCTCTTCAATCTCATACAGGATACCGTCCTGCAGGGTCACCACACCCGAACCGTTGGTAACCGCGGTCAGCCAACCGCCAACATTCGTCGGGTCACAGGGCACAGCCTGGAAGGCGCCATTAGCACCCTCAACACACTCATACTGGTGCAGGAACACGATTCTGTTACCGGTCATCTGACTACCGGACACGCCCAGCGTAGCAGGCTTCACAGACTTGGATGCGCGGTCCATTGCCGGCATGTACATCGGCAAGCCAGGATTAACGCGCGGCACGCCTGCCATGGCGGCAAGGCTTGCACATACACACATCAGCGCAATAAATCTCTTCATATAAGTCTTTCTTCTATTTGATTGTAAATTTCTTTCTATATTAATATATGTACGGACCGAATGGGGCTGCCACACGTTCCAATCTGCAAATTTACAAAAAAATAGCCCAAGCCAAACAATAATTAAAGTTAATTTGTTCTATTTGCCTTATTTAATACTATTTTCAGCAATAGAACCTCGCGACTGGACCCATATTATGGCCTATGTCGGACATTAGGGAAAGGCCAGCAGCATGCCGTTAGCCACCTCGACCGCCTTGTCGCGGCCCAGGCTCTCGGCGACCAGGGTCAAAGCAAACGGTGCTGCAGCGGCGGGACCATTACCCGTCACTACATTGCCATCAACGGCCACAGGCGCCTTTTGCCAGCGCACGCCCTCGATACCGTCTTCCATGCCGGGATAGCACACGGCCTGGCGATCCTGAAGCATGCCCATCGGCGCGAGCACCACCGCAGGCGAGGCGCAGATAGCGGCCACCTTGCCGCCTTTCTCCTCGTGGGCCATGAGCAAGTCACACAACGCCTCGTGATCGGCCAGGTTGGGGGCGCCAGGTATGCCACCAGGCAACACCAGCCACTCGGCCTCGCTGTAGTCGTTGTCCTCGAACACGCTGTCGGCAACTACCGTCACGCCATGGGCACCGACCACTTCACGTCCAGGATTAATCGACACCGTCACAACGGGCATTCCCGCACGACGCATCACATCCACACTCGTCAAGGCCTCGACTTCCTCAAAGCCATCAGCCAGAAAAATAAAACTTTTTTTCATCGTCATTTTGTTTTTATCGGGCCACGCACGGGCATGGTCACCGGTTATCTGTTTCGCGGCACTAAATTAGCCTATTTTCGGCTAAAATCGGCCTAAAATCCCCGTTTTTTCGAAAAAAATGACTTTTTTTGAAAAAAAAGTGCGATTTTTTTTGGTAGTTCCAAAAATAGCAGTACCTTTGCAACGCTTTTGACAGCAACGGGCAGTTAGCGCAGTTGGTTCAGAGCATCTGCCTTACAAGCAGAGGGTCGGGGGTTCGAATCCCTCACTGCCCACCAACGACGGTTTCACATGATACATGTGGAGCCGTTTTTCTTTTCCCCCACCCCGCATTGCGACACGCTGTGAAATCATTAATGTAGATTGTTGTGTCCAAGCAGATCGAAGGCCTGCACAAGGCCAGCGGCCTTGAATTGCACAAACCCCAGGGTGCACAGGCCGGAGGTCTGTGAAGCCTAGGGAGCGTCAGGACAGTAAAAACGGGCCCTGAAAGGGGCCACTAACCGCGACACCCCACACTCGATCCATCACCGATACACGTCACGTATGGGCACAAAAAAAGGGCAAGTGAGCTACAGCGCGCCGCTACAACCTCGTTACCCTTGCTTCGGTCAAGACCTGGGGGATTAGGAGGGAGCTGGCCGTGTAGGACTTACCCGGCTGCAAAGGTACTGCTTTTTCCCGAACCACCAACACTTTTCCACCAAATTTTTATCGACAAAGTCCAGTGACAAACGGGACATCAACCACAATCATTGCATAATCAACCGATTAAACAACAGTTTGTAACATGCAAGACATTAGTCCCGCAGGATTGTTTTAATGCGAATTTCGCTAATTATCACGAATAAATAAGTAAAATTCGTATAATTCGCATTTAAAAAAACGTAATTCGCATTAGCCCCGCAGGGATATTCTATGAAATTAGCATTTAGAAGCGGATTATTTGTCGTCACTGGGCGCGTGGTGGTCGAGGCGGTTCTCGTAGAGGTAATGCCGCGTCTCGCGGGCAACGACGCCACTGAGCATCAGCAGGGCAACCAGGTTGGGAATCGCCATGAGGGCGTTCATGCAGTCGGCAGCGTTCCACACCACATCCAGGCTGATGATGCTCCCGACAAAGACCATGGCAACAAACACGACGCGATAGGCCTGCATCCAGCGCTTGCCCTTGAGGTATTCCACGGCGCGCTCGCCATAATAGCACCACCCCAAGATGGTCGTGAAGGCAAACGTCAACAGGCCAAAGGTCAACAGCGGCGTGCCCACATAGGGAATCTTAGAGAAAGCTGCCTTGGTAAGGGCGGCTCCGTCGGTGCAGCTGATATCAGGATAAGCGATGATGGAGCTGACGACAACCAACCCGGTAAAGGCACAGATGACCACCGTGTCCCAGAAAGTACCCGTGGAGGAAACCAGCGCCTGACGCACGGGGTTGCGCGTCTGGGCAGCGGCTGCCACGATGGGCGCGGAACCTAGACCAGACTCGTTGCTGAACAGACCTCGGGCAATACCCATGCGCGCCGCCACAATGACTGTCGTGCCCACAAAACCACCGCCAGCGGCCTGGGGCGTGAATGCCGATTCACAGATGAGTTTGATGGCGGGCCACACATACTCGCCATTGACAATCAAGATATAGATGCACCCCAGCACATAGAAGAACGCCATGAAGGGCACCAGAGCGCCACACACGCGGGCAATGCTCTTGATGCCGCCCAACAGGACAAGTGCCGTCAAGAAGCAGACGGCGCCACCCGTGAGCCATGCCGGGATGCCATAGGACTCATGGGCAATCGTAGAGATGGCATTAGCCTGCACCGTGTTGCCGATGCCAAACGAGGCCAGCGCCGTGAACAGCGCAAACAGCACGGCCAGCCATTTCCAACCCAATCCACGCTCCAGCGCATACATGGGACCGCCCAGCATGCGCCCGTCATCGGCCTTGACGCGGTACTTGATGGCGAGCAGGCCCTCGCTGTACTTGGTGGCAATGCCGAACACGCCCGACAGCCAGCACCACAGCACAGCACCCGGGCCACCCAGCGCGACCGCAGTCGCCACACCGACGATGTTACCCGTGCCGATGGTCGCCGCCAGTGCCGTTGCCAGCGCACCAAATTGCGACACGTCGCCCGTCGAGCCCTTGTCACGACTTACCGACAAGCGTATGGCGGTCAACAGCTTGCGCTGAGGAACACCAAGCCTGAAGGTCAGAAAAACGTGCGTTCCCAGCAACAATATAATCATGGGCCAGCCCCAAAGGTAGCCGCTCAAGGTCTCAAAAAAAGCGTTTAAGTTTTCCATTTATGCGTTACAGTATTAAGGTTGAAAGTGCAAATATAATGAAAAGTTTTTGTAAAGGCTCAAAAAAGTTTAGCATTGTGTAGTGTTTTCCGGTTTTTTGTGTAAATTTGTGGTTCAAGACTACATGTGTACTTTCACTTTATTAACCATAAAATACTGTTATATGAAGAAATTATCATTACTTTTCCTGAGTGTTGCCATTGCCCTGGGTGCATCAGCAACAGTTAAATTGCAAGGCAACGCTTTTCGCCCCTTGACCAGTGCTTCACAGGCAGCCACCGTCAAGGCTCCTGAGGGCGTTGAGATCATCACCGAGCAGCCTGAAGGCGAGGTTGTGAACTACACCCGAGGCGGTGAGTTCATGTATGTCAGCATCTACGGCTTGACGGCCGGCGAGCAGCAAGGCCGCGTTAAAGTGGTTTATGCCGAAGACGGCAAGACGGTTTATATCCAGGATCCCTTGTGCTATGCCGAGGGCACGGGCGTATGGGTTTATGGCCAGCTCAGTGACGACGGCTCGACCATCAGTGTGCCGCTGGGACAATATGTAGCCTATAACGAGGAGTACAACTACGGCCTGGTTCTGTCATGGGGAACGACCATGGCCATCGACCTGGGTGACGACCTCTACTGGCTTGACTTTTACACCGATGAGAGCGTTACCGAGGCCATCTATGCCGTCGATTCAACCGCTGGCACCATCACGCTGCTGGGTGCCGAAGGCGATGCCAGTGCTCCTGAGCCCAGCCGATATGAGGCCACGGGCCTGGCTGGCATTTGGGACGACGATGGCAGCATCGCTACCCTGGAATGGGGCTCTACCTGGACCCCGATGGGCGAAATCAAGCCTGCCGTTCCTGCCAACCCCGAAGCCACCGAGTTCTTTGACTGTGGTGATGATAGCGGCTTTACCCGCTTTGACTTCAACATCAACCTGGTCGACGTCGAAGGCAACCCGCTGGAGGCTGACTGCTTGACCTACAGCATCTTCACCGACGAGAACAAGTTGTTCACCTTCGACTACGACACCTATGGTGCGCGTAACGGCTTTGAAACCGACATGACCGAGATCCCCTATGGCTACAGCGGTTATGACTTCTACCTGCGCCGCGTTTACTTCTACCGCACCAATACGGGCGACAATCCCATGTTCACATGGCGCATCGGCATCCAGTTGAACTACACCATCGACGGCGTGACCAACAAGTCAGACATCGTTTATCTTGAGGTTTATCCCCACGACACCGCAGTCAACGAGTTTGGTGCCGACAAGAGCGTTTCGAGCGTGCGTTACTACAACGTGGCCGGTCAAGAGGTGGCTCAGCCCAGCGGACTCACCATCCAAGTGACCACCTACAGCGACGGCACCACCAGCACCGCTAAGGTCATCAAGTAACAACCCACCCGACCCCGCTACAAAACTAGCGCCGGAGGGACAAAAGCCAGGTGGAGCTTGAGGCAAAAAAACCCAAGCTCCACCAACTATTTTTTCACAGGGTCGATTTAATGCCAATTTTTCTAATTGTAACGAAGTAATAAATTCGTAGGCGGATTTATAGAATCTAATTTCTTGCCAGTCAATTTTCACCCGAAGGGTGGCCTATGGATAACCCCCGATAAATCAGGCAACTGAGCAAAGCGAAGGAGGCTGATTCATCGGGGGTGTATTGAAGCGTGAGCAGTCGCTGAAGGCGACCCCTTTATCTTGGACTGGCACAATTGGAGTCGCTTCCAGCGACGGAGATAGTATTGCCCTGCCGTGGGTGATGCAAACCACTTCACTAACGCTCAGCGGTTTGCATTACCCACGGTTATTCAAATGACAGTCGCTACTTTTTCAGATAAATTCGCCAATAGGCATAACTAAAATTCGTATAATTTGCATTTAAAAAATAAAAAAAGGATCCCGCCTGCCCATCTCGGGTGTGGCGGGATTCTTCACTGATAGGAAAATTGATTCTATTGAAAAATTCTATGAAATAATGGTAATCAGATGTCTTTCAAATGATTCTTCAATTGTTGTTTCGGTCTTCTGCCCTCTTTAGAAGGTGAACTGCACGCGGGCCTGACCCACATGGATGTTCTTGTCGTTGGGCAAGAAGGGCTTATCCAGCTTGTGGAAGGTGTAGTCGAGCATGCACAGGACATAGCGGTTGAACGCATAGTTCAGACCCAGGGTCACACTGTGGATGTCACCACCGCCAACGCTGGTAGCGCCGGTACCGGGCCAATCCTCCATGTAGCCATTGGCATAGTAATGACCACGGCCAGCATTGTAGTACTCACCCTTGGTGAGGTCGTTCAGGGCAGTGTAGTTGTAGCGGGCTACGAGCTCGAGCGACTTGCCGTCAAGACCACCGAGCAGGCCTTCCTGCCTGTTGTACTTGTAGCCATTGCCCAGGAGCTGTACGCCAGCCTCTACATAAGCACCATAGAACTTATTGTTCTTCAGCTTGTTGGCGGTCTCCCACCAGTCGATGTCACCCCAACCGTCAATGTTGTTCTGGGCATCGATGTAGAGCGAGTAGCTGTCGCGCTTCTTGCTAACGGTCTTGTAGAAGAACTCACCACGGGCAAAGAACTTGTCGTTGTGGTAGAGGGCCTCAGCACCCAAGTTGAACACGTTGTTAGCCCAATCGAGGTCGGCGTTCATGAACTGCTCATCCTCGTCAACAAAGGTTTCAAGGCTCTGGCCCAGGTGGAGGGTCTTCTTGAGCACGTTGTTATAAACCGTGCCACCACCCAGATGGGCAAAACGGGCGCTCACACCCACATGCAGGGTCTGATTGTCGTCATAAACGGGACGGAACAAGTAGCGGCCAGATACGACTACACCATTGAAGCCTGCCTCAATCTTGTTGTAGGCGTTCTCGGTGAACACACCCTGATAGGCCATGAAACGGTCACTGTTGTACTTGTAGCTGATACCCAGCTCACGGCCTTCACCCAGAGCGTAGGAAGAACCGGGACGGCTGATGAAGTGGTAGCTACCCAGCGAGGTGTTGCGGGCCATAGAACCGGCGGGGTCATTGTAGTAACCCACCTTCACGGCATGGGTATTGTCGTTGTTGTCATAGTGGCTGTACTGCAAGAAGATGTTCTTCTGTGAGAACTTGCCGCCACCAAAACCGAAGTCGGCATAGAAATACCAGTCCTTGTAGGTCATCGAGGTGCGGATGCGGGCATCGGTAATCGAAGCGCCGCTCTGCAGCGGGGTGAAATCACTGTGATAATAAGCAGCATCGGCCATCATACGGGCACCCACGGTGAACTTCACTTCCTTCTCAGCGTTCTCGAGCTCCAGGGTGGGATCGGTGTCGAAGTCCTGGGCTGCAGCGGTCAGAGCGAAGACTGCCAAAAATGGCATCAAGATATATTTTTTCATATTATATAATGTCGTATTAATGTTGTTAATGTTTATTACACCGGTTGCTCATTAGTAACCCAGACGCTCGAGGGTGGCAACTGCATCGGGAACGGTGACGTTGGCCTGAGAGTTGTCATACTTCTGTCCAGCGTGGAAGGGGTTGGGAAGCTGGGCGTTACCACGGAAACCGTTCTCAATCATGTAGCGCAGCGACATCTCGGTGCGGTTGGTGAAGAAACCGTCCATGTAAACGGGCACGCTGCTGGGATAACCGCTGGTGCAGTAAGGCGTAGCGGGGATCTCAAGACGGAGCAAGTCGTCGAACTCGGTTGCCCAACCATAGTTGTAGTAACCCATGTACTTGGTCATCTGAGCCCAGCTGTCGAAGCTGTAAGGATGGTTGATCATCTGTGCGCGGCGAATCATGTAAGCCTGCCAGGGAGCGTTCATCTCGGGATAGTTGTTGGGAGCGCCACTGATGGCCGGACCGATGATGTGTGCGCCATTGTCCTGTGCCCACTTGATGAAGGCAGCGTAACCGGTGGGGGTGTCATAGGCGATATCGGTAGCATAGGCGGGCTCACTGATCCACAACAGGTAGCACATGGGGATGCGACCCTTGAAGACGTCGTTGGCACGACGCAGTGCGTCAAACGAGAAGGTCTGCAGGATGACACGGCCGCGGGTATTGCCCACGTTCACCTTGCCGTTCTTGTAGAAGGGCTGATCACCGGGATCGTTGGTGATGATGTTCCAGCCCTGCTCGGCCAGCACGTCATACACGCGCTGCTCCATGTTGCCGGGGTTCAGCCAGCTCTCCTTGAACTCGACATAGATGCCGGGACGGTTGCCGGTGTCCTCGGGGTCGGCCTCGTAAGCGTTAGCGAAGTCGTACTCGATGAAGTCCATATACTTGGCATTGTACTGACCCTTGGCCTTGATGGCATCATAGATCTGCTGCAGGGTCATGCCACGGTACTCGTCCTTTACCTTATAGGTGAGCACGCGACGGCCCTCGGCGTCACGCACCAGGCGCTTACCCTGGGCATAGGCAATCTGGTCCTGGATAGCGCTGATATACAAACCATTGCTATACACGATCTTGCCATTCTCAAAGCGGCCGTTCTCGGTAGCGCTGAAGGTGGGACGGGCCTGCTCCAGCGAGCTCTCATTGAACCAGCTACCGGCATCGAGCATGAGCAGCTCGGCATAGTAGTAGCTCAAGGTGTAGAAGGGACGGAAGGCGGCGATGTCACGGCCATACTGTGCCAGAGCGTCCTCGCGCGAGAAGCCCAGGCTCATGTAGAAGTCAACACGGCTGGCAGGAACTGTCTCGCTGAACACGTTCTCGATGTTGGTCGTGCGCTTCAGGTTCTCATCGTGATTGGCAAGCACGATACCGTCCTTGGTGCACTGTACGTCACTCTCCAGATAGTCGGCACCCATCTCACGGGCCCAGCGCCACGATGCCTCGGTCTCCTCGGGGGCCCAGAAGGTGGAGCCGCGGTGTGCGATAACCGCATACAAGGGCACATAGTCACGAACTTTGGCCAGTTCGGAGTTCAGCACTTGAACCTCGACGCGCTTGGCATCAAGCTTCTCATTGGTGAACTGCTGTTCTTCCTCACATGAGGTGAAGGTTGCGAGCACAACGGCGCTCAACAAACCTACTCTAACGAGATTTTTAAGCATAAGTTAATCTAATTTAAAATGAATAATTATTGTTCTAGTCTATTTTGATTATTTCTCAATTTTTTCGCCCTTACGGTCGGCAACCAGGTACTGCTCCTCCTTATAGGTCAACGCCATGAAGAAGATGGCGCCCACACAGCCCACAATGAGCAGGATGAACGGCATATCCCAGCCGCCGGTGCTCTCGGCAACATAACCGAGCACGGTGTTGGCCAGGATGGCGGTACCCAGCACATAGCCCATGAAACCTGTCAGACCAGCGGCGGTGCCGGCGGCATTCTTCGGGGCAAGGTCAAGGGCCTGCACACCGATGAGCATCACGGGGCCATAAATCAGGAAGCCGATGGCAATCAGACAGCCAAGGACGATACTCAGGTTGGTCATGTTCTGCCAGTAGATGACGATGGCCACGATGATGAGGGCCATGAAAATCATGGTGGGCAGCGCGCGACGGCCGTTGAAGACCTTATCACTCAACCAGCCGCAGAAGATTGTGCCGGGAATAGCGGCAATCTCATAGGCAAAGTAAGCCCAACCGGCATTCTTGATGTCAACGCCCTGCTCGCTCAGGATGGTAGGGGCCCAGTCCAGACAGCCATAGCGCACCATGTAGATAAAGGAGTTGGCCAGCGCGATGTACCACAAGAACTTGTTGGAAAGCACAGTGCGGAAGATTTCCTTCACGCTCAGCGACTGCTCACTCTTCTTCTCGTCATAGTTCTTGGAGGCACTACCGCTCCACTTCTCAATCGAGGGAAGTCCACACGACTGGGGGGTGTCACGGATAAGGACGTAGGCGATAATCGCAATCAAGATAGCCACAGCAGCGGGGAAGGCATAGGTACCGATGAGGAAGTACATCTTCTCGTCGTTACCATAGAACCAAGAGCCGAACCACATCGCGCCATAGGCCGCCATGGGGCCGACAAGAGCGCCACCCACGTTGTGGGCACAGTTCCACACGCTCATCCAGGTGCCACGCTCCTTGATAGAGAACCAGCGCGTCATCACGCGTCCGCACGGAGGCCAGCCCATACCCTGGAACCAACCCACGAGGAAGTTGAAGGCACCCATCAAGAAGACGGCAAGTCCCCTGCGCTCGGGATGTCCGATGGGGTCAAGCAGCGTGATGGGAACCATCATGAACAACATGGCGATAGCCGACAGCACCAAGCCCAACGGCAGGAAACGACGGGCATTGCTGCGGTCGCTCACGCTTGCCATGACGAACTTGGAGAAGCCATAGGCCACGGCATTCATCGCCAGGGCGGTTCCCAGCATGCCCTTGGTGAAGCCGAAGGGTTCGAGCATAGGAATTGCCATGGAGAAATTCTTTCTCACCAAGTAGAAGCCGGCATAACCGATAAAGATGCCGATAAAGACTTGCCAACGCAGCCTCTTGTACTTGGCATCGGCC
This sequence comes from uncultured Bacteroidales bacterium, assembly GCA_902774055.1. Taxonomy (GTDB): domain Bacteria; phylum Bacteroidota; class Bacteroidia; order Bacteroidales; family Muribaculaceae; genus Sodaliphilus. Next base: position 152,065 of record CACYGX010000003.1, read on the forward strand.
TCGGGGCCGGTCTGCTCCGGCTTATAGGCCGGGGGAGCTAAAAAACTTGCCATAATTTCTTTTGAAGTTTTAAGTGTTTAAGATGTTAGTTTATGTGATATGTGATTGTGTTATAGTCCGTTTGCCTGGCGGGTGGCTTCCACATCGAGGGCATCGGCAAGGATGCTGATGGGATTTTCGACAGGCAGCCCCGTTGACATCTCGATCTGCCACTTGCAGGTCTCGCAGTCGGTAGCCACAGCCTCGACCTGGGCGTCGGCAATGTGCTTGAACAGCACCGAACCGATGGCCTGGGAGCGCTCGTAGTTCTCCTTCTTGAAGCCATAGGTGCCCGAGATGCCGCAGCACTCCTGCTCCAGCTCCTGGAGGTCCAGTCCCGGTATCATGCGCAGCAACTCGATGCTGTACAGTTGCCAGCCCATGCGCTGCATGTGGCAGGCGGTGTGATAAGCGATGCGGCGCTGATAGTCCTTCTTGAAGACCAGTTTCACTTTTTCCTCATCTATCAGGCGATAGATAAATCGCGTGGCGAGCATGATGTTGTCGCGCACGTCGCGGGTGTCGATACCCAGTATCGCGGGATACTCGTCACGCAGGTTGAAGGTGCAACTCGAACTGGTGGTGAGCACAGTGCGGTGATCGGTGTTGACGGTCTGGCGGATGCTGGCTGCATTGACACGTCCCTGACGCTTAGCCTGCTTGTACAAGCCGTTGGCAATCAGGGCGACGCCGCAGCACTGCTCCTTGTCGAGCAGGTGCACGCCATATCCCATGGCATTCATCAACTTGACAAGGTCTTGACCCAATTTGGGAAAATTGTAGTTCACATAGCAGCCATGGAAGTAGCTGACGTGCTTGGGATAAGCATCCTGTCTGCTCTGGGCATGGCGCTTGAACCAGGTCTCGAACTTGGTGCGGCTGTAGGCGGGGAACGTGCGGTGCTTATCGATGGCCATCACGCTATGCATCACCAGTTTGGTGGGCGCGAGGCCCAGGGTGGCATTGGCCAGGGGGGCTACCTTGTTAGCCACCATACCTAGCAGGTCGGTGTTGGCGAGCATGGTGTCGCGCAGGCTGGCACGCTTACCCTCACCTGCCTTCATGCGGGCGCTCTGGATGATATCGGCGATGTGCACACCGCTAGGACAAGCCACCTCGCAGCGCTTGCAGTTCAAGCACAACTTGAGCATCTTGTCATAATAAGCAGGGTCCTTCAAGCGATAACGCTCTCCATCGGGACCGGCCTGTTTGGGACCGGGATAATCGGTCGTCACAGCGGCAACCGGGCACACCGTGGTGCAAATCGAGCACTTGGTGCATTGCTCAAAGTTGTTCTCGCTGATGTTGCAGATTTGCATCTTGTCAGCCATAATATCCCCTTAAAAAATCATCAATCAAATCGTTATCTATCTATATCTATATCTTATTGCGAAGCCTTATAAGAGACTTCAACAGTCTTGGCGTCAAGCGGTTATTTGGTGGCTAGGATGGATTGGGCAGCGGCAAGTGCCGTCAGCAGCGACACGCCAGTGCCGTCACCCATCTTGATGGCATCATGACCACTCAGCACCGAGCCGATGGCGCGCAGGTTCTGTATGGGTTTGCCCTGTTTGAGGCAATGCAGCCCGGCGTCGGTCTTGACGCCGTAGCGCGAATAGGCCTGCGGCTCCAGCACGCCGAAGCGGGTCCACTGCTCGCGGTCGGCATCGGCATCGACATCAAGGTCCAGGATGGGTTCATACACACGTCCATAATCGGCTACCAGACCCTTGCTGACGAATGAGCCCGTGGCGAGCACGAAGTTATCGGCCCGCAAGGGCATGTCGCCCAACTTGGCGGTGGTGACGCTGGTCAAGCGGTCGCCCTCGAGGGTGCCACTCACGACGGTATCGCCCATGAGGTAGTTTCCGCCCAGCATCCTGAAGTAGTGACGCAGCAAGGCCTGCATCCTGTTGCCCGACACAGCGGGCGGCAGGGTTGCGACAAGACGCAGGGGCTTCTTGACCATCGACTTCAGTGTTTGGATGACGTCCTCGTCGGCCAGCACACTGGGGAACAGCACCATATCGGCATCTGCCGCAAGGCGGTTGATTTCGTCGGCCACACGCTGCAACGAGGCGTTGCTCACGAGGCGCTTGGCCAGGCTGTTGGCACGCATCTCGCTGGGGCTGCGGCGCAGCGCCGTGATTTCGTCGGTGGTGAACTCCAACTTGTCCACCTCAAAGCCTAGACCCTTCAAGCCCTCGGCCAGCATGCCGTTAGGCTGGTCAAAGAAACCACGGATGCACATCAGCGCCAGGCGCTTGCAGGGCAGTTCGCCCAGGGAATCGATACTGAAGTGGCTACTTAAGGTCAACCAGGCGGGCTTGGCGACGCCAATGGGCGTAATGCGCCAGTGGTTAGCGTCAGCTTTGCCTTCCATCACGATACCGGCATCGGTCAGCAACGAGTGGGCCTCACTCGCCAGTTCACTGATGCGGTCGGCACCCAGTTTGCTATAAGGATGCTCAGCGGGCAATGCGGCGATGGCCTCGAGCGGCGAAGTGACCGCCTTGCCGTCCACACATCCCAACAGCTCCATCGAGCCGCCATTAAAGAGCAGTGTACTCTGGCCACTGGCCACGATAGCGACACGCTGGCCACGCTTGGCGAGAGCGATGCCGCAGGTGAGGGCACTCAGGCCTCCTCCCATGATTACAGTGTCCATTCTCATTGCACTTCCTCCTTTCCTGTCATGTCAACGGCCTTATCCAGTCCGCACAAACCCTCGTAGATGGCCGCGGTCAACTGGGCCTCACGCAGGGTGTCACCCCATGCCACGGGCCTCATGCCCTTCCAGCGCTCGTCGAGGAAGTCGGCAAGGTCTTCCTGGGCACGCTTCACGTCATGATTCATCTCGCCCATGAGCGATGCAGCGCGGCAGGAACACAGTTTACCTTGGCAAGTACCCATTCCCACACGCGTGCGGCGGCGCAGGTTCACCAGGTTGTGGACATGCAGCTGATGCACGGCATATTTGATTTCGCCCACGGTGACGCCTTCGCATTCACACACCAGGGCGTTGTCGATATCGTTATCGGTCTCGATGCGTGCCGCGAGCGACCCGTGACGGCCGATAGCGGCGCGCTGACCGAAGCTGTAACGCTTGGTCGTGTCATGCTGACTGGGAGCGCCCTCCTCCGAGCCCGGCAGGGGCTGGCTGGCAGTGACACACGGCGCGGTATTGCCCAACTTGGCACACACGGCGTCGGTGACGATCTCACCCATCAGGCGGTAGGTCATCATCTTGCCGCCCGTGATGGTGATGAAACCCTCCACGCCGTCGCGCTTGGCATGATCCAAGCAGACGATACCGCGGCTGATGCTGCGGCCACTCGGATCGTCGTCACTAGCAACCAGCGGGCGCACTCCGGCATAGGCTCGGATAACCCTTGTGGTAGCAAGCGACGGAGCGAGCTTGATGCCCTCGTTCAGGAGCACATCGACCTCCTCACGCGTCACGCGCATGTCATCGACGGTCTCGATGGGGATGCGGTCGCTCGTGGTGCCGATGACACACACGGTGTCGTCGGGCACGAGGATGTCGGCGTTGGCAGGCTTGCGGCAGCGGTTCACGACCATCTTGTTCACGCGGTGGCCAAAGATGAGCAGCGCGCCACGGGCGGGGAACATCGAAATGTTCACGCCAGCCATCTGGGCAATGCGCTGGCCCCAAATGCCCGCTGCGTTGACCACAACGCGGCCCCGCACCTCGACATGCTCGCCATTGCGCTTATTGAGCAGTTTCACGCCCTCGACTCGGCCCTGATTGACAATCATGCCCTCCACCTCGTGGTAATTCAGCGTCTCAGCGCCATGCAGGCGTGCGTCGAGCAGGTTAGCCACCGTCAAGCGGAAGGGGTCGATCGATGCATCGGGCACGCGCACGGCGCCGATGAGCTCGGGATTGACCGAAGGCTCAATGGCAATAGCCTCGGCCGGGTCGATGATGTCGGCGCGGATGCCGGCACGCTGGCAGGCGTCCACAAAGGTGCGCTGATAGGTCAGGTCGTCCTCAGGCAACGTGATGAACAGGCCGTCGGTCTCCTCCACACAGTGGCGGGCGATGCGACGCAGGATCATGTTCTCGCTGATGCACTCGCTGGCGCTCTCGCCATCGGTCACAGCATAACGCGCACCACTGTGCATCAGGCCATGGTTGCGGCCCGTTGCGCCAGTGCTATAGTCGTTGCGCTCCACCAGCAGCACCTTGAGGCCGCGCAGGGCGCAATCGCGCGCGGTGCCAGCGCCTGTCACGCCACCACCGATGACAATTACATCATATTCGATATTATAAACTTCGTTTGTTACCATAAATAAAGTATTATTAAGGTAGCAAAACTAATCATTTTCGGCCACATATCCTCCTGTTGGCGCCACATTTCGCGCGCAGGCCACCAGAATTGACAATCAAAGCCGTCTGTTAGTTTCGTTGCAAAGTTACAACGGATATTTGAATTGGCAAAATGATTTCGAAATAATTTTGAAAAAACTATAAAAATTCACCGATAAATCTCTAAAAAATAATAGAATAGATATTGGCAAGATTCAAATAATGCAGAATATGCAAATTTCGTTTTACTTTAAATCAGTTTCGTTTTGATACAATTCAAAGGTGTATTTGGATATTATTTGCATCAAAATGGTTTCATTTTAAAAAATTTAGAAAGTTTTTCTCGTTTTTCTTTGGTAGTTTTAGGCTTTTGATTTACTTTTGCGGCAACAAAAGGAAACAAACCTATTTTCGTTTCGCTATGACAAAGGAACAACGCCATGAAATGATTATGGAGACGCTCATCAAGCACGGATCGGTGCTGGTATCCGATCTGGTCACGATGCTTGACGTGAGCGCCGTCACGGTGCGCAAGGACCTCACCGAGCTCGAGAAGGGCGACAAACTGTACCGCAGCCACGGCAAGGCGGTGCTCATCAACCCATACATCAACAACCGGTCGGTAAACGTCAAGGAAAAACTCGCCACCGACGAGAAACACGCCATCGGTCGCGAGGCAGCACGCCTCATCACCCGCGACGACAGCATCGCCATCGCCTCGGGCACCACGGTTCACGCCCTGGCCCGCAACATCCAGCCCATCCACAAGTTGACGGTGGTAACGGCATCGTTGGCGGTGAGCAACATCCTGTCTCAGCACGAGAACATCGACATTATCCAGTTGGGAGGCGTGTTGCGCCACAGCAGCCTGTCGGTAGTCGGTGAGTATGCCTCAGACATCCTCGACAAGTGCTCTTTTAGCAAGCTGTTTCTGGGCGTTGACGGCATTGACATGGATTTTGGCATCACAACGACCGACATGCGAGAGGCCACCCTGAATCAGAAGATGATGGCGGCCGCCCAAAAGACCATTGTCCTGGCCGACAGCAGCAAGTTCGGGCGACGCGGCTTTGCCAAGATTGCCGACATCGACGCCGTGGACATCATCATCACCGACGCCGGTATCTCCCCCAAAATGGTCAGCAAAATCGAGGACCTGGGCATAGAACTCATCATCGCCCAGTAATCATCCCGCCTCCCTATCCAAAAAAGGCAACTGTAGGGCCTCGCCTTGGCTTGGCCCTACATTCACAGGTAGGCCTGCAGCTCTGCGGGCAAGCCAATATCGACAATGAGTCTAGCAATAATTAGCAGACTCTAATCATTAATTTTTGACCGATGAAGTTTATTTGGGAGTTTGGACTTTGTCGGCAAAGGAGGCGTTACTCCATACGATGAGTGCGCCCGTAACGGTGTCGGCCGTGATGGTCATCACACCAAGGTCGTTGCGGGACTGCATCATGGCTTTCACTTTCTGGTCGCCCATGACCATGCAGGCCGTGGCCCACGCGTCGGCGGTCATGCAGTCAGGCGCGATGATGGTAACGCTCAACAGGTTCCCTACCCTGCTGTCGCCCGTACGCGGGTCGATAATATGCGATATCCTTTTTCCGCCCTCCTCACGCCACTTGCGGTAGTTGCCGCTGGTGGCAACGGCACCACTGTCCAGGGCCAACGTCAACGCGCTGTCATGTGTGACTTCGCCCTCCTCGCCGGTGGGCATATCTACGGATACCTGCCATGGTGCACCTCGCCTGTTGATGCCGCTGGCGACGACCTCGCCGCCCACCTCGACAAGCCAGTTGCGGGCACCGTTGCGCGTGAGCATACGCCCGATTTCGTCACAGGCAAGCCCCTTGGCGATGGACGAGAAATCCAGCATCAATCGCGGATCCTGCTTGACGAGATTATCTTCTCCATCGACCTTCACCTTGTCCATGCCCACAAACGCGAGGATGCTGTCCAACTGGGCACGGCTGGGCATCTTGCCACTCTTGTAGCCAAAGCCCCATGCATTGACCAGCGGCATCACCGTGGGATCAAAGGCGCCGCCGCTCATGCGGTTGACCTCGGTCGAAGCCGCCATCAAGCGCTTGACGTAGGCATCGACCCGCGACGAGGTGTTCTCGTTGAGGAACGTGATGAGTGACGCCTTGTTGTAAGGCGAAACGCTCATATCGAGGTTGTTAAAAATCAGCTGGATGCTGTCGCCCAGGTCATGGCTGGCCTCGTAGGTGATGTGATACTCGGTTGTCCACACGACACCCTCGTTGGTAAAAAAATGCTTGCGGTCGCGGGCGATAAACATCATCACCACCGCGACCGCCAGTGCTATCAATATTGCAGCATAATTCTTTGTCATCCTCTCATGACCTTAACCGCCCAGCCTACTTCAGGAACCAGGTGACGTTGAAGTACCAAGTGCGGTTCTTGGCGACGTTGTCGTCCAGAATCTTGGTATGGAAGGACTGACCAACGCTGAAGTTGTAGCCGCCCTTGATTTGAACACGCTCCATCAGTTCGATACCGAAGCCCAAGTCCAGATAGACATTAACGGGCGGATAACTGTTGATCGACTTGTGATTGCCGTAGGTCAAGAAGGAGAACTGCGGACCCACATAAATCATGGGCATGATGGTATTCTCCAGGCCTTCAAGGCGGCGCCACTTGAGTTTCAGGTGCAATGGCACGTCCAGGTAGTGCATAGCCACGGTTTCGTCGCCATAGCCCAGCGACTCCCAGGCCTCGCGGTCGCCATAGTTTATCTTGCCCTGCTTGAGGCTATAAAGCAGTGATCCATCAACGCCAAAACCAATGCCACTGAAGTTCATTTCGCCTGTCACACCCACTTGCGGACCCCACATGGTCTTGCTGGGCAGGATATCACTCTGCTTGAAGTGAATGTTGTTAATGTTGGCACCAGCCGTGATGCCCCATCGTGAACTGCTCTGTGACATGGCAGCAACGGTGGTGAGCATGAGGGCTGCAATCAGTAAGGATATTCTCTTCATTATTTCTGTTTAACTCAATTTTACGATTAATGGCGCAAAAGTACAAATAATTTCTGACATGGCGCCTGTTTGGTTGGCCTAAAAGAGTATCGCGGCACACACGGTCCAGTAGCGGTCCTTGCCCTCTACCCTGTCACCATTGAAGTCACTGTCCACATATTCCAAGGCCTTGGAGATGCCAATGCCGTAGGTCGCCGTCAGTCTCACGCGGTTAAAGAGGTCGGCTCCTGCTCCCACATCCCACGACAGGTAGGTCTTGCGGTTCTTGTAGTTACTGGGGGCATTCTCGCTGAACAGTATCGAGAAATCAGGCCCGGTGAACACCATGGGCACAAACACTTTTTTGATAGCGGGCAGCGCCAGGCGATAACGGGCATACACCGGTATATCGATGTAGTCGCGCTTGAACACGCGTTCGTGGTCTGTCAAGCGGTTATCGCGGTGGGTGTACATCACCGAAGCCTCAAGGCCTAATCCCACAACGGGAATGTTAAGGTCGAGCAACAAGCCGCCGCAGTAACCCACACGGTTGTCGCTATGGATGACATTGCGGTCAAACTTGAGTTCATTCAGCGTGATACCGCCACGGATACCAAAGCGCACCTGAGACCGTGCCGGCATCACACAGGCCAAGGCCATCACCAGCAGCAACACTAAAGTGGATAGTTTCTTGTTCATAAACATCGGTTTTTGGTTATTTCTGCCCCAAAACTACACATAATTCTTCAATTCCATGACAGAATTAAGGAATTTTAGGCATCGTTTAGAATTGCGAGTAGAGGAAGGGCTGCACGGTGGCGCTGGCAAATTGGAGCACCAATTGGATGAGGAGCACAAAAATCAGCAGTTTGACCACCCACGGGGCAGCAATGAACTTGTCACGCATTTTGTCCCAGATGCGCGTGGGCACAAAGTGGAGGCCATAGATGAGAGCCAGCATCACACACCACGTCACACGACGCTCCAGGAACACAGGCAGATAAGCCCACTCAAAGTCGGTGAAGATGCCGCTGATGACCTGCCCTGCCGCCTGGAACGTGCTGGCACGGAAGAAGACCCACAGGAAAGCCACAAAACTGAACGTCAGCAGCCACGAGATAAATCGCGACACTGGCGTGCTCTCAATGCGGTCAAGCCAAGTCTTGCTCAACTTGTGGGCACACAGGGCAATGCCATGGCCTGCGCCCCACACCACAAATGTCCAGGCCGCTCCATGCCACAGGCCGCCCAGCAACATGGTCACCATCAGGTTGATGTAACGGCGCACTGTGCCCTTGCGGTTGCCTCCCAGGGGGATATACACATAGTCGCGCAGCCACGTCGATAGTGTGATGTGCCACCGGCGCCAGAACTCGGTTACATTCAGCGAGCGGTAGGGATAGTTGAAGTTGATGCCCAAATTAAAGCCCATGATGCTGCCCAAACCGATGGCCATGTCGCTGTAGCCCGAGAAGTCACAGTAGATTTGCATCGTGTAGCCCAGGACCGCCATCAGCAACTCAAAGCCCGTATAGCCCGTGGGATTGCCAAAGACGATATCGTTATACTGGGCGATATAGTCGGCAAACACCGCCTTTTTCAAGATACCCAGCATGACGAGCCACAGGCCGCCGTAAATCATCTCGCGCGTGGCAGGTTTGTTCTCCTGCAACTGCGGCATGAAGTCGCAGGCGCGCACAATGGGACCCGCCACCAGACAGGGGAAGTAGGACAGGAAGAACAGGTAATCAATATAGTCGTCGGTGGGCTGGATTTTACCTTTATAGACATCTACCACATAGCTGATGGTCCTGAAGGTGTAGAACGAGATGCCCACAGGCAATATCAGGTCCAAAGGCTGGAAATTGCCACCGATAAGCGCCTCGAGGTTCGACATCACGAAGTTGCTGTACTTGAAGAACAGCAACACGCTCAACGACAGCACCAGCGAGACGGTGAGCGCAATGCGCCGCTCGGTGCGGTTCTTGCTCGAATCGATGAACTGCGCCACCCACCAGTCGATAAACGACGTGGCGACCAGCAACAGGAAGAACCAGCCGCTCGACTTGTAGAAAAAGAACAGGCTGAAGGCGATGACAAAGACCATCATCTTGGTCCGACGCGACTTGAGCAGCGCGTACAGGGGCAGGAAGATGAGGAACAACGCCCAGAACAAGCCGCTGGTAAACAACATCGGCTCGTCGCGGTTAAAGGCCAGTAGCGACCATAATTGGTTGATATCTATCGCATTCAGTATCATGATATTAGACAGGTGGTTGATAAACGACAATGCGGCTAGCGCGGCTAACACCCTCGCCAGGATAATCGAGACGTATGGGATAGGCTCCCTGGCTGTTCAACCACTTGACGACACGGTCCATCCACAGGTGGGCCGAGGCGCGCGTGGGATGGGCACCGTCGCGGCTACGTGTAAACTTGTCCTTGGCACTATAGTAGAAACAGCCCTCATCGACCTCCTGCGCCAGCAGGTCGTTGATACCTGTATCCTCGACCCAGTTGGGCGGACCAATCCACAGGTAAGGGATGTCGCCGATTTCCTTCAGTATCTTTTTCAAGTGGGGACGCCGTGCATTCTTGATGTCGGGGACATACAGCTCGTTGGCTCCCAAGCACACCATGATGTAGTTGGGGTGATACTCGTTGATAAGTTTGGTCAAGCGGGCGGTCTCGCCCCAGCACAACGTGGAGCTGCTGTACCAGATCACCTCGACCAGCTTGTGGCCGTTCTTGTCGCAGTAGGCGGCAAGACGTTCGCCCAGGCCCTCGAGCATCGAGTCACCGATGAAGAGGATGCTCTTGGCCGTGGTGTCCATGGGAGCGCGCCACCCCTCAGGATGACGGCCGTTAGGCAAGCGGCCGCTAGCGTCCAGGCTGTCACTGCCACTCGCCGTGGAATCGTTGTCGGCAAACAGCCCCGACATCGTGCGGCCAAATGAGGACGTCTTGATGTCAACGGCATTAAAGCCGTCCGACCAAAAGGACAAGGCGGCAAACAAGGCGAATGCAACAAGCAGCAGGGTCCACAGGCCCCAGTATGGTTTATTCATGCGGTGTTTTGAAGTATTCTATCTATCATTAAGTGGAGGGTGTTGCAAGACTCATGTCTTTTATTGCGCTAAACGCGAGAGAAATCAAACAAATAAAATTACAATAAAAATCTATTATTTTTTTGATTTCTAGGCCGTTAGGCCGATCATGCAACACCTCCCACTGGTCAACAAATTATTTCAGGAGTTCAATTCCCAGGCCGGGACGGTCGTGCAGGGTAATCTTGCCGTTCTCCACCGTCATGCCCGTGAAGCGGTCGTTGGCGATGAGCAGGTTACCGTCCAGGTCGGCATAGTCCACAACGGGCGACAGGTTGGCCGCGGCTGTCACGGCACAGGAGGTCTCGGTCATGCAACCGATCATCACCTTCATGTCGAGGGCACGGGCCAGGGTCACCATCTTGTGGGCCTCGTGCAGGCCGGTGCTCTTCATCAACTTGATGTTGATGCCGTCATACACGCCCTTGAACTTCACGATGTCGGGCAGGCGCTGGAAGGCCTCGTCGGCGATGATGGGCAGCGGCGAGCGCTCGCGCAGCCAGGCGGTCTGGTCGATCCAAGTCTTGTCGAAGGGCTGCTCGACAAACAGGCAGTTGCGCTCTTTGAGCCAGTGGCACATCTCCAGCGCATACTCCTTGTCGTTCCAACCCTGGTTGCAGTCCACACAGATGGGCACATCGGGCATCATCTCACGGATGATGTCGATAGTCTCCTGGTCGCGGTCCAGACCCATCTTGACCTTGATGAGTTTATAGGGGCGGGCCTCCTCAACCTTCTGGCGCACCACCTCGGGGGTGTCGATGCCGATAGTGAAGCTGGTAACAGGTGTTTTCTCGGGATTATAACCCCAAATCTTGTACCAGGGCTGACCCATAATCTTGCCGAGCAGGTCATGCAGGGCGATATCGATACTGGCCTTAGCGGCGCGGTTGTTCTCGTCAACCTTATCGACATAGTCCAGGATATCCTCGATGCGGAAGGGGTCGTTGAACTGATCCAGGTCGAGTTTGTTCAGGAATTTGGTCACGCTCTCGACACTCTCGCCCAGGTAGGGAGGCATCGAAGCCTCGCCATAGCCCTTGATGCCCTCATATTCCAGAGTCACCTGCACGTCGGGCGTTGTGGTGCGGCTGTTACGCGCCAGGTTGAAGGCATGGCGCAACTTCAGTTCATAGGGGAAGAACGACAGTTTCAGTTTGCCGGTTTTGGGCACTTGGTTCACACGGGGCACTGAGTGGCGGCGGTGCTTACGGGTCACGCGCTCCACTGCATCTATCGATACGGGCGAGGTTGCGGCAATAGCCGTCAATCCCATTCCTGCAATAAATTTTCTTCTATCCATAATTCAGTCCTTAATTGTTAGTCCTTAGTTTTTAGTCACTATTTCTTTATTATTCCTTAGTTTAGAAGTACCAGGGGTGGTTTTTCAGAGCAACGATGCCCTTGGTGCCCACCATGCCCTTGATGCGGCTGGCGCTCAGGGGGGAGTACAGGTAAGGATAATCGCTGGCAGTGGGTATCAGGCTGTTGATTTTGACCTGTCCCGAGCAGTGGATGTACTTGCCGTCGCGCAGGTAGATACCCACGTGGGTCACGCGACCAGTCTTCTCGTTGCCGAAGAACAGCAGGTCACCGGTTTCATACTGGCGCCAATCGGTGCCCTTCTTCATGATTTTGCCCGTGAGGGCTTGCTGAGAAGCATCGCGTTGCAGAATGATGCCATTACTCAGGTAACTCACCTTGGTCAGACCCGAGCAATCGGTCACCTTGGTCGTTGTGCCGCCCCACAGGTAACTGGAGCCCATCATGCGACGGGCCGTTTTCTCGATTTGGGCGGCGCTGAAACCCTGCTGGCTCCATTGCGACAACTCGGCGACATCGGTTGCATCGACCCAGCCCACACGGCCGTCGGGCGTGGCGAGTTTGATCCATCCGCCCTGTGACGTCTTGTATTCCAAGATGTTGCCCATCACCAGGTCGCTCACGGTCTCGTCGCCATGGGCCTCGGTCACCAGGCGTGAGTCATAGGCGGTGACGATGTAGCGTTTTGCCTTGCGCCACGCCTTCATCTGGGTCTCATTCTTGAAGGCCAGCGAACTCTCGGGTACGTAGGCGATGTAGTCATCGGCCATCTGCACGCGGTACCATTCGCCGTCCTTCTGGAGCACCTTGACAGGTGAACCCATGATGCCCTGGGTGGCGATTTCGGCACTGTGCTTGGGTTCGGTGCGCAATGTGGCGATACTGAGTTTCACCTGGGCCCACTTGCGGGCGGCGGGAATGCCGTCCTCGAGAACGGTGATCTTATCCGTATATTTACTGTAGCCGTTCTTGAGCATAGCAGCAAGAATGGCCTGCTTTTGTGCCTTGGTACCCACGGTACCATTCAATACCCACTTGCCGGCCTGCTGCGTCGCGGTGACGTCCCAGATGGCCGTGCGCTTGTCGGGAGCAAGGCGCTGCTTGAGGTCGGCAAGCGCCTCGACGGGCGTTATCGCCATGCTGGCAAGGCTTGTAAACGCCAGCATTAATACGATAATTAACGATTTGATTTTCATTTCTTTACTTTATAGGTGTTATTGAATTGACTTCTAGATGGCTGTCCCACTTGTCATAGAACAGGTTACCCTTGCGCCACTCGACCTCGCCGGGCTGGAAATCGACGGTCTCGCTGCGAATGAAGGTCTTGGGAGGACTCAACACGTCGCCCACGCCCTCGTTGGTCGCCATGCGGTACAGGTCGATGCCCGTGGCATAATAGTCGTTCATCGTGGTGCCCACAGCACTGCGGCCGAACGACGGGTCGGTGGGAATCCAGCCGATGCCCTCAAAGTAGGTCTCGCACCAGTCGTGCCAATTGATTTCGTCGGGATGCAACATCCATCCACTTTCCCAGCGCGCGGGGATGCCAATTGCGCGGGCCAGCGTGATGTAGAGCAGTCCCACCTGGCCGCAGTCGCCATGATGGTTTTCGATGACATACTGTGGGATGTTGGCCAGGGTGCTGTATTCACGGGCACCTGCCCAGGGCAAGTTGTAGCCTATCCACTCATAGATTTTGGCCGCCTGCAGCACGGGGTTGGTCTCGTCGCCCACGATTTTGCGGGCCAGGGCGCGCATCTCGTCGGTAATGATGACGTGGCGCGGTTCATCGCCCGTGTAGCGCTGGTATTCCGCGCTGGCAGTGTTATAGGGTTCCAGCATGGCAATCAGGTCCTGCTGGCTGTAGTGGCGCTCGCCCACGTCGTAGGAGAACGTGTACTCGAAGTGCGTCGGCTTGCCCTTCTCGGCCACGGCCTCCATATAGACGGTGTGGTGCTTGCTACCCTGGCTATAGGTCACGGGGCGGTTGCTGCTCTCGAGGCGGATGTTACGTTGACGCAAATTCTCGTAGGGGAATGGCATCCACACGCGCAGGGTCTCACCTGCCGGCACAACGTCGGCATTGACATCGAGCGTAAACGTGATGTTCATGTGGCGCCAGTCACGCACGTTGTTCTTGTCGGCTGGCGTGTGCATCGCCTCCAGGTAATACTTGCGACGTGTGAGATAGGTCTCGTGGCTGTCGGCAGCATTCTGTGCGGCAAATTCCTTGCCCAGCAGCCACAGGTTGCCCACACTCTTGCGGAACCACATCTCCTTGCCATCGATGTTCATCACCTCGAGGGCGCGGGTATCTTTCCAGTGCTGGATCTGGGCGTCGGTGGCCTCAGGCATCTTCTCGCGAATCATTTTCACACCCTCCTCGGGGGTAATGCGGAAGTCGGTGCGGATGCGCTGCATGATAGTGCGTAGCGAGTCGATGCGCACGGCGTCGGCCTGACGCACCTTCTTGGGAAGGGATTTCATCACCTTCTCGGCACGCGCAAACTCGCCCTGAGCGATATACTGGTCCACCTGGTCCTGCCAGTCAGGGTTAGCAGCAAAGCCCGTCAACGCCAATGCGCTAACAGCCAATGCCAAAAATTGCTTTTTACCTTTCATTTCTCCTATTAATCTGAATTAAGGAGCAAATTTACGGCAATTATTTGGATATCGGCTCAACCGACCGTGAAATGTTATTAACAATGTTGTTCTTTTGATTTTATGCATGTGAGCCATTATTCATGCCCCAATGGGACAGGCCTGTGAACATAAGGAATTCTGGGGGAAGACGACGTTTTTTTGTCTAAAGCAATCATCTCGGCATGATATTTGCAGTATAGTTGTAAAAAAAGGTAAAAAATTGTCGGTTTTGACAAGGATTATTAACATTCAACTCTTTACTGCTATGTGTGCTATTATTGCTTTCGTAACTCTGATTGCCTCGGCGATCATTAGCCTGAAATAGGGCCGCTGAACACTACCCCAACTCAACACTATAGAGGTGTGGACACGACAAAAGGTGCCACACCTTTATTTTTTAGCAAACATGATGGCCTAGGAACGGTAAATCAATTCCTTACATTAGCGAAATTCGCATTAAAGAAAAGCCCAATTCGCATGGCCCCCGCAGGGTTCTGATTTATTTTTTCTCCAGCAGGGTGACGTTCTCGACGTGGTGGGTGTGGGGGAACATGTCCACGGGCTGGATTTCCACAACGCGGTATTTCTCGTCGAGCAGGGCGATGTCGCGCGCCTGGGTGGCGGGATTGCAGCTCACATAGACCAGTCGTTGAGGCTCAGCGTTGAGAATGACCTTGACGACGTCCTCGTGCATGCCGGCACGGGGCGGGTCGATGATCATCACCTCGGGGCGGCCGTGCTCGGCAATGAAGTCGTCAGTGAGCACGTCCTTCATGTCGCCGGCATAGAACAGGGTGTTGTCGATGCCGTTGACGCGGGAATTGAGTTTGGCGTCCTCGATGGCCTCGGGGACATACTCGATGCCGATGACCTGACGGGCCTGGCGGGCGACAAAGTTGGCGATGGTGCCCGTGCCAGTATAGAGGTCATAGACGAGTTCATCGCCCGTGAGGGCGGCCATGCGGCGCGCCACCTTATAGAGTTCATAGGCCTGGCGGGAATTGGTCTGGTAGAACGACTTGGGGCCAACGCGGAACTTCAGGCCCTCCATCTCTTCCTCGATATAATCGCGTCCGCTATAGGTGACAAACTCCTGGTCGGCCAGCGAGTCGTTGACCTTGAGGTTAACGACATAGAGCAGCGACGTGATTTGCGGAAAACGGTCGCGCACGGCGCTCATCACGTCCTCGATGGCAGCCTGGTCGTCCTGACCGAACACGATGACCTCCATCACCTCGCCCGTGCTGGCAGTGCGCGTCATGGTCATGCGGATAAACCCCTGCTGCCCACGGATGTCATAGAAGGAGTAACCCTTCTCGACACACAGGTTGCGAATGAACAGGCGCATCTCGTTACTGATGTCGTCCTGTAGCCAGCACCGCTTGATGTCGAGCACCTTGTCGAAGGCGCCGGGGATGTGGAAACCCGCCGCATTGCGGTCGGGGAACTCTTCCCCTCTCTCCAGTTGCTCGCGGGTGAGCCAGCACTTGTTCGAAAAGGTAAATTCCAACTTGTTGCGATAGTGGGTCGTCACCGCCGAGCCCAGGATGGGATTGATGGCAGGAATGGGCACCTTGGCAATGCGCTCCATCGCGTCCACCACCTGTTGCTGCTTGCACTGCAACTGATACTCGTAGGGCAGATGCTGCCACTTGCAGCCACCGCAGATGCCGAAATGCTCACACATAGGCTCAACGCGCAGCTCACTCGGCTTGACCAGCCTGTCGATATGCCCCTCGGCATAACTGTGCTTCTTGCGGTCGATTTTCAGGTCAATCACATCACCAGGAGCACCATAGGGGACAAACACCACCAGGTCGTTCCAGCGGCCCAGGCTCTTGCCCTCGGCCGCCACGCCCGTTATCTCAAAATTCTCAATTACCGGAATATCTTTCTTCTTCTTTCTCATCGTGCCTGCAAAAGTACAAACTTTCTTGTAGAGACGCAACATCTTGCCACTCTTTCCACCCTCCATCCACCCCATCCACTCCGTCCAGCCCGTCCAGTCCGTCCAGTCCGTCCAGCCCGTCCAGTCCGTCCAGTCCAGCCGCGCCAGCGGCGGTCCACTCCGTCCAGCCCGTCCAGTTTATTCCCCCAGCGACTCTTTGATAAATTCTCTTGACAACCCCAGGGCGACAGCCTTGTCGATATCCCGCTCCATGTCGTCGCGCTGGAAGCGCAGTTTTTTCAACTTGGCTCGCAACAGGTACAGGTAGGGGTCATCAGGGGCCATCTCGAGGGCTGTGCGGATGTCCTCCTCAGCATCGTTGAGGCGCTTCATCGTCAAGTAGCAGTCGGCGCGGTGCCCCAGCAACTGGGCACTAGGCTTCACCTTGATGACCTGGGTAAAAAGTTCGGCAGCGCGAGCATGGTTACCGTTGCGCTTATTGAGCAACGCCATACCCTCGTGGTACAGGCCCGAATTAGGGTTGATGCGCTTGATTTCGTTAAACAGGTCTTCGGCCCGCTTGGTATCGCCCTGCTCCATCGCCAACACGCCCAGCGAGTAGCGCGCCTCGGTGTCATACATGTCCAGTTCGCACACCCGCTCATAGTCGTCTATCGCACGGGCAACACTGTCCATCTCGACGTACAGAGCCGCACGGTTGAGCAACAGCGTCACCGCATGGGGCGTCATGTCGAGGGCGAGGGTGTAATTCTTCACCGCATCGGCAAGTTTGCCCTGATAACGCTGCAGGGTAGCGATATTGCTCAGCACCATCGAGTTACCAGGGTTATTGGGGTCGGCCTTGAAGGCCTTGAGCAGCCACTGCTCGGCCATGGGCCAGTCGTGGCTATAGATATAATTCTGCGCCGAGTCGATGCATTGGAAATAAGGCGTCTCGGTATCAATATCCACCAGCAGAGGCGTCTCAGTTTTGGGTTTGGGTTTCAGCCCGCGCTCAACCTTCATATTCTCCTCCCCGATGGAATTAATCACCTGAGCACCACCCTGCAGCCCCACCGCAGCAATTGCACAAACAGTTAACAACGAAAATATCTTCCTCATTTCAACTACGAATTACACGAATTTCACGAATTGGCATCCTCATTGACTCTTATTCGCATTAGCCCCGCAGGGTGCTATTTGTTGACGTGGACATCGACTTGCGGGAAGGGGAAGCGGATGCCATGCTGCGGGAACTGCTTGTAAATCTGCTCATTCACGTCATAGAGAACGCCCCAGTAGTTGGCGATTTCGGTCCATGCCCTCACGATGAGCGTCACCTGACTCTCGTCAAGGCTCTCGACGTTGACGCTGGGCGAATAATTGGGCTTGGGAACCAGCGAGGCGAGTTTGGCTTCGTGTTCCTCGCGCAGTTCCTCGGCACGGCGGCGATGCCAATGGAACAAGCGCTTCCACCACGGATCTCGCTTCTCCTCCTGGTGTTCGTTTTCGTGGCTATCGGCCTGTTCCTCATCTTCGTGGACATCGGCATCGGTGAGGACGACGCGCGGGTCGGCGGCAAGGATATCAAGGGCAATCTTGCGGGCCATGTCCACGTCGTCGCCATAGCTGATGCCCACACGCCACTCCACACGGTGGTAATGCTCGGCGCTGAAGTTCTTCAACGAACTGGTGGCGAGGCCGCCGTTGGGGATGACAATGCGGTCATTGTTATAGGTGTTAATGATGGTGTTAAAAATCTGGATCTCACGCACTGTGCCCTTCAACTCACCGAACTCGATATAGTCGCCCACCTTGTAGGGTTTGAGCAACAGGATAAGCACGCCGCCAGCAAAGTTCTGCAACGTGCCGCTCAACGCCATACCGATGGCGACACCGGCACTGGCAAAGATGGCAATAAACGAACTCGTCTCGATGCCCAGCACACCAATGACAGTGATGATGAGCAGGAACAACAAGGTAATCTTGATAAACGACAGCAGGAACGACGTCAACGAGCGGTCAAAGCCCTTGGCCACCATGATGGCGCGCACCACGCTGTATATCTTGTTGATGATGAATTTGCCGATGTAGAAAATCAGGATGGCGGCAAGAATCCTCAACCCCAACGAAACCAGCTGGCTAGACAACGAGGTCACGAGGCTGCCCAGATCCAGATACTTGAATTTATCCACAATCTTGTCGGGGGTCATCGCTGCAATCGAGTCGGGATGCAACTGGGTGGCTAGGGAGTCAACATGGGCTGTGACAACATTGGTAGCCTCCTTGATTTTGTTGGCTGCCACAGTGTCGGGAGCAGCCACCGGAATCTGCATTAATATCTTGTTCAATAACATAATCTCTATCGTTTTAGACCGCAAAATTAATACTCTATGCTCAAAAAAAACTTAAATTCCCGCTAAATATCGTGAACAAACACGAAAAAGCACTCGAGTGATGACATCGGTGCAAAAGGTATGCTTTTTTTGCACTGACAATACGCCACATTGATTTTTTACAGTAATTTTGCAACATCTTAATATTTATAGTTTGACAGTTTTATGAAAAAGTTTTTTGTAATTGCTCTGGTTGCTGCGGCTTCCATGACGCTGAGCGCACAGGATGCTGTGCAACCCTATTTCACTGTAGATCAACTTCCCGACCTCATCAAGTGCCTGCCGGCACCTCCAGCATTTGACAGCCCCGAATTTGCTAACGACATGATGCGCTTCTCCTGGGGCAAACTTCAGCGCCTCAATCCCGAGCGTGCCGACATCGCCAAGCGTGATGCCGTATGGTCCTACGAGGCTCTTTTGGCCGAGTTTGACGTTCCCTTCGGCTTGCACATGAGCCCTGAGGACACTCCCGAAATCTGGAAACTGATGGTCACCAGCATGACCACGACCGATGCCATGCGCGTGGCCCCCAAGGCCTATTATCACCGTCAGCGCCCCTTCGAGCGCTTCCAGGACAAAATGCTCACCGACGAAGAAGCCGAGCTGACCGGTGAAGGCTCCTATCCCTCGGGACACACCATGCGCGGCTGGACTGCTGCCCTGCTGCTTGCCGAGGTTAACCCCGCCAATGCCGATACCATCTTTGCACGTGGCTGGATGTATGGCGAGAGCCGCGTGATTGTGGGTGCACACTGGCAGAGTGACGTCGATGCCAGCCGCGTGGCCGCCAGCATCGGCTATGCCGCATTGCACGGTAGCGCCGAGTTCCGCAAGCAGATGGCCAAGGCCCAAGCCGAATATCGTGAGTTAACAGGCCAACAGTCAAGCGTTGACAACGTGATGGCTCCCGCCGTTCCCACGACCGACCAAGCCTATCGCATCGACGGCGTCGTGGCGACCGATGACACCCGTGGCATCATCATCCAGAACGGCAAGAAAGTCCTCCGCAACTAACCGACTTTCTCCCCCACTTTTTTACTAAAACGACAACGCCAGTCAACAAAAATTGACCGGCGTTGTCGTTTTAGGGAGGATCGCGGGAGTTAGGCGTCGGCAAACACCCTGCCGTCGTCGAGGATAATCTGCAACTTGGCGTACTCGCTGTGGAAGTCGTGTTGCAGACGGTCGAGATAGCGGGCGCTCTCCCACTTGCACATGGGCAGGTCGTGAAGCAGATAGTTGCCGCAGGCCTCGGGGCGCGTGGCCGGTACCTCGGTTTGCTCGAGGACCCACTGGAGACATTCGATGGTGAGCTGGCGCATATCCTCGACGGTATATTCGCCCGTCATGATGATATACATGCCTGTCAAGCAGCCCATTGGACCCACATAAACCACATCATCCTTGGCCCTGCTGTTACGGAACCATGTAGCCATGAGGTGTTCCAGGCTGTGCATGGCGGCAGGAGCGACAGCGGGCTCCTTGTTGGGTTCGGTGATGCGCAGGTCAAACGTGGTGAATCCTTTATCCTCGCGCGATACATAGATGCCCGGTTTCAATCGGGTGTGATCGATAGTAAAACTTTGTATGACTTCCATTATGACAATAATTATACATTTGTGCCGACAAAGGTAATCATTATTTTTTAAGTGTAAAATAGGGACGGTTCGCGAAAATAGGGACGGTTCTTTTGATGTAATTTTTCGCGAAAATAGGGACGGTTCTTTTGATGTAATTTTGGGCCAGCTGCTACGATCGTTAGCCCATGGCTTCATGATCTCTGTTCCAGGCTGATAAAGAATTCTAATAATCAGATTAATTAATCATTCGACAGAGAGAATGGCCCGATCCTTTCCGATGATTTGATGATGATTAAAAAATTACATCAAAAGAACCGTCCCTTTTTTACCCAATTGGGGGAAATTATTAACATTGTTTTCTAATCCAAATTATTTATGTACCTTTGCAGCCAAATTTAGAGAAGCTACATTAATTAAAAATGAAAAAGTTTAACGAGTATAACGGATTTAACCTGTCGGATATCAACAAGGAAGTCCTGCAGCAGTGGGATGATGAGAATGTGTTTAGCCGCAGCATCAGCGAGCGTGAGGGAGCACCTGCCTATGTATTCTATGAGGGTCCCCCCAGCGCAAACGGCATGCCGGGCATCCACCACGTGATGGCACGTTCTATTAAGGACATCTTCTGCCGCTACAAGACGATGCAGGGCTATCAGGTGCATCGCAAGGCCGGTTGGGACACCCATGGCCTGCCTGTCGAGCTAGGCGTGGAAAAAGCCCTCGGCATCACCAAGGAAGATATCGGCAAGAAAATCTCGGTCGATGATTATAACGCCACCTGCCGCAAGGAGGTGATGAAATACACCCGCGAGTGGGAAGACCTGACCCATCGCATGGGCTACTGGGTGGACATGAACGACCCCTACATCACGTACAAGAACAGCTATATCGAGAGCCTGTGGTGGCTGCTCAAGCAATTGTACAACAAAGGTCTGCTCTACAAGGGCTACACCATCCAGCCCTACTCTCCCGCCGCTGGCACTGGCCTCAGCTCCCACGAGTTGAACCTGCCGGGCTGCTACCGCGATGTCAAGGACCAGACAGTCACTGCCCAGTTCACCGTGCTCAGCGGTGACGAGCACCCCGTGGTCAAGAAGATACACGAGGCTGCCGATGCTGGCTTCGACGATGCCTATGTGCTGGCATGGACGACCACACCGTGGACCCTGCCCAGCAACACCGCCCTGTGCGTGGGCAACAAGATCGACTATGTCGCTGTCGAGAGTTTCAATCCCTATAACGGCAAGCCCGCCATCTACCTGCTGGCCGAGGCCCGCTTGGACGCCTATTTCAAGGCCGATGGCAAAGACCAGCCGCTGGAGTACAATGCCGGCGACAAGGTCGTGCCCTGGAAGGTGATTGCCTCATTCAAGGGTCAAGACCTGCTCGAGATGCGCTATGCACAGCTCTTCCCCTGGGTGAAGCCTGTTGACAAGGTTGACGGCAAGGTCGTGGGCAACGACAACGGCTTCCGCGTCATCCCTGGCGACTATGTGACCACCGAGGACGGTACTGGTATCGTACACATCGCGCCCACCTTTGGTGCCGACGATGCCCGCGTGGCTAAGGCTGCCGGCATCCCCGCCCTGTACATGATCAACAAGAAGCTGGAGACCCGCCCCATGGTGGACCTCACCGGCAAGTATTACTTGATTGAGGATCTAGACGAGGAGTTCGTCAAGAATTTCGTCAATGTGGACCTGTATAAGGAATATGCTGGACGCTGGGTCAAGAACGCCTATGACCCGCAATACACCGTGGGTGGCAAGTTTGACGAGATTGCTGCCAACAAGGCCGAGGACCTCAACATCTACATCTGCATCCGCATGAAGCAGGAGGGCACCGCCTTCAAGATGGAGAAGCACACCCACAACTATCCCCACTGCTGGCGCACCGACAAGCCCGTGCTCTACTACCCGCTGGACAGCTGGTTCATCCGCGACACTGCCTGCCGCGACCGCATGATTGAACTCAACCACACCATCAACTGGAAACCCGAGCACACGGGAACCGGCCGCTTTGGCAAGTGGTTGGAGAACCTGAACGACTGGAACCTGAGCCGCAGCCGCTACTGGGGCACCCCGCTGCCCATCTGGCGCGACGAGGACGGTGAGGAGAAATGCATCGGCAGCATCGAGGAACTGTATAACGAGATCGAGAAAGCCGTTGCCGCTGGCGTGATGAAGTCCAACCCCTACAAGGACAAGGGCTTTGTTCCTGGCGACTACAGCGAGGAGAATTACAATAAGATCGACATCCACCGCCCCTATGTTGACGATATCGTCCTGGTGAGCGAGACGGGCAAGCCCATGAAGCGCGAATTGGACCTCATCGACGTGTGGTTCGACAGCGGCGCCATGCCTTACGCCCAGTTGCACTACCCCTTCGAGAACAAGGAGGCTGTGGACAACAGGACCTTCTTCCCCGCCGACTTCATCGCCGAGGGCGTGGACCAGACGCGCGGTTGGTTCTTCACCCTGCATGCCATCGCCACTATGGTGTTTGACAGCGTGGCCTACAAGAACGTGATCAGCAACGGCCTCGTGCTCGACAAGAACGGCAACAAGATGAGTAAGCGCCTGGGCAACGCCGTTGACCCCTTCGGTGCCATTGAGAAATACGGCAGCGACCCACTGCGTTGGTACATGATCAGCAACTCGTCTCCCTGGGACAACCTCAAGTTTGACGAGGCTGGTGTGACCGAGGTCGCACGCAAGTTCTTCGGCACCCTGTATAACACCTACTCATTCTTCGCCCTGTATGCCAACGTGGACGGCTTCGACCCTGAGGCACCTCAAGTGCCCATCGCCGAGCGTCCCGAGATTGACCGCTGGATCATCTCGTTGTTAAACTCGCTCATCGCCAGCGTGCAGGCCGACCTTGAGGACTACGAGCCCACAAAGGCCGCCCGTGCCATCAGCACCTTTGTCAACGATCACCTGAGTAACTGGTATGTGCGTCTGAACCGCAAGCGCTTCTGGGGCGGCGAAATGTCCCAGGACAAGTTGGCGGCCTATCAGACCCTGTATCAGTGCCTCGCCACCGTTTCGCTGCTCATGGCGCCCGTGGCACCCTTCTATAGCGACCGCCTGTACCGCGATCTGACCCATAGCGAGGACTCAGTGCATCTGGCCCACTTCCCCAAGTGCGACGAGACAGTTATCGACAAGCAGCTCGAGCAGCGCATGCAGGCCGCACAGGACGTCACCTCGATGGTGCTGTCGTTGCGCCGCAAGCAGAACCTCAAGGTGCGCCAGCCGCTGCAGGCCATCATGATTCCCGTGCTTGACGAGCGTCAGCGCGCCAATGTCGAGGCCGTTGCCGACCTCATCCAGAACGAGGTCAACGTCAAGGAAATCAAGTTGGTAGGCAATGATGCCGGCATCTTGGTTAAGCGCGTGAAACCCGACTTCAAGAAACTGGGCCCGAAGTATGGCAAGGTGATGAAAGCACTTGCTGCACGCATCACGGGCATGTCACAGGCCGAAATCGCCCAGTTTGAGAAGGATGGCAAGTTCAACATCGATCTGGATGGACAGCAGGCCGAGGTCGAGCTGGGCGACGTCGAGATCATCAGCGAGGATATCCCTGGATGGCTCGTTGCCAACGAGGGTAACCTCACCGTGGCACTCGACATCACTGTGACCGACGAACTGCGCCTCGAGGGCATCGCCCGCGAACTGGTGAACCGCATCCAGAATGTGCGCAAGAGCAAGGACTTTGACATCACCGACATAATCACCGTCACCATCGCTCCCGACGAGCGCACCGACGAGGCTGTTAAGGCCTACGGCGACTACATCGCCCACCAGGTGCTCGCCAACAGCATCAACGTAGCTCCCGTCAATCCCGACACCGCTGTCGAGCTCGACATGGACGGCTGGATGTTGCCGGTCAACGTAGAGAAAGTATAATCAACCATTTGGAGTTCAGAGGGTGATTTCTCCCTGAACTCCAAACCTTAATTTATAGAATAAAAATGGCTACCAAGCAAGAAAAGACCAGATACAGCGACGAGGAATTGCAAGAGTTCAAGGAACTCATTCTGGCCAAGATTGAGCAAGCACAAGAGAACTACAAGCGATTGACTGACACCATCATGATCGATGAGTCCAATCCCACCTTCAAGATGATGGAGGAAGGCGCATCGACATTGCAGAAGGAGGTCTCCAGCCAGCAGGCCCAGCGCCAGTTGGACTTCATCCGCAAGTTGCAGGCCGCTCTCGTGCGCATCGAGAACAAGACCTACGGCGTGTGCCGCATCACGGGCAAGCTCATCCCCAAGGAGCGCCTGCAGGCTGTGCCCCACGCCACCCTGTCAATCGAGGGTAAGGAAATCGAAGCTCAGAACAAGAAGAAATCTTGAGACGTTAGACCTTTCCCATGAAAATCTCTAACGGCCAACTGGCAGCGCTCATTATTGCGCTGGTTATTGTTATCGACCAAGCTGTCAAGATCTGGGTCAAGACACACTTCTACTATGGCGAGGAAGTGGAGATTACCTCATGGTTCAAGCTGCTGTTCATCGAGAACAACGGCATGGCATTCGGCATGGAACTCGGCAGCAAGTTATTGCTCACCCTGTTCCGCATCATTGCATCGGCAGCCTTTATCTACTACCTGTGGCGACTGCGCAACAACGCCACTGTACCGCGCGGCTATGTCGTGTGCATCGCACTGATTACCGCTGGAGCACTGGGCAACGTCATCGACTGCATTGCCTATGGCATGATTTTCAACAATCCAATGCCGCCCCAGGTGGCGCAACTTTTCCCGCCCGACGGCGGCTACGCCACCATCTTCAACGGCAGGGTTGTGGATATGCTCTACTTCCCGTTGTGTGAGTGGAACTGGCCCACGTGGATTCCGCGCATTGGCGGGGACCACTTCGTGTTCTTCCAGCCCATCTTCAACATCGCCGACGCCGCATTGAGCGTGAGCGTTATTGTGCTCATCCTGTTCTACGCCCGCTATCTGGCAACCGTCAAGGAGGACACCCTCGGTGCCGATAATGACGACGAGGATATCACCGACAATGACGTCAATCCCTAACCCATGCGCCAAGGCCTGCTTCACATAGTGCTCTTGATGACTATCATCCCGCTGATGCTCTCTTGCGGCAGGATGCCTCGAGGCGTGATGAGCGTCAACCAGATGGCCGACCTCATCGTGGACCTGCAACTGGCCGATGCCTACATCGAGAACCATGCCTACGACTATGATTCCGACTCGAGCAAGATGGTCATCAAGCAGTCCATCTTCAAGAAGCACGGCATCACCCAGCAGGACTATGACTCGTCGCTCGTGTGGTATGCCCACAACATGGAGGATTATGTCAAGGCCTATGACAAGGCCATCGTCAAACTCAAGAACCGCTACGACAAGTTCAGCAAGACGCCAGACGGCTCTATACCCAACGACATGATCACCGAGGGAGCCATCCAGGGAGCCCCCACTCACGACGCGGCACCCAAGCGACCCATTGGAGCCCAGAAGATAGGCAGAAAGCGTCCTGTCCCCAGTGGCGAGGACGCCATCGACCTGTGGACGGGCAAGCGCAACTACACCCTCGCCCAGGGCGCACGACGCGGCTTCATCACCTTTGATTTCACGCCCGACGCCAACGGCCAGCGCGGTGACCGTTACCAGCTCTCCTACCTGCTGAACCGCTTTAGCAACGAGTTCAAGGTTAGCCTGAACGTGGACTACACCGACGGCGGAACCTCCCAAATCACCCGTGGCACCAACAGCGACGGCTGGGTAACCATCGACCTGCAGAGCGATTCTACACGTCAGGTGAGACGCATCTACGGATATGTGAGCTACGACATCAAGCACGGGCACACGGCCTTTGTGGACAGCCTCTCGCTCTTCCGCACCCACATGAACAAGAACAACTACGGCCTCATCAACGCCCAGCGGCACTTTGAGCGCAAGTAGCCCGGAGTATCATCATTTAACCCTTAATCAATCGACTGAATTGTACCTGCAACTCTTCTTGACATTCTGCAAGATCGGTGCATTCACCTTTGGCGGTGGATGGGCCATGATCAGCATCATCCAGCGCGAGATTGTCGATAAGCACCACTGGCTTGAGTTGGAGGATTTCCTCGACCTGCTGGCGGTGGCACAGTCCATGCCGGGCATTCTGGCCGTCAACATCAGCGTCGTCGTCGGTGACCGACTCAAGGGGTTAAAAGGCAGCATCTGTGCCGCCATCGGCACCATCCTGCCATCGTTCCTGATGATTCTGGCCATCGCGATATTTCTCACACCCGAGACCATCAAGAACAACGCCATCATCAGCCGCATCTTCAAGGGCATCCGCCCCGCCGTGGTGGCCCTGATCATCGCTCCGGTGCTCACAACGGCCAAGGCCGCCGGCATCAACTGGAAGACGGTCATGATTCCCGTCACGGTGGCCCTGCTCATCTACAGCAAGATTCCCTACATCTCCAATCCCATCATCTTTATCGTCATGGGCGCCATCGGGGGATACATTTATTATTTACACACGCTGATGAAGGCGGGTGGCAGAAAGGAGGAGGGTGCGACCGATGCTTAACGATTACCTGAAACTCATCTGGGCCTACTTGAAAATCGGCCTGTTCGGCTTTGGCGGCGGATATGCGATGCTGTCGCTCATCCAGCGCGAGGTCGTGGACTCGGGATGGATCACCAGCCAGATGTTCACCGACATTGTCGCCATCTCACAGATGACGCCAGGCCCCATCGGCATCAATAGCGCTACCTACATCGGCTATGTCGTCACGGGAAGCGTGCTGGGCTCGCTGGTGACCACTTTGACGGTGGTATTGCCCCCGTTCATCCTCACGCTCATCGCGGCCCATTACATCGAGCGCCATCGCCAGAGCCCCTTCATCAAGGGTGCCTTTATGGGCCTCCGTCCTGTCGTTGTCGGGCTGATTGCCTCGGCGGCCTTGCTGCTGATGAACAGCGAGAATTTCGGCCATCTGGCCAGCGAGCGCATCATCACCATCGCCATTTGCGCCGCGTCGTTCTGTATCGTCTATTTCACGCGTGTCCACCCCATCCTGGTCATCATCCTTGCGGGGCTGGTCGGCCTGTTTGTCTTCTAGCCTCATCCATTTATTGCCCCTATGAATCCACAACCGCTCACACGGCGCAACAACACCAATCTGTCGATCTGCAAGGCCATCGCCATCATCCTGATGTGCGCGGGCCATGCCGAGGGGCCATCACTGCTGGTGACCTTCATCTATCTGTTCCACATGCCGGTGTTTTTTATCGCGGCGGGCTATTTCTTTGACAAGAAGTACCTGGATGACCCATGGACCTTCTGCAAGAAGCGCGTCAAGGGCCTCTATGTGCCATTTGTCAAGTGGAGCGTGTTTTTCCTGGTCTTCCACAACCTGTTTTTCAAGATTGGCCTGATGAATCAGCAGTATGGCAACTGGGAAGGAGGCGTCACCCAGCCCTACTCATGGTTCCAGTTCTGGCAACGGCTGGTGCACATCATCTTCTCGATGGGCGGCTATGACGAGTTCCTGGCTGGGGCATTCTGGTTCTTCAGGGCCTTGCTGGTTGCCAGCATCATGTTCCTGGTGATCTACTTACTGCTTTATAACCGTCACAAGTGGCTCAACCACGACACTGTCCCTTGGGTCATCATCGCCCTGACGATTGGCTTCGCCTGGTTCAAGGTTGCCAACCACCTCAACATCGCAACTATCGTCCAAGGGGGCATCCGCGACTGCTGGGGCGTGATGTTCTTTGCCATGGGCGTGCTTTATCGCCGCCACGAGCATCTCATCCGCGAGCACTGGGCCTTGACGCTGCTCTATGCCGTCCTGCTCGTGATTGGAGCCTCCATGGGCTTCCAGGGCATGACGCTGAGTGTGAATCTGAGCACGGTGTTCACCCTACCCTTCA
The DNA here is from genome assembly GCA_902774055.1 of uncultured Bacteroidales bacterium. GTDB lineage: Bacteria > Bacteroidota > Bacteroidia > Bacteroidales > Muribaculaceae > Sodaliphilus. Next base: position 180,278 of record CACYGX010000003.1, read on the forward strand.
CCGGCGCCATCGGCTTCCTGATGGTTCACTCCATCGCCTCATGGCTCGACCGCCACGACGGTGCGGTCAAGCGCTTCATGGTCTATTGTGGCAACAACACGTTGTATATCTACGTTTTCCACATCATCAGCTTCAAGATCGTCTCGGCGCTCAAAATCTGGTATTACGGCCTCGACTGGGCCCAAATCGGCTGCCACATGGTCATCCACGAGAACTCCACCACCGACCTCTTTTGGGTTCTCTACACCATCGTGGGCACCGCCGTTCCCCTCTTCGGCATCACCCTCTACCGTCACCTAAAAACCACACTCTGTCAAAAAGAAAAACAATAAACACAATAACAGCAACGGCATACGCCAGCTTGTTTTTAACAACAAGAAACACAACAAGCACAATTGTTTTTATTTAATTACTTGTATTTCTTGTATTTCTTGTTGTTAAATAAGAATGCGGATGCATCAGACAATTCAGATTATTCAGTTGTTAAATAAGAACTCGGATGCATCAGACAATTCAGATTATTCAGTTGTTGAATAATGGTGCGGTAGTAAAATAGGGGGCATCAGTGTTTTTTAGCCCTGGGCTTGCTGATGATGTAGCAGAGCCACAGAATGACGACGAGGATCAGGATGGCGATGGGAACGTTAAGGAAATATCCCCGGGCGACATCACCCAGGTCCAGGCGCTGGAGGTGGATGCCGTAGTTGATGTTTAACAGGATAGATAATAAGGTATAGCCGCACATAAACGCCATGACCACTCGCCACAAAGTTCCCCACACGCCGTAGCCGAACAGTTGCCTGTAAGTGCGGAAAATCATCACCGCCCCAAGGAGTAACACAAACCACCCCATCGTGGTGATATCATAAATCATGTTCATAATCATGAACACAACAGTGCTGAACACTTGGATAAAGAAGCCCTGAGGCAGCGTGTGACGCGTGTTGCGCGGTGCAAAACGGAAAATGAAGTAATTGGGGATGATCAAGAAGGAGAGCAGAACCAGGGACAGCAAGTCAGGGTGAGTGTTCAGCCACAGGAACACTTTGTTCAAGTAATCGCTGGGTGGCGGGAAGGCTCCATTGAGGTGAACGTTCAGCCACGAGAAGGCGACAGTGATATAGGACATGCGATCGTCCTTGTCAACTTGGATCATGCCGTGGATGGCACCCGTGAGAAAATCGACAATCACACCGAGCACGGCTATGATGGCCAGCATCTTGACGGGCGGAAAACTGACTTGACGCTTGCCGTTGATGTAGTCGCCGATGAAGTAGCCCGGACGCAGGAACAGCTGTGCCAGCGAGAAGAGCAACGAACGGTTGTGCATGCCCCACACCTCCGCGATACTGCGCCACACACTGTGCCACGTGATAGGCCCTAGACCTGACTTCTGGGAACAATATGGGCAATAGTTGCCCACGAAGTCATGGCCACAATTGGCACAATGCTGTGTGTTATTGGAAGCAAACTCGTTGTCGAACGGAGTGTGCTGCCACTGCTTGAACATCCTATATGCCGTCTTGATATTCATCGGATAAGAGTCTTCTATAGATCGGAGTTCGTTACCATCCTGACGAGAAGCTTGACAAAGAGCTTGAACCCATTGGCAAAATTGTAATCATCCGTCTGTATCATGTGAATGCTAAAGTCGATTCCCAACATGATCAGCGCCAGCAGATGGGCACATGCCAATGACGCCGCCAAACGCCATAGCGTACCCCACAGGCCGTAACCGAAGAGTTGCTTGTAAGCGCAGTAAAGCCAGATGTTGCCCAGCACAAACGCGACCATGTCAAGGGAAGTGAGGTCAGCGAACATGTTGATAACCAGAAACACTATCGCCGTGAAAACCTGGATAAAGAAACCCTGTGGCAAGGTGTGGCGAGGATTGCGCGGCGCATAGCGGAAGATCAAGTAGTTGGGCAGAATCAAGTAGGACAGCAAAATCATCGACATCACGTCGGGGTGGAGATTCATCCACTCAAAGGCGTTGTCGATCAACAACATCTTGTCGCCCGCAAAATCGAAGTCGTTATTGAACATTCCGCTGATGGGGTCTCCTGTGAGATAATCGACCAAGAGTCCCAGCAGCGCGATAATCGCCAGCATCTTGACGGGCGGGAAAGTCACCTGACGCTTGCCGCTAATGTAGTCGCCGATGAAGTATCCCGGGCGCAGGAAGAGTTGCACCAGTGAGTAAAGCAGTGATCGGTTGTGCAAGCCCCACAACTCACCGATGCTTTGGGCCACGCTCTTCCACGTGATGGGGCCCATGCCCTCGCGCTGGGAACAGATGGGGCAAAAGTTACCCACAAAGTCACTGCCGCAATTGATGCATCGGTGCGACGACGGGCTATTAAGTTTATAGGCAAACGGATCCCGCTGCCATTGTCTGAAACGCCGATATACTGATTTTAAGTTCACTCTTGCTTGACAAGAAGGGAGGAAATGCCACTATCTTTAGGTCATGCCATCTCCCCCCTGTATTTGTTTTAGGAATGATATAGAAGTTGTACCAAATAGTTTGTTAATGCGAATTTCGCTAATACTATTTTATAGAGATTTAATTCATGTGATTCGCATTAGCCCCGCAGGGGGGATGGGCCAACAGCTACATCATAACCATTATTCTACTTAGACGACATTAATCGTCGTAATCCATGCCGATGACCTGGAAATTGCGGTTGAACTCAACCTCCATGCCGTTATTGAGTTTCACCTCATAGACACTGCGGTGACGCTCAATCTTGATAACAGACTTGCCAGGATAATTCTGCTTGACGTAGTTCACGATCTGCTCGGGAATGACGTTGCTGGGCACCTTGTTGTTATAGCACTCGATGTCCTTCCAGTCGCCCGACCTGTTAAATTCGATCTTCTCGCCACTCTCATAGCGGATGGTGTAGTCATCCCAGTCGGCGGTTACCACCAGGGGAACCTTATTGGCAAAATTCGCCTTGAGGAACGTCTGTGCAGCCTGAGGCAGCTGGTCAAAGGTGATTACGCGATCATCATCGTCGGCACTCATCGTGAGGCTCATGGTCATGACCATAGCCATCATCAGTAAAAACTTAATCTTCTTCATAAATAATTTATAATCTTTAGTCCTCACTAATCTCTAATCTCTAATCTCTAATCTCAAAATCAATCATCCACTTCCATTAAGGCGCCTTGCTGGTTAAACTTCAGCTCAAGGCCGTTAGCCAGCTCCACCTCATAGCCATAGTGATCCTTGTCAATCTTCAGGATCATGGCATCGGGGAAATTGGTTCTCAAGTGAGTGGTAATCGGTGCGGGAATCAATGCTGTGGGCACAGGGTTACCCATCGTGCACTGGATCTTGTCCCACATCTTGTCGGTGTCAAAATCAATCTGCGTACCATTAGCCAGCACGACATCATACTGCCAACCGGTAATTTCAAGGTCCCTGGTAGCAAACGAGATAGTCTGTCCCGGGAAGTTCTGCTGGATGAAAGCGGTGATTTGTGGGGGCAACTGGGCAGGATGTACTGGCCTGTCGCTGCAACCCGTCATCAATAAAACTAAGGCAAAAATGCCTGAAACAATAAATTTCTTCATATAGCCTTTGATAATATGTAACAAACGCTGCAAATTTACGCTTTTTTTCTTTGACAAACACAATAAAAAGATGAAAACCATTATTTTCCCAAAATTTATCATATCTTTGCCCGCAAAAAATAATCACCTATTTACAATAGTAATTCTTATTAAAAAATGAAGAAAATCCAAGCAATCCTTTTGTTGGTGGCCATGATGGCCCTGAGTTTCAACGCCAAGGCCGACCATGACCAAGTGATCACGTTCGACCAGATGCCCGAGGCTGCTCAGACCCTTCTCAGGCAGCATTTTGCCAATAAGGTTCCCCTCGTGGTGACTGTCGATTGGGACGACTACACCATCCGCTACGAGAGTGGCGAGAAGGTGGAGTTTGACAAGCAGGGCAACTGGAAGGAGATTGACTGCCGCGCTACACAGGTTCCCGTAGAACTGATTCCCGAGCAGATCAAGTCAAACATCCAGGCCACATTCCCTGGCGCTATCATACTCAAGCTCGACCGCAACCGCCGCGGTTATGAGGTGAAACTCAACAATGGCCTCGAAGTGGAGTACAGCCCCACATTTGACGTTATTGACATTGACGATTAATTAAGATATATTGCTCATTATTAAATTAAATAACCAAACAAATGAATAAAATGTATTTCAAAGTGTTGTCTGTCGGCGTAATCCTGTTTACGCTTTGGTCATGTTCTGGCAACAATGGTGCCGAACAGCAGCAAGTCGTTGTCCCCACTGTACAAGAACAACCTGTACAAGCTGCTCCCGCAGATTCAACCATGGCTCAGCCTCAGGCACAAGATCCCGCACAAGCCCAAGCCGCTGCTGCCACAGCCCAATCGTTGCCCGAAGCCATCACCGCTTTTATTAAGCAGCATTTCCCCAATGCTACGATAGCTGGTGTCGAGCCCGATCATGACCATGGCGGCCTGGAATATGATGTATATCTGAGCGATGGCACTCAACTCGACTTTGATGCCAATAACCAATGGGAAAAAGTGGAATCGATGAAAGGCGTTCCTGCTTTCTTCATTCCCAAGGCTATCGCCACCTATGTTAAAAGCAACTATCAGAACATGGTTATCACCAAGATCAACAAGGAATACCATGGCTATGAAGTAGAGCTCAACAACGGCCTTGACCTGAATTTTGACAATTCAGGCCGCTTCCTGGGCATGGACGACTAATCGTTGCACAGTTGCACCCGCTTTTTGGCCTAACGATAAGCGCGTGTGTTAAAGGCAACTTAAACAACATTTATCCGACAACAAGGACAAGCTTTTTCTGGCTTGTCCTTGTTTTTGCAAGTACCAGTGTTCATTCAAAACTCGTCAACATCTGATGATCAGCAACATTCTAGGCGCCTTCACAGAACTACTGAAGGACCTGTAGGGCCTCGCCTTGGCGTGGCCGTAGGATGACAGATGGTTTAGCCATAATCCCTATATCTCAAATGTACGTCCTGGAATTAGGTATTGTGGGCCATCCAACAGGAGCGGCCACGCCAAGGCGAGAGCCTACCCTCCACAGCATTGCAGTTTTTTTGTGCGTGGAAACCAATCTGAGTTTTTTTGGTGAAAAAATTTGGCGATTTGGTTAAGGCATTACTATCTTTGCGGCCAGAATTTTTAGACAACAATCACAAGTAACGGCTGTGCGAGCAGCCCTACAGGGGATTGTTGTTTTTTTATTTGCAGCAGTTCCAGTGAGTTAACAAACTGACGTTCTTTAACTTATTGAATTGTTATGGCAAGACAAAAGCATTTTGTCAAGGTGTGCAGCAGCACATCCCGTGGAGGCCTAAGCATCATGGATCTCCAAGTGTTGAACCAGATTGTCCATGATGAGAAAGCCTCCATCGGGCAAGAGAAAAACGTGCGAAAAGCCGCGCGAAGGGCATTGGCACTGGGCGACATCTGCATGGCGGCAGGTTGCCCCATCAAGGCCATCAGGATTTGGCGTGCAATGGCCCAGAGGCTTCTGGATGAAGATTACTATTGGGTGGATGCACCTTGGTACTACGAAGCCTACACAAGCATGGAAAACCTCATTTCTAAAGAAGAAGGCCTCGCTCTAGCACAACGCATCGACAAAGCCTGGCATCAACTGGGTCATCCCGAAATGGCCACATGGACACGCCACCTGCGCAAGGAATACTGCGACATGTGGCTCGACAGGTACTACGAAGCCCTCCCGTGAGCAACCCACACGTGAACGCGCCGAGGAAACAAAAAAACGAGCGCCAGGGCGTTGAACCTCGGCGCTCGTCATAGCCCTCGGGCTTGTCTTGAATTTCTGATAGCCTATCGAGAAGTCAATGCGATAGGATTATATCGATGATAGCATTAGCATCAGCGATACTAACCTCGCCATCGCCATTCACGTCTAACAAGGAGTCATAGTCTCCCGCCAACATGGCATCTATAATAATGTTTACATCGGCAATAGTCACTTCCTCATCACCATTCACATCACCAGGTAGGATTGCCTTAATGTGAGCGAACCTTCCCCAACATGGAGATTCTTTATAATCCTGCAAAGACTCATACGGAACATACAATACCACATTCTCACACACGGTAATATCAAAGGGCAGTGCATCAACAGGGTAGCCGGGTGTAACAGGTGGGATTATCGCCTTAGAAATAATCTTTTTCAACGAAGGACAATCACTAAAAGCAAAGCTACCAATGGTTTGCAGCCCCTCAGGCAAGGAAACCCACTCAAGTGAAAGGCAATCACAGAAGGCTTCCTTCCCGATATCAGTCAACGTATTGGGTAGAGAAACACTTTGTATCGATGTACAATGAGTGAATTGACGGCCTATTGAGGTGATGCCCTTGGGAATGACACAATCCTTAATCAATTGACCATCCTCAAGGAACAACCGCCACCTATTGTCAATTGCTCTTGAACCTATTTCAACTTTACACCAAGCGGCTAAATCCGTTATATAAAAATCTAAAGGGTTTAGATATACACAATAAAAGGCATTGTAACCAATGAACCGCAAACCTTTCCCAAAATGGACTTCTTCCAAGTTAAAACAACCATAAAACGCAAATTTATCAATCGATTCTATACTGTCGCTAAGTGTAACACTCTCAAGGCCATAGAAAAAAGCAAAACCAAGTGGATTGATTCTCTTCACTTTATCGGACAATATGATATCTCTTATTTTTTCCGCCCCATAATATAGGTGTTTAGCATAATATGCTGGGGTCAACCCGCCCGTCTCATAAGCAAAATCAATCATACACCATGCGTCTAAATCCTGTATCCTGAGCGTGTCAATCACACAGTCATAAAATGCATGATCCCCAATATACTCGATAGTGCCAGGAATGGTAAGCGACTTCAACGTCATTTCGGAAAAAGCATCATCGATAATAGCAGTGACTCTATAGGAGCGATCACCAACAACGATATGTTCAGGGATAACCACACAACCATCGCCTTCCATATATTTGAAGAGCGACATAGTGCTATCTCCTGACTGGAGATAATAAATTCCATTATATATAACACTTCCGCCAATAGGAATTATCTTGTCGAACATATTCCATGGGGCTGATTCTCTATATAATGACATTGATGAATCGGGAACAGCCAGTATCGCGTGTTGATAAACGCTGTTGCTGAAGCAATCAGAGCTGATGACAAGAGGAACCTCGGCCAGACATGTCAGATTTCGGAGAGGGTCATTAGCAAAGACTCGTGTGCCTATTGACATCTCTGTAGGTTGAATGGACAGATTTTCAAGTACGCTACAATTCATAAATGCATCATTACCAATATAGCTTACTGTTGCGGGAATAACCAAGTCGGTTAATCCCGTTCCCTTGAACGCGGCATCGCCAATATGCGTCACTGAATTTGGCAATTCTATTGCAGTTAGGGAACGACACCCTTCAAACGTATTATTGTTAATTGACGTTATGGATTGATTTAAAGTAACTGTCTTCAAACCTGTGCAGTTCTTAAAAGCAGCACTTCCGATTGATGTGATAACATTAGGTATCACAATACTTTTCAAATTAGAACAATAGCTAAAAGCATTTTCATCGATAGCAGTAATGGTATAAGTCACGAAATCATGAACAATTGACTCCGGTATTATTACAGTGTCACGAGTACCATCAAAAAACGAAATACTGACAGTATGATCTGATGTTCTACTGTAATAGATGCCATCAATCACAGCCAATAGACTATCAGAATAAATAGTATTAGAAAATCTAAACCAAGGATCCCTTGTTCGGTACAGGTGTCTAGATTTGTAAGGCACGTCTAACACTGCTTTGGTATAAACTTTATAGTAGAAACAGTTATAGTTTCCGATTGGGGGATCTGGACTCTTGCAAGAGACTTCAGTGATATAATAATCTTTGTCAAACGCTTCATTTCCTAAGGTAAACGAAGATATACACTCTATGACAACTTTCAAGATTGACCTGATACCCCAAAAAGCCCTATAGCCGATGTAATTCACCTTTTCGGGTATTGTGATGCTTGTCAGACCAGTGGTGCTGAATGCTTCATCTGAGATTGTAGTCAACGTATTGGGCAGCTCAACGGAGGTCAGATTCTTGCAATTCATAAACGCAGCGCGGCCGATTTGCGTCACCGAGTCTGGAATATTGATTGTGTGCAATGCAGAACAATCATAAAAAGTATTGTCATTGATAACTTTTAACACATCACACAAAGTGACAGTCTCCAGCTTATTGCAACCCGAAAACGCAGAATTTCCCACAACCATGACAGTATTGGGAACAATAACACTTTTCAACTGTTCACATTTCCTGAAAGCGAGATCATCAATAGCAGTTACAGTGTACGTGACATTGTCGTGAACAAACGAGGATGGGATGATCAAGTCTTGTTCATTACCTTGATACAAGTGAATCGATACTGTATTATTACCAGTTTGACGATAATAATAGCCGTCTATTATCATATCGTAATCCAATGAGATGATGGTAGTAAACCTGCACCAGGGCTCAGTGTTATGGTATACCTCATTGGCAATGGTTGGCACCGAGAGCATGGCTGACTGATAGACATCCGAAGAGAAACTACTGACGTCTGCAATAGGAGGCACTTCTGTCTCGCAAACAACTTCAATTAACGCAATACCATCAAAGGATTGATTTCCAATGGTCAACGATGATGACCCAATGTATATTCTTGTAATGTTTGAACAGTTCCTGAATGCCTCATCGCCAATCTGGTTGATGGTGGCGGGAATAATCAGATTGGTTAAGCCCGCTCCTTTGAACGCAGCCTTTCCAATATGCGTCACACAGTCTGGGAAATATATGTTTGTCATGCTTCTGCATCCTTCAAACATATTGTCGCTTATATAAGTCACGACATCGTTTAAAACCACATTTTTGAGACTCAAACAATCACTAAACACCGCAGTCCCAATATTGGTCACAGAATTAGGAATGGTAATTGTACTGATATTTGTGATACCGAAAGCCAAGTTGCCGATTGTGGTGATAGTATTTGGCAATTCAATGCTTTTAATCATTCTCCTGTAATAGGCACTATCTTCAATTGCTGTTACGGTATAATCATTGCTACGATATCTGACTGTTTCAGGTATAATAATTTCACTCCGGCTACTGCTGATGGGATTGGAGCAAACGCTAACAGTATTGTCACTGGTGCGGTGATAACAGATGCCTTGGTTTACAAAATCAAAATTATACTGGGGCTCACTGGCTGTATTGGGACAAATGCCATGCAGCATCTTGTGGTCATCTTTTAGTATGGTACCAACAACATTCATCGCATCAAGCTCAAAAAAGCCATCATATGATCCATTCCACCCCCAATTAATGTGATACATGCTGCCGTCATAGCCATCAATGATGAAATTGTGGTTCATAGTGGCACTTACCCCAGAATAGATAACAGGCCGTCTTGCCGTCAAGTCTTCAAGAATAAAGTTATTCCATTCTTCATCATTGTAGTCGGCCCTACTGAGGCATGTGGCTTCCTGGTTGTAGCCAAGCATTTTCAAGCCTTCGAGCTGATTTGTCTCAAATGCGCTACTTCGGTCAATGCCATAATTCATTTTGCATGCTTGTCCGCAGTAGCGCATCAGGATAGCTACAGCATTTGCTTGGTCTAAGGAATAGTTGCCTCCCTGATACGTATCCAGCATGAAATCCCACTCAACAGTTTCCTCATATAATGCTTCGACGTAAATTCCCGAAGTGGAATAAGCAGGAAGGGAAGGCAGAATCGATGGATATTTCCAGTAGTTAATCACTTGAGCCATCGAGGTGGCAACACACCCTGTGACACAGGGCTTTCCATCCACCATTGGACACTGGTCACGATAGGGCGAATACTGTCCCCACTGGGTTGTCAGCAATGGCTCAATAACCTCTTGGCCAGATGATGTCTCACCTAAAGATGGGGATGCCTTTAAATCTGGATGAGAAAAGAGGTATTCCATCTGCTCAGAATACTGGCTGAGCAGCCAGCGCATTCCATCGGGGATGCGGTCCATATCAATGGCTCTGTCACCATAGGCAAGCACCTTGTTGGCTCGATCATCGCCTGCAACAATAACAAAGGAACTGCCATCAGATGCGTTTAAAACGAAATAATCGACGGCATTGGCACGGGCAACAGATGACTCTGCATGAGCGAGTTGCCAAGTAATATTATGGGAAGTTAAGCCCTTCTTTGTTAGGCGCTTCGACATAAACCGTGAAGCGATGTCGCAAGCGGCAACTGAATCAAGATCAGCCGCACTCACGGATGCCGCTATCATCGCAAGCAGCACAAAGGCAATCCAGTATCTTATATGTGTCCTCATAAGCTTCATTATTCATAATTTATTTTGCCACTGCAAATATACACAAAACCGCCAATTTCATCATAAAAAGCCCCAAAAAATGTAAAAAAACGAGCGCCAGGGCGTTGAACCTCGGCGCTCGTTTTTTTATATAATGTGAGTATTATTCTTACTCGTCGTCGCGACGGTCGTCACGACGGGGACGACGCGGGCCGTTGGGACGGGGACCGCGGGGGCTGTTGCCACCAGGACGCGAGCCGTTGGGACGAGGACCACGGTTGCCACCGTTGCCGTTACCACCGGGACGGGGACCACGGGGGCCACCACCCTGGCGACGCTCGTCATAACCCTCGGGCTTGTCCTGCAGGGCGCGCATCGACAGGCGGAACTTGCCGGTCTTCTTGTCAATCTCGATGAGCTTGACGGTAACCTCGTCACCCTCGTGCAGGCCGCTGGCCTCCATGCTCTCGAGGCGATCCCAGCTGATCTCGCTGATGTGCAGCAGACCGTCACGGCCAGGCATGAACTCAACGAAGGCACCGAACTCGAGGATGCTGACCACCTTACCGGTGTAGATCTGACCCTCCTCGGGCACTGCGGTGATGGCATTGATGCGTGCAACGGCAGCCTCGATGCTCTCCTTGTTGGCGGCAGCGATCTCGACGATTCCCTTGCCGTCAACCTCCTCGATGCTGATGGTAGTACCAGTCTCTTCCTGCAGACCCTGGATCACCTCGCCACCCTTGCCGATAATGGCACCGATGAACTCTTTGTCCACGGTCAAGGTGACAATGCGAGGCACGTGAGGCTTGTAGTCCTCGCGGGCAGCGGGGATGGCCTCGTTGATGAGGTTAAGGATGTGGAGACGGCCTTCCTTGGCCTGGCGCAAAGCCTGCTCAAGAATTTCATAGGGCAGACCGTCGCACTTGATATCCATCTGAGTGGCGGTGATACCGTCGACGGTACCCGTCACCTTGAAGTCCATGTCACCCAGGTGGTCCTCATCGCCCAGGATGTCGCTCAGCACGGCGTGCTTCACGTTACCCTCGTCGGTGATCAGACCCATAGCGATACCGGCAACGGGCTTCTTGAGCTTGATACCGGCGTCGAGCAGTGCCATGCAGCCGGCACACACGGTAGCCATCGATGACGAACCGTTACTGCTCAGGATGTCGCTCACGATGCGGATGCAGTAGGGGTTATCCTCGGGAATCATGCGCTTAAGGGCGCGGTGGGCCAGGTTGCCGTGGCCAATCTCGCGGCGGCTCACACCACGGGGTGCGCGTGCTTCACCGGTCGAGAAGGCGGGGAAGTTATAGTGCAACAAGAAGCGCTCGTTCTCGTGACGCAGCACGTCGTCGATGAGCTTCTCGTCGTCCTTGGTACCCAGGGTTACGGTTGCCAGAGCCTGGGTCTCACCACGCTTGAACAGGGCCGAACCGTGGGGATAAGGCAGATAGTCGGGCTCGCAGAGGATAGGACGGATCTCGTCGGTCTTGCGGCCATCCAGACGGATGTGCTCGTCGAGGATGCAACGGCGAACGGCGTCGCGCTGCACTTCCTCGTAGTAGCGCTTGATCATCGGTTCCTTCTCCTCACGCTCCTCCTCGGGGATGGTCTCCATGAAGTCGTCATAGGCCTTCTGGAACGTCTCGTTGCGCCACTGCTTGTCGGCCTTACCAGCCTGAGCCACAGCATAGCACTTGGGATAAATCTCCTTGCGCACGCGCTCGTGGAGTTCCTCGTCGTCGGTCTCATGGCAATACTCGCGCTTGGCAACGCCCAGTTCCCTGGCCCACTGCTTCTGGATCAGGCACATGGGCTTGATAGCCTCATGGGCAGCCTTCAAGGCGGCAATCAGGTCATCCTCGCTCACTTCGTCCATTTCGCCCTCGACCATCATAATATTATCGTAAGTCGCACCTACCATCAATTCCATGTCAGCTTTCTCAATCTGCTCAAACGTCGGGTCGATAACGAATTCACCGTCGATGCGTGCTACACGCACCTCGGCAATGGGCTCTTCAAAGGGGACATCGCTCACAGCGATGGCTGCCGATGCGGCAAGACCTGCCAGGGCATCGGGGGCGTCAACACCGTCGCTCGAGAACATCAAGATGTGAACGATGGTGTTAGCGTGATAATTCGAGGGGAACAACGGCCTCAACACGCGATCGACCAGGCGGGCGGTCAAGATCTCGTAGTCACTGGCGCGGCCCTCGCGGCGGGTGAAACCGCCGGGGAAACGTCCATAAGCGGAGAATTTCTCCTTGTATTCAACAGTAAGGGGCATGAAGTCCACGCCCTCGTCGGCCTCCTTGGCCGAACATACGGTGGCCAACAACATCGTGTTGTTGAACCTCAATTCAACAGCTCCATCGGCTTGCTCAGCAAGCTTTCCAGTCTGCAGAGTGATCTCACGTCCGTCACTCAGTACGATGGTTTTTGTAGTAGGTGTCATA
>CACYGX010000004.1 GCA_902774055.1 uncultured Bacteroidales bacterium
TCAAATCACGGTTAAAAGGAAAGAGCCCGGTGCAATACCGAACTCTTTACTCTTAAATCAATAATGTTTAACCCGTCCAACTTTTTGGGGTCACTTCAGGAGCGCGGATGCTAATATAGTACTTATTGTATTTATTGTTTTCCTTTTAGAAATTACCAGCTGCCGGTGAGCAGGTAGTCGATCAGGGCGCTGACGTCGGCGATGCTGACCTCGCTATCGCCATTGCAATTAGCGGCTGCCAGGTTGACGCCTGTAGGATCGCCCGTCAACAGGTAGTCGATCAGGGCCGATACGTCGGCAATCGTCACATCGTTGTCGCCGTTTACATCGCCACGCAGGAAGGCGTTTTTGTCGGTGAGGTAGCCCGGGTTGCTCGTGCCGCCGTCGATGTGGGCATAATCGGCTCCCGTATGGGCGGGATCATAGGCCGTGCCCTGGCCACCCACCAGGCTCGTACAGCCAGTAAACGTACCTGAAGGATTTAACAATAACAACGATGCTATGCTCCATTCATCACTCACATAGATGGTCTGCAGATGATCGCAGTCACTGAACATGCTGGCCATATTTTCTACCTTGGCAGTGTTGAAACTTCCCAAATCAAGGCGTTTCAGGCCATGGCAGTTTGAAAACATGTAGTACATGTCTTTCACATTGGCAGTGTTGAAACTACTCAAGTCAAGGCTCGGCAATATTTCGCAGTAAGCGAACATACAATTCATGTCGGTCACCTCACTGGTGTTCAGGTATTTCATACCCTCGATGGCTTCGAGGTTGAGCATGCCTCCAAACCAATAGTATGTGCTTGTGGGTCGAACGCTGGCAAACGACGGGTCAAATACCACCTTCTTGACATCTTTGGATATGTCATCGATGCGCCAGCCGGGCCGGTTGCCGCCCGTGTTCAGACTGTAGATCGTGCCTGGGCGGATTTCTCGCTGGCGGTCGTAATAGAACGTCAGCGTACTATTCTCCGGCGTGTAGCAGGCATAGGCCTTGGCTTCATGAAAATAGCCCGGGTTGCTGGGACCGCCGTCGATGTGGGCATAGGTCTTGTCCTTCGGGTTGGATTCGTTATAGGTCGTGCCCTGAGCGCCCACTATACTAAGGAGGTAATGGAACATATGCATGGAATTCTCTACAGCCTCAGTTGTCCAGCCCTCGCCAACATAAATAGTATTTAGGCTGATGCAGTCGTAGAACATATCATTCATTTCGGTCACCTTGGATGTGTTGAAACCGCTCAGGTCAAGGCTTGTCAGAGCAATACAGTCATGGAACATATAGCCCATAATGGTCACCTCGCTGGTATTCAGGTACTCAATGCCCTCGATGGTTTTAAGGCTTTCCATGTTATAGAACCAGCAGAAAGTGCTCGTCGGGCGGGCATCAGCGAACGAGGGATCAAAGACCACCTTGGTCACATTGTAATTGTTCCCGTCAGTTTCCCAACCAGTGTTATTGTGGTTCGTGTTCAGGTCGTAGGTGGTGCCCGGGCGACTGCTGCGCTCGTTGTCGTAGTAGAAAGTGAACGTCGTGTTATCCGACGTGTACACAGCATAGGCCTCCTGGGCACTTGTGCCGAGGGCGCACATCATGGCCGTCACCAGGACGACCAGTCTGAAAAGTAGATTCTTACTCATAGTCATATCAGGTTATATTGGTTAAGTAAAAAATTGTAGGCGGATTGGAGTATCTTGCGAGATGCTCACCACAAAGGTAATAAAGTTTTTCCAATTCTTATCATCTGTATGCCCATTTCAAGCTGTTCATGTTCAATATTCGCCCTGTAAAGCGATGGTGCAAGTCCCCCTTCAGGTATGATTGCCACAGCTACTGTCCGCATCACAAACAATGGTGCTGGACGGTTTTTTCCCGCTTCATGAATAGAAAAATCCCTCACACCCGCGATGAGAGCATGAGGGAAATATCTTAGGTTTTGATGAAGTTTAATTCCATGTGCCGAAGAGCAGGTAGTCGATGAGGGCGCTGACGTCGCTGATGTTCACGCTGCCGTCCTGGTTGCAGTCGGCCACGGGGTTGCTGATGGTGCCGCCACCCAGCAACAGGTCGATCAAGGCTGACACATCGCTAATGTCAACATTGCCGTCGCCGTTCACGTCGCCCCGGTCAGGCTTCTTGGTGAAGTAGCCAGGGTTGTCGGGGCCGCCGTCGATGTGGGCATACTCCGACCTGATGTGGGCGGGATCGAAGGTCGTACCCATACCGCCAACGAGGCTGTTGCATTCCATGAACATCTGAAAGTCGTCACTCACCGACGCGGTGCTCCAACCATCGCCGACATAGATTGTTTGCAGTGCGTGACATAGAGCGAAAAGATTTCTCATGCCTCTCACCTTGGCCGTGTTGAAACTCCTCAAGTCAAGACTCTTAATTTTATTGCAGTGAATGAACATACCTCCCATAAAGGTCACCTCTTCGGTGTTAAAGTGACTCAAGTCGAGGCTTGTCAATTCGTTGCAAGCAGAGAACATATATTCCATATTGGTCACCTCACTGGTGTTCAGGTACTCCAAGCCTGTGATAGACTCAAGTAACTCCATATCGAGAAACCAGCTGTAGGTGGTCGTCGGGCGGGCATCGGCAAACGAGGGGTCAATGACCGCATACTTCACTTGCATACAGGTTTGATCATCATACCAATCGGGGTAGTTTCTTCCCGTGTTCAGGTTGTAGATCGTGCCCGAGCGGGTGCCGCGCAGGTGGTCGTAGTAGAACGTCAGCGTCTCGTCCTCAGCCGTGAACACTACATAAGCCTTACGTGCATAGGGATCGGTCAAGTAGCCGGGGTTGTCGGCACCGCCGTCGATGTGGGCATAGGAGGCAGTCACGTGGTTGGCATCGTAGGCCGTGCCCTCACCGCCAACGAGGCTGCTGCAGTCCATGAACATCAGATAGTCTTCGCTCAAGGCTGCGGTGCTCCAACCATCACTCACATAGATGGTCTCCAGACTGGAACATCCATTGAACATCTCGAGCATGTTGGTCACATTGGAGGTGTTGAAACTGTACAGGTCCAGACTCGTTATTTTTGTACAGGAATTGAACATTCCTGCCATATATTCCACCTTATCGGTGTTGAAGTTGCTCACATCAATGCTCGTCAGTTCGCTGCAGTTACCGAACATGCGAATCATCGTGGTCACCTCGCTGGTGTTCAGATAATTCATGCCCGTGATGGACTGAAGGCTATTCATGCCATCAAACCATGCGCAGGTGGTCGTCGGGCGGGCATCGGCGAACGAGGGGTCAAAGACGGCCTGCGTCACCTGTTGATAAGTGTTGTCATTTACCCAACCGGGAGGAATAATGCCCTCGTTCAGGTCGTATATCCTGCCTGAGCGGGAATCACGCTGGTCGTCGCAGTAGAACGTCAGCGTCGTGTTCTCCTCGGTGTACACAACATAGGCCTCTTTCCATTCAGTGAAGTAACCCGGGTTGCTCGGGCCGCCGTCGATGTGGGCATAGGTATCGTCCCTCGGGTTGGATTCACTATAGGTTGTGCCCTGACCGCCCACCAGACTGGTACAGCCATGGAACATTAATGTGGCGTTTATTACAGCCGCTGTGTTCCAATCATTGCCCGCATAGATGGTGCGCAGACCATAGCAGTTAAAGAACATCCAGTGCATATCGGTCACATTGGACGTATTGAAACTGCTCAGGTTAGTGCTCCGCAAGTTGGTGCAGAAGTAGAACATCTCGCTCATGTCGGTCACATTGCGCGTGTCGAAACTGCGCAAGTCAAGGCTCGTCAGCCCATAGCAGGCAGTGAACATATTTTGCATATTGGTCACCTTGGACGTGTTGAAATGGCTCATATCAATGCTCGCCAATATTATACAGCCATAGAACATTTCACCCATATTGGTCACCTCGCTGGTGTTCAGGTAACTGAGTCCCGTAATGGACCTGAGATTTTCCATATCACGAAACCATGCAGATGTACTCGTGGGGCGGGCATCGGCGAACGAGGGGTCAAAGACCACGTTAGTCACTTGTTCGACGATTGGGTCATTTGAATCCGACCAAGCGGGAGTGTCATTACCCGTGTTCAGGTCATAGGTTGTGCCCGGGCGGCTATTGCTCAGGTCGTCGTAGTAGAACGTCAGCGTCGTGTTGTCCACCGTGTAGCAGGCATAGGGCCTGAGTATAGCATTCTTGTTGGTGAAGTAACCGGGATAGCTCAGGCCGCCGTCGATGTGGGCATAGTCGGCATCTACATGGGCGGCGTCATAGGCCGTGCCCTTGCCACCCACGAGACTGGTGCAGTCCTTGAACACATTATGAGAGCCGGTGAGAGCCATGTCAGTCAGATTCCAGCCATCACCCACATAGATGGTCTGCAGAGCACTGCAGTTCCTGAACATCTCGCTCATGTCGGTCACTTTGGCCGTGTTGAAATTGTCCAAGTCCAGGCTCGTCAACTTATAGCAGCGGTTGAACATGTTATCCATGCGCACCACCTCGCTGGTGTTCAGGTACTCCAGACCAGTGAAGGCTTCAAGGTTCCTCATTCCGGAGAACCAGTAGAAGGTGCTCGTCGGGCGGGCAGCCTCAAACGAGGGGTCAAAGACCACCTGCTTCACATTGAGATTGGTGAAATCGGCAACCCAACCGGGATCGGTGGGGCCATCGTTCAGGTCGTAGGTCGTGCCCGTGCGGCTGCTGCGCTGGTTGTCGTAGTAGAACGACAGCGTCGTGTTGCCAGATGTGTACACAGCATAAGCCTCGGGAAGCTTCTCGGTGAAGTAGCCAGGGTTGCTGGGGCCACCATCGATGTGGGCATAGGTCTTGTCCATCGGGTTGGACATGTCCCAGGTCGTGCCCTGGCCGCCCACCAAGCTGTTACAGTCTAGGAACATCCATCTAGATAATTCCACGGCAGTAGTGTTCCAGCCACTGCCCACATAGATGGTCTGCAGACTGGTACATTCTGAGAACATGTTTTCCATATCAGTCACCTTGGACGTGCTGAAAGTGCTCAAATCAAGACTCGTCAGTCCACTGCTGAATTCGAACATGTCATGCATAATGGTCACCTGGGACGTGTTAAAATGGCTCAAGTCAAGGCTCGTCAAATTTCCACAGTCGCTAAACATATAAGCCATATTGGTCACCTCGCTGGTGTTCAGGTACTCCATGCCCGTGATGGATTGAAGGCTCTTCATTTCATAAAACCAGCCGTAGGTACTCGTCGGGCGGGCATCAGCAAACGAGGGGTCAAAGACAACTTTGGTCACATTGACATCGGTGCCGTCGGTGTCCCAACCGGTATCGGTGGCGCCCTCGTTCAAGTCGTAGGTCGTGCCGGTGCGGCTACTGCGATCGTTGTCGTAGTAGAACGTTAGCGTCGTGTTATCCGCCGTGTACACAGCATAAGCCTCCTGGGCACTGGCGCCCAGGGCACACATCATGGCCGTCACCAGGACGATCAGACGAAAAAGTAACAAATTCTTCATATTATAGCAATTAAACATGTGAATAATATATTTTGCTGCAAATTTAGTAAAATTTTTTAAAATTCCCCTATAGCGTATCATTTTATAGGAGTTTGTTCCAATCCTATTAGCCCTACGGGCAAAACAAATCCCTCACACCTGCGAGAGCATGAGGAATATTGCTTGACTTTATTAGTGTTTTAATTCCAGGTACTGCTCAAGAGGTAGTCGATCGGAGCCGACACGTCGGCAATCGTTACATCGTTGACGCCGTTCACGTCAGCACGAAGGGTGGCCGCGAGCGGCCAAAAATCAAAACAAATCTATAACAAATCAAGACAAATTATAAAAAGATGATTTGTTTGAATTTGTTTGAGATTTGTCTCGATTTTTCCGAGCGTAGCGAGGAGCCGTCCACGGCAGGACGTGTACCCGAGGTTATACGCAACTATTTCAAAATGAAAACAATAAACACAATAGCATCCGCACCCCAAATGACAAGGATGCGGATGCCACTATAGTATTTATTGTATTTATTGTTTTCCTTTTAGAAAATTACCAAGTGCCAGTGAGGAGGTAGTCGATCAGGGCGCTGACGTCGGCGATGGTGACTCCGTCAATGCCGTTGCAGTCGGCGGCTGCCAGGTTGACGCCTGTAGGATCGCCGGTCAACAGGTAATCGATCAGGGCCGATACATCGGCAATCGTCACATCATTGTCACCGTTCACGTCGCCACGCTTGCCGGCGTTCTTGTCGGTGAAGTAGCCCGGGTTGCTGGGGCCACCATCGATGTGGGCATAGTCCTTGTCCACATGGTTGACATCGTAGGCCGTACCTTGACCGCCCACCAGGTTGGTGCAATTCTTGAACATGTCCCAAGTGTAGCGCATGGAAGCCGTCGTCCAGCCATCACCCACATAGATAGTCCGCAGGTTATTGCAGTGGATGAACATATGTCGTATCTCGTAGACCTGAGACGTGTTGAAACTGCTCAAATCAAGACTCGTCAATTTATAACAACTATCGAACATGAAAGCCATAATGGTCACCTCGCTGGTGTTCAGATAAGTCAAGCCCTGGATCGATTCAAGATTCCACATTCTGTAAAACCAACCCCAGGTGGTGGTCGGGCGGGCATCAGCAAACGAGGGGTCAAAGACCACCTTGGTCACCTCGTGGTTGGTTTCATCAATGTCCCAACCGGTATCGTATTCACCCTCGTTCATGTCGTAGGTCCTGCCTGGGCGGCCAATGCGCAAGCCGTCGTAGTAGAACGTCAATGTCGTGTTTTCAGGTGTGTAGCAGGCATAGGCTTCTTTCAGTTCGGTGAAGTAGCCCGGGTTGCTCGTGCCACCATCGATGTGGGCATAGCTGGCATTCACATGGCCTGAGTCGAAGGTCGTGCCTTGGCCACCCACCAGGCTGGTACAGTTATAGAACATATTTAAGGACCCGGTCACAGCCGCTGTGCTCCATCCGATGCTGACATAGATGGTTCTCAGATTGGTGCAGGCATTGAACATATACTCCATGTTGTCCACCGTGGCTGTGTTGAAATGCCTCAAGTCAAGGGTCATCAAACCAGAGCAGCGAGAGAACATGGCAGACATGCGTGTCACCTTGGCGGTGTTGAAATGACTCAAGTCGAGGTTTGTCAATCTGTAGCAGTCATAGAACATATAATCCATACGGGTCACCTTACTGGTGTTCAGATGCTCGAAGCCCTCGACGGATTGAAGATTCGTCATGCCATAAAACCAGCCGTAGGTGGTCGTCGGGCGGGCATCAGCAAACGACGGGTCAAAGACCACTCGAGTCACATTGGCTTTGGTGCCATCGGTGTCCCAACCGGCATCGTTGTTATCGGTATTCAGAAAGTAGGTTGTGCCCGTGCGGACATTGCGATCGTCGTCGTAGTAGAACGTCAACGTCGTGTTATCTGACGTGTAGCAAGCGTAGGCCTCTTGAGCCCTGGTGCCGAGGGCGCACATCATGGCCGTCACGAGGACGACCATGTGAAAAAGTAATGATTTCTTCATATTACAAGCCGTTTAACATGTGAATAATGCAATTTGCCGCAAATTTAGTAAGAATATTTGTTTTATCCTATCGGATTAACCAATTTCGGCACCGCTTGGGCAAAAAATCACACACATGCAAACCAATCGCGCTAAGACGCTATGTTTTTTGTCGGTGAATCTTTTGGTCGGCGAATTTAACGAATGAAACGAAGGCATCCGAGCCCCTTTAAAACAAGGACAATAAGGACAATTTAAAATATATCATTGTATTTATTGTTGTTAAAACCAAGGGACGCGGATGCCTCTATAGTACTTATTGTACTTATTGTTTTCCTTTTTAGAAGATTACCAGGTGCCGGTGAGGAGGTAGTCGATGAGGGCGCTGACGTCGGCGATGGTCTCCTTGTCGCTGCCGTTCACGTCGCCACGAAGGATGGCCGCAAGCGGCCAAAAATCAAAACAAATCTATAACAAATCATGACAAATTTAGAAAATGTGATTTTTTTGAATTTGTTTGAGATTTGTTATGATTTTTCCGAGCGCAGCGAGGACCCAGCCACAACAGAACGTGTACCCGAGGTTATCCGCAACTCTTTCAAAATGAAAACAATAAACACAATAAAGACAATAGCATCCGCACCCCTAAATGACAGGATGCGGATGCTAATATAGTACTTATTGTATTTATTGTTTTCCTTTTAGAAAATTACCAGGAGCCGGTGAGCAGATAGTCGATCAGGGCGCTGACATCGGCGATGCTGACCTCGCTATCGCCATCGCAATTTGCGGCTGCCAGGTTGACGCCAGTAGAATCGCCTGTCAACAGGTAGTCGATCAGCGCCGATACGTCGGCAATCGTCACATCGTTGTCACCGTCAACATCACCACGCAGGCTGGCGTTCTTGTCGGTAAAGTAGCCCGGGTTGCTGGGACCGCCGTCGATGTGGGCATAGGCCGCATCCACATGGTTGGCATCATAGGTCGTGCCCTGGCCGCCCACCAATCTAGTGGAGTAATTGAACATTTGTGAAGAGTACGTCACGGCCTCCGTGCTCCAGCCCTCGCCAGCATAGATGGTAGTCAGGTTGGAGCAGTCATAGAACATTATCCTCATATCGGTCACGTTGGACGTGTTGAAACTGCTCAGGTCAAGGCACGTCAGACCAGAGCAACGATAGAACATGTATGCCATACTGGTCACCATAGACGTGTTGAAGTGACTCAGATCAAGACTCGTCAATTCACTACACCAACCAAACATCCTGTCCATATTGGTCACCTCGCTGGTATTCAGATACTCCATACCCTCGATGGCCTGAAGGTTTTGCATCCCAAAGAACCATTCGTAGTTGGTTGTCGGACGGGCGTTGGCAAACGAGGGGTCAAAGACCACCTGGGTCACATAATCTACGACGTCGTCAGTTTTCCAACCGGTATCGTTGACGCCCGTGTTCAGGTCGTAGGTTGTGCCCGTACGGGTGTTGCGCAGGTTGTCGTAGTAGAACGTCAACGTGGTGTTTGACGGTGTGTAGCAGGCATAGGCCTCGGTTTTAGCGGTGAAGTAGCCTGGGTTGCTCGTGCCGCCGTCGATGTGGGCGTAGGTCTTGTCCTTCGGGTTCGATGAACTGTAGGTCGTGCCCTGGCCACCCACCAGACTGGTGCAACCCGAGAACATATTCGCAGAGTTTGTCACGGCCGCCGTGCTCCAACCAGTGCCCACATAGATCGTTTGCAGATTCCTGCAGTCATAGAACATGCAATTCATAGCGGTCACCCTGGACGTGTTGAAACCACTCAAGTCAAGGCTCGTCAATCTATAGCAGCTATTGAACATGTGACCCATATTGGTCACCTCACTGGTGTTCAAGTAGCTGATGCCCGTGATGGACTCCAGATTCTGCATCATGTAAAACCAATCGAAGGTGGTCGTCGGGCGGGCACCAGCAAACGATGGATCAAAGACCACTTTGGTCACATGGGATTTGGTGCCGTCAGTGTCCCAGCCGGCATCGTTGGAGCCCGTGTTCAGGTCGTAGGTTGTGCCCGTGCGGGTGTTGCGCAGGTTGTCGTAGTAGAACGTCAACGTGGTGTTTGAGGGTGTGTAGCAGGCATAGGCCTCTTTTAACTCAGTGAAGTAGCCCGGGTTGCTCGTGCCGCCGTCGATGTGGGCATAGGCCAAATCCACATGGTTGGCATCATAGGTCGTGCCCTGGCCGCCCACCAGACTGTAGCAATTATAGAACATCTCTTCGGAATTGCTCACGGCAGCCGTACTCCATCCACTGCCGACATAGATGGTTTGCAGATAGCCGCAGTCATAGAACATGTTGTACATGTTTGTCACCTTGGACGTGTTGAAACGGCTCAAGTCAAGGCTCGTCAAACCATAGCAGCGACTGAACATACTACGCATATTAACCACCTTGGACGTGACGAAATTGCTCAAGTCAAGGTTCGTCAATTTTTCGCAATAGAAGAACATGTAAGCCATATTGGTCACCTCGCTAGTGTTAAGGTACTCCATACCCGTGATGGATTGAAGGTTCCGCATGCCATAGAACCAATCGTAAGTGGTCGTCGGGCGGGCATTGGCGAACGAGGGGTCAAACTCCACCAGGGTCACTTTGTCTTTGGTGCCGTCAGTGTCCCAAGCGACATCGTTGGATCCCTCGTTCAAGTCATAGGTCGTACCAGTGCACCAGTCGCGATGGCTGTTGTAGTAGAACGTGAGCGTCGTGTTAGACGGCGTGTAGTAGGCATAGGCCTCGGCAGCCCTTGCTGCCACCGATGTGAGCATCAACAGCAGCAACATCATGAGCCAGCGGCCCATGGATTGTTTGAAAAGTCCAGATTGTGCCATAATAATCAAGATTTATCGTGGTTAATAAAAATTGCATGTTATTTGGCCCCAAATGTAACAAAATCTTCACAATAATCCAAAAATAACAAACATTTTTAGATGTCAGGTGTTAAGATAAAGGTATCAGGTAGCGTCCGCACACCATTTGACAAGTATCCGAATGCATCTCTAACCTCAAATCACTAATCTCGTTGCTGCCGTTCACGTCAACACAAAGGTTGGCCGCAAGCGGCCAAAAATCAAAACAAATCTATAACAAATCAAGACAAATTATAAAAAATATGATTTGTTTGAATTTATTTGAGATTTATCTCGATTTTTCCGAGCGTAGCGAGGAGCCGTCCACGGCTGGAAGTGTACCTGAGGTTATCCGCAACTCTTTCAAAATGAAAACAATAAACACAATAAAGACAACAGCATCCGCCCCCCAATTGACAGGGCGCGGATGCCACTATAGTACTTATTGTATTTATTGTTTTCCATTTAGAGAATTACCAAGTGCCGGTGAGCAGGTAGTCGATCAGGGCGCTGACGTCGGCGATAGTGACTCCGTCAGTGCCGTTGCAGTCGGCGGCTGCCAGGTTGACGCCAGTAGGATCGCCCGTCAACAGGTAGTCGATCAGGGCTGATACGTCGGCAATCGTCACCTCGTTGTTGCCGTTCACGTCACCGCGCGTCGAAGCCGTCATATCTACCCAGGCGCTGCCGTTGTACTTCTTGGGCAGCCAATACTTGTTGCGGGCAGTCGTGATCTGGGCTTCAGTCATCGAGCTGTTGACCAGGGTGGTCATGCCCGTGCCGCTGATCTTGTTCTGGTAGCATAACAGAGTTTTTAATGCGGTGCAACCCTCCACACTGAGCGAGGTCAGCTGATTGCCATAGCAACTCATCCAAGTCATTGCTGAGCAAGAGGTTACATCTAATGAAGTCAAGGCGTTATTAAAGCACTTGAGTTTGGTCAGCGTCGTATTACCACTAACTCTCAGGTTTGTCAGTTGGCTCTTGTTGGTTACTTCAAGCGTGATCAACTTGTTGTTGCGGGCCAGCAGTGTAGCGATGTTGGTCATGTTGTTCACGCCAGGCAGACTTGTGATGGCGCAGTCCTCGCAATCCAGATGGGTGATGGCCGTGCAATCAGCCAAGCCGGTGATGCTGGCCAGGTTAGCATTACTAAAACAATATAGAGCACTCAATGCAGTGCAACCTGTCACGTCAAGCGTGGTCAAGTCATTTGAATTACAATGAAGGACGGTCAGTGTCGTATTACCTCTGACGTTCAAGTTTGTCAGTGTGCTCTTGTAGGTTACTGAGAGCGCATTCAACTTGTTGTTGCGGGCCAGCAGTGTCGTGATGTTGGACATGTTGTTCACGCCAGGCAGGCTGGTGATGGAGCAGTCCTTGCAGTCCAGATGGGTGATGGCCCTGCAATCGGCCAAGCCCGTGATGGTTGCCAGGTTGGCGTTCTCGTAGCACTTGAGCGTTTTCAACGCCGTGCAACCCGTCACATCGAGCGAGATCAAGGCATTCTGGTGACAATAGAGTCTAGTTAGGGCTGTGCAATTCAAGCAGTTGAGCGTGTTAAGGCTCGACTTGTTGATTACCGATAGGAGCGTCAGATTGGGGCAATTGTGGCAGTTGAGCGTCTTGAGATTGGTGCAGTCGTCCACGCTGAGCGAGTAAATGTTGGTGTTATAACACAGGAGCGTCTCGAGGTTAGTGCAGCCCGACACATCGAGCGAGGTCAGTTTTGTGCCGGTGTAGCTGTCGGTCGGGGCGCAGTCCAGATAGGTGAGTGAGGTCATGCCCGACACATCGAGCGATGTCATCGGGTTGTTGTAGCAGATCAGTTGCTTCAGGGCAGTGAAGTACTTGATGCCCTGGAGATTGGAAATGCTCTTGCCGCTAACGTTCTCCGTTGTGCAGTTGTTGACATCGGTCTGGGTGATATAGCACTTGGGATAGAGGCCGAGCAAATAGTTGCGGAAATTGGCGTCGGGGAAGTTGGTGGCGTTGATGATGGCCACATAGTCGTCGCTGACATAAACATCCTGATTATAGACCTTGTTACCGCTGGCAGTTTTGACAATAATCAATAACCGGATAACTGGAATTATTGGTGGCCTTGAATCTCACGCTACTGCCTGCTTTAAAATTGAGAAGCAAACGCTTGACGACACTGTTTCCTCCAGACGACAAAACGGCATTCACATTATCAAAATACACATTGTGCCATATATCCACATGGGAAGTCGAGCCATTTTCCTCATCCTCGATAGCCGTATTATTGGTGGACGAGATATTGAATGTTCCGGGACCCTGAATAATAAGATCGAAAACATTCCTTGTTGCCAACCAGATACCGTTCTCGTTGACACCGGTGATGTTGACGACAGTGCTTGCCGACGGGGCAGACAGCGTGGTAGTCCTCCTGATGCGGACCACGGCAGCGTCCCGAGCATACAGGTTGCAGGTGCCACTGAATTCGACTTTCAGATCCGAGCATTCCAGGTTGTTGATGACACGGTTGTAGTCGCCCGTCATGGTGATAGTGACATTGTTCATGTACAAGGTGTTGCTACTTGGCACGTAATACACCGTTCCGCTAGTGATGTAGTTGGTCACGATGTTGTTGCAGTTGGCACTGGTCACCGTGACTCCTGCCACCTCGAAGCCATAGTCGGTGGCGGCCTGTGCCGCCAGCGATGCCAGCAGCACCGTCAAGAAAGTAAAAAAGATCTTTTTCATTTTAGTATGTAATTTATAGGGTTAAACAAAAGTAATAAACAATGAAAACGGCCTCCTTTGCCTGTTGGCAAGAAAAGCCTTAGATTACCCACCCGTGCGGGCGCGTCGGTATAATGTCAGATTGGCTGTCAGTAAGAGAGAGTAACACATCTCGGGAATTATCCAAATTCCCAGACAATTCTTAACAATCTTTATGTTTCTCTCGCTTGTCATAGGTGGGTTCAAGGATTATTTCGATGCAAATATAGCAAAAATAATAAAAATATCAAAAACAAACTGAATATATTTCAACCTTATAAATTTAACTACCATTTTATTAATAATTAATTACAATAACGACATGATGAGACGACTTTTGAAAATTATTGACAACCTGGCGCGGCTTATCGCAGTTATCGACATCGGAAAAACAGGCTAGCTCATCATGAACGCCACAAGGGCGACGAGTCTGAAAAGTAGTTTCTTGCTCATAGTCGTATCAGGTTTTATTGGTTAATTATTTTATTGTTGGCGGTTTGGAGTATCTTGCGGGATGCTCACCACAAAGGTAATCAATTATTTCCAATTTTCGTCATCAGTTTGCCTATTTCCCATCTCCCGTAGTTGCCTAATATATATAACTGAGATTATTGTGTTTTTTGTGATGTAAAACGCTAGGGTGTTCGAAAAAACAGGTCGTGCCATATTGCTGTGACACGACCTGTTTATCTGCTACTATTATTTAGCGATTCCTAACAGGATATCAATCAGCGCTGACACATCAGCAATGGTGATTCCTCCGCCGTTAATATCAGCATTCACCTCATTGAAGGGTTCTGGATCCAAACCCAGCAAATAGTCTATGATTGTGGACACATCAGCAATACTTACCGTGCCATCGTCGTTCGCATCACCAACGTTGACGGGCGACATGGACTCGGTAGCACTGATCACGTAGAGTTCCCACTTGTCGCTCACAGGCGAATGCTCTGCGCCATCGGGCTTGAAAGCCGTCAGCTGGGCAGGTACAACGCTCCTGACGATGCCCGTCATCTGGTACCCATAATTCTTACGGATTGAACTCTCGGGATTGAATGATGAAATGTCCTCCCAGAAGCCATTCTTGACAGTGGCCAGGAAGGCGCCAGACAGGTTCTCGCTGTTGTAATCGCCATCGCTCATGGGCATCGCCATTACAAAGGTAGTGTCGTTAATCTGTTCACGGCAGACTGCCATCTGGATGTTGACATACTCCTGCGGCTTGGGCTCAACCATGAAATATTCGGGCTGTTCAACGAAATTAGCGGGGAGATAGGTGTTGGGCGTATAGGACACCGCTGTCGTGGGAATGGGATGGGCACGAAGCGTTATCGTGGGATTGACACAATCGGTGAGTTCACCAATTATGGTGTGCCCCAACAGCAGATGCCCCTGGATGGATTCTGAACCATTGGCAGTCTCATCAAGAATCAACTGAACCCAGTTGCTCTGGTCATAGTCCCTGTCAACTGCAAATTCAGACACGGGTAATGACTGCGTATTGTAACTGGGATTGACCGCATCGCCATTCTCATCTTTTGCCCACAGCCACTTGTCTTGACCATTCAGCCATACACCAGTCAAATCGTTGGCGACAACATATTCCTTGCCTACCTCGCCCTTGCTGACGATGTCGGCAAGCGACATGACATTGCTGTTAACAACACCCACGAGGCCGTTAGCATTATAATAGCCACCGTTGACAAAGTCAAAGTCGGGAGTTTGGGTTGCGGTATTGCCATTGTCGTTGAAAATCACCTTGGCCGGCATCGATGTGAGATTACCCGTATAAATCCAGCGGTAGATGAGGTTTCCATTGGGAGCGGCTCCCACTAGTTCGGTAAGCGCCTCGCCAGGCCAACTGTAGCCAGAGAAAATGATATTCCCGTCATATACCCAAGCAAAGGGATTGGCATAGGTTGCGCTATTCTCAAAATAACAATAAGTCACATCGTCACCCAGGCTGGTCACACATGACGGGAGTGTCGTTGTTTCTTCTACTGACACAACCGTGTATCCCGAGTTACCGTCATAGATGAAATAATGATCACCTGGCGTCAGGCCTTCGATATTGGCCGTCTGACCGCCATGGCCATTGTTAATGATGATGCTGAGCGACGGCGTCTCCTGTGAATAGTGGTACCACATCTGGTTATTATAACTGTGATCTTTCTCGGTGAGCAGCGTACCAGGCCAATCGCCAAAGTTTTCAGTTTCACTGATCCAGGCATAGACATAGGGGTCGGATTCAGCGCTCACATAGACATTCACCGTATTGTTGGGTGAGATTGTATAAGACCTGGCGACCTGGTTGATGACTTCACCATTGTGAAGCACTGCTGCACGCAACGTGTAAGAACCTTCGGCCGAGAACGTGACAGTGCCTTGATAGGGAACCTGAATGCCATTGGTGGGCGAAGGCTCGGAACCATCGGTCGTATAGACGATCACCGCATCGCTGTTGCTGGCAGTGAGACGAGGCGAAATGGCCTCATTATAACTGCCACTGGGCAGATCAATCGAGACGAAGGGGTTGTAAAGCGCCTGGATGTAAGATGCCGTGAGATCATAGGCCACATTGTCCCTGAAGTCAATGAATATATCACTGGTCACGCCATTGATATCGGCCGTTTGAGAAGCACCGTTGCCATAACTCAAAATGAGATTCATCTTGTCTGCCTCAACAGTTGCATGAACCCAATTCACGCCACCAACAATCACATGGTTCTCGGCAGAGAACTGCCAACCTGGGAAATCACTACTGATCGAATTACCTTGGTCATCAAATGCGTACATATATGGTAGATTGCCGCCATCATATTTCACATAAACCCTAATCCTACCGTCATCGGCATTTCCATCGGCGACATAATCACGGCTTACGATGCTGCTGGGACGCACCTCTCCATTGGCCAGAACGCCCACCTTGAGTGTCGTGTTCTCGGTAAAAGAGAACTCCATGCCAGCAGGGTCGGTGATTTGAGGACTAGTGGCATTAGGCTCCTTGCCGTTGGTGGTATAAACCAGCACCGTGCCCTCGCTAGAAGGTTTCACAGTAACCTCGATTGGAGTATTATAATTACCGCTGCTCTTGCTTATCACAGGATAACCATAGACGAGATCTTGCTTGACATTGCTTTCTACTTGGTCGGCCAGCGATGACGAGATGCTCAAGCGGCAAGTGCTCTGGTCGTTGCACCACACCTGTGAGAATCCATCAGGCACACCCATGCCGACCGCTTCGTTACCCAATTGCAGATACAAATCGCCCTTCTCGCCCGTCACGCGCCACGAAATGCCATAAGCGCCAACCTCCTCTGCCGGCCAGACAGTGCTCTCGTTGGTGACGCCCGCCGTGCGACGAGCCTTAACAAATCGTGCAATAAGATCATGCCACACGGGGTGCATGAAGTGAGGATAAAACAGGCATGGTGTGCCCGGCATGGCCAAGATAAAGCAGTTGGCCTCGACAATCTGATTATTAACGCGATGCTGATAATTACTATTGCTGGCATCTGTCGGCAGGTCCTTGAACGTGTCGTGGTTATCGATGAATGTCACGGCATAACGCTTGAAGCGATAATCCCAGATGAGGCCATCGTATTGAAGCACGCGGAAGCTGTGCCCACTCACGTCGTTAAATGCCTGCCTAATCTGCTCCTGCAACGGGAAGTCAAAGGCCGCACTCTGGAAGCCGCCTTCGTCATAAACGCCCTTGATCCATGAAGTGATATCGGCCGTTGTTCCCCAAAACTCACCCACCGAGAATGTGGGTCTCACCATCGTGTTATAGTAAGCGAAATGCTTGGGTTCAAAGCCACGCGCATAGTCATAACGGAAACCGATGTAGCCCAACTCATCTTTGAGATAATTCAGGTAGGTGAGTATCTTTTGCTGGGTGGCGGGACTATGGTGGTCCAAATCGCGTGCCCACGGACCCTTGCCGGCATCGCCGCCGCAGTCCGTATTTCCACTACCCATACCGCACTCGTCATCCCAACAGATGTCCTTACACTTACCATTCTCGTCCCATTCCCACTGGATGGTGTAGGTCTTACCCGTCGTGGGACCAATGACATTGACCTCGTCCACAAAGTCGGCGGCAAATTCCACCCCACTCCATGTGCTCAGTCCGCCCTTGTGGTTAGCCACCACATCCTCCATCGCGCCAGTGCCCGCTGCTTTGTAGGCACTGATGAGATTGATGAGCTCTGCTTCGGTACCAAAGTAACTCTTAGGATTCCATGTCACACCGTTGATATTATAGGTCAGCCCACGGCCATGATCAAGGTAAAATACAGGAACGAAACCCATACAATCCGGGTTATTGATCATGTCCCCATAGCGGGTGCAGACCCAGGAGCCATTGTGACCAGCACGCCATGCCTCGCCCGTGGTGGTGAAGACACTTTGATCAGAGCACACTGTCGCACCACTCTGAGGCAACCACAACAGGTCAATATAGGGTGCGATGTTGTCTTTTTGATTCAATAACTCGGCCCATGTCGTGACAGGGACATACCACTGGTCATTTTCGCCCCATCCAGCACCATACATGGTTGCCATTGCCTTATCAGGGTAGCCGTCGGCAGGCCGAAAACTATCCCAAAAGAAACCTTGAAGGGCCACGCCTCCATAACCGGCTGGCCACCCCTGCGACATCACGCTAAATTGCGCAAATAACGCTACGAAAAGAAATAATAAATACTTTTTCATATACCTTACAATCTTTAGTTGAACTAACATTCGTTGTATAATGGCATAGATAAAGGAAAACTGATCATACCCGTTGGCGGGATAAGAGTTAAACAAAAGGTAATGATAAAACCATCGATTAACTTGGAGATATCAAAACTATGCAAATTTCGTAAGAATTCTTGTACAATGCAAAAAAAATCTAATAAAATTGGCCAGCAAAATTGGCAATTATTAATTATCGATGAATTTTGCAAGTAACATGGGTGCTTATTGCTTCATTGACAACAAGCCGACTGCATTAGGAGGTTTCTCCTAGAGCAGTCGGCTCAATTGTTAATTCTTTGAATGATTTATTTCAATATCGGGTAAGGATTGATTTTACGGGAGGGGGATGTCGCCTTCGTAGACCAGGGTGGCGGGGCCTGTGAGATAGACGTGGTTGTCATCCTCGCGCCACTCGATATCGAGGGTGCCTCCGTCCATGATGACACGTGACTGGCGGCAACAGCGACCTGTCAAGGCAGCGGCGACAGCCGTAGCACAGGCGCCTGTTCCACAGGCCATCGTGATGCCGCTACCGCGTTCCCACACACGCATGCGGATGCCGTCGGGGCGAATTTGGGCAAACTCGATGTTACAACGCTGCGGGAATCGGGGATGCCGTTCCAGAAGTGACCCATCGCGGGCGACGTCGATGTCGTTGATGTCATTGACAAAGATGATGTAGTGTGGGTTGCCCATGGAAACGAACACGCCGTCGGGCAAAGGCTCACCTTCGGGCTGGAACAGGGATTTGTCATCCAGATTGGGGGCAAGCATATCGACGGTCACGGTCTCGACGATGCCATCGGCATTGACGGATAGTTGAAGTATCTTGATTCCCGAAGCGGTGAGCAGACGGATGGTCGTTTTGTCGGTCAGTCCCTTTTCATAGACATACTTGCCAATGCAGCGGCTAGCATTGCCGCACATCAACCCCTCGGAGCCATCAGCGTTGAAGATGCGCATGGTGAAATCGGCTTCGGGCACGGTTGAGCGCCCGATGAGCACTAAGCCGTCACTGCCGACGCCCATGTGAGGGCGGCTCCATACGATAGAGACCGTTTGGGGGTCAGCAATGGGATAAAGGTCGGTGTCTACAAAGATATAATCATTGCCCACACCGTGCATTTTCATGAAGTGGATGATCTTGGTCATAGTACAGATTATTTAATTGATGGCGCTAAGATAGTCATATTTGTGGAAAATATCTAATCAATTAACAGTAATTAGTGATTATCTTGAAGAAAAAGTAGTAATTTTGTGGTCTTAAAGTCAACTCAAATTGGCCTTAAAC
The DNA here is from genome assembly GCA_902774055.1 of uncultured Bacteroidales bacterium. Classification (GTDB taxonomy): domain Bacteria; phylum Bacteroidota; class Bacteroidia; order Bacteroidales; family Muribaculaceae; genus Sodaliphilus. Next base: position 19,142 of record CACYGX010000004.1, read on the forward strand.
CTTTACAATAAGAACATTAATCACCTTAAACCTTTACAAATGGCAAGATATGATTTTGACCAATGCATTGACCGACATGGTACTCAATGCAAGAAAATCGAAGTACTCAAGCAGGACTACAACCGCGATGATCTGATACCACTATGGATCGCGGACATGGACTTTGCCGTATGTCCCGAGATCACCGAGACCATTGTACGCCGCATGGCTGATCATCCTATATATGGCTACACCTGCCTGTACGACGGTTATTGGCAGTCTATCATCGACTGGCAGCGCGAACGCAATGGCTTTGAGTTTACACAGGAAGAGGTCACCTTTGTGGCCGGTATTGTCACGGGCTTTGGCTTGACCGTGAACTTCTTCACAAAGCCTGGCGAAAAAATCGTCATCCAGCAGCCCGTCTATTACCCCTTCAAGGACGTCATCGAGGGCAATGGCCGCATCTGTATCAACAATGCGCTCCTCCCCACCCCTGACGGTCTCTACCGCATGAATCTCGAAGAGCTGGAGCGCATCATGGAGCAAGAGCGCCCCAAGATGATGGTCGTGTGCAACCCGCACAACCCCGGAGGTATCGCTTGGGAGCCTGACGTACTGCGTCAAGTGGCACACATGGCCCACAAGTATGGTGTCATTCTGTTCTCGGACGAGATTTTTGGCGACCTGGTGCTCTTTGGCCATCGTCACACACCGCTGGCAACAGTTAGCGAGGAAGCCGCTGCCATCACCGTGACCTGCGGTGCCCCGAGCAAGACGTTTAACATTGCGGGCTTGAAGAGTTCGTGGTGCGTTGTCAAGAATCCTGAGTTAAGGGAACCTTTCTTCAAGTGGATTGAGACCAATGAGCTGTGTAACGCTAACCTCGTGTCGATTATCGCCACCGAGGCAGCCTATCGCAATGGAGGCCAGTGGCTCGACGAGTGCCTGCGTTATATCGAGGGTAACGTTGAACTGGTTATTGACTATTGCCGTGAGCACATCCCTGGCGTTGTGGCTGTTAAGCCCGAGGCAGGATTCCTCTTGTGGCTGGACTTCTCGGAACTGGGCATCAGCCACGAGGAGGTGGTCGCACTGTGTCGTGACCAGGCTGGTCTGGCAATGAACGAGGGTTCAATGTTTGGTGAAGCCGGACGTTGCCACATGCGTTGCAATATGGGTAGCCCCCGTAGCGTCATCCTTCAAGCCATGCACCAGCTAGAGGCCGCCGTGAAGAATTTGGCCAAAAGCGGGAAATGACAACTGAGTTAATTGCAATATTTTTCACATTATAACTAGTAACAGGGCTTTTTTCAAGCGAAAAAGCCCTGTTAGTGGTTATTTATTAGTAAGTTTGCAAGTTGAAAGTGAAAAATTGATGAAGATATGACCGACCGTAAACTTCCAAATCCACTCATCGCCTGTATTCCGCTGGCAGTGCTCATTGGACTGCTGGCCATTGCCATCACACTATTCGGCAGTGACTCGTTGAGCGGCGGCAGCCAGATCGCCCTGCTCATGGGCATGGCCGTGTGCATGTTCATCTCGATGGCGTTCTATAGGGTACCCTGGAAGTCTTTTGAAAATCAAATGACAAAAACCATGGGCGGCATCTTCATCACCTTGCTCATCTTGCTCACGGTAGGCATGCTGTCGGGCTCATGGATGGTGAGCGGCATTGTCCCTACCCTCATCTACTATGGCGTCCAAATCATGTCGCCGCGATTCTTCCTGGTGAGCGCATGCGCCATTTGTGCCCTGGTCTCACTGCTATCGGGCAGTTCGTGGACAACCATTGCGACTATTGGTGTGGCGCTACTGGGCATCGGAGATGCACTTGGCATATCTGAGGCTTGGACGGCAGGAGCCATCATTTCAGGGGCCTACTTCGGCGACAAGATGTCTCCCTTGAGCGACACGACGATCCTGGCGTCGTCGGCCGTTGGGGTTGACATCTTTGAGCACATCCGCTACATGATGCACACCACAGTCCCCACCATCACCATCACATTGATTATCTTCTTGGTTGCAGGATTGGGGCACGGCAGTGGCGGAGAATTGCATGTCGAGGAATTTACTCACGGACTGTCATCAACCTTCAACATCTCGGCATGGGTGCTGCTGGTGCCCGTGATTACAGGCGTCCTGATCGCCCGGAAAACGCCTTCGGTCATTGTGCTGTTTGTGTCATCACTTGCAGCAGGCATCGTGGCGCTGATTGCCCAGCCCCACTTGCTGCGCGAGATTGCTGCCGATGCTACCTTGACCACTCCTGCCGCACTCACTAAGGGTCTTGCCATCACGTTCTATGGTTCCACTGCTATTCAGACGGGCAGCGACGCCCTGAATGATTTGGTATCAACAGGCGGTATGGCCGGCATGTTGAACACCATCTGGCTCATCATCTGCGCCATGTGTTTCGGATCGGCGATGGTGGCCAGCGGAATGATCCAGAGCATTACGAGCGTTATCATTCGTTGGATACGCTCACGTTTCAGCCTGGTATCCTCGACTGTGGCAACAGGCATTCTCATGAACATCGCCACCGGTGACCAGTTCATCAGCATCGTTCTGTCGGCCGACATTTTCCGCGAGGTTTATGATCAAGAGGGTTATGAACCACGATTGTTGAGCCGCACAACAGAGGATGCCGTGACCGTGACCTCGGTACTCGTGCCATGGAACACATGCGGTATGACCCAAGCCACCGTCCTGGGCGTTCCCACTCTCGTATATATTCCTTATTGCTTCTTCAATTTCCTCAGCCCGCTGATGACGATGTTTATCGCCGCCATCGGATGGAGAATCAAACGAAAAATCATGCCGTCGGACAATTAACGTTCCAATAGCCAATAGGCGGCTTCCTGAAGCTTATTCATCAACGCGGGCGGCAGCATGCGATGGCTATCAATCCATGACTTCACGATGTCTCTTGCCTCGGCACTACGATGGCCGCCCAGCAGGCTTGAAAGCCAGTAGCCCGGGAAGAAGATGTCGCCCGTCTGCTGAATTTCCTCCAATTCGTCCAAGCCAAGCAAGAGATACACATTGCTGTAAGGCTCACGAGTGGGGTCATTGAGCAAAGCGAGCATGGCACGCGCCCACGGCTCGACGCGGCGGTTCTCAACCTGCAGCAATTCGTCAAACAACCGTTGCTGCGCTGCCTTGTCGGGGTTACATGCCCTTGAGACGAAATCAAACTCACGACGTTCATCTTCGGTCAACAACCTGGCGCGTTGTGTATTCAGGATCTGTTGCCACTCTGTGGGCCGCATAATGGCCAGGTGGTATGCCATGCGGGTATAGTCACGCATGTTTAATAACGAAGAGCCTTTTTGTTGCCAGATATCATACAATCGGTCAACTACCGATGGCGAGATGGCGCTCGTTGCCAACTGCCTCGTCAGCGTCTGCCTGACAGACTGTAGCGGATGGGATTGAGCCATGTCAAACAGGCGCTCATCCATGATTATTTGGCTGGATTCCTCTAGTCGGCTGCACAGGGCCGCAATATCACTGCACAGGGTCGATGCAATCAGTTCGTTAGTCTCACCAGTCAAGAAGCCTATCAGCGTTTCCAACAGCGGCTCGGCTGTAATATTGCCAAGATGATAATTCTCATACAGGTTCAAGACCACTGCATAGCGGTTCATCTCATCGTCCATGGTGTTCCAAGCAGCGGCCAAAGCATTCATGTCCCAATCGCCCATCACAAAGCGGCCATAGCCGTCGCCATTGGTATTCAAGATAGGGTGCGCTCCCTCGGGCACATCAACAGCCTGCTGATTATTGTACATGAGCACATAATCGGACCCCGTCAACTTACCACCTGAAAGATAGCCGATCTCGAAGGCCTGTTTCCATGAGAGTCCTCGTCCATAGGGATCTTCTTGGGTAATCAGCAGGCTGCCATCAACCTGTCGCTCACAGGAGATGGTGGGCATGCCTTTTTGCTTCACCCACACGTCGCTGAAGGAACGCGCGCTGTGCTCAGGTGCATATTTGTCGAGTTCGGTTATGAGGTCATCCCATGTGGCATTGCGATAGGCATAACGGATCAGGTAACTGATAAGGCCCTGGCGAAGATTCTCGGCGCCCTTTTCCTGCTCCAGCTTTCTCATCATGATGGGGGCCTTGTGGTAGATGATGTTGCCATAGAGAAGACCCGCCTGGTTGAGGTTGTCGAGCGGCTGCTGGATGGGGTGTGTGCCACGGGTGCGATCGGTATTCATTGCCAGGGGATAATGGGTCTTGATAAACGCCAAGTCGTGGTTGATGTCGGGGAATTGTTGGCGGGAAATCTTGTCGGCCAAGAAATTGGCGAATACCTCCTTGGTCCACACATCGTCAAACCACCGCATGGTCACCATGTCGCCAAACCACATGTGCGCCGTCTCGTGGGCAATCAGGTTGAGGCGGGTCATCTCCTCGTCGGCAGTGGGATTGGGTCCCAAGAAAATCTCATGGTCGGTAAACTGGATGCACCCAGGATGCTCCATGCCCCCAAATTGGTAGCCAGGCAGAACGACGAAGCCATATTTCTCAAACGGGTATTCCAACTCGGTATAATGCTCCAGCCAGCGTAAGGACAAGGCCACTTGATTGAAAACGGTGGACATCTGGGCTACCTTTTCAGGGTCAGTCTCGCGGTACAAACCAGTGAGTGTGCGTCCGTCACGCACTACTGTCTGTTCTTGGAACTTTCCAGCGGTGAACGAGAACAAGTAGGTGGGAATGGGCCTCTGGGTGTCATTGCTGATGCTGACCCACCCGTCAGGCAACTCTAATTCGAGTTCAAAACGAGCCTTCAAGTCAGGCTGGTCAAAGCAAGGAAAAGCACTGCGGGCATGATCGGGGACGAAAAGCGTGTACATGTAATCCTCGTGCCTGTTCAATGCCTGATTACCACTATTTCCCCCGATGAGTATTTTGTTTTCGCCCAGTTTCAGGTATCGGCTAGGGACAATAATGTGTTCGTCACGCAGGTCGGTCCTGACATTCTTGCCATTGACGATGATAGCACCATCGAGTTGACTGGCGTCACCTTGAAAATCTATCTGCAAGTCATCTTCACCTCTCCACCTGAAATGCAGGGTCTCGAAGAAGGTCACGGGCTCTTCTATCTTGTCAGGCACCGAAAAAGTGAGTTGATAGACGACCTCTGAGATGTTGGTCGCCCGATATTGAGCCAGCGTGCGTGACACGCCCTTTTCGACAGGCAAAGCCAGTAGATTGAGACAGCACAAAGCCATCATCAAGGCGGCTATAAGGAATTTAAGGTTTTTCTTCATCTTCTACTCATTGTTTTTGCTACCGCGTTACTTGCGGTAGGATTTTCGATCCAATTTTCCATTAAAAGTACGGCGGATCGTGTCCACCAGTTCATAGAGTTGCGGCACCTTGTAGGATTCAAGCCTTGTGGCAATGTGACGTGCCAACTCTCTCGTAGTGAAATCCACATCAGGGCGCTTAACCACCAATAGTTTAAGGCGGTTGCCCAACAGCGGCGATGGGTCACAAATGCAGATGCAATCCTCAACCCCATGAAAAGCAAGAGCAGCATCCTCGACCTCGGTGGGTGCCACTTTATAGCCTCCCACATTAATGACGTCGTCGTCGCGCCCCATCAGCCATAGTCTGCCTTTATCATCAATCCTGCCATTGTCGGCTGTAAAGACAGTATCGTCGCGCATGACAGTGGCCGTGAGTTCCTCGTCATCGGCATAACCTGACATCAGCGTGTCACCCTGGCAGGCCACATGACCCTCGTCGGTAATAAAAAAGCGGGAATGGCACATTGCGGTACCCAAGCAGCCCTCCCGGCAGTATCCATCACCAGGTTGGCTATAATCGTGAGTGGCGATGATGCCAGTCTCGGTAGATGCGTAGGTGTTGTATAGCCTGGTCGATGGCAGCAGGCGGCACAATGCTTCCATATCGCTGTGAGGCATGGGCGCAGCACCAGTCTCAATAAAATCCATTCTTGGTGCCATCGCCGCCAGTTGCTTTGACGCCAACTGCAGCAGGATTCTGATGCTAGCCGGAACCAGGAAAGTTGCTACTCGAGCGAAATGCGGATTGGATAAAGCCTCAAAGAAGGCACCCAAGTCTTTTAATCCCTCCAGGATGTGGAGCGTCGCCCCCATCATGATGACGGGATAGACCTTTGACAGGCTGCCGATGTGGTTGATAGGGCCACAAATGACAAACAGCAGGTCACGGGTAACACCCAAAGCATTCACCAGGTTATCGCCATCGGCGACAATGGTTCGGTGGCTGACCATGACACCCTTTGAGCGGCCTGTGGTGCCTGTCGTGAACAGAATATCGGCCACCTCGTCGGGAGCGGTAAAGCGGGAATAGCGTTCAACGACTTGATCCATAGCCGACTGTGGAATATCCTGCTCGAGCGGTAACGCCACAGCATGAATCAGATGGAGTGCAAAATAGGAAACCAGGAAATCGATGGATTGAGCAGCACGCATGACAACGACCTGGCCAGGACGGTATCTCCCGGCCAACTCGGTGGCACGGCGCTCAACCCGTTGCCATAAAGCGCGATAGGTCACCTGCTCATCATTGCAAATGATGGCGACCTTGTCGGGGTACAACTCGGCGTCACGTCTCAGGTATTCCTCGATGCTGTTCATTTCTGCTTCAATTTGGCTTCGACCATCGCAACAATGCTATCCAGGTTCTTGAGGTTGCGCGGTGTGGCATCCACAGCCTCCAGTTCGATGCCGAACTCATTGGACAAAACCATCATGATGGTGGTCACACCCAAGGAGTCAAGTTCGGCGAACAGGAAATCTGAATCCAAATCAACAAGTGGCAACACGTCCTCCAACAACTGTTTAATCTTCTCTTTCATATTGTTTATAATATTATTTTCCTATTACTACAGGGTTTAAACGCTTATACTTCTCTATATCTTCTTGACTAGGCTCAATCAGATAGACACATGCACCCGGATGAGCAACCATGAAATGTTCCAGCGATGTAGATGCTTCGTCCAAGACCTCGGCGCTTGCTAGCGGATTGTGTATCTCCAGGCGGCGCGCCATGACGGTGACCTTGTCAGGATCCTCATCGAGGGCGAGCAGTTCCATATCAGGCTTGACTAGCGAGAGCAACAGGGGCAACTCGCCCCAGCCGGCATGAATAACTACAGCAGCGTCTGCATCCTGACTGTTTTCCAGCCATTGCGCATATCCACCATAGCGGTTCATGCGTTTCTTGACCGCAGAGTAGATTTCTATACCGCAGTACTTGTAATTGTCCAAAACCAGACGGCAACGGCCCTTAAAACTGCTACTCTTATCACCAGTACTCAACAAAGAGCGCAAGGTGATGGGGCGCTTGCGATTCACGCCGTCGTGAGTTGTCAGCCACTTGAAAATCAAGGGAGGGAACAAGTAAGCCATCAGCACCACCGAGAACATGCCCACGATGGTCACTTGGGCCAACGAATGCAGAGCAGGGTGCTTAGCAAATATCAGGGTACCAATACCAATGAACATGATGAGCGCCGAGATAATGATGCTGCTCTTGTAGGATGCCAACATCTTGCGCCCATGGGCATATTCGTACTGGCAACCCTCGGTCATGAAGATGGTGTAATCATCACCTTGACCGAAAATGAAAGTCGCAAGTATCACATTGACCACGTTAAAATGAATGCCCAATAGCGCCATAATGCCTAGGATCCACACCCAGCTCACCGCCATCGGCAGGAACGACAACATGGCCAATTCCAGACTTCCCAGCGAGAACCACAGGAAGAGGAACACTATGAGCGCACACGCCCAACCGATGTAGTTAAAGTCATCGGATAGGTTGGTGGCAATCGAGGAGTTCATGCTCGCCACATCAAATGCCAACACGTCTGGGCAATCCTTTTCCAGTTGAGCCTCGACCTGCTTCAAGCGATCGGATGGCACGGCGACCTCTCGGATGACATGATAGCGCCGCTCAGTGCTATCCATAACCATGCGCGAGGCTAGGGCGGTAGAAATCAGCGGATTGAAATAGGAAAGAGGCTGCTCGGCAAACGGCGTGTGCAGCAATTGGTAAAATCCGTCGAACGAAGTTGGGGCAAAGCCTAGCGACGCACCAGCCGCCCTGACGCTCTGCTCGATGCGGCCAGCGTGCTTAGAGACGAAGTCATTCCATCGCTCCAATCGCTGCCGCTGCTGCGGTCCAGTAGCGAGAAAGAGTTCAACGGGGTCATTATTGTTCATTTCGCCTTGCAGTTCAAGACGTTTCAATGCAGGAGAAAGGGCGGCATTTTGGCTTACGGCACCCTCGAGCGTGGAATCGGACGAGACGATATAAATCGTCTGTTCTTCATCGCTTGCCTGGGAGGCTACACTCTGGAAATAAGCCATATCCTGGTGTTGCTCAGGTGTCATGTAATTGATGTGGCTCATGTTAGCATCAAAAGTGGTCTTCATGCTAAAGAAGCCCAATATCAGCGTCAACAATGCCACTATAGCAACAACCCAGCGCTGATTCTCAATCGAGAAATCGCTAATGCGATCCCACAAAGAATGCCGGGGGGGAACATGAGAGGCCCGAACCATGTGGGGCAGCCATATCAACACAAAAACAATCGTACCAATGAGCAACAATGCCGCAAACGTGCCCAGGTCGCGCAGAGCGACCGAGCGCAGCGGCACAAGCGCCAGAAAGGCACCCACAGTGGTCACATTTCCGACAACCAGCGGCATGACAATCTCCTTGAGGGCATTCTTCATGTCGGGCGTGTGACGCAGGTGGGCGATCAGATGCAAGGGGTAATTAACCGCAATACCAAGAATAACCGACGATATGCCGATGACAATCACCGATACATTATCGTGGAAGACGGCTAGCATGCCCATGGCAAAAAGCCATCCCCAAGCAATGGAGAGCACAATCAGCAACAGATTGCGCACATCGCGGAAGACCCACAACAACAGTCCCACAATCAAGACGATAGCCAACATAACGGACAGGAGGCTGTCACGCTTGATTTGGCTGGCATTCTCGACCGCGATGACGGGGCCGCCAATGAAGCGGACATCGATTTGCCCATGAGCCGCCATCGTCTTGTCGGCCGCCTGGCTGAGCAATTGCAGCAGGCGCGCATTATTCTCGGTCTCGCTGGAGCCATAGGGCGAACGCATCATGGCGAACGCATATTGCCTGTCGGGCGAAAAAATGTACCCGTCATAAAGTTCATAATTCACATCGGGCTGTGAATGCTGGAGACGTGAAACGGCTGGAGTGAAAAGATTGAGGGGGTCTTTACTGAAATTCTCTGAAAACAAACCGGATACAGGTAGCATCAACAACTGCTTGTCGGCCACCAACTGATTGGTAACATAGTCATCGCTGGCTAACAGACTATCCATGCGGGCGTAATCTGCCTCGGTGAGGAAGTACGGAATGTTGGCATATACAAAATTGGCGACTCCTGACAGTTGTTCAGCATCGATTTGTGTTGTCAAATCTTGGCATAGCCCCGCAGAATCCATCGCTTCCAGGCACTGCTGAAAATCGGCTATCGTCACTGTCATCGAGTCAGGATCGGCCATCGTCGAATCCCTGAACTGGAACAAGACAATAATGCGGTCGGCACCTGAGAAATCCTGATAGACATCCAGCGCCTGTCGGTACTTGCTGTCCAGTGGCAAAAAATCAGAGATGTCCTCCTTGTAAGTTTGTCCAAGGACTAACCCCGCTAGACACAAGGTGAGTAGCGACAACGAGAGCCAACGCAGCAATCGATGCCGTTTCAAGAACTCGAATATGTCAACTATCAGCGAGGTCATTTAGCACGATATTCTTATATTCTGCTCCTGTTCTCTACAGGATTGGCATAGATGCCCAGGAATATCTCTTTCAGGCGCTCTAAGTCGAATGAATCATAACGGTCCAATTTCTCCAATCGGGCAGTGAAGGCATCAAACTCTTCCTGGGTGTACATCTTCTGGTAACGCCTGTTGCCATAGAGCAGATCGTGGGCTATATAATTATTGGGATACAGGCGGTAGGCCGTATTGATGCGACGATCTATCAGTTGGGCAACAGCCTTGTGGTACTCCACATTGGTCTGCCCTTCCAAAGCCATCAGTTCGGGCACCGACAAGGGCTCACACAGGGCCATGTGTACCCTACCCTTAGTCTGAGTAATGCCCGTGAGGATGCTGTTCAAGTCCTCGCCCGGCTTTTTGACATAGCGCATGAACTGCGACTGGTAGAGTTCCAACCCCTTGAGCACATCACAGGGCTCCCACTCGTAGGAGATAGAGATGGGCACAATGTGCAGGTCGGCAATCGCTGCGATCTTGTCACGAGGCTCACTCAGGCAGAACATCTTAATGATTCCCTGATCGGTGGCATCAATACCGTCCTTGGTGCGGCCATTGCGTTGTGCAATCCACACCGACTGGTGCTTGTCGGTAATCACATGACGAATGTACTCGGACAAATGCAAGGAACTGCGATAGAAATCACGAATGCTGCCATCTGGCCGTTCGACACGGAACATCTTATTGGATTTGCCGACATCCACGACAACAGGATGGGTCATCAAGTTGGCACCGAAGGTTATCTCGGTCGTCTCAAAGCCCTTACTCACCAGGAAATATTGCAACAGGCTGGCGTCCAGCATGATGTCGCGATGGTTAGACACAAACAAGTAGGACTCATTAGGGCTAAGGCGTTCAATACCCGAGCATGTGAAGCCATCGGTCGAGCGCAGAATGACCTGCTCATTGACCTTGTACATCGTGTCATGCTGGAACTCGCGGGTAGTCTGGAACGACTCTACGCGCTTCCTCACGCTCTCCAACGGTTCGTCGGGATAAACAAATGACGCCAATAACGGGAAAACGTCACTGTGTGCAATGCGCTTCATCGCAGCTGGTATTTCCTCGTCATAATACGGCCGGATATCATCAAATTTGTTCTCCATATCTATTCAATATATTGTTGTGATCCATTCTAGAAATTTCTCTTTCCACTGGCGGCACTCAGCGGTTCCTTTAGTATCGCTGGCGCCAAATCCATGTCCACCAGTGCGGTATTGCAAATAGACGTGTTTGACCCCCTGAGCCGTGAGCGCCGAGTCGAGCAAAACCGAATTGCGGTAATCCACAATGGGGTCATCCACACAGTTGACAAGGAACACTGGGGGGCAATCGGTCGGCACATGAAGTTCCAGCGAGAGCGTGTCGCGCAATGCCGCGTCACGAGTCTTGGAGTCACCCAATAGGCCACGGCGCGAGCGCTTGTGCACACTCTCGTGTGTCATTGTAACCACAGGATATATGGGCGCGACAAAAGCGGGACGCTCGTCCTGAGGGAACAATTCGGCTGCCGACATTACCAAATGCCCACCCGCCGAGAATCCCATCGCCCCGATGCGGGTCGGGTCAATGCCAAACTTGCCTGCATGGCTACGGACATACCGCAAAGCCTGCAACAAGTCGTCTTGAGGGTCTGGATATCGGTGGCCGCGCCACAGCAAGCGGTAATGTGAAACAAAAGCCCACACCCCACCAGCTCGATATTTTAAGACAAAGGCCGTGATACCATTCTGCTGCAACCAACGCGCCACGTCATGCCCCTCGACATTGATGTCATGCCAAAAATAACTGCCGCCGGGACATACGATTACCGATACAGGCTTGACATCGCCTGTAGCGATATAAGGAGTCAACTCGACACGCTCATGACCGGGCGTTTCCTCCCAAATGTTGACAGCAGCCAATGCACTAACGGCTATCAGGACAGATATCAATATGAGCGTTAGTCTTCTTGGCATGAGTTGATCTTGTTAATCACATAATTGGGTTCCAAGAGCGCTTCGCTAGTGAGAATGGCCGTCAAGGGCACCCCACAGAATCCATGCAGGTTCACGTTCTGTCCTGTGAGAAATAGATTCTTCACCTTGGTCGCGACGGGCACTTGAGACAAAGCCATCTGGTTACAATCCTTACTGAAACCGCTGATGCTGCCCCCCTTGACCCCGTAGAAGTCCCGAATGGTTAACGGCGACGAGGCAAGCATGCGATCAACACAGTTGCTAAAGCCAGGATGCATCTCCTCGATGGCATGAAGCAGTTCCTGGGAACGTTCTTCCTTCCAGCGCTCATAGTCGTCGCCACGATGTCCCACGGTGGTGTCTTCCCACTGCCTTACCTTGTCAAACGACATGGGAGCCGTCAAGAGCACTCTGGAAGCATATTCGCCCTGATTGGCATCGGGTGGCGTCATGAACAGGAAGCCCAGGGGCCAAGGCTTGTCAGGGTTATCAAACTTCCAAATATCCTCATATCGACCCATATAATACTCCGAATGGTTGATATAGGGGAACGTACCAGGTTTGAGCTTAATATAGAGTGAAAAAGCCGAGAATGCGTTGGGTATCGAATCCAGACGGTTACGATAAGACTTAGGCAAGGCTTTCTCATCCATCAAGCGCAGCATGGTGCACGGATGTATGGAACTAATATAATAATCGGCTGTAAATTGCTTGCCGCTACGCGTCCTCACATAGTCAACATGATGGTCATTTACCTCAATCCACGACACACCGTCGCCAACGATAACACTGCCACCACGAGAAGTGATGACATCTGCCAGCAAATCGGCAAAGTGGCTGCTGCCATCTACAAAACGGCTCGTGCCGTTAATATACAGCACACTGATAATCGCGTGAATATAGGCTGGAGTGCACCCCTCGCGCCCACCGTATAGGGGATTCATATAGGAAAGAACACTGCGCAGGCGTTCATCCTGAATGAACTTAGCAATGTACTCATTGGCCGCCATCAGGAAATCAGGGTCCTGAGAAAAGAGCGACAAATAGCCCTGCGAAGGACGCAAGTTAAAGACGTCGACATGGCTGGTCATTGTGAAGATGGCATCGACATAGTTTTTCAGGTTCTCGCTCTCCTGTGGGAAATAGGCCGACAAGGAGTCCACAAACCCTTGCCTGCCACGAGCGATATTGTAATATTGCTTGTCCTGAGCAAAATAGAGCCTGTCGGAACACGACTCATCAACATCCATCAGTTGAACCTTGTCCAGAATGCCCAGGTAGCGACAAATCTTCCAGATATTGGCGCCAGGTTGCATGCCACCAATCACATGCATACCCGTGTCGAAACGTTCTCCAAACCGTGTAAAAGTTTGCAGACCGCCACCGATGTTGGCATTCTTCTCCAATACGGTCACGTGGAAGCCCTCCTTAGCCAGAATGGCTCCAGTGAAAAGGCCTCCAAGGCCTGCACCAATGATTACTACTGAGGGCTGCTGTTTCATTGTCAATTGGAATCTATGATTTGTTGGTAAATCTTCTTAGCGGTGAGGAATTCGCTGCATGTCACAATCGTTCCCACCAGCACACCGAGCATGCCGTGGGAATTGATGTTTTGGCCCGTCTGATAGACGTTGGGGATGCGGGTGCGATGAGGCACGCGTTGACCGGCACCCAGTGTCACATCTTTGGCAATACCGTACATCGAGCCCTCTTGTGTGCCCGTGTAGTCAAGATAGGTGAGCGGCGTCGAGGTGTAGTAATGCTTGATGCTATCTCTCAAGCGCGGGAAATAGCGTTCCAACGAGGAAATCAGGCGCTCAGCCTTATCCTGCTTGAATTGTTCATAATCTTCACCACGATGTCCCACACGAGTCCCTTGCCACTGTTCCACATCGCGCATGTGCATGTAGGACAAAATCACACCCGTATGGGCAAAACGCGGCTGCGGCTTGTGGCAGAGGTGCATATAGAGATAGCCACGGGGCCATGTCGTATCGTCATATTTCTCGCAATCCCATGGCGTGCCGTAGTTGTAGCCATAGAAGTTGGAATTCATGTAAGGAAGAACGTCCTCCTTAAATTCCAGATAAACCGAGAAACCGCCAACCGTCTGGGCGATGGAGTTGATGCGATTGCGGAAGGCGGGTCTTATCAACTTGGAATCAATGAGTTCCAGCGTGCGCATGGGGTGCGCGTCAGAAATCACATAATCGGCTTGAAGCAACTCCGAGGCGTTTACCTCGACCCCCGTGGCATGTGTGTCGTCACAGAGGATGCGCGTCGCCTTACTCATAGTGCGCACCTCGCCGCCATAACGCTCTATGGTTCGCCTCAACGAGATGGCGACAGTATCGCTGCCACCCGCAAAACGGTAAGCGCTCTGGTTATAAAAGTCCATGATGAAGGCATGTGTCGAGAAAGGTGTTTTATCCTTCTCGGCAGCATAGAGGGGCAGATTACCGACCAACACACGTGCCAGCAAGGGATCAGTAATCAACTCATCAATCACCTCATTAATCGAACGCAATTGGTACTCAGTGTTAATTGCAGCATCACTCTCGGCATACTTGAGAGAGTGTAATGACGAGGCGCCAGAGACTTTCTCAATCAAGTCGTAATACTTGGCAAGATTATCGCGCTGGGCAGGGAATCGAGCTGACAACTGCTCCAGGAAGGCTTCACGGCCGTTGGCAAACGCAAACCGTTCTCCATCAATCGCTACCACATCATAACCCATCGGGTCCAACTGGGATAATACCACATCGGGCTTGATTTCCAAGTAATTCATCAAGCGATCAAGGGTCTGTCCAGGAGAAGCGCTACCGATGAAGTGCATGCCCGTTTCGAACTTGGCACCACGTCGGTTAAAGCACTGCAGACATCCTCCAATCTGGGGTGACTGTTCCAGCACCGTGACATGATAGCCGTTTTTAGCCAGAATCACGCCGCAGGACAAGCCGCCCAGGCCACTGCCGATGATGATGACTCTCTCCTTACACATCTTGCTCGATACGGTTTGCGATTTGCTGATATTTCTCGATATAGTGATGTCGCAGGGTTTTGGCCTGCTGCATGGAATCACCCATCGCGCTTAACTGTTCACGAGTAAAGGATTCACCGACCTCGATATAAATGGGGCTCTTGTGGAGCATGTGAGTCTTTTTGGGCAGCACCTTGCCCGTGCCATAGAGGTACATAGGCAGAATGTCCAAGCCCAGTTGCTCAGCGAGATAAAAAGCTCCCTGATGGAAACGCCCAATTTTACAACTCCTAGAACGAGTTCCCTCGGGGAAAACGGCTATACTATAGCCATCATGGACGAGTTGGCGCAGTTTCGGCAATGACTCGTCAATGCCGTTAGAGACAGCCACATAATCGGCATTCCTGATGAGGAAACCGTAAAACGGATTGTTCCACACCCAGTCATTGGTGAGGAAGATGATATTTGGCGTGAAAATCAATTGGCAAGCCAGGTCCAAGTGGGATTGATGGTTGCAAATCACCACATGAGGCTTGTCAAAAGACTTTTCATCGGCTACTTTATAAGAGAACTTAGTGCCCGGAATGCCATGGTGAAGCATGATGGCACGTGTGAGCTTCTGGATAAGACGATGCAGATTGTGCTTCTTGTGGGGTGTCATTTTACCGATTTTCAGATACAACCACACCATCGGCGTGACGACAATAACCGAGAAAAAGACAAACACGACAATTGAGTAGCCTGTGCGCAGGTATTTCATCACCCATCGCCATATCCTCAACGGCAAGCCATAGACGACTGCCAAAAAGCACAAAACAGTGTTGAGCACACTGATGCGGGCGAAATCCATTCCAGGTCTGAAATGGCTCACGCGTTCACCCTGAGGCGGATAATATACATCGATAGGAATAGATATCAACTCAACGCCATTCCACGAGGCAAACACCATTAATTCCAGTTCAGCCTCGTAACGAGAAGTGAGCAAGGACAGTCCCTTGAGCTTTTTCAAGGGGTACAGTCGGTAGCCCGTCTGGGTATCCTGGAGTTTCTTTCCTGTCTGGACCCAAAACCAGAAATTAGAGAATTTGTTCGCAAAATCGCTGCCCTTAGAGCGTTTAACACCCTCTAGATTGCGTTGCCCCACAATCAAAGCGCCAGGATGCTCCATATTGGCCTTGAGGAATTTCGCGATATCGGCTGGAAAATGTTGCCCGTCGCCGTCCAGCGTGATGGCGTAAGCAAAGCCCATTTCCAATGCCTGCTTGAATCCACACTTCAGAGCGTGACCTTTACCCTTGTTGCTGGCATACTCGACAAGGGTGATGCCCTCTATATCATGAAGGATGTCGGTTGTGGCATCAGTGCTGCCGTCATTGACCACGATGACATCGTCACACATCTGCAATGTCTCGCTAACGACACGCCCGATGGTCCCGCCGTTGTTATACGTCGGGATAATGACACAGATGCCGCGGTCATGCAGCAACTGTTTCTGCCTTATGACCTCATCGCTACTCGTCACGTTTTTTACACTTAAATGACAATTTGGCTAACACTTGTCCGTCAGGAGCAGATAATTGGGTACGGCACTCTACCCCACTCTCGCCCACAATGATATGGCTCATGGAGCAAGTTATCCGGGGCTGTTCCACCGGAGAGATGACTGACAGGAATTTCACATTCTTAACCAGTGTGATTTCCAGCGGCAAACCCGTATGGTCCTCCAGGAGTCCTCTCGCCATCTGCATGAGACAAACGCCTGGCGTGATGGGCAATCCGGGAAAATGGGCCTTGTAAATCTCGTGCTCGGCATTGAGTTCGAGATCATATCGGGCCGTCCCCTCTTGGTTCTGCTGGCCAGTAACGGTATATAGATTATTGCGGAATGTCATCGTAAATCGGTTCGTTTGGTTCGTGATAATCGGGTGCAGAGAGATTTCCATCATCGGCCATCGGGTCAAACTGGTAGATGATGTGGCGACGGCTGTTCTCGTAGGTGGTCTCGCCCCTTTCCAGCGCCTGAATCACTTTCTTGAGGTCGCCCTTGAGTGTGCGTTTGATATACCACTTGTCGAGCATGGGGAGCACCGACAACAGTTTCACCTTCCCCTTCGTGGGGTTATAGGTAAAATCCATGGCAGTGATGCCAAACTCGTTGAAAATGCTACCCTTGAGCAAGTCTCCGTCGTGCAGAATCACGCACACACCGCTCACATACCCTTGAGGCATCTCAATCATCGCATTGAACTTCACACGTGAGCCCGCCTCCCGTGGCAGCAACGATTGTGCTGTGACAGAAAGCGACATCAGCGTGAGCATCAGCACGCTAATTAACGGCAAATGTGCTAGACGCAATCTGGCCATTGGTCTTGACGTTCTTGAGTTCAATAAAAGTTTTGTCACCGTTTTTCTCCACAAGTTCCACCATAGATACCATCGAGCTCTTCTTGTTGAAATAGAGCCTGATGCTACTGAACATCTGCTTCATCTCCTTGCGTTGAGGAACCAGCGTAGCGACCCACGAGGTATTGCCATCGGTGATAGTCGTCTTGAAACTGCGTGTGTCGTTGAGGCAGTCGCCCACAACGCTGCTCATCATGATGCGCGCGATTTCCTTGAACAACTTGTTGCGTTCGACATCTATGACATCGGTCCGCTTGTCATTCTTAATCTGAACCTTATTGCCATTGAGGATGAACGTGTACTTGTAGGGCGACACATACTCCCAACGCAGTTTGTCGCTCTGCTGATAGTACATCACACCACGCGACACGACTTTGTCACCCAACATCTTGAGGTGCTTGGTCTGGACAAAGTCGCATTGCATCGACTTCACCGATGCAGCGGCTTGACCAATCATCTGCTTGACTTGTCCCTGCGTTACTTGGGCAACGGCAGGCTGATGGATTGCAAACAGCGACAATATAATGATAATCAACAGTTTCTTCATCTTTCTATCATTTTGCGATTAAACAACAGCCTAACATGATGCAAAACACCCCCAACCAACGCGTGAGTGACACCTGCTCATGGAAAAAGACAATGGCTGCAACCATGCCCAGGACGTAGCTCAGGCTCACCATGGGATAAGCCAGACTGAAGGGGAACACCTTGACGATATACATCCACAACAAGGAGGCGGCACCAAAGAGAAGCCCACTCATGGCAAACTGCCAGTTGACCAGCATGCTTCCCCAGAACTCACGCGTCCACGCAAAAGCGGGCATCCGCATCAGGGCAAATTTCAAGAACACCTGGGCTGCAGCGAGCAGGGTGCTCTGGATTAGGGCGAGAGGTATTATCTTCCACATGTCAGTACTATTGCTCTAGAATAAATGGATGATGGTATCATTGGGATGCCTTCGCGCTCCAATAACGAGCGCAGGAGCGGTGTCATCTCATCGTGCAGGCCAACGAGTACCGAGTGGTAACGCCCGCTCTGCAAGAGAAGATGTGCGTCACGCAAGGCCCATTCTAGAGATGTCCCGACGTGAGCATAGGTCACATTATAGCCATGACAGCCCAGGCGGATAGCAATGTTGCTGCCAATGGTATTGTGGGTGCTCTGCATGAAGTAGGTGGGCTTGAGTAAGACCTCACCTTCGTCACGCAGTTGTTCCAGCAATCGCTCGCTATAGTCCAGACAACCCCACATGGTCGTGGTGATGATGGCATCGGGTTTCTCGATGCCTGCCTGTTCCAGGGCACGAAGCGATGACAGGAGCGAGCTCTTCATGATTCGACCCATTCGACGAGCCTCAAGGGGCTTAACGTAGTCACGAATGTCGGCAAGTTGAGCCTCATCGGTAATCTCGACTTCGGCCGCAACTGTCACGTCGATATCCTTGAAACTGATGTCGTTGCCGCCGCTTGTGGCCTGCCGTGAGAGAATGAGCGAACTGTCATTGCCGCCAAAACCGAAACTATTGCACAACACGTGGTTGATCTCACACTCCTCGGCACTCGTCGAGGGAGTGATGCCGTCAGCCATGGGATGCGACCAGCCCAGGTTGGTAGGGATAAAGCCGTGTCTCATCGCCAGCAAGCAAATAACGGCCTCGATGCTGCCCGAAGCACTGGTCGTGTGCCCCGTATAGCATTTTGTGCTGGAAACGGGCGGTAACTCATCACCGAACACGCGTTTCAAGGCCGCGCTCTCGCTCTGGTCGTTATTAGGTGTGCCCGTGCCGTGGGCGTTGATATACCGGATGTCGCTGGAGGCTAGTCCTGCCATATCAAGGGCTTGGGTCATCGCCAAGTAGGCGCCTTCGCCATCGGGCGAAGAGGCCGTCTGGTGGAAGGCGTCACAGGCGTTGCCGTATCCAGTGAGATAACCATAGATTTCAGCCCCGTGCGCGCTGGCGTGGTCTTCACGTTCCATCACGACAAACGCGGCACCCTCGCCCAGGTTTAGACCGGCTCGAGTGTCGTCAAACGGGCGGCAAATCTCCTTATCAAGAATCTGCAGCGAGTTAAAGCCGTTGAGATGGAAGCGAGACAGCGCCTCGGTACCTCCGGCCACAACGATATCGGCAAGACCTGCCTTAAGCAGGTTGGCGCCAAGAATCAAAGCGTTGGCCGCCGAAGAGCAAGCAGTGGATATCGCAGTGTTGTCGTCAAACAGGCCATCGAAGTACCGTGCCATCAGCTCGGTGTTGGAACCGCAATCGTGCTGACGCAGGCAGTCAATATTGGCATTCTCATCGGTAAAAGTGTTAAAGTGCTTCTCGGTAAGGTCCATGCCTCCAACAGTGGTTCCCGACACCAGTACAACACGCTTGCCAGGGTGAGTGCGCTTGAAAGTGATGAGGTCCGATTCATTGATTGCCTGACGCAAGGCCACCATGCCAAGCAGGGCAGTGCGGCTCAATTCGTGAGAGACATTAATGCCGAGCAGGGTTTTCAACCCATCGTTAGAGAGTTTCACCTCGCCCACAGGCAACTCCTTGTGCTCCGATTCCAAGTGCTGCATCGTACCGATGCCCGTGCGTTGATGGCGCAGTGAATCGAGCACAGCCTCCTTATCATTGCCGATGGCGGAAATGATGCCTTGACCCGTTATGACGATGTTCGTTTTTTTCATTATCTCTAGAACGAGACTCGACGATCCTCTGATGGTTACTTGGTTCGGTGTTCACTCACATATTGGGCAATGCTCTCCACACTCTTGAAGATTTCCTTGCCCTCGGCCGGATTGGCGAGACGAATGCCATAATTCTTCTCCAGCAGCACAATCAGCTCCAAAGCGTCGATGGAGTCAAGTCCTAACCCCTCGCCGAACAAGGGCTCCTGGGCGTCGATCTCATCGGGCGTCATTTCCTCAAGGTTCAGCGCCTCAATAATGCGCTGCTTCAACTCTAAAATCAATTCTTCCATATATATCTTATTAAATGTTATTTTATCAATTAATCAGCATAAGGCATTTTCCAATGACCATTGTTGTTAACTGCATTTGCATCAAGCGCCTCAGAATTGCGTTTGAAGAATTTCTTTGATTGTTTGTCATCCTTATTGGTGATAAGTTTCTTCATATGTTCAACCAAAGTAATAGCATTCTTGATATTATCATTAAGATTTTCGCTAGAATAAATCCAGTTAATGCAAACGCCTATCTGCGTTTGTTTCCAAATTCCCCCAGCCGAACGATTTACAATAGGGCACGAATCATAATACTTTCGAGGCCTTACAATCAATACTGATATATCGTAGCCTGCTGTTTGTGTTGTGAATTGAAGGATAAAATGAGCTTGTTCAGGTTTGTTTACCACAGTCCAATATCCCCACTTTTTTACCATCTCTTTTACTTGTTGCTGTCCTGCCTGTTCGTAATCAGATGGGCTATCCGTTGGAATGTAAACACAGTTACCTTGAGCTATTAATGACCCCTGGATCGTGCTCTCATCAATTATTGGGAACAGTTCCTCTTGTTCAGCGTCATTAATCTTTGCTGTTTTTTGATTATCTATTGACAACACTGAACCATCAGCCTTGCGAACCATTAACACATCATTCTTTGCAATACGTAGAATTGGAGAATCTGAGTCTATATTCAGAGTATAAAACAAATAATCTTCACTTTGCTCCAAATTATAGGCACTAATAGGATCACCGCTCTTGGGAACAATCAGATCTTGAGCTGATGCCATCAAAACACCCATTAAAACAAACACTAAATTGAGGATAGTTGTCTTAATCATAATCACGAGTTGATAAATTTTGAATTATTGAAATATCGGCGATGAAGTGGTCATTATCTTCGTAGTCGAGCCAGCCCGTTATCATGCTATGGGTTGACTTGTCGAGCATTGACGCTTCCATCACCTGTTCCATTGTTTTCTCATCGCGGCACGGCAAGATATATAACGAGGTCTCACCGTGGAAAAGGTTGCGCATGGCAACTTCACTGGTCGCCATATTAGGCAGAGTATATACAAAAATCGACGGGCTCGGGAAGCACCCTTCTTTATCGGCAATCGTTGCCAAATAAGCCCGATCGGCCTGGATTGACGACGAATGGTTAAACAACACGACAGCCCGATTCTCGCTGGCGGTGAAACGCTCAGCGCCCTCGGCTTGCAGCAGTAACTCAGTAGCAACCAGAGCCAGACGGCTCAGCATGTCCATCTTGTATATTTTGGGATAATTCCCTATCATCTGCTTGTAGATGGCAGTAATGCGGTCACCCTCAGCAGGTTGTATCTCGCGCTGTTCACCATCGACCATGAGTTGGTCGGGCGTCAAGACGACATGATGAGTCCTGGTGTAGTCTGATGGCAATACGTCGTCAGGGGCCAGAACAGGTGTTTTGGATACCAGCAAGGCAGCATTGCTGCCACCGAACCCCGAAATCATCTTGACGAAACTCTCTTTATCGGTCTGTTGATTCTGGGAAGAGAGGCGGATCTTTCCCGAAACGCCACGTTCACTGAAGCCTCTGGTGCCCAGCACCATGTTGTCCTGGGCGGCACGTATCGAAATGACGGTCTCGAGCACGCCAGCAGCACCCATCGTGTGCCCATAGTATCCCTTGAGCGCATTGACGGGCACATCGTTCAGTCCGGCCCGTTCAATGGCTACCGACTCCATCTGGTCGTTGAACATCGTTGCCGTGCCGTGGGCATTGATGAAGGCCAGCTGCCCAACAACGCTATCGGCACGCGTGCCACACAATGCCAACCGTGCACCCTCGCCATTCTTGGACGGGGAACTCACATGGAAGGCATCGTTGCGAACAGCGCCGCTCTCGATGCACCAGTGGTCACCCTGTTGCGCAACGCGGTCGCTACTCAGCACCAACGTTGCCGCGGCCTCACCCAGATTGAGGCCGAGGCGTTCCAGGTCAAAGGGGCGGCAAGGCTCCTGCGAGACAGCTTTCAACGACTGGAAACCCGATACCGTGAATTTGTTTTGCACATCGGCGCCACAGACCACAGCATAGTCATATGCGCCCTTCTCGAGCAGTCTCATAGCCAAAATAATGGCCGAAACGCCCGAAATACAGGCATTGCAAGCCACAACAGGCGTTGTGGTAAAGCCTAGCTTTGAGGCAATACGTTGGGCTGTATCGCCGGGGTAGTAAATGCTGGGAACGGGACGGTTGTCCTCGAGTTCTTCGATATTACCCTTTGTCGTCCCAAGAACAAACACCACATTAGGCGCCGAGACATTAATGCCACTCTGGTCTATCGCCTGGCTGGCTGAATGGATGACCAGCGACTCAAAGCGGGTCATATCGTCGATGGCCATCGCCAGATTCTGCTCAGCGGTAAACAATGCAGCCGTGAACGGTTCAGGCAATCCCCAATGGTTCTCATAATACCGCAGAGCGGAATTGCCCGACTTGACGGACAGGTAATTCTGCTCGGTCGTATTGCCAAGGGGAGATGTCACATTATCGGCGATATGATAAACCATCGTATTCTTTTTCAGGTTATTATCAGTTATCCTTCATCACACACATGCCAGCGCTTTTTCCACTGCTGATAAAACTCGGGATTTTCCCACATGAGTTGATAGTCCAAGTCAAGGAAAACCTGCACCGAGTGTGCCGTGGCGATGAGCGACTCGTCTTCCATGTCGCGTATCTCGTAGTCAAAGACGATTTTTGCCGCCTCGGTTGGCCGATAGATAATATCGACACGAGGGCGCATACCGTATTTGATGACCTTCTTGTACTGCATATTCAACTCGACAAGAGGTGCCGTGCACTGGTTGTCAAAAAAAGTCATGTATCCCAGGCCATACTTGGCACCGAAAGCCTCACGGGCGTCCTCGAAATAGACGGCATAGGATCCATGCCAAACTACTCCCATCGAGTCCACCTCGCTGAATCTCACTTCCAGTTCCTTAGATGCTTTTAGTTCCATCTCTTGTTTGTTGATTTAATCTTCACTCTTAACGGCAATCTTAATCTCGGTGCTCGCCAATTCGGTACCATTACAGGTGACTATGGCGCTTGCCAAGGTCATACCGAAGACTTCTTCCTGAACCTCGACAACAGTGGTTATCTTGTCACCCACACGGGGCAATGACGTGACTTCCATGTTGCGAACGGCGCCGATAAACCCAATCTGTATGCCTTTCTTCAAGATGAACTTATTCACATAGCCAATGCGCGCGGCACAGGTCTGTGCGATGTTTTCCATCAAGCCCTCGGCAGTGAAGCGCCCTTGCTCCACAAAGAGGTTGCCGGGCATCACCTCCAACTCGGTTATCGTCTTTCGTTCATCAAAGCCCACAAGGCTGGAAACCATCACAAACGGCTCCTGCTGCGGCAAGAGCTCGTGAATGTCAAGGGCTCTGAGTTCCTTCTCGTTAGGGTGTAAGGAATCTGCTATCATGATTGCCAAAATTCATAGTAGTTATACCATTGGGCGGGATACATCTTGAGAATCCTTTCCAACTCGTTGACGAAGGCCGCGGCTAGTTGCCTCTCCTGTTCGCGACGTGGCGCCTGCTTGTCATAGTCGAGCGGCGTCACATAGACTTTGTAGCCCCTCAACGACGACTTCATGACGTGGACAGTAATCACATTGATGCCTCGGGCAGTAGCGACACTGAAGGGTCCTAGCGGGAAACGGGCCTCCGCGCCCAGGAAGGGCAAAGAAATGGATTTCTCTGAGCCGAAGAACCGATCGGCCGGCATACTGAGAATTTCGCCATTCTGCAGCACGCGGTTCATCTCGAACACATGACTCATGTCCTGAGTGACAGGAATCATGTGAATGTGATTGTCCACAAACAACTTGTCGCGGTTCTCCATGACAGTGGATTTCTCGCCGAAGTAAACCAGGGCATTAAACTGCTTGTCATCGCTCAGCAGGGTGTAACCCGCCAGTTCGTAGTTGCCCACATGGGAACTGAGCTGCAAAAAGGCATCTTCGGCTTGGGAAAGGCGCTGAAAATGCTCGAATCCCTCCACCTCGATGTTGAACTTCTTGCCCGCATACATGGCGAAGCGGTCTATCACGACCTGCCCAAACAGGCAATGGTTAGTGTAAGTCTTCCATGCTGATTTCAGGCGACCAAAGCCATGACGGTGGCGAAAGTAACGATAGGCCGTGACACGGCTGGCGTTGAGCACCAAGCAGACAGGGACGACAAAGACGGACGCAAAGGCATACAGCAGCCTGATGTCCATCCATCGCAGCACGGCAATAAGCCATCGATGCATCCATCCCGTGCCAAAGGTCGTTCCAGCCCACGCCCTGTCAGCCATCAGTCGTTCACTTTCTTCTCAATATAGTCACAGAACTCGCTCAGCGTGGTAACGCCCACCATATCCTCGGGCTTGATCTTGAAGCCGAAGTTCTTCTCAACAATCACAACGATATCGACAAAGTCGAGGCTATCGATGCCCATGTCGTCCTTTAACTTGGCGTCGTCAAAGATCTTGTCCTCGTCAATCTCGAGGTCATCGATCAGGAAAGCTTTTACTTTTTCTTCAATTTCTTGTCTAGACATAAAAAAATATATTGATTTACAAATGTTAACTATTTTGGTTTACAAACGAGAATTGAGTGCCCTTGTCCCAGCTGGTCATAGATATGCTCAATCTCAAGTCCAGCGGCATGGATACAATGTTCCATGTCCTCGGTGTTATACATCTTGGAGTTGCCGTTGGCCAGCGCCGTGAAATACAGGCTGGTGAGCGTCAAGCACATGGCGGCCGGCTCATAGCGCTGACGATCCCACAGGGTCTCCATGATGTAGATGCGGGTCTGGTCGGTCATCACACGGGCTGCACGCTTGAGGATGTCCACGATCTGGTCCATGCTGAAGCAGTCCAGGAACTGGCTCATCCAGATGGCGTCCAAGCCTCCTTCGCGCTGCGGCAGCATCGCATCGGGGTTCAACAAGTCGATGCCGTGACCGCTGATGCGCTCGGCACCCGGTTGCCCCTGTATGTTGTCCATCATCATGCCAATCTGCTGGGGCAGATCGAGCACAGTAACTTGCACCTGAGGGTCATGGGCAACGCATTGCAACGCCCATTTGCCGGTATTGCCACCCACATCATAGAGCGACCTGACATGACGTTCGTCAAAGAGGATGCTCAACGCCTGGGGGAAGGAGGAATCGCTATAGAAGTGATCAAAGTTGAACCAGCTCTTCTTCACCTGCTCGGGCAGCGTGGATAGACCCTCATAGATAGTCGGCCAGTCACCGAAGTGTTTCAGGCCCTCGGGCTTGCCATTCGACAACGACTCCTCGAGGTGAAACAAGCCCTCGTAGTTCACGTCGTGGTTGAAATCGATGTTCACCCGCGTTGCGGGATCGTTCAAGAGGAACCAGCCCGTCTTGGACAGGGTAAACTTGTCGGTATCGACATCAACGAGCAGCGTGCCGATGCAGAGCGAAGCCTCCAGCAGGCACTTGACTGCATAGTCCGATAGACCCGTCTTGTCACAGATCTCTTGTCGTGTTAAGCCGTCGCTGGCATCCCTGATGAGATCCAGGATACCCCATTTAATCATTAAGCGTGAGGCCTGAAAGACCACAGGCCCCCACGCTATAAA
This sequence comes from uncultured Bacteroidales bacterium, assembly GCA_902774055.1. GTDB lineage: Bacteria > Bacteroidota > Bacteroidia > Bacteroidales > Muribaculaceae > Sodaliphilus. Next base: position 44,931 of record CACYGX010000004.1, read on the forward strand.
TTCAGCCAGCCGCTGCGCCTCGCGGGCGCTAAGCTGCTCTTGTGTATATTTCTTTCTTAATGAAGATGAAAGTTTCATCGTTCACATCAAGAGAAAATAGAACTCTTACTTTGCTTTAGAAACCAGCTTTGCCATATCCTCTGCCAAGTCCTTGTAAGCGAGCACTCTGCGCTCCTCATTGCTATAGGCCGACTTGCCAGCACAGTCAAATGCCACCTTGCAGACCACGGTCTTGGTAGCAGTATCAATAATTTCGGCAACGCCCTCAATGCTTGCGCCACGAGCCCATCCGCCAAACACGATAGCAGCGCCCGTGCTACCATAGTGGAAATTGTTGACGTGGAAAACCATCTTGTACTGGGCAGCATCTTCATCGTCGGTGATGAGAGCGTATTTTTTATCCTTCTTGTTGAACTGAGTAGCAAATGCCGATTCACCGGCAGCTACCTCAGCGGGATAGTCGCGTACCCAATCCGGGCCCTTTTCCTTAAGGAAAGCATCGGGTTTCTGGTCTTCGATCAACATCTTGCTGTAGTCCCACACCACGAGAACACGTACATCACTATTCTTCAACGAGAGCATGGAGCCGCTCTGGATATCGGCATCGGCCCAGGTTGTAAGAGCGGTCAATAACACAAAAGATAATAAGATTAATTTTTTCATTTTTTTAATGATTTAATAGTTTATACAAAAATTATTTGGAGTGTTTAATCAAGTCACAAAGGTATTCGGCCAGGTCGTTAAAGATCTGGATCATACCAGGATAGCCAGGAAGTGGAATCCTTAACTGGGTGCCTTCGAGTTTCAGGATCTCGACCTCGGCAAACGGGGTGCTCTCGCCCTTCTTGTAGAAGTTGACATAGCCACTGATGGATGCACCACCATAGCCGCTCCGGGGACCAAGTTGTAGATTCTTGACCTGAACAATCATCTTGTAAGGAGCATCGGGGTTGGTAGTGTATCTAGGTCCTTTCTTGATGTCATCATCCCACCTGTCCGAGAACCATTCCTCCATCGTGGGGATTTTGGAATCGAACTCTTCCCTTGAGCTGCCGTAATCGTTCTCAAGATACTCGTTAAGAGACTTTTTGTTGGCCTTGGTCTTTGAGAAATCAATCTCGCTATAAATGCTCTCTCCACTATTCTTCAATAGACGCAGGGAGCCCGATTTCATTCTCAACGGATTGTCGGCAGCGGCAGTCATAGCCACCAGCACAACCATCATGATTCCTATTAAATACCGTTTCATCATACCTTAAAAATAATAGTTATACTTTTATTGAATCCTACTCTAAATTCGATCCGCTACTCATTATCATTTCTTGAGCTTGAAATATTAATCCTTCTATCCTTTGTATCTCTTCAATACTGGTTATAATAAGCCTCCAACCACTAACAGATAAGCCACTGCCTCCTTCACTCTTTGCAGCTTCTCCGGTATAGCACAAAAACAATTGACCTTCATCGTTCTTCTCGCAAGAGATATTGAAATCATTTCCAGACTCATATCCATAAGTACCATTACCTGTTATCTTATCGATCTCACAACGTTTCAAAAACAAATCAATATCGCCATCACCTATTTTTTTGCGATAAAATGATTTTTTTTGTGCCACTTTTTGCGCTTTTGCAAAGTTTTCATATAAAGCATTATAGAATTTATCTGGATGCCATCTTGATATACTCAAGTAAGTATCAATTTTTGGATCATTACTTTCTACCTGCAAACAGATTTGCCATTTAAATAACTGTTCATCAGGAGTTTTTCCTTTAAACCTGTTTTCCATATCGTCAATAAGTACGACATAATCCTTGTCAGTAGCTGCTAGATGATAGGTTCCAACTACAACTTGTCCCCAAACTGATGCTTGAGACAAAAGAAAAAGAGAGATGAATACGAAAAATGTTCTCATACTTCGTAAGTTTTGTATAGTTATACTTTCTTGATTACTAATGCCGAATTGGTGCCGCCGAAACCAAAGCTGTTGCTGAGCACGAGGTTCAATTCGGCCGGAGTGGTTTTTGTCACCAGGTTGAGGTTGGCGCTATGCTCGTCAGGATTCTCAAAATTGATGTTTGGAGCCACAAAGTTGTTCTGCATCATGATGATGGAATAGACAATCTCGCTGGCACCAGCCATCCAGCACTCATGGCCCGTCATCGACTTGGTGCTGCTGATCATGGCCCGCTTGCCGTTGAACAGTCGGTTCAAGGCTATAGCCTCATACATGTCGCCCTGCTGGGTTGACGTGGCGTGGGCGTTGATGTAGTCAATATCATCAGGGGTGACGCCCGCATCTTGCATGGCGCGGCTCATGGCAATCACACTGCCGTTGTCGCTGGGTTGTGAAATGCCGCCGCCATTGCTCGAGAAACCATAGCCAACGACCTCGGCAAGGATGGTGGCACCACGGGCGATGGCATGGTCATAGTCTTCAAGCACTAGTGCAGCAGCACCACCGCTGGGAATCAGACCATCGCGATCGCGGTCAAACGGACGGCTGGCCTTGGTCGGCTCGTCCATGCGCACCGAGAATGCGCCCAGTGCGTCAAACGAAGCCATCGAGTAGTAATTGGTCTCTTGGGCACCGCCACACAGCACCATGTCCTGCAGGCCTTGCTTAATCATCATGTAACCCAAGCCAATGGAGTGACTGCCACTCGCACAGGCGGCACTGATGGTGAAATTAACCCCGCGCAGGTGGAAAATGGTGCTCAGATTCATGTTCACCGTCGAATTCATCGACTGGAAGATGAGGCCGTAGCCCAGCATGGCCGAGTCATGCTTTTCGTCCATGATTTTTGACGCCTCGATGACGGGCTTGGCCGACGAGTCGTTGCCAAAGATGCAACCCACCTCGTTTTCAAGGAGGTACTCTTCGCTGATACCAGCCTGTTCAAAGGCTTGGCGACTGGCCATGTAGGCATATCGGGCTTCCTCAGACATGCCGGCACGCGTGTGGCGGTCCAGCATCTGCTTGGTGATGACTGGTTCCTCAACAATGCCGGACAATCCCGAGCGATAGCCATATTCCAAACGCTCAGGATACAAGCCGATGCCCGACTTACCCTCAAATAATGACTGCTTGACAGTCTCTATATCTGTTCCCAGGCAGGACCAAATGCCCATACCCGTAATCACAACTCGTCTCATTGATTTAATCTAGTGTTCTCAAAAGGGGCAGTACAATGATCATCATGTGTAAAGTCCTCCGTTTATGTTAATGACTTCGCCGGTGATGTAGGCGGCCTCGTCCGAAGCGAGGAAGGCCACTAGGGCGGCGACTTCTTCGGGTTTGCCGAAACGTCCCACGGGAACCAGCTGCTTGAGTTCATCTTGGGGCAGGTCTCGGGTCATGTCGGTCTCGATGAAGCCTGGAGCGATGGCATTAACTGTCACTTGGCGTGCTCCAACTTCCTGAGCCAGGGCTTTTGTTGCCCCAATCAAGGCAGCCTTCGCAGCACTGTAATTCGTCTGTCCTGGCATTCCCTTGACGCCAGACAATGATGCGATATTGATGATGCGACCACCACGCTTGCGCGGCATCATGTGCTTGAGCAGTCGGCGTGTGGTATAGAAAAAGCCGTTAAGGGTAGTATCCAGTACTTTGTGCCAGTCCTCGTCGGGCATCATAAACATGACGTTGTCACGACGAATGCCGGCATTGTTGACCAGGACCGAAATATAGTCTTCGGGGTGCGCCTGCTCCCAACTATCAATAGCGGCGTCAATCGCCGTCGGGTCAGACGCATCAAAAGGCAACAATTCAGCAGAGCCACCGAGACGTGTGACTTCGTTCAACGTCTCGGCAGCAGCAGCTTGATTATTAAGATAATTGATGATAACAGGAATTCCAGATTGTGCAAGCCTCAAAACGACTGCTCGTCCTATACCTCTGGAAGCACCTGTTACTAAAGCATATTTCATGTTAGAGTAATAAATTAGAACTCAAATCCAAAACGGAAGGAGGCATAAGTAGATGTATTACCGTCCCTAGTGTAAACATCAGTACCCGCGCCAAGGTTGAACTTTCTCAACCTGACACCTACACCTCCATAAAAATACGCGGCACTGTATTCAGGATTATCTGTATTAATAGAGTAACCGGCACGGGCATTGATATAGGGACTTACTTTGTTTTTAAGGAAATCCAAACGAACAGCCGCGTAGATGGGTATCACACATATTGTTTGATCAAAATCATTAAAGTTAACTGTCGGAGCTACACCACCACCGACGAAGAGCATACCATTGATCTGGTATCCGCCAGTGAAACTAATTGAACCTTGATAGTTCTGTTTAGTATCTCCAAAACCAAGACTTCCTCCAAAGTCAACAAATCCACGGAAACCCCGTTTCAGATATACATCACTATCGCCAGAACCGTTATTTCCAGAACTTGCATTGTTATCACGTTCAATGCGATCAACTTCGCTCATCTTATAAACGAACAAGCTGCCATCAGCAGTCTTAATCTTAAGAGACTCACTGGGTTTGATCTCCACAACTGATCCTTTAATCACACTTCCATTTTTCAGGTAAACAACGTCCTGTGCCATAGCAAAGTTAGCTGCAACAGCAATCAAGAGGACAAAAAGGCAAGTAAAAAATCTTTTCATTTCAATATTAAGTTTTTAAGTTTTTAAGTTTTTAAAATCTATCAGTATAAAACCGAAAACCGTTAGGAGGTCATCAGTTGAACAACGCTTTTATTTATAGGGTGCAAATTTATTTTATTTTTTTCATATCACCAAATTCTATGGTATGTTTTTGTTCACGCCAAGGTCCTCATAAAGTATTAGTGTAGCATTCATTCTCTCAATTACAACACATGAATCTCAATACCATATCAAAAATCCCCTATCCGACATATTCCAGTCAGATAGGGGAAAACTCTCTTAATTATGAAAAGTGGTTTACATCATGCCGCCCATGCCGCCACCCATACCGGGGCCACCAGCGGGCATTGCGGGCTCGGGCTCCTTCTTCTCGGCGATGACACACTCGGTGGTAAGGATCATGCCGGCGATGCTGGCTGCGTTCTCCAGAGCGATGCGTGCCACCTTGGCGGGATCGATGACGCCCGTCTCGAACAGGTTCTCGTAGTTCTCGGTGCGTGCGTTGTAACCGAAGTCACCCTTGCCTTCCTTGACGGGGTTGACCACAACGGCACCCTCGAGGCCAGCGTTAGCAACAATCTGGCGCAGCGGCTCCTCGATGGCGCGCTGGATGATATGGATACCAGTGACTAATACGTATTTCATTCAGTGTCTTGAGAAATTAGAACTCAAGGCCTATTCTTACCCCTGCAAAACCAAAGTCAAGATAATCATCGTAAAAATATCTAAAATAATCTCCGTCGTAACCAAAACTGTAATCATGACCTAAGTATTCTTTGCGTTGGAAAGTATAGCCAGCAGAAAGGCTCAATTTCTTGATGCGACATCCTGCACCAATATAGGTGTATAATCCTCTGCAATCATCGGTCACACTGTAGCCAACTCGAGTGTCAAGAAATGGAGACACCTTTGCATTAACGAAATCAAAGCGAATTGCACCATAGATAGGCAGAATGAAGCCTGTTTCAATTTCATCATTATACTCGTTGTCATAAAGAGCTAACGTTGGTGAGCAGCCTGCACCAATATAAAAGAATCGATTTATCTGATAGCCCACAGTAAATGACGGCATGACCAACAGATTGTCTTCGGCATCACCAAACCCTGCATGGATTCCCAAGTCAACAAGACCTCTGAAACCTCGTTTCAAGTAATCCTCTGAAGAACCTCCCGTTTCTTGCTGTTTGTTTGCATCTCTTTGGATACGCTCAACCTCATTCATCTGATAAACGAAGATGCTACCATCACTTGTTTGAATCTTGAGGGATTGTTCGGGTACGATTTCCAGAACAGAGCCTTTAATGATACTGCCGTTCTTCAGGTAAACAACATCTTGGGCGACAGCCATGCTGGCCAAAGCACTAATGACTAACACAAATAAGCTAATTGCAATTCTTTTCATGTCAAATACTTATTAAACAGTCTAAAAAGACATTAATGTGTATTTCATTATACAAAGACAAGTAATACGGCCGATAAATTGGCACGTTATTAAAACATGCAAAGATATAGTTTTTTATTCAACTACCCAAAAATAACGTCATGAGATTTATCAACAGCACAGTTTGATGAGTTGTTTGATGGAAAAATGCCTCATATGCACCACGCAAAAGCGCTAAGTTATGGTGACTGCTTCAAGAATGGTGCATCGTTGGGACGGGTCTCTTGATAGCGTCGCTTCGCTTTGGCATCAAGCAGAACCGTCCCAGCCGATGGCACCCGTGCTATCACTGGTGAAACGTATTATAATTATTTGATGAGCGGGATTCATCACAAAAAAAATCCCTGTCAAGCATCAAGCTCAACAGGGAAACGCTTACTAACAAAAGTGTTATTTTTACATCATGCCGCCCATGCCGCCACCCATGCCGGGGCCACCAGCGGGCATTGCAGGCTCGGGCTCCTTCTTCTCGGCGATGACACACTCGGTGGTAAGGAACATGCCGGCGATGCTGGCAGCGTTCTCCAGAGCGATGCGTGCCACCTTGGCGGGATCGATGACACCCGTCTCGAACAGGTTCTCGTAGTTCTCGGTGCGTGCGTTGTAACCGAAGTCACCCTTGCCTTCCTTGACGCGGTTGACCACAACGGCACCCTCGAGGCCAGCGTTAGCAACAATCTGGCGCAGCGGCTCCTCAATGGCGCGCTGGATGATGTGGATACCTGTGGTCTCGTCGTCGTTGTCACCCTTCATGCCCTCGAGGGCCTTGAGGCAACGGATGTAGGCGGTGCCACCACCGGGCACGATACCCTCGGCCACAGCAGCGCGGGTTGCGCTCAGGGCGTCGTCAACGCGGTCCTTCTTCTCCTTCATCTCGACCTCGCTGGGGGCGCCGATATAGAGGACTGCCACGCCACCCGACAACTTGGCCAGGCGCTCCTGGAGTTTCTCCTTGTCATAGGTTGACTTGGTGTTCTCGATCTGGACACGTATCTGTGCGATGCGGTCGGCAATCAGGTCCTTGTTGCCAGCGCCATTGACGATGGTGGTGTTCTCCTTGTCAACGGTGACCTTCTCGGCAGTACCCAGCATCTCGAGGGTTGCCTTCTCGAGGGTCAAGCCGGTCTCCTCGCTGATGACGGTGCCACCGGTGAGGATAGCGATATCCTGCAACATCTCCTTGCGGCGGTCGCCAAAGCCGGGAGCCTTGACAGCGCACACCTCGAGCGAGCCGCGCAGGCGGTTTACTACCAACGATGCCAATGCTTCGCCATCAACATCCTCGGCGATGATGAGCATGGGGCGATGAGCCTGAACAGCGCCCTGCAACAGGGGCAGAATGTCCTTCAGGCCCGAAATCTTCTTGTCAAAGATAAGGATATAGGGACGCTCCATCTCGCATGCCATTTTGTCGGCATTGGTGACAAAATAGGGCGAAATGTAGCCACGGTCGAACTGCATACCCTCGACCACATCAACGCGGGTCTCGGTGCCCTTGGCCTCCTCGACGGTGATGACACCGTCCTGTTTTACCTTCTTCATGGCCTCGGCGATGAGCTGGCCGATAGCATCGTCGTTGTTGGCGCTGATGCGAGCCACGTTCTCGATCTTGCCGAAGTCGTCGCCCACTTCCTGAGCCTGCTCCTTGATGCCGTCAACCACGACCTTGACAGCCTTGTCAATGCCGCGCTTCACGTCCATGGGGTTAGCGCCGGCTGCCACGTTCTTGAGGCCCTCGGTGATAATGGCCTGGGCCAGGACGGTAGCGGTGGTGGTGCCGTCACCGGCATCATCGTTAGTCTTGCTGGCAACCTCCTTAACGAGTTGTGCGCCAATATTTTGGAATTCGTCCTCCAGTTCCACCTCACGGGCAACGGTCACACCGTCTTTGGTGATGTGGGGAGCACCATATTTCTTGTCAACAATCACATTGCGACCCTTGGGGCCAAGGGTTACTTTAACGGCGTCGCTTAACTGGTCAACGCCTTTCTTGAGCTCCTCGCGAGCCTTGATATCAAATTTGATTAACTTTGCCATATCGTTTTTTGCTTTTTTTCCAATGTTTGTTTTTTAATGCGAATTACGCTAAGTGGGCCAAATCACACTTTCTGTTCAAAACAGTGTGTTCCAGCCGTTTATTAATCGATGACGATGGCCAGGATGTCGTTTTGGCGCATCATGAGCAATTTCTCGCCGTCAATCTCGATTTCGTTACCGGCATACTTGCCATAGAGCACGGTATCGCCGGGTTTTACAATCATTTCCTCGTCCTTAGTGCCGTTGCCAGCTGCACGAACCTTGCCCTTGAGAGGTTTTTCCTTTGCACTGTCAGGGATGATGATACCGCCGACAACTTCTTCTGCCTTAGCCGGTTCGATGAGAACGCGGTCATTTAATGGTTTAATAGTCATGATTTCTAAAAATGGTTTAAAAGTAGTTTTTTATTTGAGTTATCTTACGCCCTGCTAGTATGCAACGAGTGTGCCAACAGACAAAAGGCGACACAAGTGCGCCATTTTGTCACCCCACCCTGCCATAAACGTCAACTCCATGAAAACAATAAGGCCGCGCGAAAAGGGAGATGACGCTTTTTTAATGCGAATTAGGCTAATTGAAACGAATTTATTTTTTTGCATTGCTGTAAATAATGGTTTTTTCTTGGCATTGTCTTCGACTTGCACTACCTTTGTCCCCGCAATTAAAACAATATTTCACATCATGATCAAAAACTTTTTGAGAATCGCCTTCGCCGCAATTGTGGCCTTATTAATGACCGCTTGTGGCGGTAAGGACTCAGCCTACCAGTACAAGACGCAATACCTGCCCGTGCAACTCGTGGGCTCAGAGAAATGGAGCATCCTCGATATCAACAGTGGCGAGGTAGTGGCCAAAGACGCCTTTGAAAACGCGCCGTCGCCCATCGTGGATGGCATGTTCTATGTAATGAACAGCGAGGGCAGTTATGACTATTATGATGTGAGCGCTCCGACTCAACCCGTGGCAGGGCACTTTGGCAGCGTGACATCCTTCAGCGACGATGGCGTGGCACTCGCCAGCCGCGTGGGTGGCGAGTTGTGCGTGATTAACCGCAAGGGTGAAGTCGTCAAGGAACTGCCTAAAGACATTTCACAGTGTTCGATGTTTGCCCGTGGAATGGCGGCATTCCAGAACGATAATGGCTCATGGGGATACATCAACGCCAATGGCGACACAATAGTTCCCGCCAATTACAGGAGCGCCAACCTGTTCCTCTATGACGACTGCGCAGTGGTCATCGACGAGAACCAGCCCAACGACAGTACCCTGAGCTTCAGCGTCATCGACAAGGGCGGCAAAGTCCTGTTCACTGCCAACAGCAACGAGTACCAACCCGTGCAGCCCTACTACATCAACGGCGTCATGCCTGTGGTGAAAGGTGACACCATCGTGTGCCTGAACAAGGACGGCAAAGAGGTACCCAACCCCATTGATGACAAACAGAAGGTGGAAAAAGGCGGTTATGCCGACTTCTCTCGCACGCCATCGGGCGACTATATCGTCTTCAAGGACAAGAAGACCGGCCTGGTGGATAAGAACAATAATGTGCTGGTACCCATCGAGCATGACAACCTCATCGACATCAACGGTGAGCGCCTTATCGCCGTCGATGGAGACGTTTACCACATCATCGACCGAACTGGTAAAGCAGTGGGCAACGTCAAGTTCAACAACGCCCACGTGAGCGAAGACAACCCCTATGCCACCCGCGGGTTTATCGACACCGACCTGGCTGCGGCTGCCCTGATGATGATGTTTGACGAGACCTCGTGCTGCGGAGCCAATGCCTCAACAACCCTCATGGACATGAACGGCATGGTGGGCACCGACGCCCGAATGTATGCCGGCAACAACACCCTCATCATGCCCCAGGGTCCCTACATCGTCCAGTATGTGTTTGACCGTGAATTGGCAACGGCCAGCGCCGACAGCACCAGCGCCGAGTTCAACTATGACGCCCGTGTGAAGTGCGTCATCATGTCGCTCAACGTCAACCATTGCCCAACGAACACCGAGCCCGCCATCGTCAACAAGGTGGAGAGCCGCTTGGGCACCAAGGGGTTTGTCCTGGCCCGTGACGGCATCTTCTGCAGCGACTACATGACCGCCTTGACCCTTGGCTACGACAAGGGCATCGTTAACGGCATCTACTACATGCGCTTTAATGAATCGGTGCCTCAGGACAAGAAAAAGAGGTAATCAACAGAGGGCCGCGGCATAGCCACGGCACAGAATAACATTGACAACAAACAATAGAACGATATGTATTACGTACAGAAGACATTAGAAATCTCATCGGCCCACATGCTGTATCTCGACCACAACAGCAAGTGCGAGAACCTGCACGGCCACAACTGGATCGTGAACGTGTATTGCAAGGCCAAGGAACTGGACGATAACGGCATGGTCACCGACTTCACCATCATCAAGGAGATGGTGCACGGCAAACTCGACCACCGCAACCTCAACGAGGTGCTCGACTTCAACCCCACCGCCGAGAATATCGCCCGCTGGATTGTCGAGACCGTGCCCAACTGCTACCGCGCCGACGTGCGCGAGAGCGCCAACAACCTGGCCATCTACGTCAAGGACGAGGACAACGATGTGGAAGATAAATGAAATCTTCCACTCGCTGCAGGGCGAGGGCTACCACACCGGCACCGCCAGCGTGTTCATCAGGCTGAGCGGCTGCAATCTGCATTGCGCCTTCTGTGACACAAGACACGAGCAGGGCACATTGATGTCGCTGCCCGAAATCGTCGAGCAGGTGATGCGTTACCCTAACGCACCACTCGTCGTGCTCACGGGGGGCGAGCCTTCGTTATGGATCGACGAGGATTTTGTGAACGGCCTCAAGGCCATGACGGGCAAACGCATCGCCATCGAGACCAACGGCACCCGTCCCCTGCCCCACGGCATCGACTGGGTGACACTGTCGCCCAAAACCGGCCTTGGTGACAGCGGCGACTTGCCAGTGGTGCTTACCCGTTGTGATGAGCTCAAAGTGGTCTATCTGGGTCAAGACTTGACCCAATACAACAACATCGAGACCGACCACCGCTACCTGCAACCCTGCTGGGTGAGCGACCCTGAGCAATGCCGCCGCAACATGCAAGCCACCGTCCAAGCCGTGCTCGACAACCCACAATGGCGGCTATCGCTACAGACCCACCGCATCCTGGGGATACAATAATTAAATTTAAGTTTCGAAAGTTGTTAACTTTCTCACTGGATAATGTTTAATGGTTAAAGTTTAAAGAACTCTCGGCCATTAGGCCGATTATCAACGTCGGGTGCGCGCGGGAGTGATTACTGTTGCGGCATGGTGGAGCGAAGGAATTCGTCGAGGTCGGCGACGTGGAGTTTCTTGGCGATTTGCAGTTTCTTGTTATAGACTGTGCCGACGTTCTTGTAGCCCATGGTGACCATCACCACCGTGCGTGAAAAACCGCAGCAATACAACGCCAGCATGTTCAATTCGCTGTCGTTCAGCGTGCCGCCAGCCACTTCTTGCGCCTTGATGAGCACATTATCGTGCAGGTCATTGACCAGAGCTTGCAGATTAGACCAGTAGTTGCTGTCATCGCCCATTCCTCCCAAGGTCATCATTTCCCTGAATTTGGCGGCAAACTTGTCGCTGTCATATTGGTAGGACCATGACATCAACTGATGCACGGCGTCAATCTGCTGATTGATGATCGTTCGCAGTTCATCGTTCTGGGCTTTTTTGACATCATCGGCCTGCAGGTTTTGTTCACGGGAGTCAAGCCTTTTCTGCATCTGTTCCAGGCTCTCCAGCGAGGTGTTCAGGTCGGCCTTCAGCATCTCGATCTCGTTTTGTCTCATCTTCAGCTGGTTCCTGTATCTCCATACCAGGAAGACCAGTGTCAACAAGGCCAAAGCCATCAATGCTGCCAAGAGTAAAGTTCCCCTCAATTTGGAGTCATTCTTGACCCAATTCAACTCTGCCAACTGGACATCATATTTCTTCTCCACTTCCAGCAGGCGGTGGTTAAGGCTATTGATGGTCAGGGAGTCTGCTATGCCATGGGCCAGTTGGATATAGTTTTTAGACTTTTCCTCATTCTTGCGGTACCGGTGTTCCAAATCGGACAACAGTTCATAATATACTATACTGTCCATCGCACTTCTGGCAACAGGTGCTCTGTCAAGATAATAAACCGCCGAGTCAGGCTGTCCCAGAAACAAATAAGACGAAGCCAGCCGATAATGGGCACGGGGATGGTCAATAATGGCCGGATTGGCCGAAATGGCCTGCAGCCCATATTTCTTACTTAACTGATAATTCTTTTCCCTCACCAGATAGTATTCTGACAGAATATATCGATTGGCAAAAACGCTGTACTGATCACCTTCTTCCTGAGCCAGTTTGATAGCTTCGTCCAGATAGGACACCGCCGAATCGTGCTTTTCATCAATATTGCGGTAAATGCCGCCGATGCTCGAGAGACACACCTGCTCAAAATGCTTGTCCCCGAGGGCTTTGAACAAGGGCAATGCTTCCTGGTATTTCTGCAGGGCGATGGTGGTGGTCCCTATCACCTGAGACTGGTAAAGGGTGCCCAGCCTCACCTTGGCATAGGCAATCATTGAGCTATCGGTGGTTAACGGCAGCCCTTCGGCTTGATGATAGCTGTCAACCGCCTTTTCAAGATTGCCCATGTCCTCATTGACACAGCCCTGGGCGACAAGCGCTTTCAGGTACTTCAAGTCATCGCCAGAGTGCTTGAAGTAACTAACGGCCTCGTTGATTGCCGAGTCGCTGGTGCATGGGATGTAGTTCTTATATAACGCCATCGATAACAACACCGCATGATAGGCGCGTTCCTCTTTGCTGAATTGTTCCGTGTTCATCTGCTGCAGCAAGGGCAATGCCTCCCGTTCCTGTTGATGATAGACCATCGAATCGATGCGGGAGAGCTCTAGCATGGTGGCGCTGTCGTGGTGGCAACCGACCATCAGGAGGGTAAAGGCGGTGGCTGCCGCAAGTAGAATGGTGATGTTTTTGACGTGTATCATTAGATGCTTTATTGTGTAAAGTTTTCATGAGATTCACTCAAAAAAAGGAGCAAATCTTTAGTGCAAAATTAGCAATTTCAGCCTCATTTTCTAACGCGATGAGTGAAAAATGAGATTTTTATTTTTTAGACGCTTGATTTCCAGATATTTACAATATCGAAAATGAGGTGTGAATGTGCCAGGATTTTTGCCGATTTAACAATAATCTGTAGTAACTTTGCAAGTGAAAAAAATCTACATTCACTAAAACGAAACACATTATGAAAACAACAAAAAAACTGATTACACTGCTATTGGCCCTGCTGGGCTTGACCCAGGCAGCAGCCCAGGAGTATGAGTACGTTCCGTTCGTTCGCGAAGGCGTAAAATGGGTATGTTACTATGGCGAAAATTATAATCCGGTGTACGATGACCCTAATAAATTAGACTATTTTAACCTTGAGTTCAAGGGTGATACGATAATCAATGGCAAGACCTATAAACTCATGCACAAATATCACGGAGATTCAATCAATACAGTGAATGACACTGTTGCCGTCTGCATGCGTGAGGAGGATAAGGTTGTGTATGCATTCGTTCCCGACGGAAAATTCTATTGCCCAATAGGAAATTACTATAGGGAAAGTGATTTTAAGGCTATACAAGAGGGTCGGGAATTCGTTCTCTATGATTTCAAAAACCCGATAGCCTACTGGTCAAATTTTGCAGATTCATGTCAGATGTCTTATTATGACTTTATCGAAACCGATCTTATTTCTGTAGGCAATCATCTTGTTAAGGCATATTCTATGTATATGAGTGGTTTAGGTGGAGTGAATGTCATTGAAGGCATAGGCTTGGAAGCCACCAATTCATATCCCCTTGCCTTTTTCCTGCCAAGTTGGCCTGGCGCTGTTGAACAGACTGTTGTTGGACTGAAGCATGTTATCGAGAATGGTGAAATCATCTACAATCGACATGATTATGATGGTGATAATCCCGACTGGTACGAGTATGAATACGTTCCGTTCGTTCGCGAAGGTGTCAAATGGGTATATGGCTACGACAATCCATTTTATGAAGATGTTTTGAATATGCCTGATGGATGTTGTTATTTCGCCTTTGAAATGAAGGGCGATACAGTATATGAGGGCAAACATTACAAGCCAGTGAAATTGTATTACATCAATTACGATGGCGAAGAAATAGAACAGGATTTTACACCTATTTGGTTGCGTGAGGAAGATAAGGTGGTATATGCCTGTCATCTAGATGGAATGTGTTATCCTCAATGCCCAGTGGGGTATTTCAATTTTGTGGCAGAAGATGATAAAGCTCATTCAACAAGTAAAAATGAGTTTGTCCTCTATGATTTCAATAATCCTTTCACACTATATGATGAGTGGTGGAACTATATGGATTATGATTATTTAGGCACAGATTATGTTAAGGTTGGTTCCCACAATTGTAAACGTCACAAGTACATGGATAATTACGGATTCGAATTCTTTATTACCGAAGGTGTAGGTTGTGACGGTAAGGGTATGCCATTGTTTTATTTCCCAGCTCCGATTACAGGTATGCAGGTTGGTTATGGGTTGAGTCATGTGATTGAGAATGGTGAAATTGTTTATAAGGGTAAATGGTTTAATGATGGGGATCTGTACATGCCTCTCTTGCGTGAGGGTGTCAAATGGGTTTACGAGAAAGTGATGGTCCATGAAGGTGACACCACTTGCTATTACTACACTTATGAAATCAGTGGTATGCATCCCAATCACCCAAATTATTCGCCAGATTATCATGCTTGCCACTATTACATCGGCAATGGCTATACTGATATGAATCTGGATAATGACAGTCTTATTGCGGCCGTTTATGAATTCTATAGCATCTTTGATTGTTATGAGAATCATGCTTTGATTGCAACTGTAAATGCTGGGAAAAATATGTTGAATTATAGGACACCAACATCTGGTTTGCAGGTTTTATATTGGGGGCTTGGGCAATATGATAGTATGATGGGATCTTTGAAAGATGATTTGATTGAAAATCAACGGGAGCCTTACTTCTCTGATGAAAACCTAGTTATGGCCGACCCCATTGTTATTGAGAATTGTAAGTGCAGCCGTCTTGCTTATTTGAACGAGCAGGGTGACACTTTGGCCTATGTGGTTGAGGGCATCGGCTTTGACAGTTACGATATGGGTGACTTGTTGACGCCGTTCACGCGCAAGCCCGATCCTAATGCTGATTATCAGGAGTATTGTGGCTTGAGTCATGTCATCAAGGACGGCAAGATCATCTATAAGGGCATGCGCTACCGCGAACTGTACGGTGATGTGGATGGCGATGGCGAGGTCACCATTGCCGATGCCAATAGTGTGATTGATATCGTCATCATGGGCGGCAACTCAGCTCACACCCGCACACCCGCTGCCGACGTGAATAGTGACGGCGAAGTCAGCATCGCCGATGTAAACGCCATCATTGAAATAATCTTGGGCAAAAACTGAAAAAGATTAATTGACGCAATAGATTCCCCCCACGGACAACAATAAAAGTATTTTTTTGATTTGGCTTCGCCTAGCTAAAGGTTCTCGCGCGTAGCGCGATCCTTGGTTCCGGACGAAACGGGAAAAGAGAAACGGTGCGGCTCGATTTGAGTCACACCGTTTATTTTTTGGATTCGCCCTAACGAGGCCGTAGATTACTGGCGGCCGGAGAGGATGACGTCGCGGCTGGTCTTGCCGATAAGGCCCTGGAGGACCTTACCGGGACCCAGTTCCTCGGCCTCGGTCATGCCGTCTGAGGTCATGTTGGCAACGATGTGGCTCCAGCGGACGGGAGCAGTCAGTTGTTGCAGCAGGTTGGCCTTGATTTCGGCAGGATCGGTGTGGGGCTTAGCGTCCACATCCTGGTAGATGGGGCAAACGGGGGCCGAGAAGTCGGCAGCCTCGATAGCCTCGGCCAACTCGGCACGGGCAGGCTCCATCAGGGGCGAGTGGAAGGCACCACCCACCTTGAGGGGCAACGCGCGGCGTGCGCCGGCCTCCTTGAATTTCTCACATGCGGCCTCGATGGCAGTGATCTCACCCGAGATGACCACCTGACCGGGGCAGTTATAGTTGGCGGGGACGCAGATGCCGTCGATAGTAGCACAGATTTCCTCTACCTTCTCGTCGGGCAGGCCGATGATGGCAGCCATCGTCGAGGGGGCAGCCTCACAAGCCTTCTGCATAGCGAGTGCACGAGCCTCGACCAACTTCAGGCCCTGATCAAAGGGCAGTGCGCCAGCGGCAACCAGAGCCGAGAACTCGCCCAGCGAGTGACCGGCTACCATGTCGGGTTTGAACTCGTCGCCCATGGTGAGGGCGAGAATTACCGAGTGAAGGAATACGGCGGGTTGAGTAACTTTGGTCTGCTTGAGGTCGTCCTCGGTGCCTTCAAACATCAGGTCGGTGATGCGAAAGCCCAGCACTTCATTGGCTTTTTCAAACAATTCTTTGGCCTGAGGGTTGTTGTCATACAGGTCCTTGCCCATACCGACAAACTGCGCGCCCTGACCAGGGAATACGAATGCTTTCATTGTTTCTTTATCTTTTATTTCTTGATATTAATGTTGATTACGGAATTTTTTCTGCAAATCGGCTGCAAAGGTACAAATTAGTTTTTAGTTAACAGGTAATAGTTCATAGTTTTTTTCGCGCTTACGCGCTAAAGTACTAATTATCAACCAGGTATCAACTAGGCGAGGTATTCGGTGGGGTCGTCGATGCCGGCTTCGCGCAGGGCTTGACGGCGCTCGTTGCACGTGCCGCAGGTGCCGCAGTGCTTTTCGCCGCCCTTGTAGCAGGAGTAGGTTTCACTGTAATCCAAGCCCAAGGCAGCGCCATGGCGTGCGATTTCGGCCTTGCTCAAGTCGGTGTAAGGTGCATATACCTTGACATTCTCGTAGGTACCCGTCATCATCGCCGTACTCATCGCCTCGATGAAGGGTGAGCGGCAGTCGGGATAGATGGAGTGGTCACCAGCATGGTTGGCAATCATGACACGCTTGAGGCCGTTGCTCTCGGCAATACCGCAGGCAATCGCCAGCATGATGCCGTTGCGGAAGGGCACCACCGTCGATTTCATGTTCTCGTCATTGTAATTGCCGTCTGGGATGGCATCGGCACTCTCGAGCAAGGCGCTCTTAAAGTATTGGTGCATGAAATCCAAGGGAATGATCAGGTGCTTGATGCCCAATCGCTTGCAGTGCATGATAGCACAACGGCGCTCACGGCCGTTCTGAGTGCTGCCATAGTCAAAAGTAATGGCCATGGCAATCTGGTCCTTGTACTCATAGAGCATGGTCGTCGAGTCCATGCCGCCTGAGGTAATAATCACCGCGTCCTTCATGTCAATCGTTGTGGAAATTAGCAATCAGGCGGGCGCGCACCATGTCCTGGTGCTCGTCGTCGCCATAGTTGGCAAACGGCTTGATGCTGATACCGCCACGGGGATTAAACAAACCGATGACCTCGAGATACTTGGGATCCATCAACTTGACCAAGTCCTTCATGATAATGTTGACGCAATCCTCGTGGAAGTCACCATGATTGCGAAAGCTGAACAGGTAGAGCTTCAAGCTCTTGCTCTCGACCATGCGCTGGCGAGGAATGTAGTTGATGATAATGTGGCCAAAATCGGGCTGGCCCGTCTTGGGGCACAGCGAAGTGAATTCGGGGCAGTCGAGTGTCACCACGTAGTCGTTACCAGGGTGCATATTCTCGAACGTCTCGAGCACGTCGGGGCGGTAGTCAAACTCATAAGAAGTGCCCTGGTTGCCCAGCAGCGTCACCCCTTCCAGTTCCTTATCGTTTCTAGACATAAAACAGATGTATTTTGCGTTTAGGACTGCAAATGTACAAAAAAGTTTTTATAAAGATTTCCGTTCCTTGATTTACAAATGCTATTGGAGCAGGATTTTCTGTAAGACGGTTTTCGGTGGCTTGGCAGCGGCAGGCTGTCGCCTCGCTTGTGCCAAACCACCGAGAACCGATGATCCTTCAAGGGAAAGGACTTAGAGGGCTAGGCGGAAGCCTAAGCCATCGGCAGTTTGGTCAGCAGTAGTATGGTTACGGAACCAAACACGTTGGCCAGTTTCAGCATTGAAGAATGCTCCACCACGGGCGACTCGTTCTGAGCCTGATGTGGGACCCGTGGGATTGGTTTGGGCAGCACTGCTGTAAGTATCATAATAATCGTTGCACCATTCCCAGACATTACCGCTCATGTCATACAGGCCCAACTCGTTGGGCTCCTTTTGCCCCACAGGTTGGGTGGTACTCTCTGAAGAGTTATACCATGCTACATCATCAAGCATGTTGCTGCCGGCATACGTGAATCCATGGCTCATGTTGCCACCACGGGCTGCGAACTCCCATTCGGCCTCGGTGGGCAGGCGGAAAGTCATGCCCGTCATCTGGTTCAGTTGGGTGATGAACTGTTGACAGTCGTTCCAGGAGACACTCTCCACGGGCCTGTTCGCATCACCGGTGTAGTTACTCGGGTTGCTGCCCATCACAGCCACCCACAATGCCTGTGTCACCTCAGTCTCACCGATGCTGTATGACGACAGCGTCACTTGGTGAGCGGGCAAGGCGTTACTGTCATTGCTATCGGGAGTATCTCCAGTAAATCCCATTGTGAAGGTGCCTCCGGCAACAGGCACCATCTTGAATGTCACATCACCGACGGTTAAAGAAGTCCCAGGCCAACTGCCACTCAACAGGTAGTCGATCAGGACTGCCACGTCGCTGATAGACACATTGCCATTCTGATCACAGTCAGCATTGACGAGATTGATGCCCGAAGCATCTCCGCTCAGCAGGTAGTCGATCAGGGCTGCCACGTCGCTGATGGCCACGTCACCGTTGGCATCCACATCACCTCGCTTCTCAACATTGCGAATGGTGAGATTGTCCACGGCGAAGTAGTCACCCGTGGGGTTGACGCTGCTGTCCTTGGCATATCGCCACATGAGCGTATGGGTGCCCGCTGTCAAAGGCATGGAATAGGTCTCCCAGTCGTTCTGGCGCGCGCCGTAAGCAAACTGGCTCACGCCATCGACAAAGAACTCACACTTGTCCCACACGTTGCTCGAGCCCTCGCCCCAGGCCTTGAAATCAAACGAGAGTAGGGACGATCTTTGAACCATAACGGTCGAGGTCATCTCAGACGTGCTGCTGGCCACACCGGCATTGCCCGACTGGGCATAGGTGCGGGCCCCCTCGGTCACCTCAATCCACGGATACGCTCCAAAGGAGGTGACCATGAAAGCGCCATCGCTGACTGCCGCACTGAGGTCGGCACCTAAACAGACATTGTCCACGGCAAAGTAGTCGCCCGTGGGATTGATGCTGCTGTCCTTGGTATATTGCCACGTGAGCATGTGGGTGCCCGCTGTCAAAGGCACGGAATAGGTCTCCCAGTCGTTTTGGCGCGCGCCGTAAACAAACTGGCTCACGCCATCGATGAGGAACTCACACTTGTCCCACACGTTGCTCGAGCCCTCGCCCCAAGCCTTGAAATCAAAGAAGAGCGCCATAGAGCTGCTCAATGTCACCGTGGCAGTTAATATCGATGAGCTGCTGGCCTGGCCGGCATTGCCCGATTGGGCAAAGGTGCGGTCGCCCTGGGTCACTACCGTCCAGGGATAGTCGCCATTAGAAACGAAGTTAATGGTGCCACCCCCGACGTTGAGGGCGCTGTTCAATGATGCAACATCGATGTCGCCCACTACATTCGTGAACTTGTTCCAGTAATTGGTGGCCCTGTAGGCAGCAACAGAGGACGAAGGCACATGCAGCGTGGCAGTGGCATAGGTGCTCTCATCAAACATCGGCTCCTTGAACTCCCAAGCCTCGAGGCTGCGGCAGGTGATGTCCGTCAAGCTGGTACAGCCCGCGAAGATGTTCAAAGCCCAGTTGTTATTATCGAAACGGCAGTTCTCGCCCAAGTCAACAGTGGTGAGCGCCGAACAGTCATAGAATGCCATTCCACCCACATAGGTCACTGAATTGGGGATAACCACCCGGGTCAGGGAGGAACAATTTCCAAAAGCATAACCACCGATGGTGTTCAACGTGATAGGTAAAGTGACACTGGTCATGGCGCTGCAGCCTGCAAATGCATCATCGCCGATCTTTTCGACATTATCATTGATGGTAATACTAGTGATCTGGGAACAATTCCGGAAGGCTCGATCTCCAATCTCAGTAACACGATATTGGGTACCCGTCGCAGAATTGGTAGCTGTACCGTAGATGACATAACCGCCGGTAGGCGATGCCACCACGTGACCGACAACCTTGGCCGTGTTGGTGCCAGTTATGACATACTGCAGATTATTGTAAATGAAGTCATAAGTGTCGGCGGCACTGGCAGCCAGTGCGCACGTTAACCACACCGCGAGTACGGTCAACAGATGGAGGTAATTCTTTTTCATAATCGATCAATTTAAAAGTTAATAATATCAATTGTTTTTGTCAAACTCATTCGAGGAGATTGCGGTAGGCAGAAGAGTACAACTTGCTGCTGAAAATAAATCCCCCCCGCAAAAATATTGGAAATATTATTAAAAAGCAAGTTTTTTTATTCTATAATTATCCTCATCTTACCGAATTTAATTCAGCAAATTGAGGGCGAAACGGGCTGCGGCGGGTCCCATTGGCGCCATCTCTTCAAGGCTGCGCAGGGCCTTCTGTCTGACGTCCTGGTCAATGTCATCGCAGTGGTTCAAGAGCAGGTGACGGCTATAGGCTACCGTGAATTCGGGATGCCCTTGAAAGGTAATCACCTGATGGCCGATGCGGAACGACTCGTTCAGGCAAAAATCGCTGGTGGCGCAACGCACGGCACCATCGGGTAGAGCGGTCACCTGGTCATGATGGCTGTAGAGCAAACGCATCTCCCGGCCCGGGAAATAGGGCATCATGCACTCGTCAATCACTTGCGAGGCCCGCACTCCTGTCCCAAAGCCGCCTTCATATTGCCTGACTTCACCACCCAGCGCCCTGGCTATCGCCTGATGGCCGAAGCATACGCCCATCAACCGAGCACCACGACTATAGGCGCGCTCAATCCAATTCACCAGCGCGACAATCCACGGTTTGTCATCGTAGGCCGAATCCAGACTGCCGGGCACCAGATACAACTCATCGTCGTTGACCGATGAGGGCAATTCGCCCTGCCACGTTTGGAATATCTTGTATGAAACCTGTTCGCCGATAGAGGCAAACAGGTCCATAAACAGTGACTCGTAGTTGGGGATGAAGTCGGGCAACCTTCCGGGGAAGGTGTCACACAACAAAATGTTGATGTTGCGCATCATAACTCGTCAATCTCGGCGCCTGTGCTTTCCATGATGCTGGCAGCGAGACCGTCGGCAGTCTGTATAATGGCGACAAGGGGATAGAGCTTGCGAGCGGCATCATAATTCCTCACATCCTCATAACTGTTCTGGTTCACGCCCCAGGCGCCCATGTGCCAACGGATGGCCAGCATCTCGTCGTCGTTCAGGGGCAGGCCGCTGCACAACAGCAGCGTGAGTGACTTTTCACCATGCCCCATGGGAAAATTCTTGTAAGTGATTTTATAGCCCTCGGCATCTTCCCAAATGCCTAGCGCATTCTTGCGCTTCTTGACCGAGCGCTTGTAGATGTCACACTTGCACACGTCATGCAAGAGGCTGGCGAGGATGATGCTGTCGCGCTTCACCTGATGTTCCAGACCCGGTTCCAGCGTCTTCATCGCCTCCCACACGGCAAGGGCAGCCTTGCAGGTGTTGAGCGAGTGCATCGCGAGGCCTCCTTCGACATTCAAGTGGTGGCCAGCCGAAGCCGGTGCAGTGAAGAAACCCCATGCCTCGAGGTCTCCAATCACATCCTCGATGCCCTCGCGCTCGGTAGAACGTAGCAACTCGAGGATTTCTTCTTTACAGTTCTTATCGCTAGTTTTCATTTGTTGCTTTTAATCTGAGTAGGTTTGTAGCCGTGTTCGCGGCGATACTTGCGAACGTCACGGAACAGGTCGGTCGCATAAACGAAATTGTTCAGGTCATCGTTGTCCACATCATAGATTTCGTCCTTAGTGCCAATCCAGCCCAAATGACCCTTGTTGATGAACACAATGTTTTCGCCAATGCCCATCACAGAGTTCATGTCATGGGTATTGATGATGGTGGTGATGCCAAACTCGTGGGTGATGTCACTCAAGAGTTCGTCGATGACGATTGACGTCTTGGGGTCAAGACCCGAGTTGGGCTCGTCGCAGAAGAGGTATTTGGGGTTCAAGGCGATGGCACGGGCGATGGCGCAGCGCTTCTGCATACCGCCCGACAACTCGCTGGGATACTTGTTCTCGCTACCGGTGAGATTCACGCGATCGATACAAAACTGGGCACGATCCTTCATCTCGCTGTTGCTCATCTTGCTGAACATCACGAGCGGGAACATCACGTTGCCGAGCACCGTCTCGCTGTCAAAGAGGGCCGATCCCTGGAAGAGCATGCCTATTTCCTTGCGCAACTCCTTACGCTGCTTGCGGTCCATCTTGGTGATATCGCGACCGTCATACAGGATTTCGCCCTCATCGGGGTCAAACAGGCCCACAATGTTCTTGATCAATACCGTCTTACCCGAGCCCGACTGACCAATAATGAGGTTGGTCTTGCCGTCATAGAGCTTGGCATTGATGTCAAACAGCACTTGCCGCTGGCCGCCTTCCTCATTAAATGTCTTGGATAGATGTTTGACTTCGATCATAACTGTCAATTAAAGTAATAACAGGGTTAAAATGACGTCTGCCACCAGAATCATGATATTGCTCATCACCACGGTGTCGGTACTGGCCTTACCCACCTCTACCGAGCCACCCTGGACCGTGTAGCCATAATAGCAAGCAATGGTTGACATCAGGAAAGCGAACACGAGCGACTTGATGAGCGCGAACCACACATACCACTCGATGAACAACGACTGGATACCGAAAATAAAGGTATCAGGATCGACAATACCCGTGATGATACAGATTAGCCATCCACCAAACAGGCTGGTTGCCATACAGATAACCACCAAGAAAGGCAAGATGGTGATAAGGGCCAAAATCTTGGGCATCGCCAGGAAATTGGCGCTATTGACGCCCATAATGTCCAGGGCGTCAATCTGTTCTGTGGCACGCATGGTACCAATCTCGCTGGCGATATTGGAACCGATTTTACCCGACAGAATCAAGCATAAAATGGTGGATGAGAACTCAAGCAGAATGATTTCGCGCGTTGTCAGGCCCACGGTGTAACGAGGCAGCAACGGATTGGAAATGTTGAGCTTGATGAGGATGGTACACAACGAACCGATGAACAACGACACAATGATAATCAGCGGAATCGAATCAATTCCCAGTTTTGCAATCTCATCGGTATATCGCTTGAAGAATACGCGCCACTTGTCAGGGACGGCAATAACCCTCCACATGAACATGCAGTACGCTCCAAACTTATCTAACATTCTGGTCAATAACATACCCTTCTATAAGTTTTTAACTCACAAAGATAGACATTTTTTAGTTTACAATGGCCTATTGACGGCCATATTAAACCTATTTTGCAAAATTACAAGAAGGAACTCTCGTCAATCAGGTTGTTGAGCATGGCATAAACGGTAAGACCTGCAACGCTCTTGATACCCGTCTTGTGGGTGATGTTCTTGCGGTGGCTGATGACCGTGTGGACACTCACATTGAGCGCATCGGCTACCTCCTTGTTGGTCTTGCCCTGGGCCAACTGGATGAGGACAGCCGTCTCGCGCTTGGTGAGTTCATAATTGCCACTGTTGCGATGCTCGCTTGTGGGAGAGGCCTGGGCCAGTGTTTCGATAATCACCGAACGGCCGTCCCTGATTTCCACCACGCCGTCATAGGCCTTGAGCACATCCTTCTCAACATATTGATACACCAGAGCGACGACCGCCAGATTATACTCATTGCGCAGCGATGAGACATTAACATGCATCAGCGTGGGGTTCACCAGCAGCACGTCAGGCCTTGAGGCCATGATGCGCTGCTCCAGGCGCTCGGCACTCACCTCGGGCTCCAGAATCTTGAATCGTGATTGGCTCTCAAGCACCGCTTTGAGCCCCTCGACGATGACCTCGGACGGTTCAACAATCAACAACTTCTGTTTCATGACAAATTAGCAAGCTCAAGGTGTTTAACCAGCGGCACCATGATTTTCTCCTCAATGAAGGTGTGCTTCTTGAGGTCCTCGCTCAGTCGCAGGATGTCATAGACCACATCAAGCACATTGTCATCATCGACTTGCGGCGGCAGGTACTTGAAGACGATGTTCAACAGGTCGTCCAGTTTGCCCTCGATGTCGCTATGGGTCTGGAGGAACTTGCTGATGCTGTAGGATGTGTCGCGTTGTCCCATCATCAGCGCGCCAATGTGCGGAAAGACCTCTTTCTCCTCGTGCATGAAGTGGTCCACCACCTCCCTCTTGTACTCCTTAAAGAAACTGATGAACACCTTGCCGATGCGATCGTTTAACTTTTGAGCAATAGCATCGAGATGACGCTCGATGTGTGGCAAGCGCTTGTCCACATAGTACTTGTGGGACTTCTCGAGATAAGGCACAAGGCCATTCATGTCAGTACCCAAAATGGCAGCCGTGGAGGGCACATAGTTGTTGAAGGTATAGACGTTGCAGATGAGCAAAAAGAAGTCGGTATCCACACCGCTGTTCTCACACACGTCGGCAATCGAACGGTCGCCAAAACCGAGAGATATGCCCAACCTCGTCAACAGGGAAAGCAGGGATGGATGGGCTGTAATCAAGTCACTCAGGCGGCTATCGCTCGAGAAGAGTCGAGATTTAGTATCTTTCATTAGCTATAAATTTTAATCTTAAGACTACAAAATTAGCACATTTTTCACAATCCTGCAAAAGGGCACGTCACTCCAAGCGCTTCTTAATGATTTGAGGGTCAAAAATCATCAGGCGGCTGATGTCCCAAGCGCGGCGCTGCTGGGGAGTGAGCGCCGTGCTATCCCCAATAACGGACATGTTGCGAGGAAATATTGCGCTAGCAACAGGATAGCGCAGGATGCTGTGGCCCAGTCCTTTCCAGGGATAGGCATTAGCGCCCATCACGTCGAGCAAGGTCGGGAAGACATCGACCTGACCAATAACCTGTTCATAGCGCAACGTGGTGTCGCAGCCCCAGATAATCAAGGGTATGCCCCAGTCGATGGGTGTGGCAATGCTGTCATGGCGTCCCTCGATGCGATTGAGATAGACCTGTGTGTGATCGCTCACGATGGCCACCAGGGTGTTGCAGGCCAGTCCCTGACGATGCAATTCGTCCATGAAAGCGCCGAGGCAACTGTCGGTAACATTCAGGCAGTTAAGATAGCCACGTGCTTCGGCATTCAGGGTGTCGCTGGCTGTAATCCACGATGGGCGCACCTTGTCGTCAGGATAAGGTGTGTGCATCGTCATTGTCACCATTTCCATGAAGAAAGGTTGCCGCAGATGTGGCAACAGCTTGGCCGCAAAGTCGGTCAGTGCCGCATCATCGACGTTGTTATGGCGCAAGAGCGCACCATCGGCCATCAAGTGGTCGCGGGTGTATAAGGTGTCAAAGCCATAGGTCCTTGCTGTCACATTCTGATTCCAGTTCACGCCAGGCGTGCAGATGAGTTCGCGGCAATCATAGCCCTCAAGAGCATCGGCAATCGACGGAAAAGGCCCGTCTCCCCAATTGACCGCCACCACGCCGTCACGCAGCGGCAACAAGCCCGTGTTGTAGATAAAATGGGCATCGCTGGAGTGGCCGTGGCTCGTCTGGAACATCACGTGAGGCGCATAGAGGACGCTGTCACTCTCTACCAGACGATTGAGGACAGGTGTCACTTCACGCCCGTCAATTCTCATCCCGATGGGCCATGAATGCAGAGATTCCACGATGATGAGCACCAAATTGCGCCGCTCAGTGCTGGAATAAGGGTTATCGGAATACTGCGGACACTGTTCATCGAGGAAACGTTCCACTTGGGCACGCTCTTCGTCGGTCACAGTGTGGCTCTTCATCATATCGTGAAACGTGAACACAGCATAGGGAATCAAGCCATTGCGGGCAAAATAACCACGGTTGCTGAAGTTGCGCAAGAACCTCTCGGTGAAATCCTGCTTGCCATTCAAGTAACCAGCCAGTGCAATGATGAGGCAAGCCAATAAAGTGAGCAGAAACGGTTTACGTCTCGATGGATTGTCTTGAGGATAACGCCCCGCCAAGCAAAGGGGGATAAGCAGTATAAAAGGCACAGCAATGAGCAAATCCTGCCATCGCAACAGAGCCAAAGTGCTTGACGCCAGCGTCGGGTTGACGTTCTCGGTGTAAGTCAGGCTGCGCCACGGCATCAAGTCATCATAGGCGCGGCAGTAACAGGTCTGCATCAGGCACCACAGGGTGAGCAAGGTCAAGGGCACCCACACCAGCCACCGCCATCGTCGGTTCAGCAGCCAGTAGGGAGAGAGCAACAGCAGGGCATTAGCAATTGAGATGGCCACCACGTGCCACTCATGGAACAGGCGGCCCACGCCCCCTAACTGGGTGTCCAGCGCGACAGTAAAGCATTGCCATGCGACCACTGCCACACAGCAGATGAAAAATAGCGTCCCGTAGCGCTCAATATGTCCACAAGGCTTATCCACTTACACCTTCTTGATGATATGAGACACCACGCCCCACACCTTGAAATTGCTTTCCTCGCCGACCTTCAATTCCGGAAATTTGGCGTTAGCGGGTGTCAAGAAGACGCCATCTTCCCTGACACTCAAGCGCTTAACAGTGAAATCGCCATCAATAAAGCAAACCGCAATATTGCCGTCATGAGGCACGATTGAGCGGTCGATAATCAAGAGGTCGCCCTCGTTGATGCCTGCATCCACCATCGAATTGCCGATGACACGGGCACAAAAAGTGGCTGCAGGATTGGTAATAAGGGCACGGTTCAAGTCGATGCTGTCGGCATATTCATTCTGGGCAGGACTGGGAAAGCCAGCCTGCACCCTGTTCTCAAAGAACCGCAAACCAGCGGGTTGCTGGTCAGTGTCAATGGTCTGGATACCAGATATCTTGATTTCTTCTTGCATAGCTCACACTTTTGCAATTAACCCATCCCAAGCCAGTTCAACGCCATCAGGCAATATCTTGTGAGACTCGGCGTGGAGACCGATGCGGTCACTCATGTGGACCAGATAGGTCTTGTCGGGCTTGATGCGCCTGACGACATCCAAGGTCTCGCTCAAGCACATGTGAGACAAGTGAGGCTCGATGCGCAGGGCATTAATCACCAACAGAGGGACGCCCTGCAATCGCTCTATCACATCATCGGCAATGTTCTTGGCATCAGTGATATAGGCCAGAGGCCCAATCTTGAAACCGATAATCGGCAACTTGTAGTGCATCACGGGAATGGGTTCGACCCGTACGCCCTCGACCAGGAACGGTTCATCACCAATCACATGTTCCTCAAACTGGGCCACACCAGGATAAGGATCAGAGGCAAAACAGTAAGGGATGCGCGCATGAAGATTGCGCAGCACATCGACACGGGCATATAAGGGGAAGGGACGCTCAAAGCAGTATGCCCGCAGGTCGTCCAACCCCGCCACGTGGTCATAGTGGATGTGGGTCAGCAATACCGCATCCAGGTTATCGTCGCTGGCACGCAGCATCTGGGTGCGGAAGTCAGGGCCGCAGTCGATAAGGATTCTAGCGCCCTGATAACGCACGATGGCCGATGTGCGCAACCGCTTGTCGCGCTCATCGCTACTCATGCACACGGGGCAATGGCAACGCAACATCGGCACCCCAGTCGAGGTGCCTGTTCCCAAAAATTCTATTTCCAGTGTAGTCGGTTTCATGATTTATCTCCTGAACTGACGAAGCAACCCATCCACAAAGAACAGGTATGCTCCGCCATCATAATACCAATACTCCCTCATGCCTCCCTGCTCGGGGATCTCGTTGATGCGCTTGGGGCTACCCATCGCCAGGCTGCATTCAACCTTTGTCATGTCCACAGCGACCTCGCCACGGGTAATCTTCAACCAATTGGCATCAGAAATGTCAGGATAGGCCAAATGCGGGTCGGTGGCGGCAAACAGGGCGTCAAAGTCCCTGCCATGCATCGTCGAAGCGTTGTCACTCATCCACACCATGGCCCGTTCGTGGGCATCATCGGTCGTGAAAAGCACCCGCAGGGGCATTACGGCATTTCCAGGCAAGACGCTATCGATTCTCACCTTGATATACCGTCGTCCATTGCGCATCTGCTCGCTAGACCTATCGTACCAGATGGGAGTGCGGATATAGAAGTCCTTGCCCTCGATCTGGTGGGCGACGTGCTCCACCATATCAAGGTCGATGAGCATGGGCAGCGATAAACCAGGACGAAAAGCATCGACATCCTTACCGTAGCGATACACAAAGTGCTGACCCGTAGAAGAGTCGGTAAAGCGGATGTCCACCTTGCGGTTATCGTCGGTAAACAAGCCGCTCGACACCCAGTCGTCAAACTCCAGCACATGGCCAGCAAGATGCAATGAGTCCAGATCAACGCCATTGTACTGCAGCATCTGCCTCACCTGGTCGTCGGCGACCCAAAAACGCTTACCCACTTTCCATGCCGCAAGGGAGTCCACATAGGTCTCGAGCGACACCGTAGCCTGCTTGCTGTCAACTTGTTCGATGACCTTGCGCACATCCTTATCGGTCACGTGCTCGGTCACTTCAATGCCTGTGCCACATGAGTTCATGAGGACACAAGCAAGAAAGGCAATCGGCGCACAAAGGCGAACGAAGCCCAACCCCTGATGCGACAGCAGCGGCATATAATCTTACTTTTTATTCTTTGAATTCTTCTGCAGTTCGAGAAGCGAATCGATACTGGCCGATACAGCATTGATGTCCACATCGCCCTCCAGTGCATCTTGCACCACGTCTTGAACGGTAGCTTCAGCGTCTTGGCCATTCTGCACCTTGATTTTTGAGATATAAGCGGCATTGCGGGCGCGGGCGTCCTTGAGTGCATTACGGAAATCGACAACAGCGGTAGAATCGCCCTTGTCAGCAATCTCCTTCTCGATGTTACGGATGCTCTCATCGAGTTCCAGCACTGCATTAGCATCCTGTTTTTGGCACAATTCATCGAGTTGTTTTGCCAGTTGTTCGCCTTTAGCCTTGTAATCGTTGTTTTCGCAGCTCACCAGTGACAAGGTCACAACTGCTGCCATCACAATAAAAAATTTCTTCATCTCTATAAAATATTTGATAATATTATTTACTATTATTATTCAATGCCTCGTGTAGAGCCGTTGCCAGTTGGTCGGGGCACGAGGTGTTCTTGTATCCACAACGGAGGCCCCTCAATTTTTCAATCACATCACTGGCCTTCATGCCACGCACGAGGATGGCTATGCCCTGTAGATTTCCATGGCATCCACCCATGAATTGAACATCGCGGATAATGCCCTGGTCATCTATTTCAAAATCTATCTGGGAAGAGCAAGTCCCATGAGTATAATAGGTGTAACGCATCTTGAATGATTAATCCTTAATCATGTCCATTAATCCCCTGAAATCCAGAATTCTCAACTCATTGCTGTCATACTCCAGGATTTCTTGCTCGCTCAACTTATCAAGCGAGGTGACCAGCGTTGTGCGCTGGGTACTTAATAGGGTGCATAGATCTTTCTGCTTGAAACGCAAAACAATGTCATAAGCGCCCGAAATCGTGAGCATATCCATCAGTGTGGCGAGACGTTCGGCGACCGATCCGTCCTTGATAGACAGGGAGGAATCAACGCCGCGTTGACTTCCTGATGACAAATAGTTCAAAATGTTGAACAAGAACACCTTATCACTATTAATCATCTTGATGTAATCGCTCTTGCGCAACTGCAAGATGCCACACGACCCGTCGGCAACAGCCGTATAAGGATATACGGTCCCACGGCCAAACAGGTATTCAGGAGCCAACACGTTGGGTGTTGACAAGGTCTGTACGAGCGAGACTTTCAGGTATTTACACGGCGTTTCGAGCCGCACCGTTCCCGAGACGATGAACTTGATGTGAGTGCACGCGTCACCCGCTTGCAGAATCTGCTCCCCATTGCGGTACTTGAGAAAATGGAAAGGCAATTTCTCGACAAGCTGCGTGATACTATCAGCACTAACCCCTTGAAACAGGGGTAACTGCATCAACTGTTGATACATGCTGTTCATAATCGAGGGATCGTGTACTACACTTTGGTTATTTACCCAATTGTTCAATCACTTGCTCTACCGTCAAGGTCTGCTGCTCGCCAGTGACCATGTTCTTGAGAGCGATGGTGCCGTTCTCGACTTCGTCGGCGCCCACAATGGCCACGAACGGGATTTTGCGATCGTTGGCATAGTTCATCTGCTTCTTCATCTTGGAACTGTCAGGGTACAGTTCAGCACTGATGCCAGCACGACGCAACGCCATAATGTGGCCCAGGGAAGCAGAGGCTTCAGCCTCACCAAAGTTGACAAACATCACCCGTGTGGTCGCCATGGTGTCGGCAGGATAGAGGTCAAGTGCATTAAGGACATCATAGATGCGGTCTGCACCAAAGCTGATACCCACACCCGACAGGCCCGGCATACCGAATACGCCCGTGAGGTTATCATACCGTCCACCGCCAGTAATGCTGCCGATGGCTACATCCAGCGCCTTAACCTCGAGGATGGTGCCCGTGTAGTAATTCAGGCCGCGAGCCAACGACACGTCAAGTTCGACATGCGCACGGGTACCCAATTTGGCCACATGGTCAAGGACATAGCGCATCTCCTCAATGCCTTTCATACCCACCTCGCTACCGGCAAGCATACCTGCCAAAGCCGCGAGACGCTCCTCATTGGTGCCCTCCAGGGCCAATAGCGGCTGCAACGTAGCAATAGCGTCGTCGCTGAGGCCTTTCTCCTTGAGTTCGGCATTCACATTGTCGATGCCGATTTTATCCAGTTTGTCGATGGCGACAGTAATGTCTATAATCTTGTCAGCAGCCCCGATAATTTCGGCAATGCCGCTGAGGATCTTGCGGTTGTTGAGTTTGATGGCAACATTGATGTTGAATCGGTTGAACACCTCATCAATCATGGTTACCAGTTCGACCTCGTTCAACAACGAATCGCTGCCCACGATGTCGGCATCACACTGATAGAACTCACGATAGCGACCCTTCTGGGGACGGTCGGCACGCCACACGGGCTGTACCTGATAGCGCTTGAAGGGCATCTGCAGGTCGTTGCGGTGCTGGACAACATAGCGCGCAAAGGGCACCGTCAGGTCATAACGCAAGCCCTTCTCACTGATTTTTGTCGTCAAGTGTAGGGAGTCGTGAGCCGCAAGCAGGTCGTCAGGAGCGTCTTTCAGGTAATCGCCACTGTTCAGGATCTTGAACAACAGTTTGTCACCTTCCTCGCCATACTTGCCCATCAACGTGGACAGGTTCTCGACAGCAGGGGTCTCAATCTGCTGGAAACCGTAGAGCAAAAAGACGTCCTTGATTGTGTTAAATATATAATTGCGACGCGCCATTTCGATAGGCGAAAAGTCGCGTGTCCCCTTGGGGATAGATGGTTTTTGTGCCATTATTTTATTGAATATTGTATGTCTAAATATATATGTGTTTTTAATTAACGACGGCTACCACCAAAGATCATAGCAACGTAATATAATAATGTAGCCAATGAGCCGATAGCGGCTACCACATAGGTATAGGCAGCGGCATGCAGTGCGTCCTTAGCATACTCCAACTGCTGGCCACTGACGATACCCGACCCTTGGAGCCACTGTACAGCGCGGCGGCTGGCATCCACCTCAACAGGAAGCGTAACAAAGCTGAACAGCACCGTGGTGGCAAACAGAGCGATAGCGATATAAAGGGGTATCGGGGTCCACTGGGCCACTACAATACCGGCAAGCAAGAGCCACTGGATAGTGCTTGAAGCGAACGACACGATAGGCACCATCTTGGTGCGCAGCTGCAACATGCTATAACCCACCTTGTGCTGCACGGCATGGCCACACTCATGGGCTGCCACCGCAGCGGCAGCGATACTGTTGGTGGCATAGACGGGTTCACTCAAGTTCACCGTCCTGTTAGCGGGATTGAAGTGATCGGTCAACTGGCCGCTGACGCTGGTTACCTGAACGTCGCCACAGCCATTCTGTTGCAACATGGCGTTGGCGATGTCACGACCTGCCATAGGTACGCCCAGGGGCACTTTGCTATATTTTGCGAACTTTGACTTGAGGGAGTTCTGAACAATCATGCTCAGGATAAAAATGCCTCCCATTAAAATGTAGATAAACATATGATTCAAAAATTTTTAGTACACTTAACAACTTGGCACGGAAATTGTAACAAACCGTGCTGGGCAATAATCTGCACTGCAAAGTTATAGTTTTTTGCCCGCAAAACGCCCTAAAAGGCAAATAAAAGTGCTAAAAAATGAAAATTATGACCAAAAAATTTGTCAATTCAAAAATAGCCGCTACATTTGCGGCGTTGAATTTATCGTTTTATTATTAATTTTTTATTTAAAAGTTGTTTTATTATGAAGAAGTTTTTATTGATGTTTGCAGCTGTTGCTGCTATCGCATTTGTTGGTTGCAAGACTGAGACCAAGCCCGCTGAGGAAGTTGTTGAGGAGCCCGCAGCTGTTGAGTACACTGTTGACGGTGTAGCTGCTGACCTGCTGAACTGCGCTGATGAGGCTGCTGCTGTTAGCCTGCTTGATGGTATCAAGGCTAAGGCTGAGGAACTGCTGAATGGTGGTGACGAGGCTGGTTACTTCAACATCATCAACATCCTGAAGACCGTTTGGGAGAACAACAAGGAAGCCATCCTTGCCAAGATCCCGACCCTGGCCGAGAAGATGACCAACTATGTTGAGGTTCCTGAGGCTCTGAAGGCTGGTTTTGCTGACTATGTAGCTAAGGCTGCTGCCGAGAAGGTTGGTGAGGCTGTTGACGCTGCCACCGATGCTGCTGCTGAGAAGGTTGACGCTGCTAAGGGTGCCGTTGAAGACGCTGCCGCTAATGCAGTTGACGCTGCTAAGGAGAAAGGCGCTGAGGCTGCTCAGGCTGTAGCTGACGAGCTGAAGAAGTAATCAAAGAAAAAGATTAACCCTTTATACTAATCAGGGCTGGCCCGTGCGGGTCGGCCCTGATTGTTTTTATGGGTTGATGGCCGTGACTGAGTCACGGCATGGTGGACTCTTAGCTCTTGCCTAATTGATAGGCGAGGCGTTCGTCTCCGTTAGCGAGATAGATGATGCCGCAGTAGGTGAAGCCGTAACGGTCAATGACGTGGCGCATGATGACATTGTCGCGGTGGGTGTCGATACGCAGGTTGCCCGCTACGTCCATGCAGTAGTCCATCACATCATTGAACACGCCATGACTGGCGGCAGTGCTGGCCAAGCGATGAACCACATGGTAGGGTTTATCGTCGAGCCATTCGCCCTCAAATATTTCCTTGTAGGTCGGCTCAGGGCCTGGAATGAAAGCAAATGAGGCGACCACTTCCCCACCCTGCTCCACACACAGGTAGCAATGTCCATTGTTAATGTCGTTCTCGATGGTCTCCTTGCTGGGATAGCCGTCAATCCACTGGTTGACATTACCACATGACCGCATGATGGCCCGCGCCAGGTCGATGAGACTCATAATCACCGGCACATCTTCCATCCTCGCTTTTCTAATCATCCTTTCCATATCAATACTATCAGTTGTTATTTATTTGCTGGTAAAATGCCGTCGCGGCGCATCATGGCATCAATGCCGGGTTCCTGGCCACGGAAGCGCTTGTAGAGCGTCATCGGTGGCTCGGTGCCACCTCGCGACAGGACGTTCTCGACCCAGGACTTTGCGGTTTGGCGGTTGAAGATGCCGTCCTGCTTGAATTTATCAAAGGCATCACACTCAATCATTTCGGCCCACTTGTAGCCGTAGTAACCAGCAGCATAACCGCCAGAGAAGATATGGGTAAACTGTGAAGACATGATGCAGCCCTCGACGGGTTCAAAGGCCTGCACATCCTTGACAGCGTCGTACTCGAACCGGAAATCGTCGCCCTGATAGGGCTCGGTGATGCTGTGCCAGGCCATGTCGATGAAGCCGAAGCCCAACTGTCGCACACATGCATAGGCCGCACCATACTGAGACGAGGCCAGCAAGCGATCGATTAATTCCTGTGGCACTGGCTCACCCGTCTGGTAATGGCGGGCGAAACTGTCCAGAAATTCGCGCTCATAGACATAGTTCTCGTTGAACTGCGAGGGCACCTCGACAAAGTCACGATAGACGTTAGTACCCGACAGAGACTGGTACTTGCAGCGGGTCAACAGTTGATGCAAAGCGTGGCCGAACTCGTGCATAAACGTTTCCACCTCACGTACGGTGAGTAGCGATGGCTTGGTGTCGGTGGGACGGGTGAAATTCATCGTCAGCGTTACCAACGGGCGCACATCGTTGCCATTGTCATCGATGTACTGCTCGCGGAAACTCGTCATCCATGCCCCACTCTGCTTGGTTGCCCGCGGGAAGAAATCCACATAAAGCATCCCGACGGTCTTGCCGTCCTCGTCGGTCACATCATAGACTTCGACCTCGGGATGGAAGACTTGGGCATCGTGATTGGGGGTGAAATGCAGGCCGTACATCTTGGTTGCAAAACCAAAAACTCCCTTCGTCACCTGACTTAACTCGAAATAAGGCCTCAACAACTCGTCGTTGATGTCAAACATCGAGTCCTTCTCCTTATTACTATAATAAGCGTAATCCCATGGCATAATTTCCACAGGCTTACCCTCGAGTTGACTCGCGAAATCGGTCAGACGCTGCATCTCGCGGCGTTCCACTGGCAGATAAGCGTCACGCAGGCGATTGAGCATCTGATAGACTGCATCGGGCCTTTCGGCCATCGTGTGCTGCAACTTATATTCAGCAAAGGTCTTGCACCCCATGAGACGGGCGACCTCAAGCCTGGTGTTGGCAATGTCACGCAGGATGTCCAGATTATTGTATTCTCCACTGGTACACTGACGGTTATACATCTTGTACAACTTCTCGCGCAGGTCGCGACGGTCGGAATATTTCATGAAGGGACCGTAACTGGGTGCATCGAGCGTTACCAGCCAAGCATCTTCACGACCTTTTTCACGGGCTGCCTGTTTTGCGGCATCAAGGGCCGTCTCGGGCAAGCCGGCAATGTCGTCCACGGTGAGCCACAATTCATACCGTGGCGTCTCTTTCAGGGCATTCTGGTCAAACTTCAAGGTCAATTCAGTCAAGCGCTTGGACAACTGACGGTAACGCTCGCGATCCTCGCCTAGCAGATTGGCACCACTGCGAACAAAGCCCTCATAGGTCTCGCGCATGAGCATCTGGTCCTCCACATCATGCTGTGTAGCATCAAAGTTGTCGTGCACACATTTCACGCGTTGCCACAAGCGCTCGTTGAGCGTGATGCTGTTATAGTGCTCGCTCAGCACGGGAGCCATGCGCTCACTCACGGCCATCAATGCGTCATCGGCATGAGCCGACAGCATGGGATAAAAGACGCCCAGGACGCGGTTAAGCGTAGCTCCGGAACGGTCAAGGGCCACGATGGTATTCTCGAACGTCGCCTCAGCTTCATTCTCGACTATGGCATTGACCTCGGCATCGTGTTCTTTGATTCCCTGACGGATGGCCGGCTCGAAGTCGGCCGTGGTGATGCGGTCAAAGGGGATGGCACCACCTGTGGTCTTGAAAGGACTGAAAAATATATTGTTCTGTTTCATTTTCTTGGTTTTTTGATTGGCCGTGACGATGTCGCGGCACAGGGACTTTTATTGGGACTTTTATTCCAACTCGACGACGGTGATTCCAGCGCCACCAAACTGAACATGCTCGTCGCGATAGGATTTCACACCACCCACCGTGTGCAGGTACTCACGGATGGCCACTTTGAGGGCTCCAGTGCCTGTGCCGTGCAGGATGCGGACACGCTGAGCGCTGAACTGGATGGCATCGTCGATGAAATAGGTAATCGCTTGAAGCGCCTCGTCGGCACGCATACCGCGCACGTCGATATCGGGTTTGAAATTCAGTTGTCGTGTCCTGATTTCGTCACTTGTAGTACGACCCAGGGACTCAGCCTTGGGAAGCGACTCCTTGCGCATCGTGCGCTCGACCTGGCCAGCCTCGATACGCGTCTTGATGTTTCCAAAGGCCACCAGTGCATATTTCTCATCGATACTGATGAGCGTGCCCACAGTCTTGGTGCCCTTGAGCACCACATTGTCACCAGCCTGCAACGGGCGATCCTTGGCCGCTGGTTGCGGTGTCTTCTTCTTGGGTTGCTTGCGGCGTGGCTTGTCTTTAGGTGTTAATTCCTTGAGGCGCTCGGGTTCAATAGGTTCCTCGGCATTGAGGCGCTGCTTGAACTCGTCTAACTGTCGGCGCAACTCCTTAGTACGCTCTTTTTCAGCCTGCTGCTCACGTATTTCCTTAATGGTGCGCTCAATCTGGGCGTTACTGCCTCGCAGTATCTCCTCGGCCTCATGACGGGCATCATGAATGATCTGGCGGTGCTCGGCACGGATGTTGTCCAGGCGCTCGTCATAATCCTCAATCATCTGGTCAAGGCGTTTCTCCTTGGCCCTTACATCCTGGCGCTTGTTCTCCCAATATCGGCGGTCACGCACGATATCGAGCAGATACTTGTCCATGTTGATGTAATCACTGCCCACGATTTCGCTGGCCTTGTCAATCACCTGCTGTGGCAGTCCCGTCTTGCGGGCAATCTCGATGGCAAATGAACTGCCAGGATAGCCCATCGACAACTGGAACAACGGCTGCATGCGCTGTCGGTCATAAAGCATGGCGCCATTGACCACGCCATCGGTCTCGTCGGCAAAGTGTTTCAGATTCTGATAATGGGTCGTGACAATACCCATCACCTGGTTGTTATTCAGTTGTTCCAGGATGGACTGAGCGATGGCTCCACCAATCTGGGGCTCGGTGCCGCTACCCATCTCGTCGATCAGGATAAGCGTCTCCTTGCCGCCCTTGGAGAGGAACAATTTCATGTTCTGCAAGTGACTGCTATAGGTACTCAGGTCATTCTCGATGCTTTGCTGGTCGCCGATGTCGATGAAAATATCGCGGAAGATGCCCATGTGGGAATTGTCGCGCAATGTGGGCAACAATCCGCACTGCATCATGTACTGCACCACGCCCACCGTCTTGAGGCACACCGATTTACCACCGGCATTGGGGCCCGAGATGACCAGGATGCGGTTTTGCTTATTCAGGGCTATATTCAAGGGCACGACTTCCTTGCCTTGACTCCTCAACGAGAGCATCAAAGCAGGATGCTTGGCCGTGTACCACTCAATTACCGGTTTGCGGTCAACATGGCACATCTGAGCACCCACGTCCTGGGCAAATAGCGCCTTGGCACGGATGAAGTCCAGTTGTCCTAACGTCTCAAGTACAGCGGCCAATTCATCGAGGTGAGGACGAATCTGGTCGGTCACTTCGGTGAGGATGCGGATGATTTCGCGGGCAATCTCGGCCTCGGTCTCGCGGATGCGGTTATTGGCCTCAACAATGGCGTCAGGCTCGATAAACACGGTCTTTCCTGTTGCGCTCTCATCATGAACGATACCGCGCAACTTGCGCTTGTTCATGGCGCTCACGGGCAATACCAGACGACCGTCTCGCAACGACGGTTGCACGTCATTGTCGAGGATTCCATCTTGTTTTCCTTGAGAAATAATGCGGCGCAGGGTGCCATTGATGCTGCTGGTCACGCGGGCGATGGACGTACGCAGTTCCTGCAGGTGAGGCGAAGCGGTGTCCTTGATGTTACCCGCCTTATCCAACACATGCCCAATGGCTGCACTGAGTTCAGGGAAGGCCTGCAAGCCGCTCGTCAACTCACGCAGGCGTGGATAGGGCGACTGACCGTCACCATCGGCAGCAAAGAATCGAACCACCTGGTTCACGGTCACCAGCA
Organism: uncultured Bacteroidales bacterium; assembly: GCA_902774055.1. Lineage (GTDB taxonomy): Bacteria > Bacteroidota > Bacteroidia > Bacteroidales > Muribaculaceae > Sodaliphilus. The sequence continues at coordinate 83,195 of CACYGX010000004.1, forward strand.
GTCGTTGCAAGTCGAACAAACGCTCGGCCGACAAGAAGGTGCCAGGAGTAGAAACCTCCTTGAGCACCACGCGCAGGTCGAAATAGTAACTTAACGGGAACTCCCTGCCAGTCAAGACAATAGACAAGAACTCGTTGGTCTCCTCGAGCCAACGGATCACCTCGTCGCGACGGGTCGAGAAACGCAGTCGCGGCACATTGGCAGCACCCAAGGCGCTCACGCAATGTCGCTCCACTTCCCGCCTCACGGCATCAAAGCCTATCTTGCTCTCAAAATTTGAGGGATAAATCATGTGACAAAAGTAATCATTTTTCGCCATTCTGCGAAATCTTTGTATCTTTGCAGCAATAATCGGGAGAAATCCCATTATATCATCAATCAAATCTTATCTATCTGATCCCGAGAAAACGGTGCCCTCACGATGGTTCAGCAGACCACCACAGGGCATTTTTTTCTTTTTATCATGCAAAATGGCTGAGATTCCAAAAATAATAACTACATTTGCAAGTTATAACTAGAGAAACTATTAACCTAACATTAATAACTAACTTAATTTTTATGAAGAAATTATTTTTAGCATTGCTCGCTTCGGTCGTTGCTATCAACGTTATGGCCGATGACAAAGTTGTCATTCCCGACAGCACCGGTTTCAAGTTCACCGATACTAAGGTGATTAAGCACACTCCCGTCAAGGACCAGAACAAGTCTGGCACATGCTGGTGCTACTCGACCAACTCCTTCTTTGAGAATGAGATCATTCGCCTCACGGGCAAGGAGGTTCACCTGAGCGAGGGTTTTGTTGTTAACCACTGCTACTATGACAAGGCTATCAAGTACGTCCGCATGGATGGCGAGATCAACTTTGCCGAGGGTGGTGCAGCCGAAGACGTACCCTACGTATGGCGCAACTACGGTATGGTGCCCAACGAGGTTTATACCGGCATGACCTATGGCGACAAGAAGTTCGATACCAGCGAGTTGACCGCACTGCTGAGCGGCTATGTTGGCACTATCAACAAGCGCAGCCTCAGGAAGCTCACTCCCGCTTGGAAGGACGGTTTGCAGGCTATCCTCGACAGCTACATGGGCAAGATGCCCGAGACCTTTGTCTATGAGGGCAAGACCTACACCCCGCAGACTTGGGCCGCCAGTCTGGGTATCAACCTGGATGACTATGTGCCTATCTGCTCATTCAACCACCACCCCTACTATCAGCCCTTCATCCTTGAGGTGGCCGACAACTGGTTGTGGTCCAGCTATCAGAATGTGCCCATCGATGAATTGATGGAAATCGCTAACTATGCTATCGACAACGGCTACAGCATCGCTTGGGGTGCTGACGTGAGCGAGAAGGGCTTCAAGTGGCGCAATGGTTACGCCATCCTCCCCGTCGAGAAGGAAGTTCCCGATGCTGCTGGTACCGACATGGCTCGCTGGGCTCAACTCAGCGACAAGGACCGCGAGGCCGAACTCTGGGACATCAAGGGCCCGGTGAAGGAGCAGTGGGTGACCCAAGAGGAGCGTCAGGAGATGTTTGACAACAAGCAGACCACCGACGACCACGGTATGGTTATCATGGGTAAGGCCGTTGACCAGGAAGGCAACAAGTACTTCAAGGTTCAGAACAGCTGGGACACCAACCAGCTCTATGAGGGCTACTTCTATTGCAGTGAGGCCTTCTTCCGCGCTAAGACCCTGAACATCCTCGTTCACAAGGATGCCATCCCCGCCAAGATTGCCAAGAAGATGGGCATCAAGAAATAATTGAAGACCCGCTTCTGTCAGTTTGACAAGAAATCATCAGCACAACAGATACACTTCTTTTAACCATTAAAAGTGTTTATGGTATCTGTTGTGCTGATTGCTTTTATCATTGCACTATCATGACCATTGACCGATACGACAGCCCCCGCTACAAATTGCCAGTCGTTATAGCGCTCGCATGCTTTGCCGTGCTCGCGCTATTGCTCACATCATGGGATTCTTACCTCTATGACCTGTGGCAACACCGCGATGTAATCTGGTTCTACAGTTGTGGCAAGGCTTGGATGAACGGGCTAACCCCCTACGTTGACTTCGCCGACAGCAAGGGGCCGCTGTTGTGGCTCATCTACGGCATCGGGTACCTGTTGAGCCCTCACGACTATGTGGGTTGCTACTGGATTGCCTGTGTCCTATACGCGGTCATCTTCTACTGGTGCTACAAGTGCGCGCTCCTGTACACCCGCAACCAAGTATTGGCGGTTGCTGCGGTAGTGATATCGGCGCTGTTTTTCCTTGGCAGTCTCACCCACGTTGAGGTACGCACCGAAGACTACTGCTATCCGCCGATGCTGGCGGTGTTCTACCGCTTCCTGCAACACTCTGTGGCACGGTGCCATAGCCGTCGGTTTGTTAAGCGGGCGGCAATCGTGTTGGGAATAGCGCTCGGCGTCACCCTGCTGATCAAGTATAGCTGCACGTTGATGCTTGCAGTGTTCATCCCCTACTTCTGCATCGTGGTGCCACGCCGCAGCGGCTATTCGGCCTGGCGTGCTACAGGATGGTGTGCCCTGGCTGGCATGCTCACAGTAGCGCCCATGCTCATCGTGTTGGCACTGCAGGGTTGCCTTGTGGCATTCATCAACGAGTATTTCTTGGTAACGGCCAGCACGTTCGACAACTTGCATGGCAGCGCCATCACCTTCAAGGGAATACTGCTGATGTTTATGGGCATGCGCCTTGGCATCTTCATGCTTGCCATTGTGGTGGGTATGCTGGTTTACCTCTTGCAGTCCTACATGGACCGCTGGTATGCACTGCTGGTGTTCTTTTGGTTCCTGGCCGTGGTTTGGCTTAATGGCACCGATCGCATTTACTTCAATGTATTGGCCCTGTTCACGGTATTGTTTGCCGGACTCATCGTCATCCCGCTAGCCCGCTGGTTACAGCGCAAGGGCGTTGTTGCCCTACTGGCGATTGGCGTGCTCGCGTCACTGTTCTTCATGACCGACCGGGAGTCGTTATTCAACCAGCGCTCTGCCGAACAGACGGCTTGGCACTACTATGCCTCACTCATGGCCCAGTATGACAAGCCGCGCACCCTCTATCTCATGTGCCACGACCACGGCGAGGGCGTCCCTGCCCGCAGTCTGCCTGCCTGCAAGTACTGGAGCCTGCAGATGGGGCACACCCAGGCCATGCTCGACAATCAACTGGAGGCCGTTAAGCAAGGGCAATGTGACGTGGTGTTTGTCATGTCGAACAATGTCAAGATGGCAATGCTGATGGAGTCCATGGGCTATCACCGATATGACTTTACTGATATCGGTGTAGGCGAAAAGGATTTCCCGCACACCTTTATGTACAGCCGTCGTCCGCTCCATGCCACAGCCGAGTGCGTCCCGTCGTCAAGCGACATTCTGTTCAAGCGCCACCTCTATGGCCAGTAGTTTTTGTCGTTTTTTAAGGACAATTTCAGGAAAAAACACTAACTTTGCAACATCTGATTAACTCACATTATTAACTATAACACAATTTATCAATTAATGAAAGCATTAAACACCGACAAGGCACCTGCTGCCATTGGACCTTACAGCCAAGCTATTCGCACCGGTAACATCGTATTCGTTTCGGGCCAGCTGCCTATCAACCCCGAGACTGGCGCCTTCCCCGAGGGCGGAGTTCAGGAGCAGACCCGTCAAAGCCTGATGAACGCGCGTGCCATCCTGCAGAGCGAAGGCCTTGACCTCAAGGACGTTGTGAAGACTACTGTCCTGCTGAGTGACATCGCCAACTTCGGCCCCATGAACGAAATTTACGCTGAATTCTTCACCAAGCCTTTCCCCGCACGTAGCGCTTTTGCCGTACGCGATCTGCCCAAGGGCGCCCTCGTTGAAATTGAACTTATCGCCGAGGCTCATTGAGCCGCGTTAGCCTAGCGTGGAATTAACCACAAGAAGGCGCAGATATAGATTTAGAGACACAACCTTCAGGGGCTGTGTCTCTTCTATTTACGGGCTTGCATGACGTTGAGGTTGCTGCAAAGCTCTATATGACTCAGTTTTAATCGGCCTAACGGCCGAGAAATCAAAAAAGGGTAATAATATTAATGATTTTATTTGATTTCTCGAGTAGCGCGTTTAATTAGAGGCATTAGTTTGGCATAACCCTCGAAATTAGGCTGCGCCTTGGAAATGCTCAAATAAATTTGGCATTTCGCTCGGCTTGCACTAATTTTGCTGGCGATTATGAAAAAGGATACAATTCAACTTATTGTGATACTCGCGGTGCTGCTAGCAGTGGTGGTAGCCATCGTGATGTATATGCCTCACGACATTGTCACCATCTACAACTGGTACAAGGACCATCTGACCTATGGCACGATACTGCTGCTGATGGCGATTGAGAGTTCATTCATTCCCTTCCCGAGCGAGGTAGTGATTCCTCCCGCAGCCTACTTTGCGGCTCGCAATGGCGACATGAACATCATCATGATTGTCGTTATCGCCACGTTGGGTGCCCTTATCGGCGCCGTCATCAACTACGTGCTCTCGTTGCTCATTGGGCGGCCCGTGGTCTATGCCTTTGCCAACAGCCGCATCGGCCACATGTGCCTCATCGATGCCGAGAAGGTGCAGAAGGCCGAGGCCTACTTCGACCGTCATGGTGCCATCTCGACGTTCCTGGGGCGCCTAATTCCCGCCATCCGCCAACTCATCTCGATTCCCGCTGGCCTGTCGCGCATGAACTTCGGCACATTCGCCCTGTTCACGTCATTGGGCGCTGGCATCTGGAACGTTGTGTTGGCATCATTGGGCTATTGGCTGAGCCAGCACTTCCCCGAGGAAGAACTGCTTGCCCAATTGGAGCACTACAACCGTTACCTGTCCTGGGCTGGATATGCGCTTGCCATCTTCATCGTCCTGTTCCTCGCCTATCAGGCCATCAAGAAACGACCCACGCAGCAAACCAAATAACAAACAACAAGATATCATTATGATGCAAGTTTCTCCCTCCCTGTTATCGGCCGACTTTGGCAATCTGGCCAAGGATATCGACATGATCAACCGCAGCAATGCTGACCTGCTTCACCTCGATGTGATGGACGGCGTGTTTGTGCCTAACATCTCCTTCGGATTTCCCGTCATCAAGCATGTGCAACGCCTGTGCGAAAAGCCTCTTGACATGCACCTGATGATCGTTGAACCCCAGAAGTTTATACCCCAAGTGAGGGACTGCGGCACACGCATCATGACCGTGCACCAGGAAGCGTGCATCCACCTCAACCGCGTGGTGCAGCAAATCCACGACGCTGGCATGCTGGCAGGCGTGGCACTCAACCCCGCCACCCCCGTGATGATGCTCCGCGACATCATTTGTGACGTTGACTTGGTGCTGTTGATGTCGGTCAACCCCGGTTTTGGCGGCCAACAGTTTATCGTCCAGACGTTGAACAAGGTGCGCGAACTGCGCCAACTCATCATCCTCAGCGGTTCTAACGCCCTGATTGAGATTGACGGCGGCGTCAATAATGCGACTGGGGCACAACTCGCTGAGGCAGGTGCTGATATCCTCGTAGCCGGCAGCTACGTGTTCGGCGCCGATGACCCCATTAAGACGATTGACGGGTTAAAAAATCTATAATAACAAGGTTATGCGAACTGTAGAAAGTGTGTTGCTGTAAAAATCCTCAAAAATATTTTGTCAGGTGGAAAATTTGCCCTAACTTTGCACCCGCTTTTGGGCAAGTTACCCGATAGCAAGACTGGAAAGGTGCCGGAGTGGTCGATCGGGGCGGTCTCGAAAACCGTTGTACGCTTTGCGTACCGTGGGTTCGAATCCCTCCCTTTCCGCACAACAATGTAATGAATTGTTTTTCAATTCATTACATTAATTTTTCATATCCACTGGAACGCCATAGGGACGATTCCCACACTCATCTCTAGCAAAGTACACTTTTTAATTTACTAAATCCCAATCTGTTAACTATAGTTCAAATTTCGAACTTTTGGGACGCTATAGGGACGAAAAATCACAAAAACATAATACAAGCGGTTGATTTGCCTTTGTGGCAAATCAACCGCAGATGTCTTAATAAAAAGTACGCCTATTCCATTATTGTTCTAACTGTTGGATGCATTCGAGAATAGATGCACGTATCTCTTCACTTGTCCCATGAACAAGATGACGGACTATTCCGTTCTTATCAACAACAATCGTTAATGGGAAACCCTCACCTTGAATCCACGACATCATGTCTTTAGCTTCAATTAAGTGAGTCCAGGTGAAATTATGCTGTTCAGTTATCTTGCGAGTTAAAGTTTCATCGTGATATGTTGCTGAAAAGAACTGAACATTTGGATACATTTCTTTCCATGTAGATAAGATCGGCATTTCCTTGCGGCAAGGTCCACATCCTGAGTACCATAAATTCACTACCATTACCTTACCCTTTACATCCTCGTTGGTCCACTTGTTACCATCAATATCAGTTTCACAGAATTGAGGGAACGGCTCTCCTACTACTGGCTTTGATAACTCACTTGACAGTGTTGTTATACGCATCATTTCGGTCTGCTCTTGATATTTTTCAAGAAACAGTTTCCCGTGAAAGACCTTCTCAACTGGAATTGCATACTTAATCATCTCCTCAGGCAAAGTCATGTCATAAGTATAAGCAAGCAAGCGATTCTTCTGCCCATCATTAACCATGGTAATGTTAGGACTTACATCTTCAGGCAATTTGATGTCGTCCTTGAAAAAATACCCGTTTACTATCATTTTCGCCTGAATCGAGCCATCTTCTTGAGCCGTTGTGCCAAGAACAGAAAAGATAGCCACAATAAAAAATACTAAATATCTCATATTAAGTTTCATTTTATACCTCATTGAAATCAGCAGGCAAAGATATAGACTTTCTCTTGATTAACTATTGTTTTTGGAAGTTTTATTTTTAATTAACCTTTGGATACCAATCAGAGTCATGATAGAAATGTTAACGCCATTTAAGTACAAAAATGTTTTTTGGCAAGATTATTGTAATATCATTTTGGATGGTAACTATTTTTTAGTTACATTTGCGGCATCAAAAAGCAATGACATGAGTACTAAAGAGAAACTCAGAAAGCGATTTCTTTCTATGCCGTCGGATTTTACATTCGATGAGATGCAGCAACTCTTGGCTGGTTATGGCTATGTGCGAGGTGAAAAAGGCCACACATCTGGTTCTCGAGTGATTTTCAAGAACGGTGACAAACGACCTATCATGTTGCACAAACCACATCCAGGCAATATCGTCAAGCGATATGCGATGCAGCAAGTATTGGAAGAATTGAAAGAAGCAGGATTTATTAAATAAGAATAATATGAATACAATGAGTTATAAGGGCTATTTAGGCTCAGTCGCTTTTAGCGAACAGGATGGTGTTTTCTACGGCAAGGTGGAGGGCATCAACGGTTTGGTGAACTTTGAGGGCGAGAGCGTCAAGGAACTGACCGAAGCATTTCATGAGGCTGTGGATGATTACCTCGCCTACTGCGCCGACGAGGGTATCGAACCGGATAAGAGTTATTCAGGTGCTCTGAATGTGAGGTTGACACCTGCCATCCACAGGCGAATCGCCATGCTTGCCAAACAAGCTGGGCTCACCATCAATGCCTTTATCCGAAAGACGCTTGAAGAGAAAGCAGAATCAGAAATGGTCGTATAACAATCGAATGCGAAATAAAGAATAATTAACTGTCAACAGGCTACCTCGTTTAGAGTGACTTGATGTCTCCGGAGCTTTCGGGCATCTGGTAACGGGTACCGGTGTCCTTGCTGATCTGTTCACGGTAGTGCTGGTCATAGCCAGGTGTGGTATAGCGGCCCGGAACGACGGCACCATTTTCTGAAGGCTTCATGATCTGGTCGTTGTGTTTGACGGCTATGAGGCGGAAGAGCTTGTCCCAACGCTTCATCATCTGGTCGGTGTAAGCAGCACTCTTGCTGGTGAGGTAGCTGACGCGCTCTCGCTTGGTGAGAGGTTCTATGTCTTTTAACACTTGCGCCTGGTCGGCAGCATAGTAGTCCTCCAACTCCTGCTGGGCATCACGCAGGTCTCCTATCATGACGCTGTAGCGCGGATAAATCATGTTGGCCACTATATTGTTCAGCCAGAAAGCGCTGTGCTCGCTGAACTCGTTGCTCAAGTTGTTCTCTCGGCGGAAGGCTTCGGGCACCTCATTCACGCAGCAATACACTGGCACGTAGGCTATCATGTTAGCATCGTCGCAGTTGAAGTACATGATGCCGCCCACCTCGTCGGGCAACCAGCTGCGAAGCTGTGACACGAGCGTGAAGCCCGACTGCGGGGTGCCGATGGCACGCTCACGGAAATAGCTCTTTCCATCGACTTCCCAGTTCATGGGCATCGGGCGGTAAGGTGAGCTCCAAGGTCCTGCACTCATGTCGGCTGTCATGTCAAGCGGGGTGCCCTCGTAATGGTCGCGCATGTCATTCATGATGTCACGCACAGACACCTTATGGTCGGGCTTGATGTAAAGCGGCAGATGGTCGCAAACGTCATGCTGGCCGTTGATGTAGGGCAGGTACTTGTCCATCTCGGCCTGGTCGTAGTGGTGGCGGAAGAAACTCCACACACGGGCATCGGCATAGCGCACCGAGGAGAATGAGATCGGGCAATAGGCATCGCGGAAGCTGAAGTCCTCGTCCTTGCCGCTGAAATAGCCTTTCTGTCGGGCAAACGAAATCACGTCCTTGGAATACAGGCAGTTCTTGGGGTCCTTCATGGGGAACTGGCGTATGCGGGAAAGATTGGCATGGGCACAGATGCAGTCATCAGGGATGCGAACGGCGACCCACACGGCACCTTTCACGCCAGGGCCCTTGCCCACGATTTCGAGAATCCAAGCCTCGTTCTTGTCGCACACGGTTATCGTCTCTCCCGTGCTGCAGTAACCATATTCCTGCACAAGGTCGGTCATGATGGTGATCGCCTCGCGCGCTGTAGCAGCACGCTCCAACCCCAGATGCATCATGGTGAAATAGTCGAGCAATCCTTCAGGATTCTGCAATTCAAGGCGTCCATCGAAGGTGGTTTCCACAATGCTCACCTGCTTCTCATTAATAAAGCCGATGACGTCATAGGTGTATTCCACTTGAGGCACATAGCCTCTCACGGGTCCCCGTCCCCACTCACGAATGGCAATCTTCTCGCCTTTCTCATGCCTGCCGCCTGGAGTGCGCGACAAGGAACCGGCGAAGCCATAGCCATCACAATTATACGTACAAATCACAGAGCCATCAGCAGAGGCCGCCTTGCCAACGATAAGGTTGGTACAAGCCCATGATGGAGTGACCGCCAGCGCCAACGTCGCCACGAGGAAAGAGAGAAATCGTTTAGTATTCATATTATTTGTCGTTTTTTCTATAGGGGCAAAGGTAGCGATTATTTTGTTAAACACTTCACTTTAGTTTAGATTTAAGTGATTTTGATAAACGGCTCATGCTATCTGGATAGTGAAAAAGTCCGTTTCAAAGAAAAAGACATCTGATAAATGTAGGATTTAGGGATCTTAACCCCTTCCTATCCGCTGAAATGAAAAAAGTGTGCTCTTTTCTAAAAAATGAAGAATCATAATAGCTATCTATCAGCACTTTTTGTGATATTGAAAGAAAAAAAGCGTTGAAAATGAGAAAATGTGATAAAAACTGAGTACCTTTGTCTTCGAGAAAATATAAAAATTAGAATATTATGGCAGATAAAACACCTACTCCGCACATCGGCGCCAAGTATGGCGAGATTGCACCCACAGTGATTATGGCTGGCGACCCCTTGCGCGCCAAGTTGATGGCTGAACGCTATTTGGAGAATCCCGTACTTTACAACCAGGTGCGCGGTATGCTCGGTTACACAGGCCTGTATAAGGGCCAGCGCGTTTCGGTCCAGGGCCATGGTATGGGCATCCCCTCAATAGGCATCTACTCCTATGAGTTGTTCAACTTCTACGACGTGAAGACGATTATCCGCGTGGGCTCGGCAGGCTCGATGCACCCCGACCTGCACATCGGCGACCTTGTGATGGCTATGGGCGCTTGCACCAACAGCGCATACGCTGAACAGTTCCGCTTGCCCGGCACCTATGCTCCAATTGCCGACTTCGGCCTGCTGCGCGCTGCCGTCGAGAAGGCCGAGGAATTAGGCTACCGCTACAAGGTGGGCAACGTGTATTCATCAGACACCTTCTATGATGACAGCCCCGATACCGACCAGTGGCAGAAGATGGGCGTGCTTGCCGTCGAGATGGAAGCACCCGCACTGTACATGAACGCAGCCCGCAGTGGCGCCCGTGCCCTGTGCCTGTGCACCATTAGCGATTCGCTGGTGACTGGTGAGGTGACTACCGCCGAGGAGCGCCAAAACAACTTCACCCAGATGATGGACGTAGCATTTGGTATTATCTGATAATTTTTGATACACAAGATATTGTATATCTAAATTTAAAGCAATACTTTAAATTATGGCAATGCTATCAAGAATCACCGAACTGTTTGAGATCGACTATCCAGTGATTTCGGGCGGTATGGTGTGGTGCAGCGGGTGGGAACTCGCTGCTGCCGTGAGTAATGCGGGCGGTTTGGGATTGATAGGCGCCGGCTCCATGACACCCGACGTGCTACGCGAGCACATCATCAAGTGCCGTGAAGCGACAAGATACAACTTTGGCGTAAACGTGCCCCTGATGCGCCCACAAGCGGCAGAATTGATGGAGATTATCGCCGAGCAGAAGGTTCCTATTGTATTCACCTCGGCCGGAAGTCCCAAGAAATGGACCAGTTGGCTCCATGACCACAAAATCAAGGTCGCCCACGTCGTCTCGTCGTCGGCATTTGCCGCTAAATGCGAGGCTGCAGGGGTTGATGCCGTCGTGGCCGAAGGTTTTGAAGCCGGAGGACATAACGGCAAGGAGGAGACAACGACCATGTGCCTGATTCCCGCTGTGCGCCGTGTCACTAACCTTCCTCTTATTGCTGCTGGAGGTATCGTTACTGGTGACGCCATGCTGGCAGCAGAGGCGATGGGCGCCGACGGTGTTCAAGTAGGCACTCTGTTCGCCCTGACCCAAGAGAGTTCAGCACATGAGAACTTCAAGCGCTTGTGCCTCAACCTCAACGAGGGCGACACCCTGCTCCACTTCAGGAAACTCTCGCCCACTCGACTGGTCAAAAACGGTTTCCAAAGTGCCATTCAAGAGGCTGAGAACCGTGGCGCCACCGAGGAAGAATTGCTGGAGCTCATCGGCATCGGCAAAACCAAGGTCGGCATATTTGATGGCGACGTTGAGAACGGAGAGCTGGAAATCGGACAAGCAGCGAGCCTGCTCAAGGGGCGTGACATCGAACCCGTTGAAGTCGTGATGAACCGTTTCGTTGCTGAGTATTACTCATATCGCAAACAGCTCATCAACCAAGCCATGGAGGAGCAAATGTCAAGAAGGTCTTATTAATGAATGAATTCTTCTCTTTAAGAATAGGAAATATAATTCAAAAAAAACTTAAATAATCACTTTAAAATTATAAAATCAAAATACTATGTCACAGTGGTTTGAATGCAAAGTCAAATTTGACCGCATGATGGAAAACGGGGTATTGAAGACCGTTTCAGAGTCCTATCTCGTTGACGCACTATCGTTTACTGAGGCCGAGGCCCGCATAACCGACAAAATGCAGCCTTACATTTCAGGCGAGTTCAGTGTGGACACGGTTAAGCGTGTTAAATTGAGCGACATATTTTATAATGAGGTTGGGGATCGCTGGTATAAGGTGAAAACCAATTTCATCACCATCGACGAGAAGACCGCAGTCGAGAAAAAGACAGCCTGTTTCCAGATGGTACAAGCCAGCGACTTCAAGGGAGCACTGGCCACCTTTATGGAAGGCATGCACGACACGATGGCCGACTTTGAAATCGCCTCTATCACCGAGACCCCGTTGATGGACGTGTTCCCCGCCGACCTGGACGAGACCAAAGCCGACCGCGAAGCCCGTCAAAAAGCTCAAAACCAATAACACGCTTAATCTCACCATGGCAAGCATTCAAGAAAATCTCGAAAAAGTCAAGGCGCAACTACCTGGAGGAGTGCGTCTTGTAGCCGTTTCCAAGTTCCATCCCGTCGAGGAACTTGCCGCAGCCTACGAGGCCGGTCAACGCCTATTCGGCGAGAACCGCGCCCAAGAACTCATTGCCAAGGCGCCTGAACTGCCCAACGACATCCGCTGGCACTTTATCGGGCACTTGCAAAAGAACAAGGTTCGCGCCATTATGCCTCATGTCAGCGTCATTGAGAGCATCGACAGCGTGGAATTGCTCAAACTCGTCGAAAAAGAGGCTGCCCGCATCGACCGCACCGTTGACGTGCTGTTGCAACTGCATGTAGCCCAGGAAGAAACCAAGAGTGGATTCAGTGTTGACGAAGTGATTGAGGCTGGCGAAAACGGCTTGTTGACTTGCTATCCCCATGTGCGCGTGTGTGGCGTGATGGCTATGGCCTCGCTTACCGAGGACATGGAACAGGTGGCACAGGAATTTGACCTGGTTAGGCGCACCTATCTGACGCTAAAAGACGGCTGCTTTGACGAGAGCCCAGACTTCAACGAACTGAGCATGGGCATGAGCGACGACTGGCAAGTGGCCGTAAAATATGGCGCTACACTGGTGCGCATTGGCACAGCCATTTTCGGGCCCAGGGTTTATTGATTTCACGAAAAATATTAAAAAAATACGGCATTTTGAAGAAAATGTCGTATTTTTGCCAAAAATTAACACAAAACCAAGATTAATAACTAATTAAAAGAGACAAAATGACAACAGAAAAGAAAAACGGAGCGTTGGTGTCAATTATCGCCATGATGTTCCTTTTTGCCATGATCGCTTTTGTAACGAACATGGCTGCGCCTTTTGGCACGATATGGGATGATCACTACAGTTGGGCTGGCATGGTGGGCAATATGATGAACTTTGCCGCCTACCTTTTCATGGGCATCCCCGCCGGTCTTCTCATCACCAAGATCGGTTACAAGAAGACAGCCCTGGTTGCTCTGGCCCTTGGCTTCATCGGCATGGCCATCCAATACTTGTCCAGCACCATGAGTGCAACTGACATCAGCACCTACTTTATCTATTTGTTGGGTGCCTTCATCTGCGGTTTCTGCGTGTGCATCCTCAACACGGTTGTTAACCCAATGCTTAACCAGTTGGGTGGTGGAGGCAACCGTGGCAACCAGCTGATTCAGGCCGGTGGCTCATTCAACTCCCTTGCCGCTACCCTGACCCCCTTGCTGGTGGGTATGCTCATTGGAGAGACCACCGAGAAGACCAGCCTTGAGGTCGTTCAGCCGTTGCTGTTTATCGCTATGGGCATCTTCCTGATCTCGTTCCTGATCATCTTCTTCACCAAGTTGCAAGAGCCTAAGACCGAGGCCCAAAACGTGATGGATGGTGTGAAGGGCGCCTTGAGCCACCGTCATCTGTTGCTGGGTATTATCGCCATCTTCTTCTATGTGGGAATTGAGGTGGGCATTCCTGGCCAGCTGTTGTTCTACCTGACCGAGCCTGTTGCCGATGGCGGCGTGCTGGGCAGTGCACCCATCGCTGGTGCCATCGCCGGCATCTATTGGCTGCTCATGCTTGTGGGCCGATTCTGCAGCTCATTGATCTCGGGCAAGGTATCTCCCCGCACCCAGCTCACTATTACGTCATCACTTGCCATCATCCTCCTGTTGGCTGCAATCTTCATGCCCGAGTCGATAAAGATGTCCTTGAAGGGTGCAGAAGTACCTATTAAGGTATTATTCATCATCCTTTGCGGTATCTGCACGTCGGTAATGTGGGGTGTTATCTTCAACCTCGCAACCGAGGGCCTTGGCAAATTCACTGCTGCTGCATCTGGTCTGTTCATGACCATGGTTGTTGGTGGTGGCATTATGCCTCTTATCCAACACTTAACATCAGAGGAGATTGGCGACATCCAGAGCTACTGGATAGTTATCGCAATGCTCGGCTACCTGTTGTTCTATGCACTGATTGGCTGCAAGCCCAACAAAGTAGAAGAATAAGCATTAATTGCTGATTATCAAACACATCATTGTGGTCACGCCTCATCGGTGTGGCCACATTTTTTATTATTGTTTAAAAAACCTCATTGAGATACCCCGCCATTTCAAAATAAAGCCGTATATTTGTAGGTTAGAAAAAGAACTTTAAAAACCTCAATGATTATGATTGACTCCAAATTGATGACACGCGCGGCGGACAATATCCGCATTCTGGCCGCTTCGATGGTAGAACAGGCCAAGTCAGGACATCCTGGTGGCGCCATGGGCGGTGCCGATTTTGTCAACGTCCTCTTCTCTAAGTATCTAGTGGCAAATCCCGACAACCCCTCGTGGTTTGCTCGAGACAGGTTCTTCCTGGATCCAGGCCACATGTCACCCATGCTCTACAGCGTGCTGCACCTTGCCGGATACTACACGACCGATGACCTGAAGGCGTTCCGCTCGTGGGGCAGCATCACGCCCGGCCATCCCGAGCTCGATGTCGAGCATGGCGTGGAAAACACATCGGGTCCGTTGGGACAAGGCCATGTGATGGCCGTGGGATGTGCTATCGCCGAGCGTTTCATCGCCACACATTATAGTGAAGTGTTTGCCCATAAGACTTATGCCTTTATCAGCGACGGCGGCGTCCAAGAGGGCATTTCTCAAGAGGCCGCCCGCATAGCAGGCTATCTGGGACTGAGCAATCTGATTATGTTCTATGACAGCAACACCGTGCAGCTGTCCACCGACTGTGACGCGGTGAGCAACGAAGACACTGCCATGAAATACCGTGCCTGGAACTGGAATGTCATCGAGTGTGATGGCACTGACCCAGTCGCACTGGCCGGGGCACTTGATAAAGCCATTGCTGAGACCCAGCGCCCCACCATCATTATCGGCCGCACTATCATGGGTCGTGGCGCCGTAACGGCTGAGGGCGAGAACTTTGAAGGCAAATGCAGCACCCACGGCAACCCGCTAAGCAAGTCGGGCGCCGATTATGGGAAAACCATTGAGAACCTGGGCGGTAACCCCGAAAATCCTTGGGTAGTGTTCCCCGAGGTGGCAGAACTATACGCCCAACGTGCGGCAGAACAACGACAAATCGTCGCACAACGCCAGAAGGCTATCGACGATTGGGCACATCAAAACCCCGACCGCATGAAGATTCTGCAAGACTTCATTGACGGCAAGGCGCCGAATGTGGATTATTCGGCCATCGAACACAAGCCTGGCATCGCCACCCGCGCCGCCTCGGCCAATGTGCTTGCTACCCTGGCCCGAGACGTTGAGAACATGATCGTCTCGTCGGCCGACCTTGCCAACAGCGACAAGACCGACGGCTTCCTCAAGGTGCGAGGGGCCTTTAAAACCCACGATTTCTCGGGCGCATTCCTCCACGCCGGTGTTTCGGAACTTGCCATGGCCGCCATTATCAACGGTATGGTCCTGCATGGTGGCGTAATCGCTGCTTGCGGCACATTCTTCGTCTTCAGCGACTATATCAAACCGGCAGCTCGCCTGTCGGCCCTCATGGAGTTGCCCGTCAAGTTCATCTGGACTCACGATGCGTTCCGTGTGGGTGAAGACGGCCCCACACACGAGCCTGTTGAGCAAGAAGCCCAAATCCGTTTGATGGAGGAACTCAAGAATCACCATGGGCGCAACAGCATGCTCGTGCTTCGCCCAGCCGATGCCGCTGAGACCTCGGTAGCCTGGAAGATGGCAATGGAGAACAACCTCACACCCACAGCGCTCATCCTGTCCCGACAGAATATCGACGACCTGCCTTCGGCCTCCGGCAATCGCTACGCCGACGCCCTGGGTGCAGAACGAGGCGGATACATTATTCTTAAAGAGACTAATCCCGACATTATTCTTGTGGGCAATGGTTCGGAAGTGGCCACACTGGTAGCCGCAAATGACATCATCAAGGAGGAAGGCATCAAGGCACAGATTGTATCTATTCCCTCTATCGGGTTATTCCTCGATCAGGATGCCGAATATCGCAATCAGGTCATTCCCAATGACATACCAGCCTTTGGCCTGACTTCGGGTCTTCCTTCAACGCTCAGGCGCGTTGTTCCCACGGGAACCATTTTCGGTCTCGATCACTTCGGCGCATCTGCCCCCTACAAGGTGCTTGATGAGAAATTCGGTTTCACTGCCGAAAATGTCGCCATGCTGATCAAAGAAAGTTTGAAGCGTTGATTTTTATGGTAAAAAACAAAACTTTTTTCAAAATATTTTTTTGATTTGAAAAAAAAAGTTTAATTTTGCAGGATAAAACAGGCCTAAAGTAAGGTTTCAACCTACTATTATTGACAATAAAAAGTTTAACAAAATACTAAAAAGCAGTTCATTATGAAAAAGATTGCATTACTCGTTCTCTTATGTGTTGCTTATCTTGCCCCCACTATGACGAGCGCACAGGAGGTAACTTATGTTGAGGATCCGTCCCAAGGTTACCTTTTCAACCGAATGAGGGACAATTGGTTCATCCAAGCCGATGGTGGTGTCGGCCTTCTGATGTCCCCCTATGACAAGCATGAGCACTTTGGTCACCGTTTGGGTGCAAAGGCTGATTTGTTCGTTGGTAAGTGGTTCTCGCCACTGATCGGTCTGCGTGCCGGTTTTGACTATGAGCAGCTCAAGGGTGCCACTTTCACTGGCAACTATGGCGCTCTGGGTTATCGCAGCTGGCCCCGCACCTTCGACAACGGCAACTTTGTTCCCCAGCACTTCAACAACTTCGGTTTAGTTGGTGACGTCCTGTTCAATGTTTCCAACTGGCTGGCAGGATACAAGCCCTACCGTTTCTATAACTGCATTTTCTACGTGGGTATGGCTGTTAACTGGGTATATGCCCGTGACGGTGCCCGCCCCGTATCTGACGGAAAGTGGAAATATGGTGCAAATGATGACCCCGACCACTGCCGTAACTACAGCATGCAGTGCGGTTTGCTCAACTCTTTCGCTATCACCAAGAAGCTCGACTTTAACGTTGATATCCGCTTCGACCTGATGCAGGAGCACGTTGATGGTGCCGACCTGTGGAAGAAGACTTGGAATGAGTATCCTGGCCTCTTGCTGGGTCTCACCTACAAGCTGGGCAAGAGCGAGTGGAATGCTCCTGTTACCGCTGTATGCCCCACCTACAGGTACTCCGACGCCGAGGGTGATGCACTTGTTGCTAACCTGAACGACGCTAACCGCAAGATTGCTGACCTCGAGGATCAGCTGCGCAAGTGTCTGGAAGAAAGACCTCTTGTAGATCCCGCCCGCAAGCCCGAGGCTCCTCTTGCAACCGTTTACTTCCCCATCAACCGCACCGAGGTTCTGGGTGTACAGCGCAATGTAGTTGACGCTGTTGCTGAGGTAATGAAGAATGAAAATCGCGACTACCTGCTCACCGGTTGGGCCGACAACTACACTGGCAACGATCAGATCAACGTTCGCCTGCGTAAGGGTCGTGTAGCTACCGTAAAGAGCGAGCTCGTGAAGAAGGGTGTTGCTGACAGCCGTCTCGAGACTCAAATCAACAATGGCGAGCTGACCGATTACGGTCCCAAGGCCGCTTCTCTCGACCGCGCCGTTACCATCCACCGCAAGTAATTATTCTTAGAGAGATTTCTCATAAGCAATCATTTTAATTGTTCCCGTGAGCTCATTTGGGCTCACGGGATTTTTTTCCGCCAGTGGATTTTACGCACTAAATTATTTGCACTATCTTTGCGCTCCAATTTGGGGTTCAACCCACATTATATAATATACAACATTGATGGCCCGTCAAACCAGCAAAGACACCCTGCTATTGCTCATACGTGAGAAGAAACCGTTGTCTTTCCAGCAACAGTTGACCCTCACGTTCCAGTTGAGCATGCCCGCCATCCTAGCTAGCGCATCGGCGATGCTCATGCAGTTTATCGATGCGTCTATGGTGGGACAACTTGGCGCTGATGATTCGGCATCAGTGGGTCTGTTGGCGACCACATGGTGGCTATTTGAGGGAGTCATCAGTTCGTTTGTCGCGGGTTATGGGGTGCAAGTCGCTCACCTATTGGGGGCAAACCGCCCGGCTGACGCCAGGCAAGTAGTACGGCAAGCGCTGGTGGTGTGTTCCTTGTTCGGCCTCTTCATGGCTGCTCTGGGATTGGCGCTGAGCATTCCACTGCCCATCTGGTTAGGAGCACAGCCTCATATCCGCGCCCACGCAACGCTATATTTCGGCACGTTCATGCTGTTTATCCCATTCCTGATGATTGACTTTATCGGGAGTTCGATGCTGCGCTGCAGCGGCAACATGCGAGTTCCCAGCATGCTCAACGTGCTCATGTGTGTGCTGGATGTCATTTTCAACTTTTTCCTCATCTTTCCTACACGCGAGGTCACTTTATTGGGCCACACGATGACCATGCCCGGAGCGGGATTAGGCGTGCTGGGCGCTGCACTAGGATCGGCTAGTGCTGGACTAATAGTCGCCGCAATAATGCTCTACTACTTGGTTTTCCGTTCTGGAGAACTAAGGTTGACCCTTGATAAGGGAACATTCAAACCCTCATTAAATTACTTCAAGAAATCCTTGAAGATTTCATCTCCAATGGCACTGCAACACACGATGTTATGCAGCGCATCTATCGTTATCACTGGCATCGTGGCACCACTGGGAAGCATCGCCCTTGCAGCCAACTCGTTTGGCATCACAGCCGAGAGTCTGTGCTTCATGCCCGGGTATGGCATCGCCGATGCTGCCACGACTCTAGTCGGACAGAGCCTGGGCGCTGGACGCAAAAGATTGACCCGAAGCTTCGCGTGGATAACGGTATTGTCTGGCATGGCAATTATGGGCGCATTGGCTATACTCATGTATGTCTTTGCACCTGAACTGATGGCCATCATGTCGCCCGTTCCCGAAGTCGTCGAACTGGGCGCACGTTGCTTGCGCGTTGAAGCCTGGGCCGAACCCTTATTTGCCGCATCCATTATCAGCTATGGCGTGTTTGTCGGTGCCGGCAGCACATTATTGCCATGCGGCATCAATTTGGTAAGCATGTGGATTGTCCGTCTCGGTCTCTCGGCATGGATGATGACAACCATGGGCCTGTACGGCGTGTGGATGGCTATGGCTATCGAGCTGTGCTTCCGTGGTGCAGTTTATCTGATTGCCTTGTCGTCAAAGCGATGGCTCAAAACAGGCATTCAGCATTCATAATCAAGCGTTGTCAGGTTTGCGCTTGAATTTCTCGGCGATGATGACGCCGGACAAAATCAGTACACATCCGATATAGGCTACCGCATTGGTGCGTTCACCGAACCAAATCGCGGCAGCAATCATTGAAATGATGGGGCTCAAGTAGAAGTAGTTGCTGGCACGAACAGCACCGATGCGCTTTACGGTAATGCCCCAAATAAAGTAGGCCGCCATTGAACATATCAAGCCCAGATAGAGCAAATTGCCCCATACTTCTGGTTGTTTTAACGTTGCCCAGTTGGGGTGCGAATTCTCTAAAGCCAACAGGGGCAATGCTGACAAGATGCCATAGAAGAACAGCTTGCGGGTGATGAAAAGGGTCGTATAAGTGCGATTCAGCCGCTTCAATGCCATCGAGTAGAACGCCCACACCAAGGCCGCCAGCATCGCCAGCAGGTCGCCGACCACACTGTCTCCCCACACGAAGCCATCCTTCAATGCCAGCATCACCGAGCCAACAAAGGCGATGACCATGCCCAGGCACGTCATCCATGTGATGCGCTCGTCACGGTAAAAAATCGCTCCCATCAAGGCCGTCGTTAGCGGCGCAATGCTCACTAGCACGGCAACATCGCTGATGAGAGTGAGTTCCAGGGCTGTATTCTCGGCAATGAAGTAGGCCGACCCACCCGCGATGCCACACACCACAAACAGCAATTCGTCGCGCCACCCTGTGAAACGCACCTTAAAACGGCTAACGACAAGCAGTGAGAAATACGCAATGGTAAATCGGGCTACAAAAATCTCGGTCGGTGTCAGCCCCGCATCAAGCAGCACTCGGGTGTTGAGGAACGAAATGCCCCACACCAGAATCATGGCAAACGCTGCCACATGATACCAAAAATCGCTGTTTTTCTTGATTTGTCCCATGAGAATTATGGCACAAAGGTACAATATAGTTTTGAAAAAACACTACCTTTGCGTCAATGAATCGCGAGGAATTCATCAATAGAGTACGTGATGGCCTGGAAACCATCGACATCAATCACAAGCCGGTGCTGGTTGCATTGAGTGGCGGCGCCGATTCGGTGGCGTTGCTGCGCGCACTATTGGAACTGCAATGTGACTGCCGCGCCGCACACTGCAATTTCCACCTCAGGGATGATGAATCTTACCGTGATGAGCAATTTGTCCGCCAACTGTGCCAACAACTTAACGTGCCGTTGACCGTCAAGGACTTTGACGTAGCCGCTTGGCAGCAAGAACATGGCGGCTCGGTCGAGATGGCATGTCGCGAGTTGCGCTACCAGTGGTTCGAGCAAGAGCGGCAACGACAAGAGTGCGCTTACATTGCAGTAGCCCACCACGCCGACGACCAGGTGGAAACCTTTTTCTTGAACCTGCTACGGGGCACAGGCATTAAGGGGCTGACGGGCATGGAACGCTTGAATCACAAGATCTGGCGCCCACTACTAAGCGTGACCCGAGCCGACATCCTCGACTATCTGGCATCCATCGGACAAGACTATGTCACGGACAGCACTAACGCCCAAAACACATACCGCCGCAACCGCCTGCGCAACATCGTGCTACCCAACATCGAGCACCAATTCCCACACGGGACCTCACGCATCATCAACACAATGGAAAACCTGTCACGAGACAACAGATTACTGACAACACTTGTCAACAATTTGATTCCCAATGAGTCTCATATCGACATCGCGACCCTTCTGGGGCAGTCCGAGGCGCCTACCCTACTCTATCACCGCATCCGCCACCTGGGTTTCAACCGTGAGCAGTGCGAGCAAGCCATCGAAGCAGCGCATCAGAGCCACACAGGGCGACAATTTGCCGGCAAGGGCCACTTACTCATCGTTAATAGGCTCACCCTTGACATCGAGAAGATGAACGAGCTCCAAGACGTGGAAATCCCCATCGACCTGACAACAAATGTGCTCAGCCCCGTCCACATCAGCATTTCCCGTAACAACCCACCATTTTCGCCCCTCATGTGCGACGGCAAACGCAAGGTGGCATTCAGCACACAACTACTTGAATGCCAGCAGATCGTCTTGCGCCATTGGCGCAGGGGGGACAGAATCAACCCCTTCGGGCTGAAAGGATCCAAACTCGTGAGCGACCTGTTTGCCGACCTCAAACTCGACCATGCCGCCAAACGAGACGCGTGGCTGCTAGTAGCCGATGACAAGATCCTGTGGGTGTTAGGATACCGAGCCGCAGCACAATACACCGTTGACCCAGAGTCCCAAGAGTACCTGCTGCTCAGCCTATAACGACCCGTTTTCACAACCAAAATAATCCTACTTGGAAAATACATTATCAAAAAACAGCCAAAAAACTTGCATAAAACGAAAGTTAGTAGTACTTTTGCAGCCCAAATGGGTGAGTTAACAACATTGGCTCACTTCCGGAGAGATGGCAGAGTGGTCGAATGCGGCGGTCTTGAAAACCGTTGAGGCTAACTACCTCCAGGGGTTCGAATCCCTTTCTCTCCGCATTTTTTTGCCCTTTCGTGAGGCAAAAACAGGATGGTCCTGTAGCTCAGCTGGATAGAGCAACAGCCTTCTAAGCTGTGGGCCCTGGGTTCGAATCCCAGCAGGATCACGCTTCCAATTCAGGCGCTGGATTTCTGCGGTTTACCAAAGAAATTCCGCGCCTTTTGTATTAATACAATTTATTTCCCTCACAGAGAGTCAAGGACGGGTTTATCTCTCAACGGTTGCAAATAATCCGATATCTCTGCGGTGTGTTTCAAAGAATTGTATTACTTTTGCGGTGCGGAATGAGTGAGGGAGGTAATGCCCCCGCATACTGCCCCCAAAACGGACGGCCTCGATGGACGTCCGTTGGCTTTTTAAAGGATTCCCAATTCCTTGAGTTCATTGTTTTTCCACTCTGTGATGTTGATGCATTCGGCATAGATGTCAAGGTTCTGCGGACAGTCTGCCAGGGACAGTTCTATCTCCATACTGTAGTCATCGGCATCGATGAAGATGCGATTCACTAATACATACTCTATTGACGAGCCTTTCTTGAGGGCGGCTTGCTGCCCGTTGATGGTGAGTATTATATGACATTCGGCTGGTTTACACAAAGGTAAGCCAACCGAGTGATGCCATAAAAGACGAGAAAAACGATACGGGACATCAAAAATTCGTAATATCGTCCAATTCTCCTTCCTGTACTGAAACGGCTTCAAAGAATAGGAAAAAATAACTTCAAAATTATCTCCTAATTACTTTACAACCATAAGGAATTGCATCATATCCAATTTCATTTACACTCTTAGGTATGACTATACTTTTCAAATTCTGACATCCTTCGAACGCTCTGCCACCTATTTCGTTAACAGATTCAGGAATAACTACATTCATCAAGTTAATACAATTAGTAAACGCATTATCTCCGATACGGGTGATGGAATGCGGAATGACTATATTTCTTAAGCCCCTACATCCATAAAATGCATTCCATCCTATTTCAGTGACAGATTCTGGAATCACTGTGTTGCTGCAACCTTGAATCAAAATATTCTTTGATGTTTGAATAATCGCATTACAGTTATTTCGGGAGTCATACACCTTATTATCTTTGGCAACTTCTATTCTCTCTAAATTACTACATCTCAAGAATGCATATTCACGAATTTCGTTAACCGATTCTGGTATAAAAATAGCCTTAAGGTTGCAACATCCTTGAAAAACTGAAGGATTTATTCTTGAAATAGTATTTGGTATCTCGACTCTTGATAAGCCGACACATCCTTCGAATGCTGAAAAGCCAATATCAGTGATGGTTTTCGGTATTATTATTTCAGTTAAATCTAGGCATCCCCAAAATGCTGCATAATCGATAACTGAGACAGAATTGGGAAAAGTAGTGCTCTTACATCCAAGAATCAATTTATTAGTATTTGTCTCAATAATGGCATTACAATTCTCGCGGCTGTCATATCTTCTATTTCCTTTTGCCACATTGATTGTCTCTAGCGCAGCACAATCAGCAAAAGCCATTCCGTCGATATCTGATATAGTCTCAATAATAAACAAATTGTTTAAACGCTGGCCACGGAAAGCTTCTTTGCCAATTCTAACTACAGATTCAGGAATTATTGTTTCTTTGCATCCAGTAACAAGAGTATTTGTGTCTGTCTCTATAATGGCATTACAATTCTCGCGGCTATCATATCTTCTATTTCCCTCAGCGACACTAATTGCCTCAAGCGCAGTACAACCTGCGAATGCTGAGGCATACAACGATGTGACATTCATTGGTAAATCTATGCTTATTAATTTACTACACTTATAGTATCTGTAACTTATTGTATTTCAATTAATTTGGATTGAAATGGTAGAAAAGTGATGGCTGAAATACTGTGGAATACGAAAAATGTAAAGATTTAACGTTTTTAACCTTCTATAACAGTGTGCAAATCCAATAAGCAAATAAGCAAGTGCAAAAGTTCTTTAGCAAATATCGTTTCCTTCGTTATTTGCCCCATCTAAATGATGGGTAAAAAATCTTCATTGGATTCTAAAATTATCCTTCTTTCATTCCGAATACCTTAATTATTTAGTTTAATTACGAAAAATGCAGAAAACAGCTACAAGTTCCCTCAATGATCAAATGAATTATAGTATTCTTTCTGCGTCTCAACTTATCATGTCCGAGTATCTACGATACTAGAGTGAAAAAAGCCATAGCGATTTATCTCGCTATGGCACATCCTGTTTTCACCAAAGGATTACACTTGGGTCTGTCGCAGATACCAATGGTCCTCTAACTGTGAAGTGTGCTCCAAACTGGCAGTTGCATTTATGACAAAGTGGCACAATGTACCAGTGGTTGTCATTAGGGGCGTCTAATTGAACATGTGCACCATCTGTTGCTTTAGCTAGCAGTTGGGGACAATCAACTCTGTGACACCAATTGGCTTTCATTCCAGTTGCTTTTTCCCAGTAATCCAACCATGATGAATAACCGACAGGGGCTGGCCTTGCTCCCTCTCCTAAATTATGAACCGTGAACAAACTCATAAATTTTTATTCTAAAGTTATTGTACTTTACTACATCCTGTCCCTGTAGTATTAGGACTCCTCACTAAGCGGAGAGAATGCTGAGGAACTTATCCTCTTGGAGGAAATGGGTCTTTTCCATGAGAATCCCTTTCTCGAATCTGGCCATTGCGACCATGAATGAAAAGTTCGGAATTCTGGTTTCTTGTTATTTGCCGAGCAGCGGCAATTGCATCAGACTGCCTATCAAATGTTGATGTAAGTCTCGAATTGCCCTCACCTCTGATACCCCATCTTCCTCCTGTTGGAACGACATGTTGGTTCTTACCCATCTGTTACACCTCCTTTCTGCGCCCTGTTTTGACATATATGCCATAGCACACTTTATCTCCAACAAAAATCGTGCCATTGTCATATAAATGACACAACGTCGTTAAGAAGCGACAAAAATTACATAATACATGACAAAAATGTCATGTATCAACAAATTAACCAATAAAATGTGACGATTTTTGAAATTTGTTATTATCTTTGCAGCGAATATTCACACAATATCAAGATTAGCCATATGTTATTATCTGCCAAATTTGAAAACATTTACTCGTTCAACGAGGAAACTCGCATCTTGTTCACGGCCAGCAAGAGCGATCAATTGCCAATGCATGTTTCACGCGCGGAGAAACGAGATGACATCTCGGTGCTTCGTATGGGATTGATTTATGGTGCCAATGCTTCTGGGAAGTCTAATATCATAAAGTGCCTGGCCATTATTAAGGCCTTTGCTCTGAATGGTTGGAGCAACCGCAAGTACAACTATTTTAAAATGACGGACGAGCCGCAGGAGAGGTCGAGCATCGAATTGGAGTTTAAAGTGTCTGGTCAGTTCTTTGCTTATGGTGTCGCGTTCTCGAAGGGAGGCTTATTAGAAGAGTGGTTGTACAAGACCGGAAGCCGTAATGATGCAATGATCTTTGAACGCAAACGTTCTGGTGATGTCTGGGAAAATGTGATAGCGCCACAATTTACGAAGGAAGAAGATGGGCAATTTTTGAAGTTTTTGATTGATGGTACCCCAACGAAGGGCACTTTTTTAAGTGAGTACATTGAGCGCAATGGAAAAGGAATCGAAGCCATAAAGTTGGCGAGAAAGTGGTTTGAAAATTTGAATATTATCTTCCCGGAAACGCACAGAACTGACTTTCCTTTCAGAGTAGTGGGCGATACTCAGTTCAGAACTGTAATGCGTGAACTGCTTGGATATTTTGGTACGGGTATCTCAGATCTTTGTCGTGTTGAATCGAAGCCCGAAGAACTGGGCATCCCTGACGAAATAAGACAGAAAATTGAAGAAATTCTTGAAAGTAAGGGAGCAAAAACTGGTATAATGATTCACAACGAGAGTCGTTTTATCTTTGCAGAAAAGGATGAGTCGAGAAATATGAAATGGTATGAGTTGAAAACTATCCACAAGAAGGAAGACAGTGATTCGGATTATATATTTGAGATGTTTGAAGAGTCTGATGGAACTTCACGCCTGTTTGACTTCATACCAATGCTTATTGATATGCGTGCTAACGACGCAGTCTATGTTGTTGACGAGATAGACAGGAGCCTGCATCCCATGCTGACATTGAAGTTGTTGGAGATGTACGATAGTCTGCTTCGAGGAGATTCGCATATGCAGTTGATATGCACAACCCATGAGTCAAGCCTGCTTTCTACTGCTCCCATCCGTCAAGACGAGGTATGGTTTGTTGAAAAGGATAAAAAAGGAGAAAGTCATTTATCTTCGCTCTGTGAATACAAACCAAGAGAGAATGTACAGAAAGGTTATCTAAATGGTCGCTACGGTGCGATTCCGTTTTTTGGTGAGTTGGACAATATTCATTGGGACGATGCGAAACAGGAATAGTTTGATACGCGAACGTCGTGAGGCATTTCGTGACGCCCGCCTGATAGTCATAGCCTCTGAGGGCAAAGACACCGAACGAATATATTTCAAAGCCTTGGCAAAAGAATATACCAACCCTCGCGTGCATGTACATATATTAGAAAGGAGTGAAAATGAACAGAACAACTCCAGTCCAGAGCATGTATTGAAGCAACTTAACGATTATAAAGGGCAGTATGCACTGGAGTCTGATGATGAGCTCTGGTTGGTGGTAGATAGAGATCGTTGGACCGAAGCGATGCTGTCGCGTGTTGCCATGGAATGTGCCCAGGATGAGTTTATGCATGTAGCCCTGAGTAATCCTTGCATCGAGCTTTGGCTGTTGCTGCATCTGGTGGATGCTTCTTTGCTTGCACCGGAGGAGCAACAACTATGGATGGAGAATCGCCGAAGGACGAAGAGTGCAGATCCATATCTAAAGATTCGGTTGCGTCAGGAGATGGGTTCCTATCATGAGTCATCATATGATGCTCAAATGCTGATAGAGCATGTAGAGACCGCAATAGAGCGAGCAAGAGCGTTGGATAAGAATTCCACTGACCGTTGGCCACAAACTCTCGGTACACGAGTGTATCTGCTGGCAGAAAGTGTGATGAACAGGAATTAATATCTTGATGTTCTTCCACGATATCTCACATTTTTACTAAAATCAGAATCCGTTGTTCAATGACCAGAACAGATGAGCAGAGTGTCGGAACGATAGATTTCTTCATTAAGTGCAAAAGACTTCATAGTTACTTTGAGCGAAATGCTGGTAGCTTTGAAAAGGCGATGGTTAATGCCGATAGATCAATGGAAGAGAAACTTTCTTCGGGAAGGAATTATACCTTCTTGGAACTCGCTAGGCTGATGGGAGAACATAAGAAGTTAGAATGACAAGTTATAAAACAAATTATATCACCAGTAAGTGTTGGCATATAGATGTAAATATCATCATTTGACGATTGGGCCTTTGTGAGGATCGTAAACTCGCGCGAAACTTATTATATTAAAATAATAATGGAAAATCCAAAAGTTTTTATATCATATAGTTGGACAACACCTGAACATGAACAAAGGGTGTTGAATATTGCGACGGAACTTGTTGAGAGTGGTATTGATGTGATTCTAGACAAATGGGACCTGAAAGAAGGGGATGATGCAGATGTGTTCATGGAACAAATGGTGTCGGATCCTTCAATTCAGAAGGTTCTGATAATCTGTGATAAAATGTACTCCGAGAAGTCTGACAAGCGTAAAGGTGGTGCTGGCACGGAGGCGCAGATTATATCAAGAAGGGTCTATGAGCAGCAGAGTAATGAGAACAAATTCGTTGTTGCTGCATTTGAGGTGAACGAAGATACAGGCAAACCTTACCTGCCAGTTTACTATGGCTCGCGTAAGTACATAGACTTCACCGACCCAAACAAGTATGCACAGAAGATTGAGGAGCTTGTTCGATGGATATATAACAAGCCTTTGTTTGTGAAACCAAAATTGGGACGTGTGCCTGATTACATCCTTGCTGATAACAAGAAAACATTAGGAACAACAGCCTCATATAGAAGAGCTATCTCTTTTGTTGTAGAAGGTAGGATGAATGCTGCAGGTGCTGTTCGGGAATATTTGGACACATTCTCTGAGAATCTCCAATCTTTTCAACTACCTTCATGTGATAATCATTCAGATTACTATGATCAATTTATAACGAGCATAAAGGATTTTGTGCCTTATCGTGATGAGTGGCTAGAGTTACTGAAAAATGTATGTAGGAATGACTTGATAGAAGCAACCTTTGATAGTTATATGCGTTTCTTCGAGAGTATTCATCTTTATACAAAGGTGAGACGCGAAGTGACGTATGTGTATCAAGAGGAAGAGGATAATATGAAGTTTATTGAATATGAGCTAATGTTATGTTTCATCGCTATTCTTCTCAAAAACGAATGCTTTGTTGCGGTAGCAGACCTGTTTAACACGTCATTTTATAACGAACTGGGTAATACGGAGTATGATGCTACCTATACCTACAGAGAGTTTGAACACTTTCTGTACACTACATATAACGAAAATCAGTATGCTTCGCAGCGCTACTATTCATTACAAGCAAAAATTGTTAATGATAGGATGGAATCATGTCCAGCCCTTTCGATGGAAAATATTTGTCAGGCTGATTTCGTGGCGTGGTTGTATCATCTCGCGCATAAGCCTGATGAGAGCAGGTTTAGCCGTTGGTTCCCCCATAGTATACTATATGCCTGTAATCAGAGACGTCCATTTGAGATATTTGCGCGTGCCGAATCAAACAACTATCTGGACAGGATAAAGGTGATTTTCGGATATGATGGTCTTGATGACTTCAAAACATTGTATGCTTACATTAAGCAAAATGCGCAGAGTATAGTACCACGATGGGAGTTTGAATCACCTAATGTCAAACTTCTGATGAATGTGGAGAAGTTGGGATTAAAGAAGTAATACTAACAAACAAAGGATAAAAAATGAAAAAACCATCATGAAATGAATTTTTAGGTAACGGAACTATTGAAAAAACGGGGGGACTGTTACAGCAAAATGGAGGTGGCTGTTACAGTTTTGATGGCGAAAAATTATTTTGGCTCCACTAAATCAGACGATACAATGAAGCTTCACTTCAAAATAAGATTAACTGCTTTGGCGATAGGTATATTATCCTTTACGTCCAACGCCCAAACATCCGAAGAGCCTATGCGTCATTGGCAAGCCAGCATTGAAGTTTCTACTTACAACACGCTTGATTGGGGGCTTGAACTGGGTATCAATTACCGTCCAATCAAATATGTGGGTGTGAAAGCATCATTAGGCTTAGCCTCAAATTTCACCAGCGGAGAACGCTCTTTTAGTGTGGGAAATATGCTGGTGAAAACCGATAATGTGGATAATGCCTTGTGGCTGAACACAGGCATCCAACTGCAAAGTCCAGCCTTGTGGCGTAACACTGACGGCGACCTGCAACTGTCGCTCAAAGCCGATGCCGGCATATCTCTACCGTTCCCGACAAATGGCAAGGTAGGCTATATCACTATTCCCAACCAACCGGGTACTTATGTAGAGCAGCCAAAGGAATACGAGAAAAACCATGGTGGAACAGGCTGCTTCTTCCACCTCAAACCAGCCGTGGCGTTGGACATCGACCGATGTCAAGTGTGGGCAGGCTACACGTGGAGCAACATGGATGTATATAGCAATGTGCGTAACGTAGTCATCATGGGTCATCCGTTGAATCTGCCCCACAAACGGACAATGCACGGCCTCACAGTTGGTTTTGGCTACAATGAATTTTTAATTTTGTCATTCAAATCTGAGCCTCGGCGTTGCCGGGGCTTTTTTCGCATACCAACCGCCGGGAGGCGGTGGTTTGCCTTCAAGGTAGTGGGCGTGGCCGTCCACTTTTTATGTCTTTATGCACGGCCCTCTGCTTGACGGGAGAGGAATGATACCGTGAAGCCGCATTGATGAAACAAAATGTCATCATTGCCCTTGCCGCCTGTCGCTCATGTACAATTTTTTCCGATGCAAAGTTAGTGCGGGCCGCTGCGACTACAAGACCGTGAGCGTCATATTGGGCCACGCCAACATCGGCACGACGCTCGATCTCTATGTCCATCCCAACCTGGAACAGAAACAGAAGTGCATCAACCGCATGTTCAAATCCCTCCGTTGATGATGTTTCTGCTTATATCGTAGTCATAAGCAAGAAATACCGTAAATTAGCCGTGCCGATAAAACGACACGGCTTTTATGCAATGACATAGATGGATGAAGCACGAAGTAGAGAGCGGCTCAAATCACATCGT
>CACYGX010000005.1 GCA_902774055.1 uncultured Bacteroidales bacterium
TTTTTTCAAACAACATCTACAACAAACAACAACTCAAACAACAAGAATATTAAACGACAATAAAAACAACTTATTAATTAACAGCCATTTATAAAAAAAAGTTGTTTTAGTTGTTCACCGTTGTTCCTGTTGTTTGAAAAACCCCGCGGATGCCCCCCCTAAAACCTAAAACCTAACGCCTAAAACCTAAAACAAACCTAACGCCTTATCCAAAAAAAATAACTATCTTTGCAGTCGATAATCTATATCATTTTTTAAAATAGAATGGATAAAAGGTTCACACTGTCTTTGTTTATAGTCCTCCTCGTGGCGTTGGTCACGGGTTGTGGTGGTATACACCATTACGACGGGCGGCTCACGGCGGCCGACAGCCTGATGCACGACAACCCCGACAGTGCCCTCACGCTTGTCGAGGCGGTCAACGCCGACAGCCTTGCCACCGAGGGCGACCGCGCCTACCAGGACCTGCTCTTGACCCAGGCCCGTTACAAGGCTTATCAAGAGATCACCGCCAGCGACGACAGTGTCATCACCTGCGCCATGGGCTATTACCGCTCCCACAGCGGCGAACGGGAAAAGCTCACCCGCGCCTACCTCTACAAGGGCGCCGTGATGGAAGAACTGGGCCAAGTCGATAGCGCCATGTTCTACTACAAGACCGCCGAAGCCGCCGCCGATGAGAAAGACTACACCAACCTGGGCCAGATCAACACAAGAATAGCCGCATTGTATCGAAACTACTATGCCGATCCACAGATATGCTATGACAAGTATAATCAAGCATTGAAATATTACAAGTTAGCTGGTAACGAACCTTTACAGCTGTCTAGCCTTATATGTATGGCGGGTTGTAGCGGTATTACGCACAAAGGCGACGCTGAGCGACTGTTGAATCAAGCTATACAACTGGCAATAAATCTTAATGATAGTCTCAAATACTTTCTGTGCCAGGAATTGTTATGCCGCCAGCTCTCTTTTGAGGGCAGGTCTGTTGCTAGAGCCAAGCTAATTGCCATGCATTGCCTTAACGATTATCGTGACTATGTGAACCATGACCTCCTGCTTGATTTAGCCGACATCTATGTTTACAGCGGAATGCCTGATTCTGCCCGATATTATCTTGATTTGGTGACCGAAAATGCTGGAATGACCAATCTCAACCAGGTGCAGACAAGGAAATATTTGATTATGTCTGATATATGCAGATTAGAGGGAGACACCGCCCTTAGCAGCCATTATGATGTGCTGTCCCATCAAGTTTCGGACTCAATCTCTAACAGCAAGGAGAAGTACCAGATTCAACAGATCGAAAACACCTTTAACCATCGCCAACATACCAGCTATTTATCCCAAATCAGCCATTTACAATGGATGATGATGGGAATATCACTCATCGCTGTCATCGTTATCGCGTTGCTGACGTTGGCTTATCTGCGCCGCATCCGCAACACTAAAGCCATCATCAGGGAACTCGAAAACACCAGACTAAATAGGCATGAAGAACTGGTCAGCCAACTAGATGCCAAAAATGGTGTAATAGAGCGTTTGCTCAATAATCTCGTGATGCTGATGAAGTCTGCTGACATCAAAGAGACACAGAAACACTCAACAACACAATTGGCGCGACAAATCAAGGACACGATCGTTGATGTTGCTAATGATGACTTCTGGGCCGAATTGAGAACATCGTTAGACAAGAAGCATTATGGGCTTATTTCAAACCTTGAACAGACCTATGGTTTTGCTGAGAAAGACCTTCGATTCATTGAACTCTGTTGTTGCGGATTTTCTCACTTGGAGATTGCCATTATCATGAATTATTCCCCTAGGTACGTCTTTAACAAACGAAAAACCATTGCTAGCAAGATGGGAATTGACATGCCTCTTCAGGATTATTTGGATGGTTTAATAGCCAGCATGGACTGATACGGCCTTACAGAAAACAATAATTTTTACAGTCACATTTTGACTTTTTGGGTCACATTTATTGCAAAAATGACCTCGATTTTGGCATTTTTGTTGTCTTTTTTTGCCCTTCTATACACACAAAATATACATAAAGTGCTAATATACAATCAACTACAAAAATGTGACTGATGTGACTTTTTTTCATTGCCATTTTGTTTGCATGATTGCAATCATCCATCCTAAATTTGTGGAAAAAAGTATTAACCAGAAAAATTTTTACTAACACTTTAACACAAAAAATTATGAAAAAGATAATAATGTTTTTAATGCTCTCATTGCTGGGTATGACTCAGATGGTGGCCCAGGATTACGAGTATGTTCCCTTCGTTCGCGAGGGTGTCAAATGGGTCTATATTTTCAATGAGGAGCCTTTCTGGAAACATACCTTCACTCTTGAGATGAAAGGCGATGCCGAGATCAACGGCAAGACTTACAAGGTCATGCACAAGTACAGCGGAGAGGAGATCAACTGGGAAGACGACACGATTCCTGTTTACTTACGTGAGGATAACAAGGTGGTCTATGGCATTGTCCCGGACGGTAAGACCTATCCTGAATGTCCTGTCGGCATCGAAGGAAATCAGTCCATGATGGAGAAAATCGCCGCCGGTGAGGAGTTCATCCTGTATGATTTCAACAATCCAGTGGAATTTGTTGAGGGTTGGCTGGAGAAACCCTCCTACTATTGGTGCTCGCTGATACCTGATATGACGACAGTAGGAGGCAAGAGTGCTAGACGCTTTATCAGCTTCAACAATTTCTGCTTTATTGAGGGAGTTGGGTATGATGGTTTAAGCAAGGTTTATCCTATTGCAATACAGAAATATACATTGAACTATGTAAAACTGGTTCATGTTGTGGAAAACGGAGAGGTAATATACAGTTCTGAAAGCAATAACGTCAATCCGAGTGGCATGATAGAACCTATTTTGCCTCTTGCTCGTGAAGGTGTTAAATGGGTCAACGAACATGTCACCATAGATAACGGAGACACGACACGTTATTACTATTCCTACGAGTTCAATGGTGTTAATTATAGAAATCATCCGAGATGCTATTATTATACAGGAAGCGCCCTGGATTTGTCAACGGCGGTTTTATCCGCCAACTTTGAGATGTATGGTTATGACGATGATGTTCGCCACAGTTATTATGTATATAATAACCCTGCATTCGAAAAAGTGGTAGAAGAGGGGCGTAATATGATGGGCTATGGGTCTCCATTCTCTGGTTGGTATGCAATGTACCAATTCAGTGAAACGCACTCCGCCGTGCAAATGACCAATACGGTGAATTACCATATCTTTAACCAGCGCGGTGACTACCTGAACCGCGAGAACTTCGTGGAGGTGGAGCCGCTGACGATCGAAGGGATGACCTGCCGCCGCTATGCCTACCTGGACGACAACGGTGAGCCGCTGGCCTACATCACTGAGGGCATCGGCTTTGACAGCCGCGACCTGGGCGACCTGCTGACGCCGTTCACCCGCAAACCCGACCCCGATGCCGACCATCAGGAGTACTGGGGCCTGAGCCACGTCATCAAGGACGGCGAAATCATCTACAAGGGCATGCGCTATCATGAGGAAGAGGGCGACGTGAACGGTGACGGCACCGTAACGATCGCCGACGTGTCGGCCCTGATCGACCTGCTGCTGGAGAGCACCCCGATGTTCAAGCACAGCTATGACGTGAACGGCGACGGCAGCGTTACCATCGGCGACGTGTCCTCCCTGATCGACAAACTGTTATCAGCCAACTAATCAATAGAGCCGTCCCGTCTCCCTGCGGCTTGACACTACATTACTGCATTTTACCTTGTGCCCCGGGCAAGCCCCAGGGTTCAAACGAAGTGAGGGAGAAAATCATTCAAAATAGTATGCATAGGTTTCTGGAAAGGCACATTTTGAGTCAAGCCCGCTGGTAGCGTCCACCGCCTCCGGCGGGCTTCTTCTTTCGGCGGATTAAGCGGATTATAAGGATTTCTGAGTTTATTTTCAAACAACATCTACAACAAACAACAACTCAAACAACAAGAATTTAAACGACAAGAAAGACAATAAATACAACTTATTAATTAACAGCTATTTATAAAATAAAAAGTTGTTTTAGTTGTTCACCGTTGTTCCTGTTGTTTGAAAAACCCCGCGTCAGCCCCGCCTAACGCCTAAAAGGGTATGTAAACAAAAAAGGAGCTGAACGTGTCAACTCCTTTTCTTGTGGTTGCCTTGCCCGGACTCGAACCAGGAAATGCGGCACCAAAAACCGTTGTGTTACCATTACACTACAAGGCAATCCTCGTGTCAACTGGACAGTTGCCCGTCCAAAATGCGGTGCAAGTCGAATGCCATGAAGTTTACTTCAATGGCTGAGACGCAGCCTGCATTCTCTAATTGCGGTGCAAAATTACTGCTTTTTTTTGAATTGCAACCTTTTTCTCGCTTTTTTTTGCGACAAGATTGTCAAATCACTTGACAATGAGCAGGTAGTAATTCTTTTTACCCTTCTGGGCAAGGATGTACTTGCCGTTGAGCAGCATGTCGGCGCTGGCGGGCATGTTGGGGTCAGCAAGCTTCTCCTTGTTGATGCTCACACCGCCGCCCTGGGTCAGCTTGCGCATCTCGCCCTTGCTGGGGAAGACGGCAGCAGCATCGGTCAGCAGCGAGATGAGCGGAGTGCCCTCGTCGATGGCGCTGCGGGGAACCTCAAAGGTGGGCACGCCCTCGAACACGCTCAGCAGCGTCTCCTCGTCGATCTTGTGGAGCGTGTCCTTGGCCTTGTTGGAGAACAGGATCTGTGAAGCCTCGACAGCATTCTCATATTCCTCGGCCGAGTGAACCATCGTGGTGATTTCCTTGGCCAGGCGCTTCTGCAAGGGACGCAGGCCCGGATCTTTCTCCTGCTCGGCAACGAGACCGGCAATCTCCTCCTGAGACAGGTCGGTAAAGATCTTGATATATTTCTCGGCGTCGGCATCGCTCACGTTAATCCAGAACTGATAGAACTTGTAGGGCGAGGTGCGCTTGGGATCGAGCCACACGTTGCCGCTCTCGGTCTTGCCGAACTTGCCACCGTCGGCCTTGGTAATCAGCGGACAGGTAATGGCGTAGGCCTCGCCGCCGTTCATGCGACGAATGAGCTCGGTACCCGTGGTGATGTTGCCCCACTGGTCGCTACCGCCCATCTGCAACTTGCAGCCCTCATTCTCGTAGAGATGCAGGAAGTCGTAGCCCTGCAGCAACTGGTAAGAGAACTCGGTGAACGACATGCCATGGTCGGCATTGGCTGCCAGGCGCTTTTTCACACTGTCCTTAGCCATCATGTAGTTCACGGTGATGTGCTTGCCGATATCACGAATAAAGCTCAGGAAAGTGAAATCCTTCATCCAGTCATAGTTGTTCACCACGATGGCGTGGTTGGGGGCGTCGCTGTCAAAGTCCAGGAACTTGGCCAGTTGCTGGCGGATGCACTCCTGGTTGTGACGCAGCGTCTCCTCGTCGATGAGTTTGCGCTCTTGGGACTTCATCGAGGGGTCGCCGATCATGCCCGTCGCGCCACCAATCAGCGCGATGGGACGGTGGCCCGCACGCTGCAGGTGCTTGAGCATCATGATGCCCACCAGGTGTCCGATGTGCAGCGAGTCGGCCGTCGGGTCGATGCCCACATATCCGCTGGTCATTTCCTTGTTCAGTTGCTCCTCGGTGCCAGGCATGATGTCATTGATCATGCCGCGCCATTTCAGTTCTTCTACAAAATTCATTGTCTTATCTTAATTTTTAGATGAGTTTTTTCGTTATTGAAGGGCAAAGGTACAACAATTTTGGCAACCTTCACAATTTTAACAAATAATCCCGCCGCCAAGGCCATGGTTTGAGGCAAAATCATTACCTTTGCAAGTTAGAATAAACTCTTGCAGACAAGATGGCACAAGACCCGATGAAAACGCCGATGATGAAACAGTTCGTCGAGATGAAATCCAAGCATCCCGACGCAATACTATTGTTTCGTGTAGGTGACTTCTATGAGACTTACCTGCAGGACGCCGTGACCGCTAGCGAGATTTTGGGTATCACACTCACGCGCCGCAGCAACGGTGCGGCGGCCTCGACCGAGATGGCTGGCTTTCCCCATCACGCCCTGGACACTTACCTGCCTAAACTCGTGCGAGCCGGTAAGCGTGTCGCCATCTGTGACCAACTGGAGGACCCCAAACTCACCAAGAAGCTCGTGAAGCGCGGCATCACCGAGCTGGTGACGCCTGGCGTGGTCGTGGGCGGCACGATGCTCGACCGCAAGGAGAACAACTTCCTGGCCGCGGTACACTTCGGCAAGAAGATGATTGGCGTGGCCTTTCTCGACATCAGCACGGGCGAATTTCTCACAGCCGAGGGCAGCGAGGAGTATATCGACAAACTGTTAGTGAATTTCTCCCCCAAGGAGGTGCTCATCGAGCGTAGCAACCGTCAGCGCTTTGCCGCCACGTTCTCATCAAGGTACCTCACCTTTGAGCTGGAGGATTGGGTATTTACCATTGAGTCGGCCAATGACCGCCTGTTGAAGCACTTTGAGACCCATAACCTCAAGGGATTCGGCATCACGAGCATGGACAATGCCGTTATCGCCAGCGGTGCTATCCTCCACTATCTGGATATCACCCAACACACCCAGTTGGGACACATCACCCACCTGTCGAGAATCGAGGCCGAGCGTTATGTGCGTCTGGACAAATTCACCATCCGCAATTTGGAACTGGTGGCGCCCATGAGCGATGATGGCAAGTCTCTGCTAGATGTCATCGACCGTACAATCTCGCCTATGGGTGGCCGCATGATGCGCCGTTGGGTGCTGTTCCCATTACAGGACCCTAAAGCCATCAACCGCCGCCTGGACGTGGTGGAGCACTTCATGCGCGACCCCGATGGACGCGAACTGATTAAGGAGCGGCTGGAACTCATTGGCGACCTCGAGCGACTCACGTCCAAAGCTGCCGTGGGACGCATCACGCCGCGCGAACTGGTTCAACTCAAGAGCGCGCTGCAAGCCATCGAGCCCATGAAACGATACTGCTCGCAGTCGCCCTGCGAGGTGCTGCGCAACCTGGGCGAACAGTTGAACCCATGCGCCCTGATCCGTGACCGCATCGAGCGCGAAATCAACCCCGATGCCCCCAACCAGACCAATCGCGGGAATATCATCTGCCGCGGCGTGGACGCCCAACTCGACGAACTGCGCGACATCTCTAGCAGCGGCAAGGATTATCTGGTGGCCATGCAACGGTCGTTGAGCGACAAGACAGGCATTCCCAGCCTGAAGATTGCCTACAACAACGTGTTCGGCTACTATATCGAGGTGCGCAACACCCACAAGGACAAGGTGCCGGTGGACTGGATACGCAAGCAGACGCTTGTCAACGCCGAGCGCTATGTGACACAGGAGTTGAAGGAATATGAAGAGAAGATACTGGGTGCCGAGGAGAAGATACTGATTATCGAGGGTCGCCTGTTCAACGAACTGGTGACCGCGGTGACCGAGTATATTCCTGCCATCCAGAACGATAGCGCCATCATCGCCCAGCTCGATTGCCTCAATGCCTTGACGCGTGTGGCGATGGAAAACCGCTACAACCGTCCCGTGCTCGACGACAGCCTGGACATCGACATCGCCATGGGCCGCCATCCTGTCATCGAGTGCCAGTTGCCGCCAGGCGAGACCTATGTGCCCAACAGCATTCGCCTGAGTAACGATGACCAGCAGATCATGATCATCACGGGACCCAACATGGCCGGTAAGTCGGCGCTGCTGCGCCAGACGGCGCTCATCACCCTGATGGCGCAGATGGGCAGCTTTGTGCCAGCCGAGCAGGCGCGCATCGGCATCGTGGACAAGATTTTTACCCGTGTGGGCGCCAGCGACAACATCTCGCTAGGAGAGTCCACCTTCATGGTCGAAATGACCGAGGCCGCTGCCATCCTCAACAACATGAGCCAGCGGAGTCTCATCCTGTTCGATGAATTGGGCAGGGGCACGAGCACCTACGACGGCATCTCCATCGCTTGGAGCATCGTCGAGCACATCCACGAGCACGCCACACGGCCCAAGACCCTGTTCGCCACCCATTACCATGAGTTGAATGAGATGGAGAAGTCCTTTAAGCGCATCGTGAACTATAACGTGAGCGTCAAGGAAATCAACGGCAAGGTGGTGTTTGTCCGCCAATTGGTCAAGGGCGGCAGCGAACACAGCTTCGGTATCCACGTGGCGAAATTGGCAGGTATGCCGCCCACCATTGTCAAACGGGCCAACGAAGTACTCAAGCAGTTGGAGACCAACAACCGCAGCGAGGGAGCCGTGACCAAAGACCTTGGTGACGTCGCCAGCAGCCGCTCGGGCTACCAGTTGTCGATATTCCAGCTCGATGATCCCGTGCTGAGCCAGATACGCGACGAAATCCTCACCATCGACATCAATAACCTCACGCCCATGGAAGCCCTGAACAAACTCTATGACATCAAGGGCATCCTGACGGGCAAGAAGGAGAGATAAACATTTTTTTTAAAACCTCTAGAACATCTAGATTATCTAGAATATCTAGAACTACAATAACACTATGAATCGGACTGATTTTGAAATAATGGCCCCTGTGGGCTCTTGGGAATCGCTATATGCCGCCCATCAGGGTGGTGCCGACGCCATCTACTTCGGCATTGAGGGGCTGAACATGCGGTCTCGCTCCAGCGTGAATTTCACACTCGAGGACCTGCACACCATCGCCCAGTGGTGCCACGAGCACAGCATGAAGAGTTACTTGACGGTGAACACTATCGTCTATGACGAGGACATGGATTACATGCGCCAAATCGTCACTGCCGCCCGCGATGCCTGCGTGAGCGCCATCATCGCCAGCGACATGGCAACCATCCTGTTTGCCCGCAGCATCGGTGTGGAGGTGCACATCTCCACCCAGGTCAACGTGAGCAATAGCGAGGCAGTGCGCTATTATGCCCAGTGGGCCGACGTCATGGTGCTCGCCCGTGAGCTCAACCTGGAACAGGTAACCAAAATCACCGATTTCATCGAACGAAATGACGTAAGAGGGCCGCACGGCGACCACGTGAGGCTCGAGATGTTCTGTCACGGCGCACTGTGCATGGCTGTGTCGGGCAAGTGCTACATGAGCCTGCACCAAGAGAACACCAGCGCCAACCGCGGTGCCTGCCGCCAGATTTGCCGCCGAGGCTACATCGTCACCGACCGCGAGAACGGCGATGAACTCGCCATCGAGAACAAGTACATCATGTCGCCCAAGGACCTGAAAACCATCCACTTCCTCAACAAGATGGTGGATGCTGGCGTGACAGTCTTCAAGATTGAGGGCCGAGCCAGGGGACCCGAATATGTGCGCACCGTCGTGGGGTGTTATGACGAAGCGTTACGGGCCATCTGTGACGG
This sequence comes from uncultured Bacteroidales bacterium, assembly GCA_902774055.1. Classification (GTDB taxonomy): domain Bacteria; phylum Bacteroidota; class Bacteroidia; order Bacteroidales; family Muribaculaceae; genus Sodaliphilus. Next base: position 9,418 of record CACYGX010000005.1, read on the forward strand.
CAGTTACAGTGAGGAACGCATCGGCGAGTGGACCGAGCGCCTCGCCAAGGTCTTTAACCGAGGCTTCTGGGACGGTTACTATATGGGACAGCGCCTGGGCGAATGGTCGGCCAAATATGGCTCCAGCGCGACTAGGGTCAAAGTCTATGCCGCTAAGGGCATCCGCTATTACAGCAAACTGGGGGTTGCCGAGTTCCTCATGGAGGCTGGTGAACTGCATGTGGGCGACGAAGCCTGGATTATCGGCCCCACCACGGGTGCCATCCCCCTGACCATCGAAGAGATCCGCGTCGATCTCAAGCCCGTGGAAAAAACCGTCAAGGGCGAGCACTTCTCCATCGCTGTACCCGAGAAAATCCGCCCCAGCGACAAACTCTACCTGTGGCGTCCCGTGCCACCCAAGGACACCGCCACTACTCCACCCACAACAGCCTCATGTGAATAATAAAAGTGGGCTCCCAAACAGCACGGGAGCCCACTTTTATTAGATATTCGGTACTTCATTCACTATCTCTCCCAAGTGAACACAAAGTGACCTCCACTATAATAAGTACCATCTTTTTCCAATATGAAGTTAACGTCATAGGTGTTGCCATCTTTTGTTATGTAGCAGTATTGAGGATAATTATTCATCCAATAAGCATAGTAACCCCAATAGTTGAGCGAAGGACCATCATCAACACTGATGCTACCATCATCGTTCAGCGTAAATACCCAGTTGGCGGTATCTCCCTGGCCTTCGGCGTAGTTACTCGGGTAAGCATAAGCCAACGGAGAATAAATACAATAGGTATTAGTACCTTCCATTTTCAGAACCGGGACATTGCTAGCACTGTAGCCACTTTCCTCCCAAGTGTAGTCAGTAAAAGTACATGTTCCAGCATCTTCCCATTCAGCGGCCATTAGACCCTTGAAAGTAATTTCGGTTGAAGTGATTTGAGGCTGTCCTGGAATTGCCGTCGCAATGTCAGCATTCGAGAGTTTGAGCACACAAGAATAGGTGTCCATGGGCGAGATATTGTAACAATAAACTTCGACCTGAGTTGTGAGTTCACCATCCCTGAATAAGGCATTTCCGTCCCCAATATTAATATTGTCGGCTGTGGTTTCTAACGACAATACAGCCCGATAGTCGCCTTGTGAAACTTGACGCGTCAGAGTAACCCAAACCGAACAGTCATAGCGGTTGGTGCAGATGCCTTGGTAGGACGCGGCCCCAAAAGAGATATGCTGGCCTGCAGGATTTCCATTCTCGCACTTGACCTCGACATTGGTCGAGAGGATTCGCCCGCTCATGGAACCATTATTGATGTCATAAGGTGAAAGGCTCAGTGTACAAGTATAGGTTCTTCCGAGTTCTAAGTAGGAACCTGTAACGGTGACTTCGGCAGTATTCTCACCATCATGGAAAATAACTACCGTACTTGCCCTCAATACGTTGGAATTGGTCACATTAATCGGCACAGCATACTGACCGCTGGTTGTGGAACGAGTCAACGTCAATGTGTATTCAAACGAACTAGCTGCCGTATTGATATGATATTCAGCCTGAGAGAACGACACATTCTGTTCTCCAGTAGAGATGCCGCTACCATCGGGATAATCGCCCAACGGATTCTGGTCATAGTTGATGCTCATGTTATCGCTTTCCATAAACTCAGTATATGGAATCGTCAATACCCAAGGATAGCTCTCGGGATCCTGCAGTGAACGGCTTGCTAACTGCAAGTCTGCGGGCCAGCCATCCTCTTCGGTGCGCTGGAAGCCCTGACGCAGGCGGCGGATGGTGTAGATGCGGCCATCCTCGCCCCACAACTCGATGCGGCGTTGAATCAGGATTTCTTCAAGGAGCGAGCCGGTTTCATCGGTGGTTAAAGTGCCCAATGCGGTACCAGTCTTGGTACAAGAGTAGTTGGGGTCACGCTTAGCCATCAACTGCGTCAGGTAATTCTTGGCCGCGGTGGGCTGATTGCTGCGGCATGCAGCCTCAGCGGCAGTGAGGTACATTTCCTCGACACGCATCCAGATGTAGTCGCCATCCCACTCGGTCCCATCAACAATGGCAAACTTCTGCTGCACATAGCCATTATTGGGGCCAATTCCAGTATCATTGGCTCTCCACCAAGCCAAGCGGGCATCGGTGCTACTCATCTTGTCATACAGCCAGAGGGATATCATCTTGGGAGCACGTGCACCATATCCCTTTGTGGTGACCATGTGAGAAAAAAACGAGGCATACATACCCACCTCTTCCGTAGGAATATCAGCACCCCACATCACGTTGCCTGCATGAGCATCATTCACACCCATGAACGCATCCACGTCCTGAATGGCCTTACCACTAGCGGTAATAGCGCTTACGGCAGCGCTGTAGGCTGTGCTCCAATCTTCCTTAACCAGAGCTATGCGCGCCTTGAGACCCAATGCCACTGCATAGCCGATGTGGTCAGGCACCAACTGCGTTGTACCATTCAGCAACGAGACTGCCTGATTGATGTCGGCATTAATCTGATTATAGACTTGGGCCACGGTCGAACGGGGTGCGCCCGTTGAACCATTGAAGGCCACCCCAGTGAACAAGGGCACACAGGGGTCACTCTCATGGCCCTTATAGGTGCGTGCAAACGACTGGGCAAGCATGAAGTAACTATAGGCGCGGATGGCATAGGCCTGACCCTTGATATAGTTTAACTCACTTGACGTTCCTGTCATCGATTGTGAGGCCTCAAGGATGTAGTTGGCATTGGCAATCCATGTGTAATAGGCGGTCCACAGGTCATAGCTACGCCAACTGGATGAAGTGTAACGATTCTTTAAGTTATAGGTAGCATCAAACCAGAACCAACCTGAACCCTGAGCTCCCATAATCATGTCATCGCCCATGACCTCGGCCATCAGGTTATAGGCGCTGATGCCGAAACATTGATGCCAGTTTCCCGTGGTGGACCAGCCAGCAGTGCGCATCGAGCGGTAGATTTCGTTCAGGTCATTCAAGGCTTTGTCATAACTATAGTTTGTTGAGCCGTCCAATAGCATATCGATGAGAACACTCACATCGGCAATGGTGACCTCACCATCTTGATTGGCGTCGGCGCCCGAAAAATACCCAGTTGTGCCTTCTAACAACATATCAATCAGCACACTCACGTCGGCGATGGACACTTGTGCATCGCAGTTCGCGTCACCAGGCTGCGGAGCCATCGGCACCATAGTTCTGGCCTTGAGTTTCACCTCTTGGGCCCCATCCTCAGTAAACTTTGCTGGAGAACTGACACGCTGGCCCAATGCAGTCGTCGACGTGCAGAACACAACAATCAACAAGAGGATTGATTTGAGTAAGTAATTACGTGTTTTCATATCATCAATTATGGCCAATGCAGTCCTCAATGGCGACTAATGAATATACAAGGGAAACGTGAACTGATTTGCCCCTCTGCCATTCAGGCACCTGAAACGGGCAAACGCTTCCGCAACATTGATTACAACAGTTTATTTATTGGCAAAGATATAGTTATCGTCCTGGCCCCTGCGGGGCTAATGCGAATTATGCGAATTTATCAAATAATTGCTTTCTCGTGAAATTGGCTCTTTAGCTAAATTCGCATTAAAAAACTTTCAGGATCAACTTCCATATCCTGCCCTTAATTATTGGCAAAGATAATAGGGTTAACTGACAATTCCAAATATTTATCCCGTTTTTGCTAGCAGATTCCTAAAAATACGGCTCCAAAACCTAAATGTCTTGGAGCCGTCGTAATGGTTATTTTTTCTTTGCTGTCGGTTTTCGGGCTGTAGCCTTTCGTCGTGGAGCCTTCAGGCGCAACACCTGGGCGCTGCGGGCAGGCAGGTAGAGTTTGAGCCATCCCAAATGGGCATCGGCATACAGGCCGTCATACTCGGTGAAATGCTTCACATCGCCATCAATGTTCCCATAGCCTCCATAGCGGGCATTGTCACTGTCAAAGACGCCCTCGTACTCGCCCTCGGGCGCCAGCATGGGATAATCCACGTGGGACTCGGTGGGGCTGAAGTTATAGACAAACACGAGATTGCCGCGCATATAGGCCAGCACCTGGTCATCATCCTTGTCCCAAAGTTTGCGCACAGGCAGTTGCTGGAAGTTCTTCACGCCACCGATGAGGTGAATCATATCGTTGTCCCAGTTGTTGAGGAACTGGTATTTCAAGTCCTCACGGTCCACGAGGTCCCACTGGCGGCGAGCATACTTGTAACTCCAGCCGTTACCCTCGCGGGGGAAGTCAATCCACTCGGGATGTCCCCACTCGTTGCCCATGAAGTTGAGGTAAGCGCCATTGATGAGCGAAGCGGTCACCAGACGAATCATCTTGTGCAGCGCCATGCCACGGTCAACGGTTCCGTCGTGGTCATCGGTCATCATGTGCCAGTACATCTCCTTGTCGATGAGGCGGAAGATGATGGTCTTGTCGCCCACGAGGGCTTGGTCGTGACTCTCGGCGTAGGAAACGGTCTTCTCGTCGGCACGGCGGTTAGTCAGTTCCCAAAAGATCGAGGTGGGTTTCCACTCCTCGTCCTTGCGTTCCTTGATGGTCTTGATCCAGTAGTCGGGGATACCCATCGCCATACGGTAGTCAAAGCCGATACCACCATCCTTGAATGTGCGTGCCAAGCCTGGCATACCGCTCATCTCCTCGGCAATAGTGATGGCATGCGGATTGATGGTGTGGATCAACTCATTGGCAAGTGTGAGGTAGGTGATAGCATTGGTGTCCTCGCCTCCGTTATAATAGTCGTCATAACTGCCAAAGGCCTGTCCCAAACCATGACTGTAGTAGAGCATTGAGGTCACGCCATCGAAACGGAAGCCGTCAAACTTATATTCCTCCAGCCAGAACTTGCAGTTGGACAACAGGAAGTTGAGCACGGCGTTCTTGCCATAATCAAAGCACAAGGAGTCCCAAGCCGGGTGCTCGCGCTTGCCGTCGCCATAGAAGTAGAGGTCGCCCGTTCCGTCAAAGCAGCCTAAGCCCTCAACCTCGTTTTTCACCGCATGGGAGTGGACAATATCCATGATGACGGCCACACCCTGGGCGTGAGCGTCGTCGATGAGGTGCTTCAGTTCCTCGGGGGTGCCGAATCGTGACGAGGCGGCATAGAAACTCGACACATGGTAGCCGAATGAGCCGTAATAAGGATGTTCCTGAATGGCCATGATCTGGATGGCGTTGTAACCGTCGGCGACGATGCGCGGCAGCACGTTCACACGGAATTCCTCGTAAGTGCCGACGCCCTCGCGGTTCTGGGCCATGCCAATGTGGCACTCATAGATCAACAACGGCTTGGTGTTGGGCACAAAGTCCTTGACCTTGAACTCATAGGGCTGCTCAGGTGACCACACTTGGGCCGAGAAGATGTAGGTCTTCTCGTCTTGAACCACACGCGTGGCATAGGCTGGGATGCGTTCTCCCTCCCCACCCTGCCAGTGGACGCGAAGTTTGTACAAGTCACCATGACGCATGGCACGCTTGGGCAGTTTAATCTCCCAGTTGCCATTTTCCAGACGTTTCATCTTATAGGGGGCACATTCACGCCAATCGTTGAACTGCCCGATGAGATAAATGTCGGTAGCATTGGGGGCCCATTCACGGAACACCCAACCGCCATCCTCTGTACGGTGCAGACCATAGTAGTTATAAGCGTTAGCAAACTCCACAAGCTTGCCGGTTCCGCCTGTAAGTTCGGCTATCTTGTTCACAGCATCCTGATGGCGCCCGTTGATAGCCTCACTGTAGGGTTCCAGCCAAGGGTCATCGTTGATAATCGCAAGATTCTTTTTCTTTCTCATAATCGGTCAGTTCTTTTTGGTGAGCTATGCAAAGGTACTATTTAACTGGTAATTTTCCCATCATTTTGGCTTAGTTTTTGCAATAGACTGCTGAAATCGATTGCAATTCCATAGTTATTTGAAGAAAAATGTGATTAAAAATGATGGGATATTGAAAAAAACATTAAATTTGCCATTTAAAATAGCGAAGACAATTTTAACATTAAAATAACTTATCATTATGAAATTAGACGGAAGACGCGAGAGCGAAAATGTTGAGGATCGCCGTGGTATGGGCACAGGCACCAAAGTGGGTCTGGGCGGCATTGGCGGACTGATCATCGCAGGATTGATTACCTTGCTGATGGGTGGTAGCATCGGCGACGTGTTACAACAGGCTGGTAACATCGGGCTCCAGAACGAGACCATCCAGCGAGGTGAATTCAGCCAGGAGGAACAGGAACTGGCCACATTTGCTAAACAGGTAATTGCCAGTACCGAGGACATCTGGTCCGAGATTTTCAGGCAGTATGGTATCGGAGAATATCCTGCCCCCACCTTAGTACTCTACACGGGCAGCACAAGCACTGCCTGCGGACAGGGCAATGCAGCCGTTGGCCCCTTCTATTGCTCTGGTGACCAGAATGTTTATCTTGACCTGTCATTCTTCGAGACCATGGACCGCCAGTTGGGTGTGAAGGGCGATAATTCGAGCCTTGCTAAGGCCTATGTCATCGCCCATGAGGTGGGACACCACATCGAGTACCTGATGGGCACTCTGGACAAGGCTCACCAACGCATGCAGGCCACTAATCAGACCAATGCCAACAAGTATAGTGTGCGCCTGGAGTTGATGGCCGACTTCTATGCCGGCGTATGGGCCCACTATGAGAACAAGTTCTTCAACTCCATCAGCGATCAGGACCTCATGGAGGCTATCGACTGCGCTCAGAAGATCGGCGACGACTACCTGCAGAAGCGCTCACAGGGCTATGCTCAGCCCGAAAGCTTCACCCACGGCACCAGTGCACAGCGCATGAAGTGGTTCAAGCGTGGTTACCAGACTGGTGACGTGCGTCAAGCCACTACCTTCCAGGAGAGCGACGCTACCCTGTAATCCGCAATATCTCTTGAATAGAGATTATTGAGATATGACAAGATAGGTGTGCGTCCCTGTTGAGGGACGCACAATATCTTTATACACCACATTATTGAACCAAGATCCGCTTTTTCATATAGTACCATTTCAGGAAACCATCATGTTGAAGACCATTTACAAGAGAATTGCAGATATACTGACAAGGCCTTTCAGGAAACATTTTTTGTTCCTGATGGCGTTCTTTATCCTGGCTACAGGTCCTTTCTTCTTGTGGCAATTTTTCTACCAGCACTTGCTGGTTAACGGGATCCTGCTAACGGTTCACTGCTTCATCATTTCTTATGTAGTAACCCTGCTTATCGGCTTAATCAAACCCGATGTCCTTCGCAAAGTAGCACAGGGAATCCTGCTGGCCATTGCGGCTATCAGTTTTGCGATAAACTTTTATTGCATTTTTGAAATGGGCTATCTGCTGGATGCCGACCTTGCCCGGCTGATGCTTGGAACAGACCTTAATGAGACCCGTGAATTTGCTTCGGCCATGATTCCGAAATGGATGATTCCCGCCTTGTTGGGCATCTATCTTGTCTTTATTGCTATTTGGGCCTATTCAAGAAAGCACCAAGTCAACTTGGGAAAGAAAACCTCACGACTGGCAATGGTAGGGCTATTGCTCTGTGTTCTGGTCAACGCACGAGCATGGAAGGTTTGGGAAGAAGGCCCCATCCACAGGATCTACGAGATGACTCAATATGAGGTAACTGATGATCTATCCTCCTATTTCACCCACCCCAAAATCACCTTCAATGACGATAGCCAACAATTACCTGCCGATGTTGTCCTGATCATTGGAGAATCGTTCTCACGCAGCCACAGTTCCATGTATGGCTATGACAAAGAAACGAACCCATGCCTGAGTAACTATCGTGATAATTCGCTGCTTTTCACGTTTGACAGCATTGATTCACCCGCTCCCACCACTGCCGAGTCAATCCGGTTAATGCTCAGCACCTACAGCCAAGCCGATGAAGAGCACCAAAATGGCAAGAAATGGTTTGAATACACGACCATCATCGAGTTGATGCAGGATTGCGGATATGACACTTACTGGTTTGGCAATCAGGCCCGCGGCTCCAAAAAGAATGGTGCAACGCGAGTCTTTGCCGAGGCCTGCCAGCGACAAAAGTTCCTTCAACACGAGGGTGCAGACCGCTTTAACGTCACGACCGACATGGTGCTGGTGGACTCATCTTATCAGTATGCCCGTGAGGCCAAGCCCAATGAGCGACATTTCATCATTTATCACATGATGGGTTCACACTTTGACTACGCCATGCGGTACCCCAAGGAATTTGCCCGTTTTACTGAGCAAGACTATGCTTCACAGCCTCAAGATCATCGCGCGACACTCGCCGCCTATGACAACTCAATTCTATATAATGATTATGTTGTCGCTCAAATCATTAACCTGTTTAAAGACCGTGACGCAGTGGTTATATATCTCCCTGATCACGGGCAGGTGATTTACCGTGATCCTAAATCTCCAGACTATTTCTCCCACGGGAAAAAGAAAAATGCATTGAGTTATGCCCTCGGCGTTGAGATTCCGTTATTTATCTACACATCTCCGCTCTATCAAGAACGGCACCCTGATATTATGCAACGAATAAGCGAACGCCAAGGCAAACTTGAACGCTGGAATAGTGACGACCTGCCCTACCTTCTCCTAGACCTTATTGGCGTCAAAGACGTGGGTGGCGAAACCATCCGCACCAAATCGATGCTGAATTAACACTCCCACCACTTGCAGGCCACACCTCATTCCTTAATGATGGCGGTGAGGGTGCGGCCGCTGTTGATGCCGAGGCGACGGGCCGAGAAGAAGCGGCCGTGCTCGCAGCGGGAACAGTGACGCGACGTGACGATATTGCCCTCGGGCACGCCTGCAGCGATTAACACCGCGCGATTGGCCATGCGCAGGTCGATGTGAGCCTTGCCAGTGACCGCATTGCGCTTGACGATGTCATCGAGGGCAAAGCCTGCGGTCTTGAAAGCCGTTACCACTTCATCACCCACCTCGAAGCATTCCTGACAGATGCTGGGCCCCATGGCAACCTGGATACGGTGTGCATCGGCACCCTGACGGCACATTTCCTTCACGACGGCATCGCCGATGCGTCCCACAGTGCCACGCCAGCCAGCATGGGCAACGGCAATGACACCAGCCTGCCCGTCAACGAGGACGAGGGGTACACAGTCGGCAGTGTTCACGCCGATAACCACACCCTGGAGTGTAGTCACTAGTGCATCAACACCTTCAAGAGCAGCCTCTTGCTTGTCGATATCCAGCGAACGGAATCGCTCATCGATGACAGCGACACGAGTTGAGTGGGTCTGACGAGGCATGATCAGATCGTCAAGGTCAACGCCCAGCTGCATCGCCAGCGTGAGCCGAGCGTCAAGCACCCTCAAGGCATCATCGCCCACATAGTCACACAGGTTCACGCCAGAATAGGCATTGCGGCCGTCCACCTCGCCACGCGTCGTCGAAAACGCCTTCACGCTACTCACGGGCTGTTCAAATTCCAAATCCAATAGTTCCATCATGATGACAAAGGTAACAAATTATTCCCATTTCATCGTCAAAAATCGGAGAAAACGAAGTACCTTTGCATCCATGACACTCAACACTGCCACCATAGTCAATTACAAGAACATCGCCGAAGCCCGGTTGGAGTTCTCGCCCAAGTTGAATTGCCTCATCGGCAATAACGGCCAGGGCAAGACCAACGTGCTCGACGCCATCTACTACCTGAGCATGTGCCGCAGCTTTGCCTCAACAACCGACAACAGTTCTGTCATCCGTCACGGCGAGCCCTTCATGATGCTCCAGGGCAGCTATACCCGCCAGGAGACGGCACTAGAAATCAGCGTTGCCTTGCAACGAGGCAAGCGCAAGGTGGTGCGCCGTGACGGCAAGGAATACCAAAGGCTCAGTCAGCATATCGGGTTGTTGCCCGTGGTCATGGTGTCGCCCATGGACTGGGATCTGGTGCGCGGCAGTGGCGAGGAGAGGCGCAGATTCATGGACCTGATCATCTCGCAAAACGACAGCGAGTATCTCGATGCCCTTATCCGATACAACAAAGCCGTCGAACAACGTAATGCCATGATCAAGAAGGAAATGCGCGATCTATTGCTCTATGAGACGGTAGAACAGGTGATGGCTCAACAAGCGTCCTTGATACACCAGCGCCGCAGCCTGTGGGTCGAGCAATTCCTGCCCATCTTCATGCATTACTACAATGCAGTGGCAGGCCAAGGTGAGACCGTCAGCCTGCACTACAAGAGCCACCTGAACGACGACAACATGCTCGACAACCTGAACGCCACCCGTGAGCGTGACATGATTCTGGGGTACACCACACGGGGCATTCACCGCGACGACATCGAATTGATGCTCGATGGCTATCCCATGCGCCGCACGGGCAGCCAGGGCCAGTGCAAGACCTATACCATCGCCTTGAGGTTCGCCCAGTTTGACTTTCTCAAAGCCAATAATCCCGCAGTTCCCATCCTGCTGCTCGATGACATCTTTGACAAACTCGATGCAAGCCGTGTGGAACGCATCGTTGACGTCGTGTCCAGCGACCGATTCGGCCAGATTTTCATCACCGACACCAACCGTACCCACCTAGACGAAATCGTTGCCCGGCATGGCGGCGGGCATTGTCTGATGCAAGTCGAGAACGGCACCATCGCTATCATGAAAGGAGGAGAGCCCGCATGAAGCGCACCGAAGCCAAAAACATCGGCCAAATCATCGATGAACTGCTCAAGCGCGAAAACCTTGACGTCGCCCTCGATGAGCACCGCGCCAGCGCCATGTGGCCCCAAATTGTGGGTGATGGCATCAACCGTTACACCATCAAGCGCTACGTGAACAATGGCGTCATGACCGTTCACCTGTCATCGGCCTCGTTGTCCAATGAGCTCATGCTCAACCGTGCCAGCATCATCCAGCGTATTAATGAGGCGCTAGGTCGTGAAATCATTCACGAAATTATCTTCAAGTAACAAAACTGAACACTGATACCAACCATTTACCATCAAAATATATCACTAAAGAAATATGAATCACGCGATTGAATCCCAATACCCTTTTAAGCGCAGCACCTCAATACAACTGCGCTTCAACGACCTTGACTCGCTAGGACACGTAAACAACTCTATCTACTTCCAGTTTTTTGACCTGGCCAAGACCGAATACTTCGCTGGCATAAAAGTCGATGCCGAAATCGACTGGAAACGCCCAGCTCTTATCGTTGCCAATGTGAACTGCTCATTCCTCTCACCCACCATCTTCAGGGAAAGAATCGAAGTGCTCACCCAATGCACGCATCTGGGCAACAAGAGTCTGACCATATTGCAACACCTGATCAACAGCGATACCCGTGAGTTGAAGTGCACATGCGCATCCATCATGGTCAATATTGACCCCATGACCAGCCAGCCGGCACCCATACCTCAGATTTGGCGCGATGCAATCACCGCCTTCGAGGGTCACGAATTGATTTAACGGCCCCTAAATACACAAGACAGGCGACCCCATTCAGGTCGCCTGCCCTTGTTATTAAAATCCAGTAAGAAATCTTACTTCACCACCTTGGCAGTGCTTGTAGTGCCATCGGTATAGGTGGTTACCTGAATGGTCATGCCATTGGGCTGAGCCACCTCTTGACCTGCCATGTTGTAGTAGCGCACGCCAGCAACCGCCTTGGCCTCGTTGGCCTCATTGATGCCAGTATGCGGTTCGGGGAACACTTCAAGATAAACGATGTCCGAAGCATTTCTCACGCCGTCAACGGTATAATAAACCTGCATACCGATGCGCCACTCGAAGAAGCGATCATAACCCTCGGCGTTGGTGCGATAGAAGAAGATGCTGTTGGGCGAGAAGTTGTAGCTGTATTGGTCATAGGGCACCTCGGTCACATCCTGATAGTTGAAGTCATAGCCATAGTGATAGCTATCGAAGGTAAAGATCTGGTCATTGTCGGTGAAGACGCTGTAAGTGAGTTTACCTTGCTCAACGTCCAGCGGATTGCCATCAACATCAACGGGATTGATGTTGAATTCCAGGCGGTTCCAGCCGTTCTCATTGCCCATGTCGCGCCACTCGATAACCTCGGGATTGGCGGGAACAGCGGGCAAAACGGGGGGAAGTTCGGTGAGGATGGTGCCCCACTCGATGGTCTGTACCCATGCATGGTTATCGGCCCAGATGGCGCTCAAGCCAGTGGCCTGGAACTCAGCCAGATCCTCGGCAGTAAGCACCTCGGCACCCTGTGAATTCTCGAGATAGAGCTTGTCGCCATCAATCCTGAAGATAGCCTCGGTAACCGTCTCATCGGGGGTGTAGTTCACCTCTACCTCATAGGTGTCCCAGTTAATCATACCCTCGGAGGTGCTGCCCCACGACAAGATGACGTCGGCATCATAGTACTCACTGTGGTAAAGCACTTGACCCATGGGGATTCTGATAGTTCCATCATCCTCATTGATGTAGCCTTCTACCCAAGTGTCATAGGACATGGCCAAGAGAGGATTCTTCATGTAAACCTTGCCATCATCGGCATAAACGACGCCCACCTTGCCCTCCTGATAAGCTACATAGAAACCATAATCATACTGATTGATAACGCACTGGCCGGCGCGTTCATAGTTCTTGAACAAACCTGCAGGCTGCTCGGTAATCGGACCCTGAGCAAAAGCCGTGATTACAATAGCCAATGCTGCTAACAATAATGTTATTCTTTTCATACGCAATAAAATTAAGAGGTTAATAAAAAAGATAAAAAATCGGTTTATTCTGTTTTCCCGACATCGGGATCAACATTTCTTACTTTTCTTGCAGCAATGAGGTTAATTGCATGACCTACAGCCATAATGAACAGAGCAAAGATCATGAAAGCAACCGCCACAAGATATCTCTCGGATGTGACTTCCTCGGGCGTTAGACCCTTGACGTTGAGAACTGCACTCAAGTCAACGTTAAATATCGCGAAGATTAACGAGAACTCCATGAAAACAATGGATAAGAATATGAAGGCTTGACGCCAAAGGGTGCCCCAAAAACCATAACCAAATAGCTGCATGTAACCCACGATGTAGTAAAACATCACAAATAAAGTGATAGCCGTAGTATAGACCGCATAATGTATAAGTCCAAGATAGATCAAGAAGAAGTCCAACGCCACCATGAGAACCGAGAAAAGGATTTGTACGAAAAATCCCTCGGGCAGGCTATGGCGCGTATTTCGCGGTGCGTATCGAAACAAAACCCATGTGGGGATGATGGCTAAAACAGACAAGCCCAACATCGCCCAACTGTAATGGCCTTGAGACCATTGATAAAACTCCTTGAACATGACGTCGCTTTGACCACTTCTTTCTTCTAATTGAATGCCTAATACTTGAGGAAAAAACCAATAGACAACCAGCGAAAAGATAACAGTGACGATAAACAACATCTTTACAGGCGGAAAACTCACCTGCCGCTTGCCGCTGATGTAGTCACTGATAAAATACCCGGGACGCAACAGCAACTGCCAGATACTGTAAATCAACGAACGGGTTCCCAACCCCCAAATGTCCATGACGCCATTGCGAACACTTTTCCAACTGATGCGGCCCATATCGGCCCTCTGCGAACAGCGGGGGCAGTAGTTGCCAACAAACATGAGGCCACAATTATTGCAGTAATGAGTTTCATTACAATCAACATATTTAACCGGTCCACGCTGCCAGCGCTTAAATTGCCTGTATTTCTCTTTAAGAAGGTCCAGATTCATGTTCAATTACATCCTTATTTCTAGCCCGAATAGGTTATAACCCTGCAAAAATACATTATTTTATTCACAAAACATCATGAACAGCCCAAAAACTGAAAACTGAAAACTAAAAACTGAAAACTTCTTTGTACCTTTGCACGTTCAATTCACATTATCGCAAAAATATGGACGTTAAACAGTCAATGAAAGAAATCCTGGAGGCCGAGAGCAAGGCCGTCCAGAATATACCCATTACCGATGCCTATGAGGAGGCCGTTAACCTCATCGTCGAGCAGGTGAAGCACGAGGGAGGCAAGCTTGTGACTTCAGGTATGGGCAAATGCGGCCAAATCGCCGACAACATCGCCACTACCTTCTCGTCAACCGGCATTCCCGCCATCTTCCTTCATCCCAGCGAAGCCCAGCATGGCGACCTGGGTGTAGTACAGCCCCACGATGTGCTGTTGCTCCTCTCCAACTCGGGACGAACCAATGAAATCTGTGCCCTTGTCTCACTAGCACACAACCTGTACCCACAACTCAAGATTGTGGTTATCACCGGAAATAAGGACAGTGAACTGGCCCACCTGGCAGACATCTGCCTGTGGACAGGTAATACCCAGGAGGTGTGCCCGCTAGGGCTCACCCCCACCACCTCAACCACAGTGATGACAGTGATTGGCGATGTGCTCGTTGTCAACACCATGCGCGCTACCGGCTTTACCAAGAAGGATTATGCCCTGCGCCATCACGGTGGCTATCTGGGCAGCATTGCCAAGGGTACCAAATATTAAAAGCTGAGAGCTCCAGGCAAAAAGCATATTGACTAAAAGTTCAATCATGAACTCGCTACCCATCACCATCGCGCTACCACGCCTCAAGAACGACATGACCATCGCCCGCGCGCAAATGGTCACTAGTGGAGCGATGCCCCCTACCAAGGGCTTGGACCAGGGCATCGTTAACGAGATGATGATGTGCTATGCCGAATACCTGATTACCAACAATCGCAACCTGGAGGCTGAGCAAATCATTGAGAACATCCTCTATGACGAAGAGCGCACTCAGGAGTTGCCGCTCCTGCATGCCGCATGGCTGTGGCTAGCACGCATGGCGTTGCTCATCGAGGAGAACAACCCCTCGCTCGCACTGGGTGCCGCCGAGAGCGCCCTGCTTGAACTTAATGACCACCAGGGAAAAAAGACCGAAGACTTTAACGCCATTGTCGCAGCACTGCTTCTGAACCTCGCGCTGGCCCATCACCAGATGGGGGACAATAGCCGTGCCGCCAAAGAGTTGACCAAGGCCCAGCAACTGCTGGAACGCCTCGCCAAGCGCAACGAGGCCCGCTTCTCGGCCATGTTGCTCATGGCGGTTGAAGCCTCGACCGAGGTCATCAAGTCCAAGACCAAGCAGATGAATGTCCTGGCCTATTACCAGAGCGCCAGCGAACTCTACATGAGTGAACTGAATAGCGGGGACAGCAATGACACACGTACGGCCTTGTCTAATCTGGTGGACACCCTGGGCAAGGAAGGCGACATCATGCTTGAGATGGGCAACGGCCGCAATGCCGTCAAGTACTATACCAAGGCGCTGCGCTACCAGAAGAAACTGGGCGAAAAGATGGGACACCGCGACCTGCAGCTGTCCATCGGCCTGGCCAAAGCGCTCATGCGGCTCATCAACCGCCGTGCCGCTGCCGAACAACTGCTGCGCTCGCTGCTGCCGCTGGCCCAAAGGTTAGAGGCCACTGCCGAAGCCCACGAGATTCAAGACCTGCTTAATAACAAGAATAAAAACGTGAACATCATGACACTGCTCAAAAGCATCTTTACCGCTGCCCTCATCATCGTGGGCACCCTGGGCATGCAGGCCCAACTCATCGTCGGGCACCGCGGCTCACAATGGGGCGTAGAGAATACCCGCGCCGCATTTATCAACGGAGCCAATGCTGGCGCCTGGGGACTGGAGTGTGACATACGCGTCAGCCAGGACGGCACCTTCATTATCAGTCATGACGACAATTTCAAGCGCTTGGGCGGTCCCGAGACCAAAATTGCCGACATGACAACCGAGGCCCTGCTCTCGACACGCCTTACCAGCAAGCGCCATGGTGTCACCTATGCCGGAGCACCATGCACCCTGGGCGAGTTCCTTGACATCTGCAAGGAATACCAGGTCGTTCCCGTCATCGAGGTCAAAGTGTGCACAACCATCCATAGCAATACCAAAGCCGAAAACGAGCCCGTCTTTGACGGCATCCCTGCCCTGATCAACCTCATTGACCAGAAAGGACTGAGCGACAAGGCGGTCATCATCTCCTTCATGCCCGGTGTGGTGGACTTTATCCACCGCCATTATCCTGACATCACCGTGCAGGTTCTCGCTGGCGAAGAGGATGGTACCATCATGGAATGGGTGGAATGGTGCAAGCAGTATAAAATGGATCTTGACGTCGTTCACACCATCGTTACCAAGGAAGCCGTTGACGCCATGCATGCCGCCGGCCTCAAGGTCAACGTCTGGACCGTGGACCGTGTAGAGGACTTTGAACGCGTCAAAGCCATGGGCGTGGACTTTATTACCACCAACGCCCGTTTCCCCAACGAATTAAAATAACGATTATGTCAACAGTACTGAATAAAACCGAGGGCGCAAGTGCCCTTCACAGCCTCCCCCATGTGGATGGCCTCACCGTGGGTATCGTTTGCGCCGAGTGGAACGACCAGATTACAGGCGCCTTGCTGCAAGGAGCACTCGACCTTTTCACCCGAGAGGGCTATGAGGACATCACCGTGGCCCACGTTCCCGGCACGGTAGAACTGACCTACGGTGCAGCACAGATGGCCCGCACTGGCAGATATGACGCCGTCATCATGATAGGTTGCGTCATTCGCGGCGGAACGCCACACTTCGACTATGTGTGCGACAATGTCACGCAGGGCTGCGCTTATCTCAACGCCACGCAGAACGTGCCCATCATCTTCTGTGTCCTCACCACCGACGACCTGCAGCAGGCACTGGACCGTGCGGGAGGCGCCTTGTGCAACAAGGGCACCGAGGCTGCCGAAGCCGCCATCAAGATGGCGAACTTCACCCGTAAACTTCAGAATTGAAAACAGTAAGTAGTCTAGAAACGCTTACTTGTTGTTGAAATAGGTCCGCATCAGTTTCTTAACGCGCGGTGACAGTGCGATAATCGTGAACATGGTGCACAGAGCCATCAGGGCGAAAGCCAAATCCATGATGCTTACCATGACCTTGAGGGGTATCATGGCTGCAACAACAATCATTGCCAGATAATAGTAGTTGTACCACTTGACATTGTGTGCGCCAAACAGGTAGTTGGTGCACTTTTGGCCATAGTAACTATAGGAGAACATGGTCGAAAAGGCAAAGAAGAAGACGATTGTCATCAACAGCAGGTGACCGATGCCAGGCAATAATTGTCCCCAAGCGCCCAGGGCGACATACAAGCCCTTGGGGTCGGACAAACCCACGTAGTTACCGGCAATGATGATGGGAATCGATGTCAACGTGCACACCAGACCCGAGTCGATGGCTGGACCCAGCATGGCGATAAGGCCCTCGCGAATGGCGTCGGGGTTCTTGCTGGCACCATGCATCATCGATGCGGTACCCACACCCGCCTCGTTGACAAAGGCGGCACGACGGGCACCCGTCAGCGCAACATAGGCAAAGGCACCAAAGCCTGCCCGCATGTCAAATGCCCCTTCAAAAATCTGGCCAAACACACCCGGAATCTCCCTGAAGTTCATCGCCATGATGACAATAACCATAATAAGGTAAAGAATCACCATCACGGGCACAATGCGCGATGCAAACAGGGCGATGCGCTTAATACCACCCAAGATGACGGCTCCCACGATGGCGACCATCACGATTCCCATGATAAAACGCAGGGTCAATGTGTTCTCAATGCCCAGCGGCGTGGTGAACACCGTGGTCACCGACTCCACGAGCTGGTTGGCCTGCATGAAACACAACGTGCCCACGAGGCCAAAGATGGAGAAGGCCACGGCCAGCGGTTTCCATTTCTCGCCCAAGCCCTTAGTGATGATATACATGGGGCCGCCCTGCACCTCGCCGGCACTGTCGCGCCCCTTGTACATGATGGACAACGAGCCCTCAAAGAACTTGGTGCTCATACCCACTAGGGCACTCACCCACATCCAGAAGACCGTGCCTGGGCCACCAATGGACAGCGCAATGGCGACACCCGCGATGTTGCCCATGCCCACCGTGGCGGCAATGGCGCTCAACAGTGCCTGCACCGAGCTGATCTGTCCCGACTGCTTGCCCTGGTCGGTGGCTTGCTTGTCACGCAGGGCACGCAGAGCCCACGGCAACCGCCTGATAGACACCGCTCCCGAGAAGATAAACAGGAACAATCCGCCGCCAATCAGCAGAAAAAACTCAGGGTAGCCACACACAGCGTCGCTGGCGGCCACAATCCAGTCACTCAATGCAGTGAGCATGTTTTCCATACACTTTCAAAGATTTTTAGAATTATCACTCCCGCAAAGGTAAATCTTTTTTCCCGATAAACCAAAAACGAGGCTGCTCACGCAGTCTCGCTCTTGGCGCTTCTTCTTGGACTTGAACCAAGGACCCCCTGATTAACAGTCAGATGCTCTAACCAACTGAGCTAAAGAAGCAATCGCTGCGCTTCTTCTTGGACTTGAACCAAGGACCCCCTGATTAACAGTCAGATGCTCTAACCAACTGAGCTAAAGAAGCGTTTTCAGCACCTTTGCGGCAAACCCTGCCGAAAAATGCGGTGCAAAGATAGTACCAATTATTGAACTGTGCAATAAAAAAAAGAAAAAACTTGAAAAATTTCGGCTTATAAAGGTTTTTTAGGGCATGAAATCGGCCAATATTCATGGAATAGTAGTATTTTCGCAGCCAAAATACATTATTAAAAATGAAAAAGACGCTCAAATTTATCGCCTGGGGATGTGTGGCCTTGAGTATCGCTGCTCCAGTGGCCCTTGCCGACACCGACCGGGCCGTGAATGATGATGCTGCCGTAGCACGCAGCCTGGACATCTTCAACACATTGTACAAGGAGTTGAACACCTTCTACGTGGACACGATAGATGCCCAAAAGACCATCGAGAACGCCATCAACGCGATGCTGGACGATATCGACCCCTATACCGAGTATATCCCCGCTAAGGAAACCGACGAGTTCATGACCTTGAGCACGGGCGAGTATGGCGGCATCGGCAGTTACATCATGGAACGCACTATCGACGCCAAGAAGAGCGTCTATATCAGCGGCCCCTACGAGGGTAGCCCTGCGGCACGGGCTGGGATGCGCGCCGGCGACCGCATCATCATGATTGACAACGACAGCACAACAGGCTGGAGCAGCGATCAGGTGAGCAAGCGCCTCAAGGGACAGGCCAACACCCACCTGACGGTGACCGTTGTGCGCCCCTACGACGAGGACAGCGTCAAGACCTTCAACCTCACGCGAGAGACCATCAGCGTCAACCCGGTGCCCTACTACGGCGTGACGCGTGATAACATCGGCTACATCTGCCTGACGACCTTCAACGAGAAGTCGGCCCAGCAGGTGCGCGATGCAGTCATCGAACTCAAGAAGAACCCTAAGGTCAAGAACATCGTACTCGACCTGCGCGGCAACGGTGGCGGCATCGTCGAGGGTGCGATACAGATTGTGGGATGCTTTGTCCCCAAGGGTACACAAGTGCTGCAGATGCGAGGCCGCGAGAAATCGAGCGAACGCACCTATAAGACCACTGTTGACCCCGTTGATACCGAGATACCCCTGGCCGTGCTTATCGACGGAGGCTCGGCCAGCGCTAGCGAAATCACAGCCGGTGCCTTGCAGGACCTGGACCGTGCCGTTATCATCGGCGCACGCTCCTTTGGCAAGGGTCTGGTGCAATCGACCCGCACCCTGCCCTACGACGGGATGCTCAAGGTCACCATCGCCAAATACTATATTCCCAGCGGACGCCTCATCCAAGAGGTGGACTACGGCAACCGCAACGATGACGGAACCTTCAAGAAGACTACCACCGACAGCACGGCACGCGTCTTTCACACCGCTCACGGCCGCGAGGTGCTCGAGGGCGGCGGTATCATGCCCGACATCAAGGTGGAGCCCCGCGAACTCAAGCGCATCGTCTATAACATCATGCGCGACCGTTGGGACTTTGACTTCGCCACCAAGTATGTTGCCGAGCATCGCCAGGAGATCGCCAATCCCGCCGACTTTGAGGTGACCGACGAGATTTTTAACGAGTTCAAGGCTTTTATCAATCCCGAGAAATTTGAGTATGACAAGGTGTGCGAGCAGCAGCTTGCCACACTGCGCAAGACCGCCAAGGCCGAGGGTTACATGAACGATTCCACCGAAGCCCAGTTCGACCGCCTTGAGGCACTGCTCAAGCACGACCTGGACCACGACCTGGACCTTCACCGCAGTGACATCGCCTACCTCCTTGGCCAGGAAATCATGGACCGCACCTACTATCAGCGCGGCCAAGTCCAGAACTCCATCAAGCAGGACGAATACATCGATAAAGCCAAAGAGATGTTTGACAAGCCCGGTGAATTCGCCCGCCTGCTCAACATCAAGACCAAAACCAGCAAGAAAACGACTTCCAGCAAAAAGAAGAAAAAGTAACGACAAGTTTTTCTTTACTGGGTCGTGGCAATGCCACGACATAGGGAACAACTAAAGTCGTTTATGGGAGTATCATAATAACAAATATGGAAATACGGGAGTTGTGTGAACTGGTGAACGGGAAGGCCCGGGTGGCGGCGGTAAAGAAGCTGCTGGCTGGTGCGGGTAACGCCGTGATCGACGGGTTGGCAGGGTCCAGCGCGGCGATGTTGTTCGCGAGGTTACCACAACGAGGATGCCCCTACTTGATTGTCGTCAATGACCTGGACGAGGCGGGATATATGTACAACGACCTGTGCCAGCTCGTGGGCGACAAGCAGGTGCTGATTTTCCCGTCGGGCTACAAGCGCGACATCAAGTACGGCCAGATCGACGCCCCTAACGAAATCCTGCGCACCGAAGTGCTCAACCGATGGTATGACGACCCCGAAGTGCACTGGGTGGTGACCTACCCCGAGGCACTGGCCGAGCGGGTGCGCCGCCGCGAAGACGTGGAGGCCAGCACCGTGCAGCTGCGCAAGGGCGGTACGGCAGACTTGACCGAAATCGCTGCCAGGCTGCGCGAACTGGGATTCACGGCGACCGACTACGTCTATGAGCCTGGGCAGTTCAGCGTTCGCGGCTCAATCCTCGACGTGTTTTCCTATAGTAATGAGTTGCCCTACCGTATTGACTTTTGGGGCGATGACATCGACTCGATACGCACGTTTAATGTCGAGACGCAGTTGAGCGAGGAACAGCTGGATCAGGTGAGCATCCTCAACAACAGCACGTCGGGCGGCGGCAGGAAAGATAATGTGTCCCTGCTGGATTACATCGGCGATGACACCATTGTGCTGTGCCGCAGCGAGCAGTGGTTGACGACGCGCATCGGCGAGATAGCCCGTGAGGGCATGTCGGTGAGCGCGATAATCGCCGAGGAAGGCGACACCCAGGCGACCAACAAAGTCGTGGATGCCGACTTGTTCACAAAACGGCTCCACGAACTGCGGCGAATAGGGTTTGTCAACGGCGAGTCAGCCCCCGAAAAAGGCGTCAAGCGACTGACTCTCAATTGCAAGCCCCAAGGCATTTACCACAAGAACTTTGACCTCATCGGGCAGTCGTTTACCGATTTCCTGGCCAAGGGGTACCGCCTTATCATCTTGAGCGACAGCGCCAAGCAGATCGAGAGGTTGCACAACATCTTTGAGGACCGAGGTGATGACATCACCTTTGAGCCCGTGCTGAGAACCCTGCACGAGGGCTTTGTCGATGACGACCTCAAGTTGTGCGTTTTCACCGACCACCAGATATTTGACCGATTCCACAAGTACAACCTTAAGAGCGACCGCGCCCGTTCGGGCAAGTTAGCCCTGTCGCTCAAGGAGTTGAACCAGATTGAGAAGGGCGACTATATCGTTCATGAGGACTTGGGTGTAGGCAAGTTCGGCGGCTTGATACGCACCTCGATGAACGGCACGCCCCAGGAGATGATCAAACTCACCTACCTGAACGGCGACGAGGCCTACGTATCCATCCACTCGCTGCACAAACTGTCGAAATACCGCAGCAAGGAGGGCGAGGCACCACGTCTCAACCGACTGGGCAGTAATGCGTGGGCCAAAATCAAGTCGCGCACCAAGAGCCGCCTGAAAGACATCGCCCGCGAACTTATCCGCCTGTATGCCGCCCGTCGCGAGCAGCAGGGCTTCGCCTACACGCCCGACGGCTACCTGCAACAGGAGTTGGAGGCATCCTTCATCTATGAGGACACCCCCGACCAGTTGACCGCCACCCAAGCCGTCAAGGCCGACATGGAGAGCACGAAACCCATGGACCGCCTGATTTGCGGTGACGTGGGCTTCGGTAAGACGGAAATTGCCGTGCGCGCCGCCTTCAAGGCCGCCACCGACGGCAAGCAGACCGCCGTACTCGTCCCGACGACGGTATTGGCGTTCCAGCACTACCGCACCTTCAGCGAACGGTTGAAAGACTTCCCCGTCAGGGTCGATTACCTGAGCCGTGCCCGCAAACCCAAGGAGGTCAAGCAACTGCTTGCCGACCTCAAGGAGGGCAAGATAGACATCCTCATCGGCACCCATAAACTCATCGGCAAGACTGTCCAGTTCCATGACCTGGGCCTGCTGGTAGTGGACGAGGAACAGAAATTTGGCGTGGCCGTCAAGGACAAACTCAAGCAGATGAAACTCAACGTCGATACCCTGACGATGAGTGCAACGCCCATCCCGCGCACGCTGCAGTTCTCGCTGATGGGTGCCCGCGACCTGAGCACGTTGACGACACCACCCGCCAACCGCTACCCCATCCTCACCACCGTGGGGACGCTCAATGACGACATCGTTGCCGAGGCCATCAACTTTGAGCTGTCGCGCAACGGGCAGGTCTTCTTTGTGAACCACCGCATCGAGCAACTGGAGCAACTGGAGAACATGATTCACCGCGTCGTGCCCGATGCCCGTGTCGCCGTGGGCCATGGCCAGATGCCGCCCGAACGGCTGGAGCAGACCATCATCGACTTTGGCAACCACGACTATGACGTATTGCTCTCGACGACCATCATCGAGAACGGCATCGACATGCCCAACGTCAATACCATCATCATCAACAACGCCGACCGCTACGGCCTGAGCGACCTGCACCAGTTGCGCGGGCGTGTGGGACGCAGCAGCCGCAAGGCCTTCTGCTACCTGCTTGTGCCAGCAGGCAAGCCACTGGCTACCGATGCGCGCCGCCGCTTGCAGGCCATTGAAAGTTTCAGCGACCTGGGCGCCGGCATCCAGATTGCCATGCAGGACCTTGACATACGCGGTGCTGGCAACCTGCTGGGAGCCGAACAGAGCGGTTTCATCGCCGACCTGGGCTATGAGACCTACCAGCGCGTCCTCAAGGAGGCCGTCACCGAGTTGCGTACCGAGGAGTTCGCTTCGACGTTTGCTGCGGCGGGAGACGGAACTGACGGAGGGAACGGAGCGGACGGACTCGATGGGGGGACCGAATTTGTCACCGACTGTGTCGTGGATACCGACCTGGAACTCATGTTCCCGGCCAGTTATGTGCCGCAGGAGAATGAGCGCATCACCTTGTACCGCGAACTCGACAATATGGAGACCGATGACCAGGTCGAAGCCTTCGAGCAACGGATGGTGGACCGCTTTGGCAAAATCCCCGAGATGGCAAGCGAACTCATCCGCATCGTGCCGTTGCGGCGCACAGCCCGCCGCCTGGGCATCGAGAAACTCGTCATCCGCCAGACACGCATGCACCTGTTCATGGTGGGCGAGGAAAATGTCGCCTATTACCAGTCGCCAGCCTTTGGGCGCCTGCTGAATTACCTGCAACAAAATCCCAAACGCTGCAACCTGAGCCAGAAAAACGGCCGTCGCAGCATCATCATCTCCAACATCACCAGCGTGAGCACCGCCTTGAGCGTCCTGCGCACCATCACGCACCTCGACAGCTTGTAAACTAAAAGCCCTTTTCTTTTTATCGATTTTATCGGGGAGTTGGTTGAAAATATCGACTACCCTGCTTGCATTTATTAATAATGTTGGATAGTTTTGCGAGAAAAAATCATGTTTTAATCATATCAATTCTAACAAAACTAACATTTTATGACAAAACGATTCCTTTTAGCAGCACTGATTGCTATGGCAGGTGTTTTGGGTTATGCACAGCAGACCATGTGGGTTCACACGGGCCATGTGCATTGGGCCTATAACACCGAAACGGTGGGAACGATGCCGTATTCCTCGGCAAGTCTGCTCACCGTGCTTGAGAAGGGTTTCACCCTTGCCGATGTGGACAGTGTGACTGTCGCCAGCGAGACGTTTGCCGACGACAATGTCCTCGTCAAGTACAACAACACAGTGGCCGACGTGTATGTGGCCGGCAACATCGCCAACCACATCACCGCTGAGGTCAACGGCGCGCGCGTTGCCGTCATGCAAGACGCTGATGTCGCCACCGAGTACACCTACACCCTGCAGGGTAGTAGCACCAGCGGCTGCTTCTACCATGCCGGATTTTACAAGATGACGCTCGCCCTGAATGGCGTGAACCTCACCAACCCC
The DNA here is from genome assembly GCA_902774055.1 of uncultured Bacteroidales bacterium. Classification (GTDB taxonomy): domain Bacteria; phylum Bacteroidota; class Bacteroidia; order Bacteroidales; family Muribaculaceae; genus Sodaliphilus. The sequence goes on from CACYGX010000005.1 coordinate 33,914, forward strand.
GACAGCGCGGCCATCAACATCCAGAACAGCAAGCGCATCGCCGTACAACTCGTTGACGGCACGACCAACACGCTGGCCGACGGTGCCAACAACACCAAGAAGGCCGCCTTCCTTGTTAAGGGCCATGCCGAGTTTGCCAAGGGTGGTTCACTGACCATCACGGGTAACAAGAAGCATGCTCTGGCCTGCAACGAGTACATGGAGGTGAAGAAGACCGTAGGTACCATCACCATCGTCAGTGCGGTGGCCGACGCCATCAACGTGGCCCAGTACTTCCAGATGAACGGCGGTACCATCAACATCCAGAGTTGCGGTGACGACGGCATCCAGGTTGACGCCGAGGACACTGCCGATCCCGAACTTGACGGCCACGTCCTCATCAAGGACGGAACGCTCACCATCAACGGCAGCGCGGCAGGCACCAAGTGCATTAAGGCCGAGGGCAACGTGGATATCCAGGGCGGCACTTTGACCTTGAAGCACACGGGTATTCCCGTTTGGGACACCGACAAGAGCAAGATCAAGGAAGCTACTGGTATCGGCACCGACCGCAACCTCACCATCAATGGCGCTGAGGCCATCGTAAACATCACCATGACCGGTAACGGTGCCCGCGGCATGAAGTGCGACAGTACCATGACCGCTACCGCCGGCACCATCGACCTCAACTGCTCGGGTGGTGACTGGGCTTATAGCACAGTTGACACCAGCAGTGTGAAGTGCGCCAAGGCCGACTATGCCTTCATCCTGAACGGTGCCAACATGAAGTGCACCACCATCAAGGACGAGGCAGTGGGCGTTCACAGCGAGGGTACCGTCCTCATCAGCGACGGCACGCTGACGCTCAACACCTATGACCACGGTATCAAGAGCGACTATGACATGGAGATTACCGGCGGCACCATCACCTACAACATCAATGGCCCCGCCAGCAAGGCGCTCAAGTGCGAGGGCAACCTGCACATCAATGGCGGCAATATCAGCGGTACTGTGAGTGGCGGTGGCGAGACGGCCAGTGACCAGACGACCAGTGCCAGCGCCGGCATCAAGGCCGATGGCAACGTGACCATCGACGGCGGTACCTTTGACCTAAAGGCCACCGGTCAGGGCGACAAGGGCATGAGCATCGACGGCGAGCTCATCATCAACGACGGTAACATCAAGGTGACCACCACAGGCACTCGCTACGGCCAGGCCAGCAGTGGCGGCGGCATGGGCCCCGGTGGCGGTGGTTCGACGAACAGCGACAGGCGTTCCTCGCCTAAGGGCATCAAGGTGGACGGCAACATCACCATCAACGGTGGCACCATCACCGTGAGCACTACTGGCGGCGAGGGTGCCGAGGGCATCGAGTCCAAGAGCGTCATGACTGTCAATGGTGGCTATATCGAGATAACCAGCTATGACGATGCGTTGAACAGCGCTTCACACATGTATCTCAAGGGTGGTTACATCTATGCCGTTGCCACTGGCAATGATGCTATCGATGCCAACGGCAATTTGAACCTTGACGGTGGCTATATTTACGCTGCTGGCCGTGAAGAAGCCTTTGATGCCAATGAGCAATACAAGCTTTATGTCAATAGTGGCGTTTCCTTCATTGCCTATGGTGCCACGATGGGTGCACTCGAAAGTGGTGCACAACTCAATCAGACCTGCTATAGCGCATCGACCTATAGCGGAGGTTCACGCTATGCACTCTATAACGGCAACCAAGTAGCATTTGCTGTGACTGCAGCTACCATTTCTGGCGGAGGCCCTGGCTTTATCGCAGGACCTGGTGGCCCTGGCGGCAATAGCGCAGCGTTCGTTGTTTCTTCGCCCTCCTCAACTGCGCTCAAGTCGGGCGTGACCTTCAGCGGCACTACCTTCTGGACTGGCAAGGGCGCTACCAGCGCTACGGGCGGTTCATCGGTAACACTCTCACAGTATACCGACAATGGTGGTCAAAATCCCTGGTGGTAATTCCTCAAGTAGTTATAAACAATGACATCATTATTAAAAAGATTCAAGATTATGAAAAAGACGATTATAACGATGCTTATCGCACTGGTGGCCATGACCATCAGCGCCGAGACCTATAGCTACCTGAAGTTCACCAAGACCGACAACTCGACTGTGACCTATTCGGTAGAAGGCCTCAAGCTCACCTATGATAATACGAACGTGACCATCACCAACGCCGAGGGCACCTCAAAGTTGCCCCTGGCCCAGGTGAAGGACATGGAGTTCACGAATGACGCCGGAAGCACACCTACCTTCAAGAAAGGTGACGTGAACATGGACGGCGAAGTTACCATTGCCGACGTGTCGGCGCTCATTGACTACCTGTTGACGGGCGACGCCACCGGCATCGACACTGCAGCAGCAGACGTGAACACAGATCAAGAAGTTTCTATTGGAGACGTTTCGGCACTGATTGACATGTTGCTGAACGGCGAAGCATAGTAATAGACTCATAAATAAGATTTTAGCGTCATCCAGAGATCATCTGGATGGCGCTAATTCTTTTATGGCCTAAAAAGAAAAATCTTAAAAAGTGTTAAAATATTTGGAGGATTCAAACTTCTTGTTATACCTTTGCAGTGTACTAGTTAAGTAGTACACTATATAAGTTAATTATTAACCACTTTAAATATCTATCTATTATGTTTAGCATCAAAGAAATTAGCTTTAGCTACAGCAAGAAAGGCGTTGAGCTTTTCAACGGCTTTTCGATGGATTTAGAGGCCGGCAACGTTTACGGCCTGCTGGGCAAGAACGGCGCCGGCAAGTCCACACTCATCTATCTGATGACGGGCCTGCTCACCCCCCAAGGCGGTGAGGTCCTGATGGACGGCGAGAACGTGCGCCGCCGCCTGCCCAAGACGATGAGCGACATCTTCCTGGTTCCTGAGGAGTTTGAACTGCCGCGATTGAGCCTCAAGGAATATGTGAAAATCAACGCACCATTCTATCCCCGCTTCAGCATGGAGGACATGCAGCGTTATCTGGACATCTTTGAGATGGGTGGTGACATGAACGTGAAACTGCACGCCTTGTCGATGGGTCAGAAAAAGAAAGTGTTCATGGCCTTCGCCTTTGCCACTAACACCCGTGCCCTGATTATGGATGAGCCCACCAACGGTCTTGACATCCCCAGCAAGAGTCAGTTCCGCAAACTCGTCAGCGCTGGCATGACCGACGACAAGATGATGCTCATCTCGACCCATCAGGTGCGTGACATCAGTGACATCCTTGACCACGTGATTATTATTGACCAGAGCAAGGTGTTGCTCAACGCAGGTATTGCCGACGTGATGGACCGTGTGGCCTTCCGCCCCGTGCAGGCAGGCGACCAGCCCATCTTCGTACTCCAAAGCCCGCTGGGCGCCATTGGTGCCGTACCCGCACAACCCGGCGAGGAAACCGCCGTTGATCTGGAGATGCTCTTCAACGCCACGCTCCAGAATCCCGAAGCTATCAACCAATTATTCACCGCCTCAAAATGATCACCGCTATGAATACCGTCAATCAAACTTTCAACTGGAGTCGCTTCACTGCCGCCCTGCGCAAGGAAGTAGTAGAGAACTGGCGCACCATCATGTTCACCATCCTGGGCATCTATCTCATGCTCACGGTCATCATGATTTTGGGAAATATCTTCGACTCTATCACCAATATCATTGTCCATTCGTTGATGAATAAAGGACCACAGAAGACCGTGTTCTTTATGATGTCAATAGCCCTCATGGTGGTTGCTTCCCTGTCGTTCCGCAACCTGAAGACTAAAAACGGCCGTGTGGCCTTGCTCACCTCGCCCTCGTCAACGTTTGAGAAATATATTGTTAACGTGCTCATCTATGTAGTCGGACTTACTGTCGCCTTCTTTGCCTGCGCCCAACTGGCCGACTTGACCCGCATAGGCATCCTGAGCCTTGTTGGCGCCGACGATCTCATCGTCCCTGGCCCCATCAACTTCTTGAACGTGATCAACGACACCGTTTCCGGCATAGGCAGTATGGAGCCTGTCGCTAAGGGCATGAGATGGGCCTTCTGGCTTAGCCTGCTGGCTGCTCCTGGGATGTATCTGCTGGGTAGCGTGCTCTGGCCCCGCCTGTCACTGCTCAAGACCTTTGCCGCGAGCCAGATCCTCTCAATAGCCGCTATCATTATCGCTGTCATCACTGTTAGAGTCATAGTTCCTGATAATGAACTTGAGAATTGGATGATGAATCTGGTCGAGAGCGGTTCCTTAACCAACTGGATCGCCATCAGCACGGGTGTTCAAGCCGTTCTTTACTGGGGTCTCTCCTGGTATCTGTTCAAGCACAAAGATGTTGTTTCTCTTAAATGGTGGAAATAAGTTATGAATTTCAAAGATAATAAAGCGATTTATCTGCAGATTGCAGATCGCATTGGCAACCAGATTCTCTCGGGAACGCTGACGCCAGACGGAAAAGTGCCGAGCGTGCGAGAACTCGCCGCCGAGATTGAGGTCAACGCCAACACCGTGGCGCGCACCTACGACCACCTGCAGCAGAGCGGGGTCATCTACACCAAGCGCGGACTGGGCTACTTTGTAAGCCCTGACGCAAAGGAGAAAATCGTGGCCCTGAGGCGCGAACAGCTGATGCAGGGCGAGATGGACTACTTCATGAGCCAACTCAAGGCTGTGGGCATCACCCCTGCCGAACTGCAACAGATTTATCAAGATTATATCAACGCTTAATCATCAAACCATGAATTTCGCGGATCGACACTAACTAATCTCTCACACATGTAATGATTCGCGAAATTCGTGGTTATCTAAAAAAAATAGAATTATGGAAACTCAAGTTTGTTTTGTTACCGCAACCGTCATCATTGTCACAATCGTCACGTTTTTGACTGGTATCCTCCTGTAATAACCCTCTTAATCATATCCACAGCTTCTATCAATCATTAAACATCTATACGATTATGAAAAAGTTATTATATATCGCCCTGATTGTTGCTATCGCCATACCCGCCTTTACCTCGTGCGGTAAAAAGAACAGCAACATCAAGTGTGGAACGATCTATTGTCTGTCCATGTCACAGGACTTGCTCGACTTGTGTGACATCATGGTCTCATACCGGGGAACTGACAGCATCATCAAGACCGATAAGGTGAATGACATCGAGTGGAAAAAAATGGTGATAAACAAAACCGATACCTTCAATGACTGGCTGGGCTATGAGCTCAAACTCAAACCTGGTGTTAAACTGAATAAGGACGTGTATGAGATTTTCCTGTCCTACGAAATCCTCAACTATCATGAATATGGCCGCGAGACGCCCGATGAAGGAGCCCTGGATACAATGATGATCCGCTTAGTCAAGCCCGAACAAATCGAATCGACCATCGCAGCGCTCAACAGCAAGGGACATCCCATCATTTCCATCAATCACCAAACTGCTCAAAACCATGTTGTGGAAGGTGATGCTGAGGACGTCGATAACTTCTTTATGGCTTATCACGGCTATAGCCCAAGCGCCCAGACCGACTCCCTCATGAAGGCCGCTGAGGAAAATGCCACCAACCTCGATAGCACAACGGCCAAATAAAAAATTATTGACCCAGGCCCTACGGGGCTAATGCAAATCTCACTGACATAAAGAGAAAAAGCGCACCTATTCAAGCATTTATCCTTGAAAGGTGCGCTTTTATTGTAAAAAATTGTATTTTTGCGTAGTTTTTGTGACGCGAGATGCGTCTAAGGGATAAAAAACAATATTAATTTTTAACTATATAATTCGTAAAACTATGACAATCAAGAAATTGTTTGCTGCATTGCTGCTGATGACAGTAGCGTTCAGCTTCAACGTGTTGACCGCACAAGAGATGCCGCCCATTCCCGTGGACGACGCAGTGCGCATCGGAAAACTCGATTGTGGACTGACTTATTACATCCGCCACAACGACTATCCCGAGAACCGTGTGAACTTCTACATCGCTCAGCGTGTGGGTTCTATCCAGGAGGAAGAAAGCCAGCGCGGCCTTGCCCACTTCCTGGAGCACATGGCCTTCAACGGCAGTGAGCACTTCAACGGCGAGGGCAAGGGCATCATCGACTATACCCGTTCGCTGGGTGTGAACTTCGGTGGCGACCTCAATGCCTACACCAGCATTGCCGAGACCGTTTACAACATCAACGACGTGCCCAGCACGCGCCAGAGCGCTATCGACTCCTGCCTGCTTATCCTTAAGGACTGGAGCACCGGCCTGTTGCTCACCGACGAGGAGATCGACAAGGAGCGCGGTGTGATCCACGAGGAGTGGCGACTGGGCCAGAGTGCACAGATGCGTATGCTGGAGCGCCAGTTGGAGACCCTGTTCCCCAATTCCAAGTTCGGCAAGCGCCTGCCCATCGGCTTGATGAGCGTTGTTGACAACTTCCCCTACAATGAACTGCGCGACTACTACCACAAGTGGTATCGCCCCGACAACCAGGCCCTGGTGATCGTGGGTGACGTTGATGTTGACCACATCGAGGCCCAGATCAAGGAGATGTACAAGGGCTACAAGCTTGATCCCAATGCAGCCCAGGTTGTTCGTGAGGCCGTTCCCGACAACGACACCCCCATCATCGTGGTTGATAAGGACAAGGAACAGCAATACAGCGAGGTATCGGTATGCTTCAAGCATGCAGCCCAAGAGCCTGAGGAGAAACTGAATATGGATTACCTCCTCGTTGACTACGTCAAGGACATGATCACCGACATGCTCAACCAGCGCTTCAACGACATGGCACAGGAGCCCGATTGTCCTTTCACCAACGCCTACTGCTATGATGCTCAATACATCCTGGCCAACACCATGGACGCTTTCACCATTGATATTATGCCCAAGGAGGGCCAGACCGAGGCCGCTACCCAGGCTGCGATCATCGAGGCCATGCGTGCCGTGAAGCACGGCTTTACCGCCAGCGAGTATTCCCGCGCCCGTGACGAGTACATGAGCCGCCTGGAGCGCCGTTACAACGAGCGCGACAAGGTCTCCAACGAGAACTATGGCCGCCAGTACTGCAGCCACTTCCTGGACGGCGAGCCCATACCCTCGATTGAGAACCGCTTCCAGATCATGGGCATGCTTGCCCCCAACATCGACGTTGACATTATTAACGGTGTGATACCCGAGCTCATCAGCACCGACGGCAAGAACCTCGTTATCATGAACTTCAACCAGGAGAAGGAAGGCGCCGTTTATCCGACCATTGAGCAGCTGCAGACCGCCTATAACAATGCCGCCAGCGCCAACATCGAGCCCTATGTGGACAATGTTAAGAACGAGCCCATCATGACCAAGCTGCCCAAGAAGGGCAAAATCGTAAAGGAGAAGGAGAACACCCAGTTCGGTTACAAGGAATTGGAACTGAGCAATGGTGCCCGTGTCATCCTCAAGAAGACCGACTTCAAGCAGGACGAGATCACCATGACCGCCTTCCAGCGCGGTGGTCAGTCGCTCTACAGCGAGAAGGACTGGGCTAACCTGCAATTGCTCAGCTCGCTCAACTCGATTACCTGTGTGGGCAACTTCACCAACTCTGAACTGGATAAGGCTCTCGCCGGCAAGCAGGCAAGCGTTTTCCTGAACGTGGGCGAGTTCACCGACGTCCTGAGCGGTAACAGCACCGTTAAGGACTTGGAGACCATGTTCCAACTCCTCCACCTCAAGTTCACCGCCCTCAACAAGGACGAGAAGAAGTTCAACCAGACCATGACCCTGATGGAGACCCAACTCAAGAACAAGGACCTGACGCCCGAGACCGCATTTAGCGATACGTTGCAGTATATCATGTTCAACCGCAACTGGCGCCAGAAGCCCTTTGGTGTTGAGGATCTGAAGCAGGTTAGCCTGGACCGCATCCTGGAAATCGCCAAGGAGCGCACCGCTAATGCAGCCAACTACACCTTCACCTTTGTGGGCGCCTTTGACGAGGCTACCATCCGCCCGCTCATCGAGCAATACATTGCCAGCCTGCCCGCCAAGAAGGGTGTGAAGTCCAACTGGGTGAACGACATGGAAATGCCCGAGGGACAAACCATCAACCACTTCACTCGCAAGATGGAGTCACCCAAGGAGTATGAGCTCATCATCTGGCACAACAACTCCCTGCCCTATAGCTTGGAGAATGAGATTAAGGCCGAAATCCTTGGTGAGGTTCTCAACCGCGTCTATCTGCAGAAGATTCGTGAGGATGCCGGCGCAGCCTACTCTACCGAGGCCCTGGGTCAAGTGGGTATCTCGGGTGGTAAGCCCAAGACGATGATACTTGCTGTCTGCCCCGTAAATCCCGAGTTTGAGGAAGTCGCACTCAAAATCATGAACGAGGAGATGGCCAATGCCTGCACCACCATCGATGCTACCGCACTCAAGGAGGCTCAGGAGCAGATGATCAAAGACCATGCTACCAGCCTCAAGGAGAATTGGTACTGGCGCAATGCTATCCAGGAGTACCTTGTCAATGGTGTTGACAGCCACACTGGCTATGAGGACATTGTCAAGGCTCAGACCCCCGAGTCTATCGCCGAGTTTGCCCGTCTGGTTTACAACGCTGGCAACAAGATTGAGATTGTGATGGCTCCCGAGAAGTAAACAGGATTCACACATCTATAGAACCATTGAGTCAGGGATTCGATCAGCGAGTCCCTGACTCTGTTTTAGCATCCACTAATGGTAATTTCATCGAGGATTCTTTCATGTTCCTGAAAATAATGATTATCTTTGCAGAAATTAAGAAAAATCAATCCTTATTAACCCTACAATGGTGTGCCTTATGGAAACAAAGAATAGTAAACATGTATTATCCCAGGCATTGAAGGTGCTGGGCATTATCGTGTTCATTGCGGGCATCGTGGGTCTGTTCATGCACCTGGAATGGTTGTGGACATGGGCTGGAGGATTATTGGATCCCGTACTCATCTTTGTTTTGGGCTTGCACATGTGGACTATTGGAGCCATCATTGACAAGTACAAGACGATGACCACGCAGAAGCGCAAAGCCCTCACGGTCTATTTTGTATTACTCGTTTGCGGCGTCACCCTCTGGATGGCGAGCAACTATGGTCTGAGCATCAACGATAAGTGGGAGTATTTTGACACATTGGGAGTGGTGTTTGCGGGATCGAGTTGGGGAGCAGCTTTGCATGCCCTCAGCGACAACGAATGACCGTTTTATCCGCATTTCTCCTTCAAAAACCGATTATTATCTAACTTGAAATATGAATTGCCTATGATTACTAGAAGAATCCTTACGTTCATGTTGCTGACGCTGATGGCTTTCGGCGCCAACGTGATGATGGCACAAGAGTTGCCACCCATTCCCGTAGATGATGCCGTGCGCATCGGTAAACTGGACTGCGGTCTGACCTACTACATCCGCCACAACGATTATCCCGAGAACCGTGTGAACTTCTACATCGCCCAGCGCGTGGGCTCCATCCAGGAGGAAGAGAGCCAGCGCGGCTTGGCCCACTTCCTGGAGCACATGGCCTTTAACGGCAGTGAGCACTTCAACGGCGAGGGCAAAACCATCCTGGACTACACCCGCTCGCTAGGTGTGGAGTTTGGCCGCAACCTGAACGCCTACACCAGCATTGCCGAGACCGTGTATAACATCAACGAGGTGCCCAGCACACGCCAGAGCGCCATCGACTCGTGTCTGCTCATCCTCAAGGACTGGAGTAACGGCCTGTTGCTCACCGACGAGGAGATCGACAAGGAGCGCGGTGTAATCCATGAGGAGTGGCGCCTGCGCCGCAGTGCCAACCAGCGCATGATGGAAAACAACCTGGAGACACTGTATCCCGGCTCGAAGTATGGCCGCCGCATGCCCATCGGCTTGATGAGCGTGGTGGACAGCTTCCCCTATCAAGAGTTGCGCGACTATTACCACAAGTGGTATCGCCCCGACAACCAGGCACTTGTTATTGTGGGTGACGTGGATGTTGACCACATCGAGGCCCAAATCAAGGAGTTGTTTAAGGACTGCGTCCTCGACCCCAAGGCTGCCCAAGTCGTTAACGAACCCGTGCCCGACAACGAGGAGCCCATCATCGTCATCGACAAGGACAAGGAGCAGCAGACCAGCACCGTGCAACTAATGTTCAAGCACGACGCTGTTGACGACAAAGACAAGACAACACTGGACTACATGCTCGTCAACTACATCAAGAGCATGGCTGCAAGCATGTTTAACTCCCGCATGGGGGAAAAGGCATTGGAGCCTGACTGTCCCTTCCTGATGGGATATGCCTATGACGGCAACTACTTGTATTCCAAGAACAAGGGCGCATTCAACATGGTGTGCATTCCCAAGGAAGGCATGGTCGAAGCCGCTACCGAGGCCCTTGTCACCGAGGCTATGCGTGCCGCCAAGCACGGCTTTACCGAGACCGAGTTTGCCCGTTGCCGCGAGGAGATATTGAGCAGCCTAGAGAGCCGTTACAACGAGCGCAACAAGATTTACAATGGCAGTCTGGCAGCGCAGTACTACCGTAACTTCCTTGACAATGAGCCGATGCCATCTATCGAGCAGGAATATCAGCTCATCAAGCAGATTCTCCCCATGATTCCCGTCGAGAGCGTCAATGAGGTGCTGCCCAAGTTGATCACTACCGATGGTAAGAACATGGTCATCGTGAATTTCAACCAGGAGAAAGAGGATGCTGTCTATGCGACTCCCGAGGGCATGATGGCAGCCATCAACAAGGGCTTGAACGCCGAGGTGGAGGCCTTTGTGGACAACGTCCGCCAGGAGCCCCTTATCCCCAAGCTGCCCAAGAAGGGAAAAATCAAAAAGGAGCGTTACAACAGCCAATTTGACTACAAGGAGCTGGAGTTGAGCAACGGTGCCCGCGTGATCCTCAAACCCACCAAATTCAAAGACGATGAAATCATGATGAACGCCCGCCAGCGTGGCGGCACATCACTCTATGGTGAAAAAGACTGGATGAACTCAACCATGTGTGGTTTCATTACTCAATTGAGCGGCATGGGCGAATTCTCCAACACCGAGCTGCAAAAGGCGCTTGCCGGCAAGCAAGCTTCGGTCAACGTGGGCATGGGGACCTACTATGATGACGTGAGTGCCTCATCAACAGTAAAGGACTTGGAGACCATGTTCCAACTTATCTATCTGGGATTCACCGATATCCGCAAGGACGAAAAGAGCTATAACTCCTTCATGGAGACGATGGAGACTGTGCTCAAGAACAGGGATCTGCTTCCCGAGAACGCCTTCAATGACTCGTTGACTGTGACCCTGGGCAGCCACAACTGGCGCAGCAAGCCCATGACCGTCGAGAGTCTCAAGCAAATAGACTATGACCGCGTGTTGCAGATTGTCAAAGAGCGCACAGCCAACGCCGCCAACTACACCTTCTACTTCATCGGCTCGTTTGACGAGGCCACCATTCGTCCGCTCATCGAGCAGTACATTGCCAGCCTGCCCGCCAAGAAGGGCATCAAGACCAATTGGGTCAACTTCGACATCTACCCCGAAGGCGAGGTCATCAACCACTTCACCCGCAAGATGGAAGAGCCCAAGGTCAAAAGCGCCATCTATTGGTATAGCAAAACAATGCCCTATACCATGGAGAACAATGTGAAGGCCGACCTGCTTGGCAAGCTTTTGGACAAAATCTACTTGCAGAAGATCCGTGAGGATGCCGGTGCCGCCTATTCGACCAGCGCTGCCGGTTGGAGCAGCATCGACGGCGACAAACCCTTCACGATTATCACGGCAAGTTGCCCCGTTAAGCCCGAGTTTACCGACCTGGCCCTCAAGATCATGAACGAGGAAATCGTGAATGCTTGCACCACTATCGATGGTGCTGCCCTTGAGGACTTCAAGGAGATGCTCATCAAGGACTACCAGACCAACGTCAAGGAGAACTGGTACTGGATGTCGATTATCCAAATGTATGATGAGCGTGGTTTTGACGAGCACACCGGCTATGAGCAGATTGTCAGGGCCCAAACGCCCGAGTCGATTGCCGCCTTTGCCCGCGAACTCTTGAGCGCCGGTAACAAGGTCGAGGTGGTCATGACCCCCGAAGAATAACAAGTTTATTAATCACTAATATCCAAAAAAACTATGAAACATATTAATTTTTATCGGCTTTTGTCTGCAGCCTTGATTCTCATGGCAGGCCTGACCACTGTAGTCCATAGCCAGGACTTCAACGGCTCATGGAGCGGTGTGGTTAATGTCGGTCCCCAATCACTCACCATTGTATTCAACATTCAGCAGACCGGTGATGGCGTCGATATTACTTGGGACTCACCTGACCAGGGTGCCTTCGGACTGCCGGCAACAGCCACCATCAGCGGCAATGAATTGAACGTGGACATACCCGCCTCACGTGCCTCCTATAAGGGTACTCTGGAGGGCGAGACTCTGAAAGGCACTTTCACTCAGATGGGTTATGGATTCACCTTGAACATGACACGAACTGGAGAAGTACAGAATACCCGCCCCCAGGAAGCCGCCATCGAAGGCGATACCAATAAGCCTTACCGCAACGAGGACGTGACGTTCACCAACGATGGCATCATCTTCTCGGGCACATTGAGTTTGCCCAGCAAGGGCAGCCATTTCCCCGCCGTGGTGCTGGTTGCTGGTTCTGGTCCCCTTGATCGCAACGAGGAAGTCTTTGGCCACAAGCCATTCCTACTGCTGGCCGACGCCCTGAGCCGCAACGGTTTTGCCGTGCTGCGCTATGACGAGCGAGGCGTGGGTGCCACCATCGGCGGCGATCCTGCCGCTCCGTCCGAGCCCCTCGCCACCGATGCCATGGCAGCACTGCGCTATCTCAAGACACGTCCCGAGGTGGATGCCACCCAGGTGGGTTTCGTTGGCCACAGCGAGGGCGGCTTGATTGCCGTCATGAATGCAGCCAAGCATCCCGACGAGGTTGCCTATATCGTCTCATTGGCTGGCCCAGGTGTGCCAGGGAAAGAACTGGGCGTGGCCCAAACACAATTGGGATTCAAGGCAGCAGGACTTGAATTTGGAGAAGATCTGATGAAGTTAAACGAGGAGTTTTACACTATTATTTCCACTGAAAAAGATTCGGTCACCATGTGCAACAAGTTGGCAAACTATTTTCATGAGCAGGAGGGAAATCCCGCACTAGAACTTTACTTGAAAGGTGTTACACCCGAGCAATACATTCAATTGTATGCTCTGCCCATGGTGCGTTGCGTCTTCCAGTATGACCCGGCCGAAAACCTCAAGCGTGTCAAGTGCCCGATGCTTGCCATCAACGGCACACTGGACTGTCAAGTAGCATGCGAGAACAACCTGGATGCCATCAAGCGATTTGTTCCTCATGCTACTGTCAAGGCTTATGAGGGGCTGAACCACTTCTTCCAGACGTGCACCGAGTGGAAGGGCAGTGCAAATTATGGTGCAATCAAGGAGACAATGTCGCCCGAGGTGCTGATGGATATCGTCAACTGGCTGCAATTGACAGTTATTCATTAAGCCGTCTCGCTAACCACATTTTCACAACTTTCTCGCGCCATAACTCGATATTTTTCTGAGTTATGGCGCGAGAAGTTTCGAAAAACCCTTGTTATTCTGCGCCTGTGACATCATGGTTTGGACCAACGTGAGACCCACCGGGCCGATGGTTATAGAGGGTGATTGCTGGGAAAAAAGAAGTTGATATGGCCAAACTGTAAACAGAATCAAGCAGTCGCATTTTTGCCCACTTTGGGCAATTTTATGTTTTTTGCTGTAGTTTTTTACCCATCCCGTGCGTCTAAAGGGTAAAAATCAGTTATTTTTGCAAACGGCAAGGCACTTCAAGGAATGACCACAAGAGTACCGATGCCAACCCAAAAACTGAAAACTCAGAACTAAAAACTAAAATACAATGGCTTATTTGGACATTAACAATGTGGTAAAACGCTACGAGGAGCATACGGCCCTGGCAGGCGTTTCCATGCAGGTGGAGCAGGGAACCATCTACGGCCTGTTAGGACCTAACGGCGCTGGCAAGAGCACCCTGATCCGCATCATTAACCGCATCCTCGCCGCCGACGAGGGCACCGTGACCCTTAATGGCAAGCAAATGACCGACAACGACATCACCCACATCGGCTACTTGCCCGAGGAGCGCGGCCTGTACAAGAAAATGAAGGTGGGAGACCATATCGTGTATCTGGGACGCCTCAAGGGCATGACCAAGGCCGATGCCGTGGCCTCGATGCACTGGTGGCTTGACCGGTTTGACCTCAAGGAGTGGGAAAACAAGAAGGTAGAGAACCTGTCCAAGGGTATGCAGCAAAAGGTGCAGTTCATCGGCACCGTTATCCACCGCCCGCCGCTGTTGATCTTTGACGAGCCGTTCTCGGGCTTCGACCCCGTGAATGCCGAGCAGTTGAAGGTCGAGATCCTGGCCCTGCGCGACCAGGGCAGCACCATCCTGTTCTCGACCCACAACATGGCGTCGGTCGAGGAGGTGTGCCAGCAAATCACCCTGCTCAACCATGCCCAGGTGGTGCTCACCGGCAGTGTTGACGAGGTGAAGCAGCAGCACAAAAAGAACATTATCGCGGTGCAGACGCCCGATTCCATCGAACCGAATCCCGCCTTGTACACCCTGCTGCCCCCCGATCCCACAAAGAAGCATGACACCTATATCAAGCTCGCCCAGGGTGTAAACGTGCGTGACGCCATCACCTGGCTCAACGAGCACTACCAACTCACTGGCTTCACCGAAGTGTTGCCCAGCATGAACGAGATTTTCATCGAGACCGTTAAATCCAAAAATACTGAAAACAATGAATAAGCTTGGCCTCATCATCGCCCGTGAATACATGTCGATTGTCGGGCGCAAGTCATTCATACTGATGACACTGGGTATGCCCCTGCTGTTTATCCTCATCATGGCCGTTCCCATCGGCCTGGCATGGCTCAACGACAAGGGTAGCGACACCCAGCAGATTGCCGTCATCGACGAGACTGGCCGCTATGCCGCGGCGCTCAAGAGCGACGACATGTATAACTTTGTCGCCATCAAGGGCGACACCGTGACCAACGCCCGCGAGTTTTATGACAAAGCCAATGGCAGCCTGGATGCCATCATTATCATCCCGCGCGATGTGGACAGCACCGGCGTGGTAAACATCTTCAGCGAGGGGACCATCACTCCCGCCCTGGTGTCGAACGTGCGCAGCATTCTCGCCGACACCATCGAGAGTGCCCATCTCGCCGCTATGGGCATTCCCAATATCCAAGAGATGGTCGATAAAGCCCATGTGGATGTAGATGTTCGCTCTATCAAGTGGAGCGAGGCCGGCGGCGAGCAGGAATCCTCGACCGATATCGCAATGGGCTTGGGCTTGATGCTGTCGATCATCACCTATATGTTCGTGCTCATGTACGGCGCGATGATCATGAACAGCGTCATCGAGGAAAAGACCAACCGCATTGTCGAGGTCGTGGTGAGCAGTTGCCGCCCCTTCCAGCTGATGTTGGGTAAAATCATCGGTGTGGGCCTTGTGGGTCTGACACAGATGGCCATTTGGATTGTACTGCTTGCCATTGTCGGCACAATTGCCGGCAGCACACTGGGCGTGAATGCCATGTCGTCGCCCGATGCGATTGCCGCAGCAGGCACAGCCGTTGACAGCGGCGATATGAACAGCTTCATGCGCGAGGTGATGTCCATCAACTATATGCCCATTGTCCTTAACTTCATACTCTACTTCATCGGTGGCTACCTGCTTTACAGTTCATTGTTTGCAGGGCTGGGCTCGGCCGTGGATCAGGCCAGTGACTCCTCCCAGTTCACGACCCCCGTTATCTTGATTATGCTCATCGCCTTCTATGCCGGCATGGCCTGCATGGAGAATCCCTCAGGTCCCACCGCCGTGTGGTGCTCTATCATCCCGTTCACCTCGCCCGTGGTGATGATGATCAGGTTGCCCTTCGGCGTGCCCTTCTGGCAGTTGGCACTGAGCCTGGTGCTGCTCTTTGGCACTGCGCTGGCCATCACCTGGCTTGCTGCCCGCATCTACCGCCGCGGCATCCTGCACTATGGCCAAAAGGCCTCGTTCAAGGACCTCTTCAAGTGGATGAAGTGATGCGGACTGCGTCCGTAGATTGGAGATTAGAGATTAGAGATTAGGGATTAGAGAATTGGAACTGAAAAAATGCGAATCGTGATACAACGAGTGACCGAAGCCTCGGTCACTATCGACGGACAGCTGCACAGCGCCATCGGCCCCGGGCTGATGGTGCTGGTGGGCGTTCGTGAAGGCGACACCATGGATGACATGCGCTGGCTGGCGCAGAAAACGGTGAACCTGCGCATCTTTGATGACGAGCAGGGTGTGATGAACCGCAGCATCATCGATGCGGAAGGCGAAGTGCTGGCTGTCAGCCAGTTCACCCTCAATGCCTCGACCAAGAAGGGTAATCGCCCCAGCTACATCCATGCGGCGGGTCACGAACTAGCCGTGCCACTGTATGACGCCTACTGCGACGAGTTGGCCACCCTGCTGGGCAAACCGACCAAGAAGGGCGTCTTTGGCGCCGAGATGCAGGTCGCGCTCATCAACGACGGCCCCGTGACCATCATCATCGACAGCCGCCTCAAGGAGTAACTTTTGGGGCCAAAGCACTAAAGCCTTTTTTAGCCAAAATTCACATTCCTTATCACCCCTATGTGAAAAATAATGGCTACTTTTGCAGTTTGTAGAGATAGCACTACAAACAGACTTTAATTTTAATCATGATCAACCTGAGTGTAAATGTCAATAAAATAGCCACCTTGCGCAACGCGCGCGGTGGCAACATCCCTAATGTGCAACAAGTAGCCATGGATTGCGAGCGCTTTGGCGCTAACGGCATCACCGTGCATCCCCGTCCCGATGAGCGTCACATTCGCCGCAGCGATGTGTTTGCCCTGCGTCCGCTGGTTCGCACCGAGTTCAACATCGAGGGTTATCCGAGCGAGCAATTCCTGGAGCTCGTGTTGTCGGTTCGCCCCACACAAGCCACACTGGTACCCGATGGGCCTAATGTCCTCACCTCATCGGCAGGCTGGGACGTGGAACCCAATATGGAATTTCTCACCGACGTCGTGGACCGCTTGAAGGAAGCCGGCATCCGCACGAGCATCTTTGTCGGCACCGATTTGGACAATATCCGTGCCGCCGCCCGAACCGGCGCTGACCGAGTAGAACTATATACCGGCCCGTTTGCCGAGGAGTTTGACACCGACCCCGAACGCGCCGTGGCACCCTTCACCGCCGCCGCCATCGCCGCCCACAACGTGGGCATGGGGCTTAACGCCGGTCACGACTTGAATCTTCACAACCTCAAGTACTTCCAGCAACATGTGCCGCACCTGATGGAAGTGTCGATCGGGCATGCCTTGATTGCCGATGCCTTGTACATGGGATTGGAAGCTACTATTCAGGCTTATAAGGACTGTTTAAAATAAAATAGTCAGTTACACGTTAATATAGAGATAGCAATAGTTTTAGCAATATAACCAAATAACGAACGAACAAATATGTCAACTTTAAACATGATTCTCGCTCAAGTTGAGCCCGCCAATGCTGCGATCCAGCAGGCCGCCGACACCGTACTACAAGCTATGGACAGTGCCGCACAAGCTGCTACCGACAGCGCTGCCGCCATCGCCGCAGCCGCCGCTACGGCCCCTGCCGCTGCCGAGCCCGTCGTCAAGGAACTTTCAGTATGGGACCTCACCATGGCTGGCGGATGGCTCATGATACCGCTGGCACTGCTGGCTATCGTTAGCATCTACATCTTCTTTGAACGCCTGTTTGCCATCAACCGTGCGAACCGTCAGGACCGCTCCTTCATGGACCGCATCAAGGAATACATCCACCGTGGAGAGGTCGATCAAGCCTTGAAACTGTGTCAGGACACCAACACCCCCTACTCGCGCATGATTGAGAAGGGTGTGACCCGCATTGGCCGCCCGATGAACGATGTGCTTGTCGCCATCGAGAACGTGGGTAACATGGAGATTGCCAGACTGGAGAAAGGCTTCACCTGGCTCGCCACGACCGCTGCCGGAGCTCCCATGATCGGTTTCTTGGGTACTGTGACCGGTATGGTACAGGCCTTCTTCCAGCTTGCCAGCGCAGGCAACAACAGCAACGTGACCATCCTGGCCAGCGGCATCTATCAGGCCCTGGTGACCACCGTTGCCGGTCTGATTGTGGGTATCGTTGCCCTGTTTGCCTACAACTTCCTGACCTCGCGCGTCAATAAGGTGATGAACAAGCTCGAGGGCAAGACGATGGAATTCATGGACCTGCTCAACGAGCCGGCCAAGTAATTAGGCTTTAGGGTAATCACAAACTAGGAATTACACGAATTTAACTAATATTTAACTCGGCGTAGCCTATTATACAAGAAGCATTAGTGTAATTATCGTAATTCGTAGTTTAGAACTGAAAACTGACTAAGATTATGGCACTCAAGAGACAACACAATACCCTGTCGATGTTCAGCATGGCCTCGATGACCGACGTCATCTTCCTGCTGCTCATCTTCTTCATGGTTACTTCGACGTTTGTCTTCCCCTCGGCACTCGAGGTGAACCTGCCACAGAGCAGTGAGCAGACGGCCATCAAGCCCTCGACACGCATCTATGTTGACAAGGACCTCAACATGTATGCCACACAGACCAGCGACACGGGCGAGAGCGACCTCCTGCCCATCGCACCCGAGCAGCTCGAAGGCTTCATGCAGGCACTCAAGATGGGTAATCCCAATGAGTTTGTTGCCGTCTATGCCGACGAAGAAGTGAACTACGGCAAGATTGTCGAAATCCTGGACAAGGGCTCGAAGCAGGGCGTGAAAATCGTCCTCGCCACCAAGCCCAGCGAGGCCTCGTTTGGCCCCATTGCCGCCGATGACGCTGCCCAGCAGCCCGTCACCGAGCCCGTTCCCGTTAACAACATTCCGTAAAGTTTTACCGCAATGGAAGAGAATCGCCGCAAAAATAGCCTCTGGGCCTTGTTGCTCACCCTGCTCATCACGGGGGGTGCTCTCGCATTGCTGTTGAGTTTTACCCTGCGCTATGAGCACGTGCCCAACTCGCAGGACCTCGCACAGCTCGCACAGGACTCCATCCTGTTCGGCGGTGAATATGTGATGCTGGGCAACACGATGGAAGACCTGCAGAACGACCTCATGGATCAGGAAGCCGCCGATGAGAGCGCATCGCCCGAAGAGGGCGATGAACCCAACATCGAGGCCGAGGACATGGAGGATGCAGGTGAAGCCACCCAAAAGACGCCGCCACTGGTGACCCAGAAGACCGAATCACCCCACAAGGTGAAGGAGCAGCCCAAGGAGCCGGAGCCCAAGAAGTCTGGCCCCACTAAGCAGAACGACAAAGTCGTCGAAAAGCCCAAAGCCAAGGCCAACAACTCCGAGGCTCAGCAGACCAAGTCCAAGAACACCAACAATGAGCAGAAGACCGCGGCCAGCAACGCTACCAACAACAGGGTGAAAAACGCCTTTGGTAACAATAATGGCAATGGTGGCGGCAAACAAGGCTCTCCCGAGGGTACTACACAAGGTGTTCTTGCCGGCAAGCCCGGCATTGGCGGACTTGTGGGCTATACCCTGGAACACTGGGAAAAGCCTACCCCCAACAGCAAGTGGTCGGGGCGTGTTGTGGTCCGTGTGACCGTCAGCCCACGAGGACAGGTGACAAAGGCTAGCGTTGTGAGCGCTACTGGTGATCTTGCCTCGCATCCCGAGGTGCGTGAAGCCTGTGTACGCGCCGCGTTAAAGTCCCAGTTCTCGGTTCCCAAGAACACGATGACCGAGGGCATTGGCACCGTGACCTACATCTGGCGTTGATAGGCCACAACTCACTCACATTCTATCAATAACCGTCCCTGTTACTATGACTATAGGGGCGGTTTATTGATTCATTCACCTAGATGGCTGAAAATTTTTTGTGATGTGGTAAAAAGCCATTACTTTTGTTCATACTATAAACAAGATGTCATTACATGACCTTTTTCAGTAAACAGACCAAGCAGGAGACCATCATCTACACCATCGTGTGGATTGTATTGTTCCTGTCTCCACTTGTGAGCTTGATTTTCAGCCATGAAGATGCGTCCATGGACTCATCGTGGATTATGCGTTCACTCCTTGACACATGGAGCACCCTGCTGGCGTTTTTCATTGTTTTCCTGATTCACAATCATGTGCTGGCACCAATCCTGGTCAAGCACAAGCGAGTGAAGTTATACCTGTTGGCCTGTGTTGCGGTAGTCACCGTTTTTCAGCTGGTTCAGTGTGCCCACAAGCCCAACGGTCAGCCGCTGCTGTCTGTCCCCAAGCATGAGGCGCCCCCTCCCCCACCACCCAATGGCCATCCACCTGTTGACAAACATGACATCTCGTTATTCATCATTGTCATTATGATGATTGGTTCAAATCTGGGTGTGAAGGCTTATTTCCAAGGCCAGGAAGAGAAGAAGAAACTGGCCAAGCTCAAAGAACAGAGCCTGAAACAAGAGCTGGACTACCTGCGCTACCAGATCAATCCGCACTTCATCATGAACACGCTCAACAACATCCATGCCCTGGTCGATATCGATCCCGAACAGGCCAAGGATAGCATCGTGGACATGTCAAAGATGATGCGTTACCTGCTCTACGAGAGCGACAAGCAGTATGTCACGCTCAACAATGCCGTTACCTTCCTCAAGAAGTACCTTAATCTGCTCAGGCTACGCTATACCGACCAAGTGACCATCAACCTCGATGTGCCAGATAACAATGACGAGGATATCGTGCTCGCCCCGCTGGTGTTTATCCCGTTTGTGGAGAACGCCTTCAAGCACGGGGTCTCCTACGACAAACCCTCGACTATCGACATTGACATCACCAAGAAGGGTGATCGCCTGCTGTTCCATTGCCACAATACCAAGAGCAACGTCAAGCACGAGTATGGCGGCGTAGGCCTCAATAACGTCACCAAGCGCCTGGAACTCATCTACGGCAAGGACTATTGCCTCGACATCAAGGACGAGAAGACCACCTATGATGTGCTCCTGGATTTGCCCAAGCGAGGGCCTGACGATTTCGCTCCAAATCCAACGCCTAAGGTCTAAAGTTTCTAAATATAATAAAAGCTATGAGTATCAAGTGTATCGCAATCGATGATGAGCCCCTGGCGCTCAAGAAACTGGTGAACTATATCCAAAAAATTCCTTACCTGGAACTGGTGGCACAATGCCTCAGCGCCATCGAGGCCAAGCAAGTTGTTAAGGAACAGGAAGTTGACGCCATTTTCCTCGACATCAACATGCCCGACCTTAACGGCATCGACTTTGCCAAGTCAATGAATCAGGATCACAGCAAGGGTCCCGTTATGGTCTTTACCACCGCCTATAGCGACTATGCTATCGAGGGTTACAAGGCCAATGGCGTGGGGTACTTGTTGAAACCCTACGGATTTGACGAATTTGAAGCCGCAGCCCAAAAAGTGCGCGACATCTGCGAGATACGCCAGCAAGCAATGACCGAGGTCACTACCGAACCCAACGATGACGGCATCATCTATGTCAAGAGCGACTACAAGATCGTGCGAATTGCCATCGATGACATTTGCTATATCGAGGCCATGAGCGAATACCTGAGGATTTCCTGCATCGATCGCCCCAAACCCATCATCGTGCTGTTGAGCATGAAGAAAATCGAGGATTTTCTGCCCGCCAGCAGGTTCATGCGCATTCACCGCTCTTACATCATCAACCTGAACAAGGTCAAAGAGGTCAAGAAGAACCATGTTGTGCTCGACGATGACACGTCGCTGCCCATCGGCGACAACTATAAGGATAACTTCATGAACTACCTCAACAAGAAGATATTGACCAAATAACAACCATACTATCATCAATTCAAATACACTTTTTTATATTTTTTCTCATAGCTTTTCCAGGGTGGCTCACGCGAGATGCGTACAGCCACCTCATTTTTTGATTTTTGGAGGGGCACTTCTTCCAAAGTGAGGCTCGTCTAATAGCAGCACCCTCTGCACTGCAAATCGCAATTGTAGGCTGCAGTCAGCGTGGCTAATCCAAAGAAAAACAAGTTTTCATTTTGCACTTCTCTCGTTTTGTCGTAACTTTGCACGTTTTTAAGCGATTATAATTTTCATTCAAGGCTATGAATATTTCCTATAAATGGCTCAAACGCTATATTGACACCGACCTGACGCCTGAACAGGTGGCCGAGGCTCTGACCTCGCTGGGTCTGGAAGTGGGAGCAGTAGAACAAGTCGAAACTATCAAGGGCGGCCTGCGCGGACTGGTTGTGGGACAGGTAGTTACCTGTATTGACCATCCCAACAGTGACCACCTGCACATCACCACCGTCAACCTGGGCGATGGTAATGACCCCGTGCAAATCGTGTGCGGTGCCCCCAACGTGGCCGCTGGTCAAAAAGTCATCGTCGCCACCCTGGGCACCAAGCTCTATGACGGTGATCAAGAATTTACCATCAAGCGCTCGAAGATGCGCGGCGAGGAGTCGCTGGGCATGATTTGTGCCGAGGACGAGATCGGCGTGGGCACTAGCCACGATGGCATCATCGTGCTGCCCGAGGACGCTGTGGTGGGCACTCCTGCCGCCGACTATTACGGCATAGAGGACGACTACCTCATCGAGGTGGACCTGACACCCAACCGCATCGACGGAGCCTCGCACTATGGCGTGGCCCGTGACCTGTCGGCATGGATGCACCACAAGGGCATGGACGGCAATCTGCATCGTCCCAGCGTCGAGGCCTTTGCCATCGACCGCAAGGACGGCGGCATTCCTGTCACTGTCGATAACGCCGAGGCCTGCCCGCGCTATGCCGGACTGACCGTGCGCGGCGTCAAGGTTCAGGAGAGCCCCAAGTGGCTCAAAGACCTGCTGCTCGCCGTGGGCCAGCGTCCCATCAACAATATCGTAGATATTACCAACTACATCCTGCTGGGCACCGGACAACCCATGCACTGCTTTGACCTGAGCAAGGTCAAGGGCGATCGCATTGTGGTCAGGACCGTTGAGGCAGGCACCAAATTCGTCACCCTTGACGGCGTGGAGCGCACGTTGACCGACCGCGACCTGATGATCTGCAACGGCGAAGAGCCGATGTGTATTGGTGGTGTGTTTGGCGGACTTGACTCAGGTGTTACCGAGAATACCACCGACGTCTTCCTGGAGTCGGCCTATTTCCACCCCACATGGATACGCAAGACGGCTCGCCGCTTCGGCTTGAACACCGATGCGTCGTTCCGCTATGAGCGCGGCATCGACCCCAATAGCGTCATCTATAACCTCAAACTCGCCGCCATGCTCGTCAAGGAACTGGCTGGCGGAGAAATCTGTGGCGACATCATCGACGTGAAGGCCCACGACTTCCCCGGCTTCCCCGTTGAACTGCACTATGACTATGTGAAGCGCCTCATCGGCAAGGAAATTTCCCATGATGAAATCCGCGACATCGTCAAGAGCCTGGAGATGGAAATTACCGCCGAGGACGATGAGAAACTCAATCTCGTCGTGCCCCCCTACCGCGTGGACGTGCAGCGCCCCTGCGACGTGGTGGAGGATATCCTGCGTGTGTATGGCTACAACAACGTTGAGTTTACCAGCGAGGTGCACAGCAGCCTCTCGAACAAGACCGACGTGGACTTCCGCGACGACCAACAGGAGGCCATCAGCAACCAGCTCACCAGCGTGGGTTATCATGAGATCATGAACAACTCGTTGACCGTGGGCGCCTACTATGAGGGCTTGACGACCTATCCCGCCGACCGTTGCGTGCACATCATGAACCCGCTGAGCAGTGACCTGAACGTGATGCGCCAGACCCTGCTTTTTGGTGGTCTGGAGAGCATTGCCCGCAACATCAACCACAAGAACGCCAACTTGAGGCTCTATGAGTTTGGCAACGTCTATAGCTATGACCGCAGCATCAGCCAGGAGGAAAAGGCGCTTGCACCCTACAGCGAGAGCACTCAGATGGGAATGTGGCTCACCGGTAACAACCATAACGAGTCCTGGGCCGACAAAGTGAGGGCACTCAACGTCTATGACCTGAAGGCTGATCTCGAGAACATGCTCACCAACCTGGGCATCAACATGCGTGACCTGGTCATCGAGCAATACGAGGACGAGACCATCAACCCGGCACTGCGATACAGCAACCGTGGCGGCAAGACCATCGCCCTGATGGGTGTTGTTGACGAGGCCCTGGCCAAGCGCTTCGACGTGGATCAGCCCGTATTCTATGCCCAAATCAACTGGAACCTTGCCTGCAAACTGGCAATGAAGAAGGACATTAAATATACCGACCTGCCCAAGACGCTGCCCCTGCGCCGCGACCTGGCGCTGCTGGTGGATCGCGAGGTCACCTATGACGACATCCGCCGCGTGGTCGAGAGTAGCGAGAAGAAACTGCTGAAGTCCATGACCCTGTTTGACGTCTATGAGAGCAACAAACTCGAGGCAGGCAAGAAATCCTATGCCATCAGCATGATTCTTCAGGACAATGAAAAGACGCTCAACGACAAGCAGATCGATGCCATCATGAGCAAAATCATCAAGAACCTGGAGACCCAATTGGGTGCTAAACTCAGGTAAACCAAGGTGTAAAGCAAAAAACTATTCACTAATAACTACATAACAACAAAATGGGAAGAGCTTTTGAATACCGCAAAGCAAGAAAGATGAAACGCTGGGGCAGCATGTCCCGCACGTTTACAAGAATCGGCAAGGAAATCACCATCGCCGTTAAGGCTGGTGGTCCCGACCCCGAGGGTAACTCACGCCTGCGCGCGTTGATCGCCAACGCCAAGACGGCTAACATGCCCAAGGAGAACATCGAGCGCGCCATCAAGCGTGCGAGCGAGAAGGATGCCGGTGATTACAAGGAGGTGATCTATGAGGGATTTGGTCCTCATGGCATCGCCGTCCTGGTCGAGACCGCAACCGACAACACCACCCGCACCGTGGCCAACCTGCGCAACTACTTCAACAAGAAGGGCGGCAGCCTGGGTAACTCGGGTAGTGTGGCCTTCATGTTTAGCCACAAATGCTACTTCCATGTAGCTCCCAAGGCTGATGTGGATCCTGATGAACTCGAGCTCGAGCTCATCGACTGCGGCGCCGAGGAATTTGCCATCGACGAGGAAGAAATGCTCGTGTCGGGCGATTTTGCCTCCAATGGCGACATCATGAAGTACCTCGAGGACAACGGCTTTGAAATCAAGAGCAGCGAGTTTGTCTATGAGCCCGCCGACTACAAAGACGTGACCGAGGCCGAGCGTGCCGATGTTGAGGCCCTCATCGAGGCTCTCGAGGAGGATGACGACGTGCAGAACGTCTTCACCACCATGGCCGAAGGCGAAGGCGGCGACGAGGAGTAACGTGCCCCCACGCTAAGGTATTTAACGCGAAAAAGAGTGAGTCATATTCAGTTATGGCTCACTCTTGCTTTTTGGCTGTATTAATGAATGCTGTGGATGGTGCAGAACGTAGGGCCACGCCAAGGCGAGGCCGCTGGGCGACAGATGGCCCTATCTCATACATGCACGACCGAAACCAGGGATATTAGGCTTTCCAGCAGGAACGGCCACGCCAAGGCGAGGCCCTACAGCCACAAGTTAGCCCGTGGTGCTGTAAATGCGCCTACTAAATCAGTTTATAAATCTTAGCGCTAATACCCGTGAATCAATAGATGACCTCGAAGAGGCGGGGGTCGCTGTTGGTAAGGGAGGTATAGCCCCCAGCAACGATGGGTTTGTGGTCCTCGGTGCCATCCACGTCAACGGCGAGGCCATTAGGAGCACAGCTGTAGAATGAACCGCCCTGAATGATGCAGTCGGTATCACACTTCACTCCCTTTGGAGCCACTGTCAACTGTTTGCCGGTTACCACGACATTGAGTTCGCCGCCGGAGAACGTAAACGGCTGAGACACGTTAATGCCCTTAGCGTCATCGCCGGTACACTTGATGTTGAGCGTTCCTCCCGACATTGTGATGCTGTGGTCGGCCTTTACTCCTGCTGCACCCGTCGAGACGGGATTGCCCAGAGTGTCGGTTTCCAGCTTAGTGGTTGCCGTGTTGATGATGGTCGTGCGGCCGCCCGTGATGTTGATGAGGCTGTCGCAGTTGATGCCCTTGGCGCCATCGGCGGCAATTTCCATGTTGATGACACCACCCTTAATGTGGACATAGTCCTTGGCCTTGATGCCATGACCGCTAGTGCTGTTGAGGTACAATTTTGTGCCTGGACGCACCAACACATAGTCGTCACTGGCCATGCAGTGCCTGCCGACGCTGTAGATATTGAGTAAGCCCTTGCCGCTGAGAAGAATCTGTCCCTCGCTGAAGAGAGCCCCCTTCTGGTCCTCGCCCTCGGTCATCTCGTAGGTCTCACCATCACGCAGGGTGTTGGTCGTGCCCTCGTTGACCACGACATAGAGCGACTTGCCGCACTGGTTATTGACTGCGGCCCCATGAGGGTTGGTGATGTCCACACCATTGAGTTGAAGCTGGAACTTGCGCTCACTGTAGAACTTCAAGGAACCGTCATCGGTCGTGCCCGTCACGATAAAACGCACGCGCTTGGCAGCGTTAGTGATGGTGACATGGGCTCCATCGACCCTTACAACAACACTGCTGGGATTGCCTGTCACCGTTGCCGTATTGCCGTCAAAGACGATATTGACCGTAGTTGCCCAAGTTGTATTCTCGACAAAGTCGCCATAGTCGGGGGCATCCTCGTCCTCGGTGATGCTCTCGGCAGGTTCGGTGAGTTCGCTGTCGTCCAAGGTGATTTCCTTGGGTGTGATATCGTCCTCGCTGCCACCTGTCAAGATAATATTAATCACGGCGTTCACGTCGCTGATGGTAACCTCGCCATCGCCATTCACGTCGCCGTCAATACCCGTATTTCCCGACAGGATGATGTTAATCACAGCATTCACGTCGCTAATGGTGACCTCGCCGTCACCGTTCACGTCGCCTGTCACTGCACCCACGGGTAAGCACCAAGCAGTCATCAGCAATAATGCAAGCAATAATTTCTTCATCGTTCTGGTTGTTTGCTTAATTAGTAAGATATCGTGATTACTCTGATACCCTTGTCATAGGTCTTATAGCCGCTAGCCACCTGAAGCGTTCCGCTCACCTCCAGCGGGTCACTGAGACGGCTGTAAGTATAAAAGTAGCCGCCACTGATGCTGAAATCGCCGTCAATCTTTACACCCTTAGCCTTCTTGAGCTTGCTGGTACCAGTGGCCACAGCCTGGAACGAGCCACCCGTGATGACAACGTTGTGCTTGGCATTCAGTCCCTTGCCGCCGTCGCCAGTAGCCTTGAACTTGAGCGTGCCGGCGTTGACAGTCACCAGCGTGTCGCAATAGAGTGCCGCACAGGCCGTGGTGTCAGCCAAGCCTTCATCGGTGGTACTCTCTCTAGTGTCACCGATGCTGATGGAAATGAGGCGTCCGCCGTCGACCGTCATCACGCCCCCACTGCGCACACCCTTAGCGCCCTCGCCATCAGTCAGCACATTAATCACACCGCCATCGATGGTGATGCCGTCGTTGGCACGCAGGCCATCGAGCGCGTGGCTCTCGATATAAAGATTCACGCCAGGACGGATGCGAATGTAGTCGTCGCTGCGGATTGCACCGCGCCCCTCGGCAAAGACATCAAGGCGTCCCTTGCCGCTGAAGACGATTTGTCCCTCGCTGAAGAGAGCAGCCTTCTGGTCCTCCTCGTCAACCATGTCATAGTCAGCGCCATCCTTCAGCTGGTTTTTCGTACCATCGGCCATGACTATATAGAGCGTTTTGCTACCCTGGTTGTTGATGGCTGCGCCATGCGGATTGGTAATCTTGGCGCCGTTGAGCAAAATCTGGAAACGCTTGTCGCCATAGAACTTCAAGGAGCCGTTAGCGGTCTGACCGCTGACCACAAACTTTACAGGGCCCGACATATTCACTACCGTGATGTGGTCACCATCGGCCTGTACCGTCACGCCGGGAACCGTGCCGGTCACCACAGGCGTCTCGCCGCCAAAGTTGATATTGATGACCTTGTCCCATTGGGTGTTCTCAACATAGTCGTTATAGGCAGGGTCGTCCTCGTCGGTCACGGGCACATCGGGTGCTTCATCCAAAGCCGAAAAATCCAACTCGATGCTGGCCGGCTCGACCTGATATTGGGCGATAATATCGCTAAAATCGGTATCATCGTTCTGGCACGACACCAGCGTGATACCTGCTAACATAACCAATAAGGCGTATATAATCTTTCTCATATCGCTTCTATTGTATCAGAATTTATAGGCATAACCCAAGCCCAGCATGTGGATGTTGGGTTCATCACTGCTACCGCTCACCTGGCCCCGGTAATAGAGCTTGAAGTTGTGTTTCTTCTTTAAACTGTGGTTTACGCCCACCAGGAAGCGGGTCTTTTCCAACTCTCGGGTCGTGTGAAACTCCACGCTTGCAAAGGGGTCAAACTTACACTTGGGGATGTCCCACTCCACTTGCAGGCGGCTGCGCAGGACATTCTTGCCCTTACCTTTCACCTCATGGTCCTCCCACAGGCCCTCGTCGAAGTCAAAGTTGTCGATCATCTTACTGGGGCGGTAGGTATATTGCCAGCGCTCACGCAGGCTTACCTCCACACGCCTGATCTTATAACTTGCCGTGAGCGCGAGGTTGAAGCGGTGGCGCAGTCCCCAATAGCTGGGACGCCAGTTGTTGAAGCTCACGCCGTCCTTCTGATACTTGATCTCTTCGCGGTTGTTGTCGATGAGCAGGACGTAGCCCGCACTGGCCTTGAGCCACGGCAGCACCTTGTAACTGACGTCACCGCCGATGCTCACACGGTCGGCCGTGCGAAAGTCATTGCGCGAGCGAAATTCTGCTTCCAGTCCGGCACTCAACTTCTTGGAAAACTTGTGTGATGCCTCAATAGTAGCAACTAACCCGGCATCGTCGGCATGGGACAATGTCGGGAATAATGTTGCACACAAGAGGGTCAACAGCAGGGTTGTCAGTTGTTTTCTTTTACTTCTTGCCATTCGTCTCGGTGGATTTTCAATGTGTTGTTAACGTGGCTCCCGCCACCACCATCGTTCTCATACTCAATCTTGAGGATGGCGGTGTCCTTGAGAAAGTCGATGGAGCCCACTTTCACCTTGGTAATATTCAGGCCCGTGCGCTTGTGCAGGTCCTCAAGCAGTTCCTCACGGCGTTCGGGCGTAATGAGTTCGATGCGGTCATAGAGCACCAGTTTACTGGCCAAATTGGCACGCAGAACAAAGGTCTCGAACAACCAAATGAGAACTGCAATCGCCACATTGGGCACCAGCAGTTCGACAAAACTCAACGAGTCGGCCAGCGCGTTGATGACCGAGAGGCTGATGACACCAAACATATAGGACATCTCGCGCACAGGGATCGTCTCGGTGCGGTATCGTAGCACGCCAAAGATGGCGAACAGTCCTAACGCGAAGCCGATCTTTACTTTGACGCTGCCCAGCAGGTAAATGAGGAAAAAGATGCTCACACTGAGCAGCACGAGAGTAAAGAAATAGTCGCGGCGGTGGGTCTTACGGTAATAGAGAAAATAAACAATGATGAACAACACCAGCATGAAGAAGCCGAAGCGTATCAACATCTCGCTGACACCTGCAGCATCAAACCACCTGAAGTCCATCGCAGTCGCGGTGGCGACCTCATGAACGGCACCAGCAATGCCGTCTTCTAATCCTAGATCTTGTAGTAGTATCATTCTTATTTCGATTATTTAGCCA
The DNA here is from genome assembly GCA_902774055.1 of uncultured Bacteroidales bacterium. Classification (GTDB taxonomy): domain Bacteria; phylum Bacteroidota; class Bacteroidia; order Bacteroidales; family Muribaculaceae; genus Sodaliphilus. The sequence goes on from CACYGX010000005.1 coordinate 63,774, forward strand.
TTATCATTCATGTCCATCAATCACAGGATGCCATTAATTCATGGAAGAGAGCATGCGATCCACCATGTGCAAGCGCTCCTTGAAATTGTTGCGCTTGAGGGCCGGATTGGTCAGCGCCGAGCCCATGCAGTACTTGCTGAAACCGCTGGGCTTGATGCGCAACTCACGCAGCATCCCCAGGATGGGCGAGTGCTGCAAGCCATCACGCTTCAACTCGATGATAACCAGACCTGTCAAGTCGGCACGGTTGTCCGTCTTGAGGTTATGGAACTTGAGCGCCGTGTCGATGGTCAAGCGCTCGGTCTTAGCCTTGTTGACCAGGGTGATGCGCTTGAAGTTGTTCTCCAAATGCTCGGTCAAAATCGACGGGTCATAACGCAGATGCTTGTGCAAGAACTCGTCATACTGCTTGAACTGGTCATCCTGACGCAGGAAGCGGATGCCGTAGTCGGGGTGCATTGGGTCAAAGCCCACCATATCGACACGTTTCTTCTTGGTGCGACCATGGTTGTTTTTAGTCTTGACTTCCAAGAAATTTAACCCCGAATCCACGTAGGAACGGATGCGCAGTTTCTGCCTCCCGGCATGGCCGTTCTGGTGCACGATGTACATATTGTTATCGGGCGTATCAAAGTAGGCGGTGTAATAGGAGGCTATGCGTTTTCCATCAATATCCTGGGCACGGTAATCATCGCGGGCAAGCATCAACAAGAGCTTGAGCCGGTCAACCGTCGTGACAAACTTGGTGTCGGTGCGGTTCATCAGCTTGATGCCACTCATCTCTTCGAGGGTTATAGGGCTGTATGTCTTGATGATGCCTTCCATCGGGGCGCAAATATATGACTATTTAACGAATTATAAACGCTTGAATTGTAATAATTTCCCTATTTTTCAACAAAATATTGATATTCATCAACCAATAATCAAAAAGCATCAGATGGATTATATAATCAAAGCACAATTCACCTCAAGTCGGGCGTACTGTGCTTTGATGATGATTCTAATGATAGGGGACAGGAGCGTTTTATCGGGCAGGGGCCATGTCAAAGCCCAAGCGAACGCCGTCAAACTGCTTGCTCAGGTCTCCCACCGTCTGCAACGTGCTGTTTCCACTAATGGCGGCTACCGCCTGGAGCACCTTGAGCAGGTTCTTGCTCTCGAACGTGAATGCCAATCCGTGGGCAGTACGAGTCACATACATATTGGCGCTGAAGAGCATTGTCTGAACCTTGATGGTAGCCTTTTCAGGGTCATAAGTGTAGGTTCCACTCAAAGGGATTCCCTTGACTTTAGCAGCGAACTGGTGATCCTGAGTGAATTGGAACTGAGTGTTCTGTCCATTGATGCCCAGGGTGTTATAGACGGGCAACATCTTCTCCTTACACGTCTCGGCAGCTACGGCACCGCCAGCCTTGGCCAGCAGATTCTCGCTGGTGAACGCACATCCAGGCTCGGTATAGTACCATGCACCATACAACTCGCTCTCCTGCACCTTAACACTGCCGATAACCAGGCCCAGCAAACCATCAATCGTGTTCTGCGAGCCCAACGTGCCCAGCACGCCACCCAGCACACCGCCCAGGATGTCACCCAGACCACCGCCAGTAGTGGTGCCATTGCCGGTATCTCCGCCCAGGCCACCCAGGCCGCCCAGCAACCCTGTTCCACAGCCCGATGTGAGCAACATCACGGCCGTCAACACTATAGCGTAAAACTTTTTCATCATCTTATTATTAGTTTCTTGATTAATATCTTGCTGCAAATATAATTACAAAAAATGATATAGCAACCATCACGTCTTGCATTTTTAGCACCACTAGACACTTATTCGAGGATTCTCATTTTTTTAATTCCCCGTCAACAGTAAAATAATCACGTAGCACTTCTGTAGCATCCAGAAGGCCCTGATCACTCGCTTTCTTCAACCATTTATAGGCTTCTTTTGTATTCTTCTTAGTGCCCTCACCAGCAAGATAACAAAGACCCAATTTATACTGGCCATAGTCATAATCATTGGAGGCTGATTTTTTAAACCATTTAAAGGCCTTATCGGCATCTTGATTCAGTTCAAGACCCAATTGGTAACAAACACCATATCGGCATTGAGCGACCATTTCACCCTTCTCGGCGGCCTTCTTCCAATAATTCACGGCCTCCCTATTATCGAAATTCAGTCCAAGTTTTCCATTGAAATAACAGTCGCCAATATAGGTATTGGCATAATCAAAGCCTTGCTGCGCTGACAACTTGAAACATTCAAGAGCTTTCTCGTAATTTTGTTCGATGCCAAAGCCCTCCTCGTAACATAATCCAAGCCCAAAGAGACCAAGTTTATTGTTTTGCTGACTTGATTTTTCAAACCAGAAGTAGGACTTTTCAGGGTCAATGGGCATTTCATAACTCCCATCTCTGTAGCACTTACCCAATAATGCCTGCGCTTTACTATCATTCATAGCGCTTGCTAAACCATAGATATAATAACGGGCTTTTTGCGGGTTCTCCTCCATCTGTTCTTTACTCATCGGGGTATATGAAGCTTTGTAGGAAGTCCCAACGTATCTGTCACCTGCAATCGCCATCTCAAGCAAGCCTTCCCCTGTCCAAATTTCGCACGGGACGCGCTCAATAGCATATGCGACTAAAATGTCTCTATTAAATCCATTCAATCGTTCTAAATACTTCTTAGCCGTCTTTTTATCTTTCTTTACCCCGGCACCTTTTTGATAACATACTCCCATATAGTAGCTTGCTAAATCAATGCCAGCGTCTGACGCTTGCTGAAAAAGATCTATGGCTAGTTTTTGATCTTGTGGAACACCATTGCCGTAAAAATAGCAGATACCCAGCTTGCATGCCGCCAACGGACTACCATTCTCATACGCCTTGTTATAATATTCAAATGCCTTTTCAAAGGCTTCAGTCCCTTGGGAACTATTTTCTACCAACTTATTTATTTCTTGAACATCGGCTATTTCTTGAATCAAACTATAATAATTCAAATCACCCAACTCAATCAATGCATTATTGTCTCCCTGGTTGGCGGCCCACCTAAGCTTGCTTACCTTTTCATCCGTCTCGCTTTTTATTTCCCATAAGCGACTGTCTGAACCTATATTATTCTGAATATAATTTGGATCTTGTGACTTAGTTTTTTTCTTAACAATTTCATGCAAATAGTCCTTAAGGCTATAGGGGGTAACAAAGCCCCCAGTGTGCTCATAATAATAACCAAAACCATCATCATCTCCTGACAAACTGTTGATTACTGCTTGGGCAAAAGGACTACCATAGCCTTCATATTCAATGGCTTGATGATCTTGATCCGTGGACCAATAACAAGCCATTTTACCAGAGAGTTCAAGGCAATTAAACACAGCGCCAGAATAGCATGCATCAATGAAGACGAGCACACGAGAACCTTTTTGAGTGAGTTGATGGATCCATGAATTGATTTCGCTTGCTGTAATTGTATTTGAAAAACTGGCGTTAATTGTATCAAAACGGGTATCAGTGGTAATAAAATGAAATTGATTTGCCTTATCCTTCTCGCCATGACCTGATAAATATAGCATCACCAAATCAGACCCGCTATTGTAATTGTGAACGCAATCAATCAATGTGCGCACACTCTGCCTTATGGAATCGGCGGTCGTCTCATCCTCATCATAGAGGATTTGATGATAGCCCGATTGGAAGCCATTATTAGGAATCATTCTCTCATGGATTGCCTTTTCCATTTGTTGAAGATTAGCGTCTGGAGTTAAGAGTGATTTCCAGTTGCTATCTTTAAACTGATGAACACCGACTAATAGCGAATGAAAAATGACGCCTCTAGAAAAACTATTGGCCTCATCGACGTTGAACAAATCAATCTCACTACCTTTTGAAATGGCAGTAATACGTTCTATCTTGCTTTTTTTGCATCCTTTCTTTATCAGAACTGATAGCTTTTCGCCTTTGCTTGAAGAGGCACAACACTTCGCATTATGAGTTTTTAGGTCTTTAACTTCAAAATCGTTTTTTGACCTCACTAGGGTATTGTCTCTCAAAATAGTTTCTTTCTTTATTAATTCCCAACGTTTACTATCCGAATCATAGTAATAGAAAATACCGCCAGCGTATCGATATTCATTTTGGGCTTGAGCAACATTGCCAATAAATAAAAACATTAGCAGAACGGCCAGAAAAATGGAGGCCTTATATATTCTCATCATCATTAATGTTTTTTTGTTAATAGCTTGAATAAGGCGTTTCCTCTATCAATAAATAAAACTGCCATAAAGAAAAGGGTTATATTAAGTATGTACTGAAATTTATCAGTTATCCAGAAGCAGATGCAAATAATTAGGTATTCTACAATCACTAAAGCAATGAATCCTAATACTATAGACAAAATACGACATTTTCGAGGTTTGATTGAAATCGCTCCTCGGTATGTCTTTTCAGATGCTAACAACAATAGATTTAAGAGACAAACAAGAATGAAAATAATCGCCCCATTTACATACGGATTGAGTGTACGAATTGGTAAATGATGGGATGAATCTTGATCACTTTTTTTTGCCAAAATTGTATTTAGTTGATACGCAACAACTTCAATTCCATATAACTGATTAGGATGGCTATAAGTCCCTATAACAAAAGGCATTTGAACAACATCCATTGGACTTTTCTGGCCAATCAATACAATAGTGTTTTCGTCAACGTTCATATCTACCCTAAAACTATATTCTGCGGTATCTCCAAAATGCTCTATTGTTGGGAAATTCTTCTTTCTATAGTTAACATGGAATTCATCATGAGTATTAAAATGTCTGCCATTATAAGCGCTAGCTATAGCTGTTGCCAACCTTGGTGTTGAAATATCATCATAGAAAAAGTCATATTTTTCAAAACTCTTTTGATTAGCAAAACCATATTTCAGATTTAACTCTTTGGTAAAGAATGAATGAACCGTGTCATTTCCATCAACATATGCAGCAGTCACAATATTCACGCTATCTACTTCTTTGATATAACGTATTGCATCCCTTAATTGTTGATTCCCCACAGAATCATATCCCTCTGATATTGAAAAAGTAGCATCGATTCCAATAACCTTAGGTTTTTCTTTTGCTATTCTTTTTAAAGCATCAGCGAAGTGACCTCGTGTAAACCATCCTTCATCGATACTGATGATAACAATATTATCAACATTCTTCCCTTCGTCCTCTACTGAACTATTATGTTTATCAAAATAAGTATTCAGATACCAATCATCAACTACAGGAACAACGATGCCATTAGTTATAGCATCATGCGAGAAGAAAAGGTTTAGGAAAAAAATAACAACTGCAGCAAATACAAAAGCAATCGTACCACCCCAAAATGAAGTTTTCCAAACATCCTTAGTAAATAAACACTTAATGAATGCCAATAACACCAAAAATATCTTTTTCAAGACACTTAAGATGGATCGTAATGTTTTAAACAATATGGATTTCATACGCTTCAATTCCATGTAAACATCGTTTAAACCAACATTGTGTGGATAACAAGGGATTATATGGCGGGGTCGATGTTGAGGCCCGCGACGATGAAGCAGACAAACACAATGAGCAGGATAAGGATGATGGCGTAGGCTACGATCTTGAAGGCTCTGCTGGGAGCGGTGCCATTCTGATGCAGGTGTGGGCGCATCGTGCTGTAGTGGTGGGTGATGGTGCGCAGGTTGTCTTCTACCTGGTCGGAGGACTTGCGGCGCGACGGCTGCCGCACGGGCTTTTCCTCAACGGGTTTGGGCTGCTCAACGGGCTTGGGGGCAGGCTCTGGTTGCTGGGGAATGGAGGCCTGTTGCTGAGTACTGTCAAAGGGGGCCTTGAGATCCACGCCGCAGTAGGGGCAGAACCTGATGCCGCTGGGAATCTGCTTGCCACAACTGTGGCAGAAACGCGAGTTTTCCTGCTTGGGCGTCTCGACGTTGACCGTGTGGCGATAGGGAGCGTCGGAGTCATCACGAACCACAAGCGCCCCATTCTCGTAACTGCACACGGCCAGACACTGTGGGCACACAACTTGGCAATCGTGCATCACAAGTTCCTCTTGTGACACGGCCATCCATTTTCCGCATTGTGGGCACTTAAGTTCCATGATTCAATCTTTGGTTGAGTGGGGCAAAGATAATGCTTTAACGCCAATATTGCAAATAATGACTGCCAGTAACCTGATGAAAACAATGATTTTTCATGGTTTTGAGGTTTGAAACGAGACTTGAAACCGGATTCTGCTATCACGGTCCACGGTTGGGACAATGGGTCGCACACGGTGTGTTGTTGTTAGAGGATTTTTTTACCATCAGTCCGCCTTTTTTGTTGAAAAATAGGCAAATTGGACCTCTGTAGAGGGCTCTAAACTGCTCAAAAATGTGCAAAAATCAAAAAATGTTGCCTTTTTGCTTTTTAATGTTAAGAATAACTATTACTTTTGCACCCGCAAAATTGTCGAAAACATTAAATTAACGCAGATAAAATGGCAAAAAAACAAGATCAAGGTGCCCGCACAACCCTCGAAGAGGTGAATGAGTCCCTCTCGACCGCGGCACAACGCATTGAAGACAACAAGAAGTACATCAATTGGGCTCTCATCGCCATCGCAGTGATTGTACTGCTGGCTGTAGGCTACATCTACGGCATCCGCAACCCGAACTTGCAGAAGGCTAAGACCCAGATTGGTAAGGCTGACCTGGAACTGCTTCAGGGCAATGAGGATGAGGCTTTGAAGGAGTATGAGAAGGTAGCCGACGAGTTCAGCAACAAGCCTGCTGAGCGTGCACACCTCAACGCAGCAATCCTGCTGTACCAGAAGGGTGAGTATGAGAAAGCTGCTAAGCACCTCGAGGATTTCAGCCCCGCTGGCAATCTTATCGGTCCCGCTAGCCAGTCGCTGCTGGGTGACTGCTACGTGAACCTGAAGAAGCTTGACAAGGCATTGGCAGCCTATGACAAGGCTATCAGCATGTCGGGCGACAATGAGAACATTACTCCCGCATTCATGATCAAGAAGGCTACTGTGCTCCACGAGCAGAAGAAGTATGCCGATGAGGCCGCACTCTATCAGAGTCTCATGGACAAGTATCCCATGTATGATCGTCAGTCTGGTTTCAGCGTAGAGAAGTATCTGGAGCGTGCTAATGCCCTCGCAGGTAAATAAATCACGATCTTAATGATTCTTAGATAACGGGTTGGACAAAACATGGTTTTGTGCCAACCTTTTTTTCAACCATCACTTTCAAGACTATGACACCGATCTATCATCGCATATTGCTTAAACTCAGCGGCGAGTCGCTGGCTGCCGAGCAGGGTTCAGGCATCGACGCACAACGCGTTGCAGACTATGCCACTCAAATCAAGGAAATCGTGGACGCCGGCGTCCAAGTCGCTATCGTTGTTGGCGGCGGCAACATCTTCCGCGGCTTGAAGGGTGCGGCACAGGGATTTGACCGCGTCAAGGGCGACCAGATGGGCATGCTCGCCACCGTCATCAATGCGCTGGCACTGTCATCAGCACTCGAGGGCATTGGCCAACCCGCCCAGGTATTCACCGCCATCGGCATGTTCCCCATCGGTGAGCCTTACAGCAAGTGGCGCGCCATCGAGGCTATGCAGGCCGGTAAGGTCGCCATCTGCTCCTGCGGCACTGGAAGCCCCTTCTTCACCACCGACACGGGAAGCACATTACGAGCCATCGAGGTCGAGGCTGACGTTATGCTCAAGGGAACCCGCGTTGACGGCATCTATACCGCCGACCCCGAGAAGGACCCGACGGCCACCAAGTTTGACCGCATCACCTATGACGAAATCTACAACCGTGGTCTCAAGGTCATGGACATGACCGCCACCGTGATGGCGCGTGACAACAAGTTGCCCATCCATGTGTTCAATATGGACGTGTATGGCAACCTGCACAAGGTGATGGCCGGCGAACCCATCGGCACTGTCGTCACCCTGGAATAACAACAGTCACAGAATCCAACCCATCAAGCGCACCGCTGGCTCCGCTGGGCCGCAAGTGCGCTTTTAATGATTATTCCTAAAAATGATGTATCCCTTTTATATTGTTGATGCCTTCACGAGCGAAGCCTTCGGCGGGAATCCCGCGGGCGTAGTGCTCCTGGGCCAAAATCATGATTTCCCCAGCGACCAGTTGATGCTCCTGGTTGCCGCAGAGTTGAGGTATAGCGAGACGGCCTTTGTGCAGCAGAATGGCCCTACTGAATTTACCGTGCGTTATTTCACGGCTGAAGGCGAAGTACCGCTATGCGGTCATGCGACGATTGCCACCTTTGGCGTGCTGCGCCACGAGGGCATGGTCAGTGACGGGGCAGTGTGCCGCAACCACACCCTGGCTGGAGACCTCGAGGTCATGATTGGCGAGCAGGTCATGATGCAGATGGCAACTCCACAATGGATCGACAGGCATGTTGACGCAGACCGTCTCCACACCATCATGGCTGGCGAGCCGGCCCGGCAGTGGCCCTCGTTGCCCATCGAAATCATCTCCACCGGGCTGCCCGATATCATGATGGCTGTCGATAGTGTTGAAGCGCTGAATCAGCTGCATCCCGACATGGATGCCATGGCACGCATGAGCGAGGAACTCGACGTGGTGGGCGTGCATGCCTTTGCTATTGGCGATGACGGCTTCACAGCCCACGTCCGCAATTTTGGACCGCGATATGGCATCCCCGAGGAATCAGCCACGGGTACCGCCAACGGCGCGCTGACGCACTACCTGTACCGCCAAGGCATCATCGCTCCACAGGCCCAATGCCGCTTCCTGCAAGGCGAAGCCATGCGGCGCCCATCAGTCATCGCCACGACCCTCAAGGCCGACGGCTCCATCTGGGTGGGCGGCAACAGCCGTATCATCGCCACGGGCCACCTGCACCCTTAAATACAGGCCAGAGGCCAGAACCTTTAATCAACCCGTTGGCCCAAGCCCTGCGGGGCTAATGCCATTTTCACGAATTGATCAGATGATTGCGAATAGTATAGTACTATTTCGTGAAAAATGGCTTCGCCGAGCTATGGGTTCGTTTGATTAGCGAAATTCTCCTAAAAGCATTCGAGCTCAACTTCTATATCGTTATTTAATATTTTTCCGCACTTATATCATAAAAAGTAGTTCAAATCGTATACATGAAGCGAAGTATTCGCTACTAATGTGCGATAATTCAATAATAAGTTGTACCTTTGTGACTATTAGTTGAGTTTGCATACATCTGATAGGATTACAATAAAATCTAGAATAATATGAGGCACTATCTGAAGAATCTGGAGAACACGGTCCGTGAGCATTGGACACAAAACGCCCTGTGTGACTATAATGGCAGCAGTTTCACCTATGCCAACCTGGCCACGAACATCGAGCAGTTCCGTATCTTTTTCTCGGCCGCGGGAATCGGCAAGGGCGACAAAATCGCTATCTGTGCGCGTAATTGTGCCCGTTGGGCGATGACCTTCTGGGGCATCAATGTCAATGAATGTGTGGCAGTCCCGCTATTGGCCGACTTTCACCCCGACACGGTGTCGTTGTTGACCAACCATTCAGACAGTGTGGTGCTGTTTATTGACGATGACATCTGGGCTAAGATGAATCCTGCCGAGATGCCCAACCTCAAGGCTGCCATCAACATCAAGGACAACAGCCTGCTGTGGCACCAGGACGAGAAAGTGGCTGAGGCCTGGGAAAACCGCCTGAATGATTTTGCACAACAGTACCCCTACGGTATGTATCCCGAACAGGTGTCTTATCCCGGCGAAAACTTCGACGACCTGGCCATCATCAATTACACATCGGGAACCACGGGCAACCCCAAGGGCGTGATGCTCACCTACAACGCCATCTCGGATACCGACGACTTTGCTAACTCCCACTTCCCGAACAAGCCCGGCGACACCATTGTTTCGATGTTGCCCTTGGCTCACATGTACGGATTGGCCATCGAGTTCATCCACCCCAACGTCGATGGCGTTACCGTGTATTTCCTCGGCAAGACCCCGTCGCCCACTACCCTGCTCAAAGCCATGCGCGACATCAAGCCCTATATGGTGGTCACCGTGCCACTGGTCATGGAGAAAATCTATGCCAACGCCATCAAGCCCTCGTTAGAGAAAGCCAAACTGGCACTGGCCATCCCTGGCTTGAATAAACTGATATATAGAACGGCGTGCAAGAAGGTGATCGCCGCCTTTGGAGGGGCTGTTAAGTGCTTTATTATGGGCGGCGCAGCGCTGAATCCCGAGGCTGAACGATGCTTTAAACTGATACATCTGCCTTATACCGTGGGCTATGGTATGACCGAAGCCTGTCCCCTGCTGGGCTATGAGTGGTGGACCAAGTTTGTGCCTGGGTCATGCGGTAAACCCGTACACGAACTGCGCATTGACTCAGAGGATCCAGTACACATTCCAGGCGAAATCCAAGCCCGTGGCCGCAACCTGACAACCGGATACTACAAGAATCCCGAAGCCACCGCAGCCGCATTTACCGAGGACGGCTGGTTCCGCACTGGCGACCTTGGCGTGATGGACGAGAAGCGCAACATCTTTATCCGCGGACGCATCAAGTCGATGATCCTCAACTCGTCAGGCCAAAACATCTACCCCGAGGAGGTGGAGGCTGTCGTGGCCAACTGCCAGTATGTCGAAGAATGCCTTGTGGTGGACCGCGACGGGAAGATTACCGCACTCGTATATCCCGCACTCCCTGAAGGCATGGACGAGGAAGCAAAAGCGGCCATCCCGGGCATCATCCGTAATGCCGCAAACAAATCCCTCCCCAACTACAGCAAAATCGCCAAAGTGGAACTCATGGACACCCCCTTCGAGAAAACCCCGAAGCGCACCATCAAACGCTTCCTCTACCATTAAGAAGACTCCCCCAACGGGTCATTTTGCAAGACAAAGGCAGTGCCTGTAAAGCCGGGGCGGCGGCTTTACAGGCACTGCTATATCATAACGAGCTACCACATGGTAGTCCATCTCCTCAGCTATAGTTTGTTTAACTCACGTAATTCATAGTTCTACCTGAAACGCCTATCAGAAAAAATCTGCTCAATCTTTACAAGAAAAATACATCAAAAGAACCGTCCCTTTTTTCTTTTTTTTTCTTTACCATGAGCCAAAATGACGCAAATAAGCCCCAGATGAGATTGAAGACCATGCTTTATTATCCATGTCTCTTCTTGTTGGTTGGCTACCTTTTTTTAGCCATACTTGTTTAATGTTATCTAAAAGGTCCACGTCTTCATAATAAACAACACTTGTCGTTGCATTAAGAATTTTTAGTATATTATTCCAGGTTCCAATTTTCCGTAATGCCGTAGAACTATGATAACTTCCGTTTTTATCATATTCTCTAATAGTTAGAGTAGTTTTCCCAAGTTTTGCCATAACTTGTTTAATATCCTCTAAAATTTCGTCAACTGTAGGGCTTTTGCGTTTATTTACAGTATATTTCATAACGACTATTTTTAAAATTAGGATCTGAGAGTATATTCAATTTTTGAACTATTTTCAATGCTTAATCAATATGATGTCTTATTTTTGGAGCGCTCCAGAATTCGTTATTAGAATAAAGAAGGACATCCGGGAGTGCTCGTAAGATGTTCGATTTATTGAATCTAGCATCATCAGTATATCTCTTTTGCCATTTTGAGATGATACCTATAGGTTTCTCTGGATATTTCTTGGTCTTTTTATTATTGACTATTTTTAATTTTGGCAAACTTGAGAGATATCTAATTATAAGATTTTCAACTAATTCAGCTCTAGCTCGATTCCTTGGCTTCTCTAGATTATTGTATGATGAGACGGAAAAACGACCAGCCCAAAATTGCTTTTCTTTAATCTCACACTGCTTTTTCAAGTGATCTTTATCCGAAAGGCGATCTTCGGGCAGGCGCTTTGTAATACCTACATACTTAATGTTTCTAACTCTATCATAATTAATTCGGCCAGTTATCAAATAGATACAACAATTAGCCGTGTCTTTTCTATTGCATATATCGTCAAGGGACTTATAAGGCCCCATCCACTCAATCACATATAATTCTTTTATCTCTGACATGATCAAGAATTCTATAGGTTGGTGCCGAGGTAGGTGGGGCGGTCGAGGTTGCGGTAGGCGATGGCTTCCATGATGTGGTGGTCGAGGACGTCGGCGCAGGCCTCGAGGTCGGCGATGGTGCGGGCGACTTTGAGGATGCGGTCGTAGGCGCGAGCCGACATGTTCATGCGTTCCATGGCGTCTTTCAACTTCTCCAGGCCGGCGGCGTTGGGCTCGGCGTATTTGTGGAGCAGGGACGGGGTCATCTGGGCGTTGCACGTTCCTGGAGCATCCTGGCGGCGATGACGCGCTTGCGGATGGCGGCGCTGGATTCGCCTGGGGCTTTGCTTGACATCTGGTCAAAATCGACGGGCTGGACCTCGATCTGCAGGTCGATGCGGTCGAGCAGCGGGCCCGAAATCTTGCTCATATAATGCGTGCGCTGGTATTCGTTGCAGACGCATTTCTTCTTGGGGTGACCATAGTACCCGCATGGGCAGGGATTCATGCTGGCCACGAGCATAAATGATGCGGGGTATTCGGTGCTGTATTTTGCCCTTGAAATCGAAATAATCCTGTCTTCCAACGGCTGACGCATCACCTCCAAAACGGAGCGATTGAATTCAGGTAGTTCGTCCAGGAAGAGTACGCCATTGTGGGCAAGGCTGATTTCGCCGGGCATGGGGTAAGTGCCGCCACCCACGAGGGCGACGGGCGAGATGGTGTGGTGCGGACTGCGGAAGGGGCGAACGGTCATCAGTGTGGTACCTTGGGGCAGTTTTCCGGCCACGCTGTGGATCTTGGTGGTTTCGAGGGCCTCGCTCAGCGTGAGCGGTGGCATAATAGACGGCAACCGCTTGGCCATCATCGATTTACCAGACCCTGGGCTACCCACCAGCAGGATGTTGTGGCCTCCGGCACAAGCGACCTCAAAGGCGCGCTTCACGTTCTCCTGCCCCTTGACATCGGCAAAGTCAAAGGGGAAGATGCCCTGCGCCTTGGCAAACTCGGCGCGGGTGTCCACCACGGTTGGCGTGAGGTCAATATCACCGTTGAGGAACTGCACCACCTCGATGATACTGTCCACACCATAAATATTGAGATTGTTGACGACAGCCGCCTCGAGGGCATTGGCGCGCGGCACGATGAATCCGTCAAGATGGAGTTCGCGGGCAAGAATCGCCATGGGCAGGGCGCCCTTGATGGGACGCAGGCTGCCGTCCAGCGAGAGTTCGCCCATGAGCATGTAGCGGTCAAGCTTGTCGGGACTGATTTTTTCATCTCCCGCCAAGATACCGACCGCTAGCGGCAGGTCATAGGCCGAGCCCTCCTTCTTGATATCGGCGGGCGACATGTTCACCATCACCTTCTTGCCGGGAAAATCAAACCCCGTCTGATGTATGGCACAACGCACACGCTCAGCGCTCTCCTTGACGGCAGTGTCGGGGAGTCCGATTACCATGAAACCAGACCCCCAATCCACCGTTACTTCAATCTCCACCCTGATGGCATCAATGCCATGAACAGCGGCGGCAATCGTCCTTGCTAACATAATCAGTTTGCGGCCATAAAGTCCTCAACATCCTGGGGATGGTAAGGAATACGTTTCTCGCCCAGGAAGCGACAACCATCGGCAGTGATGAGGATGTCGTCCTCGATGCGGATACCGCCAAAGTCCTTATAAGTCTCCAACTTGTCGAAGTTCAGGAATTCGGCACAGTGGCCGCTGGCGCGCCAGTCATCGATGAGGGCGGGGATAAAGTAGATGCCCGGCTCATCGGTCACGACGAAGCCTTCCTGCAGGCGGCGTCCCATGCGCAGGCAGTTGGTGCCGAATTGGTCGAGATTAGGACGAGTCTCCTCGTCAAAGCCGACGTAGATCTGGCCCAGGCCCTCCATGTCGTGCACATCCATACCCATCATGTGACCCAGTCCGTGAGGCAGGAACATGGCGTGGGCACCGGCAGCGACAGCCTCGTCCACATCGCCCTTCATCAGGCCGAGTTCCTTGAGCCTCTCGGTCATCAAGCGGCAAACCGCCATGTGCACGTCCATATACTTCATTCCCGGCTTGGAGATGTCCAAGGCCAGGTCATGGCACTCCTCGACGATGCGGTAAATCTCCAGCTGACGCTGGTCATACTTGCCGCTGACAGGCATCGTGCGCGTGTTGTCACTGCAATAGAACTCCATGGTCTCGGCACCGCAGTCACACAGGGCGAGTCGGCCAGCCTCGAGTGGAGCCATCGACGGATTGCCATGCATGATCTCGCCATGCTGCGAGAAAATCGTGGCAAAGCTCACCTTGGCACCATAGCTCTCGGCAATGCCATCCACCTGGCCACCAATGAACTTCTCGGTCACGCCCGGCTTGATGAGGCGCATGGCGGTGGTGTGCATCAGGTAGCCCACCTCGGCAGCGCGCTCCAGTTCCACAATCTCCTCGGCCGTCTTTACCGAGCGCATGTTGATGACCGCCATGCGCAGGTCATGGGACACAGCCTCGGCCTGCTTGTCGGGATGGATGCCCAGCAGGTCCATGATCTGGATCTTGGTGTCATGGCGATAGGGCGGCAAGAAGTGGATGCGGCGTCCCTTGGCCTTAGCCTCGTCACAGATGGCCTGCAACTGCTTCATCGGCGCCGAATTGGCAACGCCCACCTGGGCAGCCATGTCGGCCACGCTGTCCACCGAACCATACCACACGATATCCTCGATGTCGATGTCATCGCCAATGAGCGTTTCCACATTGTTATCAATGTCGATAACACCTACCAGGCCATCGCGCTGCTGCCCGAAGTAGTAGAGAAACGACGAATCCTGACGGAAAGGATAATAGGCATTGTTGGGATAATTACAAGGCGACTCGTTGTTGCCGAAGAGTAAAATCACGCCATCGCCCACGAGTTTTTTCAACTCGTTGCGGCGATTGATGTAAGTCTGTTTACTGAACATAATGTCTTTTATTTAGTTTATAAGGTTGTTAACGTCTTATCATTGGTATCGCAAAGGTAATGAATTTCATCCAAAAAGTGAATCACACTGATTGATTTTTCACTCAAGCTGCACATTTACCATGATAAGAAAGGGCCAGAATCAGTCTTACAATAACGAGAATGGCTAGTAAAACACAATTTTTTGGCATTTTTTTTGACAAATCTCTTGTATATTAAAAAAAAGTACTACCTTTGCACCGCTAAACGCAAAACGAATTGCGCAAAGCCATCAGCCCAGGTGGCGGAATTGGTAGACGCGCACGTTTCAGGTGCGTGTGCCGCGAGGTGTGCGGGTTCGAGTCCCGCCCTGGGCACCAAAAAGAATCCCTGACAATCGAAAGATTGCCGGGGATTACTTTTTTTGCAATGTCCAGCTCCCCCTGCGGGGCTAATGCGAATTATACGAATTTATCTAATGGACTTTATCGTCATTTTTTGCAAAATTCGCAGTTTAAATGATTACTTGGTGGCGGCTGAGATGGCGAGGTCGATGTTGGGACCCGAATAGGTGACAAGGCCCGTGCTGTCGGTCACAGCAAACCATGGCATCGAGGCGATACCCAGCAACTGTATGCCAGGTTCCATTGGTCCCCCAGGCGCCCAGTAGTGCTGCCAGGCCTCGGGATCGGCGCCAATGGTGTGATGCCAACGCAGGGTGTCGCTCTCGGCCAGCACATCAATTATCCGAACCGATTCATCTAGTTTCTGCATCTTATTGATGAGGTCCTTGCGATCCTTCTGCGGGTTGGCCCACAGGTTGAACAACGTGCGCCGTCCCGTGAGCTTGATTTCCTCAAACTTTCCGCCATGCTTGGCCAGCGTCAACGTCATCAGACGCGGCAACCTAGGGGCCTTGCGCTCGGCGGGACTGTCGAGCAATGCTGCTGCCAGAGATTCGGGACGAGCCTTGGGATCAATGCCCTTGAACAACTTATTCACCTTGACAAAGTCGCTGTAATCGCTATAATCCGATGCCAGCAACACCGTCGAAAGCATGTCTGCGGGATGTTCACGCACATACTTCTCGATAGCGGCATCCAGTCGGCTGGGGTTGGGATCGTTATAGAACGCCAAGTGCTCATCTATAAAAAGTTGCCAATCCTCATTAATGTGGTTACCCTTGACCTTGATAGCCATGCCCTTGCTGGCGTCCCCTTTCAACTTCAAATGGTCGCCGTTAGTGGCCACTACCCTCTTCAGCAGTTCGCCACGCTGGTCCATGATGCTCACCAGCACAGGAACTGCCGACGCTCCCTCGAACGAGAATTTCCCCTTCTTGTCCAAGTTAGCAAACTCATTGACGATGCCCGAATCGCCACGAAAGACAATCCTGACGGCCGTGCCGTTGAGGTGGGTCAGTTCACCGTCTATCTTGAAGTTGTCGCTGCTGCACGAGGCCAACAGTGTAGCCAACAACAGCATCAACAATGCAAGGGAATGTATCTTTTTCATTCTTTCAATCGTTTTCGTTATCAGGACGCCCGTTTAGGGTTCACGCCAGTCGCCATGCTTCTTGATGAGTTCAATCAAGCGGTCTATGGCCTGCTCTTCGGGAATATTCATCTCGACGCACTCCTTGCCCTTATAGAGGCTGATGCGGCCTGCAGCAGCACCCACATAGCCGTAGTCGGCATCGGCCATTTCGCCGGGGCCGTTGACAATACACCCCATCACGCCAATCTTGAGATGGCTCAGGTGAGCCGTTGCCTGCTGCACGCTCTTGACGGTAGTCTGCAAGTCAAACATCGTCCTTCCGCAACCGGGGCAAGAGATAAACTCCGTCTTGCTCATGCGCTGGCGTGCCGCCTGCAGGATGGCAAAGGCATAATTTACTACATCCACATTGCTGTGACTGTTGGGAGCCTCCAGCCAGATGCCATCGGCACGGCAGTTGAGCAACACAGCCCCCATGTCGGCGCCAGCCTTGACCTGCAGCCACTCTTTAGAGCTGTCGATATAGGTATTGCGAATGATTACGGGGCACTTGATGCCAGCCCTGTCAAGCGCATGCGTCAGCGCTTGCTGTTCGCCAGGGATATTCACGCCCACAGGGGTGATGACAAGAATCGTATCGCTGCGCCCTTTGAGGAACTCCAACCGGTGAACGGGTGTAGTGGCCGGCAACTGCAGGAAACGCTGCTTAGCCGACGAGCAACGGTCCCACTCGCCCAGGGTGAGCAACGGATAAACATTGCGCTCGCCACTCCAGCGATCTAGCGGCACCAAGAACTGGTGCATGCCGTCGATAAGTCCATCGGCACTGTAATAGAAGTCGGGCTGAATCTCAGCCTGATCAAGTTCGTCAGGGCGATAGCTCGCAATGACCACGGGAGGCCTGTTTCCGCCGATTCGGTCGTCCACGGTAACTGTCTCGCGTCGCACGGGACACAAGGGGTCGTAGCCCTCGGCAAACTCTCCCTCGATGGTCTCATGCCCCTTGCGGGAAGCGATATAATCTACCAGTTTGCGTGCCACAGGGATTTCCAGTTCAGGCTCCTCACTGAGCGAGACACGGATGGTATCACCCAGTCCCTCGGCCATGAGCGCGCCGATGCCCACAGCACTCTTGATGCGGCCATCCTCGCCAAAGCCTGCCTCGGTCACTCCCAGATGCAACGGGAAGTGCATGTCCTCGCGGTCCATAGCATCCACCAAACGACGGACGGCCTCGACCATGACGACGACATTCGAAGCCTTCATCGAGATGACCACATCCATGAAACCTTCCTGAACAAACACGCGCAGAAACTCCATCACACTCTCGACCATACCCGCCGCGGTGTTGCCATAGCGGCTCATGATGCGGTCGCTGAGTGAGCCGTGATTCACGCCCAAGCGCACCGCAGTGTGATGCTCACGGCACACGGCAATGAACGGCAACAACGCTTCGCGTATGCGGCCAAGTTCGGCCTGATACTCCTCATCGGTATAATCCAGTTGCTTGAAAGTGCGGGCTGGGTCCACAAAGTTTCCCGGGTTGATGCGCACACCCTCGCACACGGCAGCCGCTGCAAGCGCAGCGTTGGGGTTGAAATGGATATCGGCGATAACAGGAATGTCGCAGTCTTGTGCCCTGAGCACCTGGGTCATCTCACCAATGCTCTGTGCCTGCTTCACGCCCTGTGCAGTCAGGCGGACATAATCGGCCCCTGCAAAGGCGATGCGCTGGCACTGCGCCGCGCTGGCTGCAATATCGTCGGTAGGGGTATTGGTCATCGATTGCACACGAACGGGCCACTCACTGCCTAGAGGGATATTCCCCACAGGGACGCTGACAGTGGCACGACGGCAATAATTGAAAGTCTTGTTCATCTTTATTCTTGGTAGTTTCTAATTTTCTGGTACTATCTTTCTAACCTAGGTATTTCATCGTTAGGCACACGCACAGGAAACCCACTACAACGCCAGCCAGCACCTGGAGCATGTCATGACGCCTGAGGGCAAGACGAGCAGAGCCCAACACACCTGCCAATATAATGATCAGACACATGATCCAGAACAGATCAAAGGCGCTCAAGTCCTGCACGTGAATCTGAAAAATCAAGGCTATCAAGCCGCCGATGCCAGCCATGTGGGCACTGATTTTCCACTTCAGGTTGATGAGTGCCATGACCACGACCGTCAACGCCGATCCCACCATGAACATCGTGAACCACTGCGGTGAGTGGCAATAATACAGGTAGAACGCGGCGACCGCATAGCACAATGCCGTAAACAGGTAAGGAATCAAACGCTGCTCACGCACATCAACATGGAGGCTCTTCACAAGTTTAAAATGCCGTAACACACTCAGGAAAATGAGCGGCACAATGCAGGTGATGCCCATGCACACGAGCAGTACCGCCACACGGGTTCCATAGGGCAACACACACAGCACCGACACCGAGAGCACCAGGAACACGCCATAGGTGGGCATGAGCAACGGGCTCAATGCCGTGGACATGAAGTTAGCCAAGCCTGCGATAAACTTGTTGACTGTATATCTGTTCATTTTCATCTTATTCTGGCAGATGCATGCTAAAACTGATAGCAAGCATTGTTATTTGGCCATCTTGCGGCGCACTGTGCTACTGGGGATGTTGAGGACATCACGATACTTAGCCACCGTGCGGCGCTCGAGTTTGTATCCCATCTCCTTGAGTCGCTCACACAGTGCATCGTCACTCAACGGGTGAGCCTTGTCCTCGGCTTCGACCAGTTTTTTCAGGTCATCATACACCTCATGCCTGGAGGCACCATTGATGTCCTCCGAGAAGAAGGATTTCAGGCTCTTGACGCCCCAAGGCAGTTGCACATACTTGTTGCTCACGGCACGTGACACGACCGACACGTCCTTGCCAATCATGTCGGCAATCTGCTGCTGGCCCAATGGTTTCAAGTCACGCTCATCACCGCTCATGAAGAAATCAGGCTGGCACTTGACGATGGCGCTCATGGTGTTGAACAACGTCTCCTGGCGTTGCTTGAGTACCTCAATAAACATGCTGGCGCGCTGATAAGCGTCCTGTATCTGCTTTTTCTCCTTGGTTTCCTTCACGCTCAAGGTGCCCGCCTGCTTGTAACGCTCATTCATCATGGCGTAGCTCTCACTGATTTGCAGCGCAGGGATGTTGTTGCGTAGCGTTACGGTTAAGCGCCCGCTATCCTCGTCAATCTCCACGTCAAAGTCAGGGGTGACCTGCTGGCTATTGTCGTTGTGGGAACCGAAAGCATTACCAGGGAAGGGATTCAACCCACGGCGAATCTCACGCCTGAACACATCGTTGAGATGCTGCGTGTCAACACCCAAGCGACGGCTCAATGCATCAAACTTCATGCTGGCGAGTTCGTCAAAATACGACTCGACGAGTTGCACGGCCAGCCCCACGTCGGGTGTCTGCGGCTTGCGCTTGAGTTGCAAGAGCATGCACTCACGCAAGTCCCTTGCACCGATGCCCGGCGGGTCCAGGGACTGTACAATTTTCAGCACCTCATCTACCTGGTTGGCGTCCACGACATATCCATCATTGAACGTCACGTCATCGGCAATCTCGGTAGAGCTGCGACGCAGGTAACCGTTATCCTCGATGTTGCCCACAATGGCACGGGCAATAATCTGTTGCGTCTCGTCCAACTCGAGTTCACCCAATTGATCGAGAAGATACTCCTGAAGGGTCTTCTCGCTCACGGCAGTCGGCGCATAGTACTCGTCGTCACGGCTGCGGTTGTTGGCAAAGTAGCGGTACCATGCCATCGTGTCATCGTCGCCGTTAGTCTCGGAGTTGACCTCGTCGGCCGGCGTGCGGCTATTCTCGCGCTCGTTGTCGTTGTCGCTCGCGTTGTTGCCAAATTCATCGTTCTCGTCCGACTTCTTCTCGAGAGCCTGAATTTCATTGACCTTATTGTCGATGAACTCGGCCATCTCGGCATCGCTTTTCTCCAGCACCAAGCCCAACATGCGTTGTTGCTCTAGTGCCAGACGCTGCGTCTGCTTCTGTTCTTGTGTGAGTCCCTGTTTTGCCATTGTTCTCAGAGGTTTTTATCTTGTAACCTACAAAATTACAATAAAGTTGTTAGTTGTTGGTTGTCATGGGCTGGATTTTTTTGATTTTTCTATAAAAGACCGATGCCACCGCCACGGGGATAGTCCCCAAGGCCGATGGCATCGCTTTTCATCTATAGTATTATGTCTCGATGGCTAATCCATCGGAATAGCCTTGATGGTGCCCAACTTGCGCACCGAGACTTTGGAGGGATTGCCTTTATAATAGACCTTTCCCGTGCCGCTGCCGCTCACTTTGAGTTCGCCACCGAGCACGTTGCAGCCGACGCTTCCCGTGCCAATGATGCGGCACTTGACGTTGGTTGCATCCACCTTATCGGCTTGTATTTCTCCCGTACCCACCAGTTTGATGTCCAAGTTATCGCACGAGCCGTCGGCAATGAGTTTGCCCTTACCGCTAAGGATTTGCAACTCCAGTTTTGAAGCACGCACACCGCGCAGGATAATCTTGCCGTTATCGACGACGCGCGCCTTAAATTCCTTCATCGGCGAGAGTCCCGATACCCTCAAGACACTGTCTCCCGCATTTCCAATCTCTTCGAGTGAAGACGAGTACAACGTCAGTGTGGGCAGGCCACCCTGTTTCTCGAGCACATCATCGACCTGCAAGGTCAATCGGCCATTGCTGTTGAGATTGAACATCAGGCCTTGAAGTACTTCGGGTGTGCATTCTATCACGGCGATACCTGCCGAATCGGCATTGCAACGGTACACCACATTAATGTTGTCAATTAAGCTAAAACGGCTGAAATTCCCCACCTGGATTTCATGACGGCTGACTTGAGCGCCAAGGGTCAGTGATACCAGGACCATCAGCATGATGCTAATCAATTCTTTCTTCATTATCGTCATTCGTTTGCTCAGTTATAGATTCGTCAACAGTAGGTAATATGTCTTTCTCGATATGGTCGAGTATTGCGACGAGTTCGTCGCGGGTATTGGCTTGGAGCATGGCAATGCGCGTGGGACGGAAATTGAGGATCCCCTTAAACAGCGGCGTGGCGGCCAAGTGGCGGCGGATGTGCAGAATGCCGCGGTACTCGTCGATGCGGTCGATGCTTTCATCAATCTGGCGACGTATCAGCGCCATCTTCTCCTCGTTGGAGATTTCGGGCACTTCACCCGTTAGCAAGTACTGCTTCATCTCGCGGAAAATCCACGGCGCACCGATGCTTGCACGGCCCACCATCACGCCGTCAACACCATAGCGGTCATAGCACTCCTTCAAGCGCTGCGGCGTTGTCACATCGCCATTGCCGATGATGGGAATCGTCATGCGGGGGTTATTCTTTACCTCGCCGATGAGGGTCCAGTCGGCCTCGCCAGTGTAAATCTGCGAACGTGTCCTGCCATGGATGGTGAGTGCCGCGATACCGCAGTCCTGCAACTGCTCGGCAAGATCAACGATGATTTTGCTGTTGTGGTCCCAGCCCAGACGCGTTTTCACGGTCACGGGCAAGTCAACGGCATTGACCACGGCACGGGTAATCTCGAGCATGAGCGGAATGTTGCGCAACATGCCAGCGCCTGAGCCTTTGCCCGCAATCTTTTTCACGGGGCAGCCCCAATTGATGTCGATGAATTCAGGCTTGGCGGTAGCAGCAATGCGTGCGGCCTCGACCATCGCGTCCACATCGCGACCATAGATCTGGATAGCCGCCGGGCGCTCGCCAGGGGCTATGGCCATCTTCTGAATAGAACGTTCAATGTTGCGGATGAGCGCGTCGGCACTGACAAACTCGGTATAGACCATGTCGGCGCCCTGCTCACGGCAGATGAGCCTAAATGACTGATCGGTGACGTCTTCCATCGGAGCCAACATCACCGGGCGTTCGCCTAAGTCTGTATTCCCTATTTTCATCGCGGTCCTGTGCCTTGCATTTGTTTTACAGTGCGAAATTACCACAATTTGCCAAATCCCACAAACTCTTAACGCATTTTAGGACACAATTAAGTAAAAATAGGACTCTATCATACCGCTATTTAACAGTAAAAAAGGCTGCCACACATGGTTGTGCAGCAGCCATAGCTTTAATGGGGAGGTGGAGGAGCTTGGTTATGAACCGATGGAGCACTTCATAGTATCAACGTGATTGCCACTGCGGCCCTGCACGATGTAGATGCCTCGTGACAAGTGATGCAGGCCAACAGCATCAGTACCTGTCGCTACAGCCTGTCCGTTGATATTATAAACGACGATTGCACCAGGATAGGTCGCAACCTTGTCACGCACCTGAATCATCGGAGCCACATCAAAAATGTGCTCGACGACGGTTGCTTGGGTCTCAACGACCTCGCTATCGGTGATGGTGAAGAAATAGTCACGGTCGGCAACGATATCATAGTCGGGCAACTGCAAACCATTGTTCCAGTTGTTGAAAATGAGGTGGTAATTGCCGCTGTTGGCGTCAAGCAGGAAGACCTTGTAGGTTGAGCCATTGACGATGGAATCGCCCACACTGGCCTCGCCTGGCCATGCGCCAAAGAGTTCGCTGTCGCCCCATGCATACAGGCCCAGAGCATCCCAGCCTGTCAGGTCATTGACAAAGATGTAGTGCTGTGAAGCGGGAATCTTGGGCAACTCACCACGAATGCTGAAGTCATCGATACCCAGTGCCATAGCACCCTGGGCAGCGCTACCGCTAGCCACACTGATGTTCCATGCCAGATACAGGTCACAACCACGGGCAATCTTGGTGCCGAGCACGGCATTCACGGGCACGGTTTCGCCAGGCACGGTTTCATAGCCTGCCGTCTCGCTGTCGGGAGCGAAATAGGTGTAGAAATCGTTGCCGGCACTTGTCCAGTTACGGCCGTCGATGGAGTAGTAGAGTTGTACGGCAAAGCCAGCGCTATTATTGCCCTTGCGGTACTTCTCGACGTTATAGGTGATGTTGACGTTCTCAATGTCCTTCTTGCCTGTGTTGAGCAGGTGAGCATAGACATTGACACACCTCGTGCCATTATCAACGCCTGTCGAGATGCCGCCCAGGGCACGGTCGCTACCTGCATTGTCGCCAAAGTTCCAAGTACCGTTCTTGGCATTGCTGGGCAGGCTCACGCCACCACTGTACATCGTTTGGTCATCAGCTTGGTCATAGCGGCCTACCGTGCGCGGAGCGGTAAGGATTCTGTCGATGCGCCAAGCCTCGGGCAGCGTGGCGGTAGCGGCGTCACCCATCATGTCAAATGCCTCGCTGGCGCTCAGGGTCGTCTCGTTCAGTTCAATGGCGGGATAAGTAATCACCTCGGTCAGGGCGTCTGCCACCTTGAGGTTTGCGGTCTGCGTGAAGTTGCCGGTTGCTGCAGTCACCGTGTATTCGCCATTGGTACCGTCGCTGGTAAACACGCCGTTAGCATCGATTTCACCACCAGCGCTCAAGGTCATCACCACGGGTTCGGGAGCCTCGATTTCCATGCCGAACTGGTCGCGAACGGTCACCTTGTAATGAACTTGGCCTGCAGTATGGTCAACATAGTTGGTAAAGCCGTTCAAGGCGCGGCTGGCATAGCCTCGCATGGCGGCAGCATCACTGGCACTCATGGCAGCGGGAGCCCACGAGATATCCATCGGATCAACGCCGTAGATGAGGCCATACTCCATCGCTGCGGCCATATAGGTTGCCTTGAGGGTGGGATGGCGGTCGTCGAGGAACCAAGTCAAGGTGCCCTCGCTGCCCTCCAGGTCATAGACTTCCTGATAGGCCACGCCCACGGGGCACAGGGTCACGCCCAGATCAAGGGCAACATCCTGATAGTTCTTGACAAAGGTCGAGTTAAACGCAGTGTAATTGGCCCAATCGCCACTATAAGCCCAGTTGATGGGCACGATGATGATGGCATTGGGGTTGGGGCAGTACTCGCGGATGTAGTCCACCCAACGCTTGACGTTGGCGCGGAAGGTCTCCACATCGGTGCGGGGCAACGAACTCTGCTCCTGCAGGATAATGTGGCTCCAGGCCTCGCTGCGCACGAGCATCTTAGCGCCAGGGTTGCCGTCCTCGGCAACGCCGTCGCCCTCGTCCCAGTGGGTCTTGAGAGACTTGCCCAACAGGGTGTGCTTGGTCCAAACGGCATCCTTGCCCATCGACTCAGCGATACTGTTGAACACGGCATCCTGGTCATTATAATAAATGAGGCTATTGTTGAGCGAGAGCACCTTGACATGCTCGGGCACTTGGGGCACAAGCACGACATCGGCCGGCTGCAACGTCATCGTGGTGGGAGTGGAAGCGGCCAACTCAAGGTTGTATTCACCGGTTCCCAGGTTGAAGGTCACATCATAGGTGCCCGGGGCAGTCGAGACGCGGCCGTTGGCGCCCTTGATAAGCGTGCCGCTGGTATTGTTACCAGTGAGGTCGCTTTCTGCACCCCAGACGCCACCCATACCCAGGCGCTGATAGATGCGCCAGTGGCTATAGCCGTCACCCACAGCGGGCAGGGTCACCTGACCCTTGAAAATCTTGTCACTGACGAGTTTGAGCTCGCCCGAAGCGTCCATGTAGTTCCAACCATTGTTGTCACCGATGACATAAACCGAGGTCAGGCCCGTGTCGTCATCATCGCTCTCGAGCAAGAGCGTTGCAGTTCCATCGACAATCGTGAGAACGATGCGTGAGCACATGAATGCATTGCCGCCGCACGAGATATTGTCGTTGGTACCCAAAACGAGGGCATAGGGCGTACCCATCTGGATGCTCGTACCATTGCTGCCGTAATTGCAAGCGCTGCTCCAGTTGGCGTCAGCCACCTTGAAAGCGCCACTCAGCGTTTTGTCATACAGCACATAGGTGTTGCCACCCTCGTCGCTGAATTCCCAGTCGGTCACGGCACCCCAACTGTTCACTTCACCGCGCAGGAAGATGCCCGATGCGACAAACGGGGGCCTGGTGGGATCAACATAACCCGTGTAGTTCGACGGATCGGTGATTTCAATCACCTCTTCCTTGGTCAGGCACAGGTAGTAGTCACGGTTAGCTGTAATGCTGGTGTTCAGCGCGTTGGAGAGATTGTCACCGAAGGCGAGCTGGTGCTCATTGCCATCCATGTCAAGTGACCACACTTTGTAGGTCACACCATTGACTACAGCACTGCTTTCGGGCAGTTGCGAAGCAGCCCCGTCAATGCCAAGGTACAGTGCACTCCACTTGGTCACGTCCTCAACATAGACGTAGCAGGACTGATCCTGAGAAGCAAACGTGGCATCGATAACCACATTGTCAATGGCAAGGCCCATGGCCTTGTTGGGGCTAGTGCCACTGGCCACACTGATGTTCCATGCCAGATACAGGTCTGCACCAGCAGCAACATTCACTTTGAGCTGTTTGCCCGTGATGGCCGTTGTGCTGATAGGAACGACTTCGGCACCTATCGTAGCGGCATCGGGAGCAAAGAAAGTGTAGAAATCCTCACCGGCATTGTTCCAATTGACACCATCGGTCGAGACATAGAGTTGCACGGCAAAGCCAGCGGCATTGTCACCGTCGCGGTACTTCTCAATGTCGTAATTCAGCGCCAACTTGTTGATGTCCTCATTACCGGCATTATGCAGGCAGGTCATCAGATTGATGCAGCGCGTGCCGCCGTCAACGGTGGTCGATAAGCCACCCACCGAGCAATCGCTGGGCACACTGCTTGAAACAAAGTTCCAAGTACCGTTCTTGGCGTTGCTGGCAAGACTGGTGCCGCCAGTGTACATGACCGTGGTCGAAGCCGCAGCAAAGCTGCCCACAGTTCGCGGCGCACTCATCTGGCGCTCTACACGCCATCCCTGCGGCATGTCCAAGGTCGCTTCTTGGCCATTCCACATGCCGTCAAAATTCTGGGTCACCTGGGTAGCGTCTGCCGTCACTTGAAGCACATCCTGTGCCATGACGGTGCCGCTCCATGTGCTCATCAGCAACATGACAGCAATAAAGTTCAAAAAAGTTGAAAACTTCTTCATTGTGACAAAATTAATAGTGAATAAAATGATGTTTATGTCACAAAATTATCACTTCATGGCCACTTATTCAAGATACCCAATCAAAAATCTAGCACAATAACAACCATAACAATCTATAAAACAAGACAATACACTTTTGCTCTATCCAAAAAAATCAAAGCGACAATCTAACCTTTCTATTTCGACCGATTCCCATAACCATAACCCGCATAGATGACAAAAAATCCCGATTTCATCGAGTGAAATCAGGATTTTTAAACCTTTGTGTTGCAAGAAGTCTTATTTCTTCTTGGGAGCAGCCTTCTCCTTGCAGTCAGGGCATTGCTGGTCGGCGGGTTTGTCACACTTCTTCATGCCTTCCTTGCACTCGTGCTTCATGCCCTCGGCCTTGTCACACTTCTTCATGCCTTCAGGCTTGTCGCACTTCTTTGCGCCTTCCTTGCACTCATGCTTCATGGCACCAGCCTTGTCGCACTGCTTGGCGCCGTCCTTGCACTCGTGCTTCATGCCTTCCTTGGGGCACTGCTTGGCGCCGTCCTTGCATTCCTGCTTCATGCCTTCCTTGGGGCACTGCTTGGCGCCGTCCTTGCATTCCTGCTTCATGGCACCAGCCTTGTCGCACTTCTGGCCTTCGCCCTTCTTGCACTCATGCTTCTGTGCAGCAGCCTTTGCCTTGCAGTCGTCGCACTGCTGGTCAGCAGGCTTGGTGCAGGGCTGTCCGTCCTTGTGGTCCTTGCACTCATGCTTGGGAGCAACCACTTGAGGCCTTTCGTTGCTAGTGAGAATATCTTTACCCGTAGGATCCTTTGAGAGCTCTCTCATCTGGACGCGATCGGGTTCTTCAACAACACCTTGGGTATTGGTTTGAGCCATTAATGAACTGGTGGCGATAGCCACAGTAGCTAGAGTTAATAAAAACTTCTTCATGTCTGTTATTGTTTAATATTTAATAGGTTGATAGTTAATTTTCGGTGCCAAAGTTAGCAATAAAAACCGAATTATTAGACGTTTTAAACTTTTTTTGGTTTAAGCATGGTCCAAAATTTGAATAATGTGTTCAAAACTACTACCTTTGCCCCAATTATAACAACAATTAATCATCTATTAAAGAAGATACATGTCAACCTATACTGTTACTGACCCCCGCAAGGTCACAACCAAGCGCATCGCCGACATGCGCATCGCTGGCGAGAAGATCGCCATGATCACCGCCTATGACTACACCATGGCCACCCTCGTGGACCAAGCCGGCATCGATATCATCCTGGTGGGCGACAGCGCCTCCAATGTCATGCAGGGTAACGCCACCACCATCCCCATCACCATCGACGACATGATTGTGTATGGCCGTACCGTGGTCCGCGCCGTCAAGCGCGCGATGGTCATCGTGGACATGCCGTTTGGCACCTATCAGGGCGATCCCATCGAGGCGCAACGCAATGCCGTGCGCATCATGCAGGAAACGGGCGCCGACGGTGTGAAGCTGGAGGGAGGCCGTGAGATGCGCGCCGCCATCGAGATGATCTTGCGCGCCGGCATCCCCGTGATGGGTCATCTGGGCCTCACGCCGCAGAGCATCAACAAGTTCGGCACCTACTCCACCCGCGCCCAGGACGAGGCCGAGGCCACACGCCTGCTGGCCGACGCCAAGGTGCTGGCCGAGATCGGCTGCTTTGGTATCGTGCTAGAGAAAATCCCCGCCACACTGGCTGCCAAGGTCACCCAGTCTATCAACGTGCCCACCATCGGCATTGGCGGCGGTGGAGCCTGCAGCGGACAAGTGCTGGTGCTTCACGACATGTTGGGACTGAACCGCGAATTCAAGCCCAAGTTCTTGCGCGTGTATAACAACCTGGGCGAGCAGATCATCGACAGCGTGGGCAACTACATCACCGACGTCAAGAGCGGTGACTTCCCCAACGCCGACGAACAATACTGATACCTTAATAAAACAACTGAATTGTTTGAGGGCATCCGCACTCAGATAAAACAACAACAATAAGTACAATAAATACAATTTATTGATTAACAATTATTTATATTGTATTTGTTGTACTTATTGTCTTCCTTGAAAGACAAGAAAAACGACTTGGCATCCGCATCCTTGAAATAAACAACAAGAAATACAAGAAGTACAATTGATTGATTAACAGTTGTTTAAAATTGTTTTTGTTATACTTATTGTTTTCCTTTTAAAAAAGGGTGGGAAACAAAGCAAGTTTATTTGGAAAGTGAGCGGAAGAAATGGATGGTTAATGGAATGGCGAGGATAAAGGAGAGTATGTCGCAGACGGCTTGACAGATTTCCACACCGAAGAGCCCCAGTACGCGGGGCAAGATCAGAATTAGCGGGATAAAGAAGATGCCGTTGCGGGCCGCAGCGAGGATGTTGGCCGACAGACTTTGACCACTTGTTTGCAAGGTCATGTTGCACACGGTAATCACTGCCGCCATGGGAAGGGTAACGAGTTGCCAACGCAGGGCGACAGCACCCACAGCGACGACCTCGGGGTCGTCACGCAAGAGGTCCACCAGCTCATCGGCAAAGACAAAGGCGGGACCGCACATCACCACAAGCACTGCCATGTCGAGCAAAATAGTAAAATAAAAACCTTTAAGCAAGCGCTTATACTGGCCTGCCCCGTAATTGAATCCGCAGAAAGGTTGATAGCCCTGCCCGATGCCGATGATGATGGCAAAGATGATGAAGGCCAACCTGGAGACAATCGACATGCCGGCAATGGCCGCGTCGCCATATACGCCCGCTGCCACGTTCAACATCAGGGTGGCGATGCTGGCGAGGGCTTGTCGAGTGAGCGACGGCGTGCCGCCCTTGAGGATTTCCTGCTGGAAATGCCACTTGCGGGAGGCTTGTGACAACTGGATGGGGATGTTCTCTCCGCGCCGCGACATCACCCACAAGACGATGAAACCGAACAACTGGCTCAGCACCGTGCCGATGGCTGTGCCCAGAATGCCCAGCCCAAAGGTGAACATGAACAAGGGCACGAGCACCACGTTAAGCACCGCGCCCGATATCATGCCGTACATCGCCTGGGTGGCGTTGCCCTGGAAACGCATCTGGTTGTTGATGACCATCGAGGCGGTCATCAAGGGGGCGCCTAACAGAATGACGCCCATAAACTGCATGGTATAGGGCAAAATGGTGGGAGTGGAACCCAGGGCGATGGATAAAGGCTTGAGGAAAAGCAGGCCCAACACGGTGATAATCAGGCCACAGACGATGCTGCCGACAAACGAGGTGGCGGCCATCTGACGCGCCTCATCGATGCGGCGAGCCCCCAGGTGGCGCGACATATAAGTGCCGGAGCCCTGCCCGAACATGAAACCGATTGATTGGATAATTGCCATGACGGGGAACACCACGCCAACGGCTGCCGTCGCCTGGGTGTTGATCAGGCCGACGAAATAGGTGTCCACCAAGTTGTAGATGCTCGTGACCAGCATACTGATGACTGTGGGCACCGCCATCGCGGGAATCACACGACGAATGGGTGCCTGAGTCAAGAATGTATAGTTGTCCTGCTTGCGCATCGAGCGTTCATTTTGAGGGTGCAAAGGTACAAAAAAAACTTGCCTTAATCGCTGATTTGAAGACAAGAAATTCAAGATTAACTAATTTGGCAACCTCATCTTCAAACAACTTTTTTTTCAAACAACATTAACAACGTTGAACAACAATAACAACAATTTTTTGTAATTCGAATTTGAAAACAAGAAATACAATAAGTGTAATTTGTTGATTATCAACTAATTAATTGTAATTATTGTATTTATTGTCTTCCTTTTTTTTACAGTGTGCGGATGCCAAATCTCATAGTATTGTTTTCTAGTTATCGTGGTCTAGTTGCAGGAGCCACTTGATGCCCTTGACCACGCGCAGGGGCGGGTTCTTGAAGTGGTTACCGGGGTTGAGTTGGAATGTGGCGGGGATGCCGCGATCGGCCATCAGCTGAGCCAACGCCTGTGTGCGCTCGCCGACAGTCTGCAGTACGGCATTGCGCGAGGTGCTCTCCTTGTCGCCCACCGAGAGATAGATGCCCTGCAAGGGTGCCGCCAGTTGGTGTTCATGGGCATATTCCAGCCAGCCGGGAAACCACATCGACCCCGAGGCCGAGAGGATGCGGGTGAACAAATCGGTCTGAAAAGCGGTCCACACGGCAAACAGTCCCCCCAGCGAGTAACCGGCCAGACAGCGCCATGCGGGCGGGGCGTCGAGCAGTCGCTCGACCTGCGGTACCACCTCGCTAGTGAGTAACGGCAACAGTTCGGGAGCGCCACCCGTGAAGCGGTCATCCCGCGAAACGACCGTCTCGATGGGCCACGGCGACAGTTCCTGGTTCCAATGCAGGCCGCTGATGGTCACTAGGTTAAAGCCACTGCAATCCACCTGCTGGCACGCATCCAGCAACAACTGGCCATTCTCGTGATAGTCAATCGAATAGACCAGCGGCACGCTGCCCTGCACCAAATGGTAAACACACACCCTGCGGTGCCCAAACTGCAACTCCTGAACTTCCATAGCGACAAAATTACAAAATAATCCATAAAATATGGTGGTTTGATGCCGTGATTACTGATTGCTAATTGTGCTTTTTGGCCTGGATGAAAAGATTTTTCTCGTTTTCCTTGTTTAAAAAGGGGGTGGTTATGTGTTATATTAGTAAATTAGCAAAAATTTAAGCGAATTGATGACGATAGACGCATTTAACCAACAAGCGACTCGGCTCAGGAAGCTAGCACTGCAGGCATCAGCGACTGCGGGAGCCGATGCCGACACCGCTGAGGACATCGCCCAAGAGACGATGTTGCGCTTGTGGCAGATGCGTGACGATACTCGGCTATACAATCCCGAGGGTTATGCCTCGACGATTGCCCGCCACCTGACCCTGAACCTGTTGCGCCGCAAGACGCCCCTCCCGCTCAACGAGCACCAAGCCGCAGACCTGACGGTACCCTCTCCACTGGACATGATGCTGCAAAGGGAGGACGAGAAGTGGCTCAGGCAACGCATCCGCAACCTGCCCTACACCCAGCATGCCATCCTCAGGCTGCGCGAGGTGGAGCACCGCACCAATGAGGAGATTGCCCACATCTTGGGCATCCAGCCATCGAGCGTTAACACACTGCTGGCCAGGGCAAGAAGACAACTACTCAACGAAATCCAACAATTAAGGAAGACCTGAAACCGATGAAACAGTTATCACAACAACAAGCGGGCGCATTGCTCGACAGATACATGGACGGCCTCACCTCGCACGATGAGGAAGCCGCGCTGCGTCGGTACTTCCGCACCCACGACGTCCCCGACGAGTGGCAGGACTACAAGGTGATGTTTGACTACCTGGATAGCGGCATGGAGGACGGCATGCTGACAGCTCAGGAGCCCCTTTCCACACCGCCCATCAACCAAATGGGCCGTCGCTGGTGGGGCATCGCTGCCGCAGCATGCATCACGGCTGCCATCGTAGTGACCGCCTTGCTCCATAAGCCGGCATCAACAGCTCCACAAGAGTCCCCCACCATTGCCGCCCAAGTGGACAATGACACCGCCACAGTTCCCGCAACTGCAGTAAAAGAAATTGCTCCCCAGTATTTAGCATCGGCCACCCCACCCCGTCCAGTTCATGCAGTCCGTGCTACTCGTCCAGCCCGTCCTGCCTCCCACAAAGGCCGCTTGCAGGCTCGCAACGACAGCCTCGCCCGCGAGAACGCACGCCTGCAACGCGAACTGGCCGACCTGAAGCGCCGCGCCTTCATCATCGACCTGGAAGCCAACGGATTCAGGGCCATCCAAGACGAGGATGGCAGCATCGTGCTCATCGACCTCGAGCAAGAAATCGAGAACGAATTGAACAATCAATTGAACAACCAACCAACAACCAATATCCCTGCATTATGAAAACAACCAACTATATCATCATCGCGACGCTTATCGCCCTGCTCGTGCCTGCAACGGCCAGCGCCAACGTCTATGAGGACCGCCTGAAAGAGGCTTTCGACGACATCATCAGCGCCGTTTCCTTCCCGTTCAGCGACAAGGACGCCAGCCAGATGCACACCATCTATTCCGATCCCGAGACCGGGGTCAAGGAAGGCCAGCTTGATGTGTACAAGTTCACCCTCGACCGCAATGGCATCGACTTGATCAACAACGCCAAAGAGGCCTATGAGCAACTTAATGGCAACAGCAACGCAGATGTCTACACCCTGTGGTGGAACGACAATGATGACGGGAGTTTCCAGGGCTATCGGCTCTATTACAGCCCCGAGAATGCCATTGTCGTGGGTCTGGCCTGTGACCACTGCTACACCGTTGGCTTTATCGCCCCCAACGACAAGCAGCATCGCACGACCTACACCATCGAGTGGGACGATGCCAGTGCAGAAAACGATAGCATCAGTGGGCGCCTCATCACCACTTATGCCCCCATCAAGGCCAAAGCTGCCAACGATGGCTCAAGGATAATCACCTCTGGTAATATCAACGGCCATCTCCTCGCCCCTGCTTATACCCCTGACATTGACACTGACAACTTCGACAAGTGGATAGAGCAACTACAGGCCGGGATGGAGGAATACCATAACAAGGACTTAGAGAAGTATCAACAAGGCATGGAGGAGTACCAAAAGAGCATGGAAAAGGCCATGGAGGAGTATCAGGCTGCGAAAGAAAAGGCTCTGGCTGCCAAGGAGAAAGCCCAGGCCGCCAAGGAGAAGGCTCAAAGCGAATTGAACGAACTGGATGAGTTGTCCAAGTTGTCCAGAAACAACGATTTATCTGACCTCTTCCTTCGCGTTCCCCGCGACAAGTCCCTCACGCCCAGCAAACCCAATGCCAAGGACTGGATGAAGAAGCTGCTCTTCTACATCAACAAGGTTCAAGAGAACGGCGACCGCTACCTCTACCTGTCCAAACTCTACGAGCTGTGCAAGGACACCGACGGCCTGGACCAGACCGACCTGAAAATCGCGGCACAACAGCTAGAATCGGTCTATAATCAACTCAAGTCCAAAAACAAACTCAAGGAAAACGAACTCCTTTTCCTCAAGAGCATGGTCGATCTGCTCCAGAGCAAAATCAAGAACTAACCGCCATTAATCATATCAACATTTAACCCATTGTTTCATGTGAAACATCGCATGAAACAGCCACCACTATACCCTATTATGAAACACATTATATTAATTATTTTACTGATTTTCAGCGCTTTATCAGCTCATGCCGATATCATCAGCGGTCGCGTCATCGATACCGATACCCGGGAGACCTTGCCCGGTGCAACGGTTCAGCACATGAAGCAAATCAATGAAACCAGTTATTCAGGCAGCACCGTGATTGCCGACTCGCTGGGCCGATTTACGTTCTATACCGATGGACGTGTAGAGTTGACGGTGTCCATGCTGGGCTATTACAACAAGAAGAAAAACGTCATGGCACTGTCCGACAGCCGCAAGGACACACTCGACATCGGTGCCATCGAGTTGAAGATGTCCTCGCAGATGTTGCAGATGGTCGAGGTCACGGGGCATGCTAAGCGTTTCACTATGCACGGCGATACCATCGTGTTCAACCCGTCGGCCTTCAGGCTGCAAGAAGGCGCCCGTCTCGACGAACTGATTAAACAACTGCCTGGCGTTGAAACGGATGCTAACGGCAAACTGTGGTGGAACGGCAAACCCATCCGCCTGACGATGGACGGCGAGAGCCTCTTTGGCGGCAATGACCTGGTGAGCCAACTGCCTGCCGAGGCGGTGCAGAACATCAAAGCCTACAACAAGGCGTCGGAACTCAAGGAACACACCGGCAATGACGACGGCAGTGAGGACATGGTGCTGGACCTGACCATCAAACCGGGATTTCTAGACCGATGGTATGGCGACGCCACTGCAGGCTACAGGAGCCGCGACCACTATGAGGTCGAGGTCCTGATGAACCGTCTCTCCAAGAATGACCCCGTCATGGTGTTCGGTGACGCCAATAATATCGCCAAACGACATCGACGCTACCAAAACCAATCTATATTAAGTTCGGGTTACGGCTATGGCCAAGAGCAGGGCATTTCGGGCGGATATCAGCACAACTGGAACCGCGAGCAGGGCAATAAGCCATTGAAAAGCTACTACAGCATCAGTGGAGGACTGGCACATGACGACCGATGGAAAAATTCGGGCATCGAGACCAAGAACTACTTCCCTGGTGAGGCTCAGAGCTATAACAAGACTTCGGGCTTTGACCGCAGCCATGAATTGATGCCGACAATCCTTGGCATGATGCGATGGAGGCCCGACACTACCAACAATATCTTCCTGTGGGCACAACTCGAGTATAATAACTACCGGTCCAACAACCGACGGGAGACCGAACAGTCGGTCAATTCGGGCAACGGCTATGTTCCCACCATCAATCAAGAGGCAAATACACTGAGCCACGGACACGAGACCCAATTTGAGACTACTGGAAACTGGACGCACTTATTCAAGAATAGCTCTCTCAAAATTGCCGGAGGACTGAACTACACCGACAGCAAGAGCAAGCAGTGGACCGACCGCGCCATCACCGACTATCAGAGTGACTTTTCATCGGTGCTCAGCCAATATGCGATTGAGCCTTCATCCAAGTTCGGATTGAACGGCAGCATGACCTATCAGCACTGGCTGACCAAGCAATGGATGCTCAACATGATCTATCAATTGGACTATAACAACATTCGGACAGACCGTGAATTCACTACCAACGGCATGGCCGATGCCGCCAACTCGTTCATCAACCGCTACCACAATACGGGCCACACTGTCACCGCTGGCTCGACATTCAACATCGGCCAAGTGCAGTTGCTGCCCAGTGCGGCTCTGAATTGGAATCGTGAGCATCAAGACTATACCCGTGCGATGCTTGACACGACAGCCGCCAGGAACAGTTTCAAGATTGAGCCATCATTCAAAGTCTCATGGAAAATGAACAACGGCATGAACTTGGAGTTGAATTACAGTTACAAAACCGCGCGTCCCGAACTGCTCCAGACCATCGGCTATCGAGACTTGAGCGACCCCTTGTTCATTACCGAAGGTAATCCCGGCCTTAAGAACAGCCACACCAACGAATTCCAGATGAGCTATAAGGCCGTGATACCCAGTAGGCAACTTTCGATAGGCTTCAACGCCAAATACAGCACGTCAGACCACAGCAACATCACAGCACTCAGTTATGACCCGGCGACTAACGTCTTTACTAGCCGTCCCGAGACGGTCATCGGTAGCCGCACGTGGGAAGTGAACCTCAACTATGACCACGGCTTGGGCAACTACTTCCGCCTGCAGAACGACCTGAAAGTCACGGGAGGACGCTATTACGGTTACTTGACCATGCTGCCCACCCACGAGGAGCGTATACTTAACCGTCAGACAAGCGTCCACCCCAAGGACAAACTGACCGTATCGTTTGACCATAACTGGATCAAGGCCTCGATCTTTGCTGAACTCAATGCCGACCGGTTACGTTTCTCGCAGTCGCCAATCCAGAACACCACACTCTGGAACAACAACTACGGCATGGAGTTTGAGGCCAACTACCGCAACTTTGTATTTGAAACATCCCTCACTGAGGCTATGCGGCGCGGCTATGCCTCCAGCGGCATGAACCGTAACCGCCTGCTTTGGGACGCTTCCATTACTTGGAAGATCCTGAAAAATAAAGGCAATATCAGGCTCTTTGCCGATGACATCCTCAACCAGGATGACTGGCGCTGGAGCAGCCAGACCGCCTATCAACAGACCAACGAGTGGCAAGACACGCTGCACCACTACATCGGCATCTCGTTCACCTACCATCTGGACGCCAAAAAGAAAGAGAACTAACCAAATTATGAATAAGACAAAACTGTACAGGATATTTATTTTCATGCTGTCAATGCTGTCAGTAGCAACATTTGTGGTGGCACAGACGGGCAGGGATTATTGGTTAGCTGCTGACAAAGCTTTGGCGGCTGGTGATACTGACAGCACATTCTACTATTTCAATCTGTTCAGAGAGAAATTCGGCAGGCAATATGCATTTGCTTACACAACTTTCTTAACAGAAGAAGACTACAGAACACTTCACAACGATGCAAGATGGACGGCCTTTATGGACTCGATGTGTACCTACAAGCATGAGGCAGAGGACAAGAGGGAAATTACTTATCCGAGGAAAACGGTCGTGGAGGATACCAATGCCCCAATCGTCAAGCGATACGACATTCTGCTTGACATTGACGTGGAGAAAAAGACGCTCGCCGTGACAGCGACGGCACAAATTGATTTCAAAGGCAGGGAGAGCATTGATTTCACGCTCTGGAAATATTCAACCATCAATCACGTCACCTGCAAGAAGGAACTGACATACTCATTTGACACAAAGGCAAAATCGTCTAACACCTACATTCGCCAGGGAGCGCCGCTTCGCCTTACCGCGCCAAAGAAGAAGGGTATTTGCAGTATCACATTTGACTATACCTGTAATCTCGACAGCCTGGACACTTGGATGAGTTCGATGGAAAAGGACTGGGTGCAATTGGGCTATTACATGGCATGGTTCCCCATTAACAGCAATAGCCGTGACTTCACGGCAAGCGTCTCCGTTTCCATCA
This sequence comes from uncultured Bacteroidales bacterium, assembly GCA_902774055.1. Lineage (GTDB taxonomy): Bacteria > Bacteroidota > Bacteroidia > Bacteroidales > Muribaculaceae > Sodaliphilus. The sequence goes on from CACYGX010000005.1 coordinate 100,992, forward strand.
ACAAAGGCTACAAGGTCAGCGGTTCAGGCATTGTGGAGCGTAAGGGTGATAAGTGGGAAATGTCGCAGCCGTGGGAGAGTTTCGACCTCCAGATTGTGGCCTCACCAAAACTTAAATCTAAGAAGATGACCAGTGATGGGCGTACATTCGAAGTAGTCTATACCGACTTTGCCGATGCAGATGCCGACTCTGCGCTGGTCGCATGCAGTGAGGCTCTGCAATTCTATACCCGCTTGTTCAAAACCAATCCCAGCAATGATTATATGAAATTCCTTGTTGTGCCAAGTCGTGGTGGTGGCATCAGCCGCAAAAATTTCATTGCCTTCGCGACGAAACGCTTCAATGAGCACTTCAAAACCGCTATTGGCCATGAAATGGGTCATTTCTGGTGGAACAAAGCACCGACGTTTAGTTGGGAAGATTGGCTCAACGAAGGTTTTGCTGAGTTTAGCATGCTGTGGTATGTCAAGTGCCATTTCGACAAGCATGTTTTCGACTGTTATCTGGAAGCCTGCCGCGAAAATGCCCGCCATGCTTGTCCCATCTACGAGGTTGACCGTGACGCTCCTGAAGCCTATGATGCCTTGTACAATAAAGGTGCCTTGCTTCTGTATGATTTAGAGCAGGACGTCGGCGAAACGCGTTTCTTTGAGTTCATGCAGGAAGTAGCTGAATGTGAAATATCCTCTACTGCCACCCTTTTGCAGTATGCAGAAATAATATTTGGGAAAGAAACACGCGAATGGATTGAGAACAGGATTAAGTCATGAGCAAAACAATTATTGATGTTGCTAAAACCAAAATCATGGGCAATCAGTTATTGCCCGTTAGCAGGCAAAAATCAAAGCAATAGAATTAAGCTATTGATCAATCTGTTTAACTACAATAAACCTGTTTCTTGCGGTTATAGTCGCAGTTGTTCACCTGCTTCTTGCGATTATAACCGCAGTTTTTCTTTGTGGTGATTTCTACATCAAGTAGTCAAGGTAATTCTCTGGGGTAATAATCACAGACTCGGCAACTGGGTATGCCTTCAAGAAACTTGGCGGAATGGTTGACTTAGATCTTTTGGGATTCCATTTCATTTCAAAAACTGTAAATTGACCATCGGCCTCTTCAATATAATCTATTTCCTGCTGAGCCTTAGTACGCCAAAAGTAAACATTACAATAGTGCTGCCTATAGTGGTTATACTTCATGCGCTCGGCAATAAAGAAATTTTCCCACAGAGCACCGATGTCATTGCGCATATCAAGCGGAGCAAACTGCTGAATCACTGCATTGCGCACACCATTATCGTAGAAGTATATTTTCTTAGCTTTTTTCAATTCATTTCTCAAGTTGCGGCTCAGGCCATTTAGACGGAAAATAATGAAACACTTTTCCAAGAGCTCAATGTAACGTTCAACCGTCTTGGCGTCACTGCCAATAATCTGCGATAACTCGTTATAGGATACTTCAGAACCAACTTGAAATGCCAGAGCCTTCAGTAATTTATCTAGCAAGTCTGGCTTGCGTAGATTATCTGTTGCAAGAATATCTTTGTAAAGATAACTATCTGCTAATGACTTTAGAAGTTCATGCGCTTCGGCAGCATGAGTAAGGATATCGGGATAAGAGCCATAAATGAGTCTTGGTTCCAGTAATTGCACCACATCAATATAGCTTCCCGTCTTGTATATTTCGCTAGTAGATATCGGGAACAATTGGTATTCATATTTTCGCCCAGTCAATGGTTCATTCAATTTGTTGCGCAATTCAAAGGCCGATGACCCTGTGGCTATCACTTGCAAATCAGGAAAATTATCTACCATCATCTTGAGCGTCAAACCGACATTATCAACTTTCTGAGCCTCATCAATAACAATGATTCTAGCCGTACCAACCAACAACTGCAACTGTTTGAGATTGCGATTGGTCAGCAATGATACTGTCATTGGGTCATCGCAATTAAGAAAAAGCACTTCATCTGCTTTTCCCTGAATGAATTCCTTAAGTAAGGTCGTTTTTCCGACCTGCCGTGCCCCTAAAATTATAATGGCTTTTCGACGGAAACACTTATCCTTGATGATTGGTAATAAGTCCCTATAATACATACCTTTAATCTTTTTCCGACAAAAGTAGATGATTTTTTTGGATTCTGCAACTTTTTTGGAACATAATCCCGAAAAGTTATTTCTTTTTTGGAATATTATCCCGAAAATACATACTTTTCTAGATTAAGATAAGATGATACAATTGTCCTGATTCTTTAGGGAGATAATCAAAACAGAACTGTTGCTTGGTTGGCGGCGCCTCGAGATAAAAAAAGAATGAATTCCTTTTTGTTCTCCACTCGGCTTGCACTACCGCTGCCTTACGGCGAAGGTTGGCGGCGCCTCGAGATAAAAAAAGAATGAATTCTTTTTGTTCTCCACTCGGCTTGCACTACCTTTGCCAGAGTAAACAAATATTGAAATTATTAAACTGAGTAATGACTATGAAAGAGATGAGAGATTGGCTGATGGTTGCCGCTGTGATTGCACTGTGCGGCATGATGATGGGTTGCAAGAGCGATAAGGCCCAGCGCCCCGTGAATGGAACGATGGAAGAGGCCGTTGCTCCTGGTGAAGCGCCCCAAGCGGTGGTGGACCTGATGAAACAGGTCAACATTGATGACTGCTACGAGACACTGATGGAGGACAAGACGACGGGCGTGAGCGTGTGGAGCCTGTTGAAGTGCTCGGACGAGGTGTCCAGCGAGGGCTATGGCATCGTCGTTGGCAAGGGTGACGTGAAGACCGCCTTGCCCCACATGCGCCATGGCCGCATGCCACGTGCGCGCTACGATGCCACAACGGGTGACCTGTGGATCCTGGGTAGCGACATGGAGGGAACGGGCGTGAACGTTGAGCGTCCCTATCTGCTCCGCTTTGACGACAATGGCTATGCCAGCATCGCCAACTCCATCGACCCCTACGAGATGCAGCAGGCCCTGTGCAAGGCTTTGACCTATAGCATCGACGGCCAGGAGATCACTTTCTATGCCGAGGGTAAGGAACTTGCCAAGGCGACCAACACTCTCGAGGACATGGGTGGCTTTATGGACGATGCCATCTACATTGGTGAGCAAATCTCCTACGGCATCGAGGGCCCGATGACGGTTCAGGTCACCCCTGGCGTGAACTTCGTCGTGGGCAAGGTGCTGCATTATGATGACATGCCCACCATCAGCGCTACCGTCACCATGACCGACAACGGCAGCTTCAAGCTGAGCGATTTCAAGGTTGATTGACAACAACTGAGAAAAAGAAGTTTCTAGTTGGCATCCGCACTCTAGAAAATAAGGAAAACAATAAATACAATAAGTACAAATTATTGATTTACAACAGTTTGTATTTATTGTATTTATTGTTGTTGTTTAAGCATGTTGTTTATTTTTTGTCGTATTATTTACGTCGAAGTGATGTTCCACTGCATGGTATCGCCTTGATAACGTTTTTTAGTACAAAAACTTGAATTTTTATTTGCAATTATCAAACTGCCGTTATTATCTTTGCGAACCGTAACTTATTCAATATTAACACCATCCAATCTTACTATTTATGTCAACTAGATTTTTACAAATATTCACTATTCTGATGGCTATGCTCCTGTTGAGCGCACCAGCATGGAGTGCACCGCGCGACAAGCAAGCCATGTTGCAATCGGCCCGGCAAGCCTTGATGACAATGACCTCAGGTGGCCATCGCCTCAATGCCTCCTCGCCGCTGATCGAGACCCGGACAACCAGTGCCTACACCCTGTATCAAACCCGTCAAGGCGACTTCGCCCTGATTGCGGCCGATGACCGCCTGCCCGCTGTGTTGGCTGTGGGCAATGGCAAAATATCAGGTACAGCGCAGGCGAACCCTGGCTTTGAGTGGTTCTGTGCCAGCATCGAGCAAGTGTCACGAATTCTTACCAGCAGCGATAAGACCTTCACGACCACCCTGCCCGATCCAGACAAATATCCTGCCAAAGTCGATGCCCTAATCACATCGCAATGGGGTCAGGACGCCCCCTACAGCTACTGGTGCCCGACTGGCTATGGCGAAATCTGTGACGATTACACGCCCGATGTGGTCCATTGCTGTGTGGGATGTGTGGCCACCGCCCTAGCCCAATTAACGCGCTATTACCGCTTTCCCGACCACGCCTCGGGCACGGCCAATTTCCTGATCGGCAACCAAAATGCCAGCACCAGTTTTGACGCGACCTTTGACTGGGACAACATGCTGGACTCCTACCCCGAAGGCCAGTATACCGAGGCCCAAGGACGCGCTGCGGCACTATTGTCCTACGTCTGCGGACTGATTAGCTATATGAACTACGCCACCAACGAGTCAGGGTCAAGCAATGTGGCGGGACTAGCGGGCGCACAGAACTACTTCGGCTACAGCAAGGATGCTGAAATCGTCGTGCGCACTGACTACAGCGAGCCAGAGTGGATGGATATGGTCTATAACGAGTTGAGCCATCGTCGCCCGTTGTACTATCAAGGCGTGTATGTGAACTTCGATCCGACGGTGGGTCTGATGGCAGCCGGCCACTCATTTCTCATTGATGGATACAACGAACAGGGACTGGTTCACGTCAACTGGGGATGGTATGGCAACTACGACGGCTATTTTGACATCGCCCTGCTTGACGTGCGAGGCCTGCAATTCAACACCTATCAAGACATGGTCATCAACTTTATGCCCGACACAGGCGTTGAAGTAGTCACTGGCGATGTCGATGATGACGGCCTTGTTAACATCAACGACCTGGCCCTGCTCATTGACCATCTGCTGAACAATTCAGTTCAGATTAACACAGCCAATGCCGATGTTGACCCTGATGGCATCATTAACATCTCAGATTTATCGGCACTTATCGACATTCTGCTCCACCAGTCCTAACCAGGACAAAGTGGCATAATCATAAAATGAACCCCAAAAGTTTTTTGTCTAACTTTTGGGGTTCACTTTGATGGTCAATTGAGACGTCACCTGGGAGATGGCATGGCGGTCTTCTCGGGATTCAACTCACCGATGGGCAAGCCACTGGTAACCGAAGAACTGCGGCGCATGATGTCCTCCATGCTGTCGATGACGTTGACAATGAAGTCGCCCAACTTCTCGGCCTCGCACACGATATCCATGTAGAAGATGCCCGCCTTGTAGGGGTACTTCTTCTGGTTGACGTTCTCGATGTTCTCGGTGCGGCACTGGTTGCGGAAGTTGTTGATCTCGCGCTCCTTGTTGTAGCTGCGCATGAGGTCCTCGGCCGTGACATTGTCGATGTCGGTGAGCACCATGAGCATGTTGGTCATCGCCTCGCTCACGAGACGCAGCATCTCGTCGATGTTGGCATAGTTATACTCGTTGAAGTGGGCGTCGGCTTCCTCCTTGCGGACAAGCGCTTTGGCGATGTTATTACAGCTGTCACCGATGCTCTCCAGCTCGCTGATGATGCTCAGCAAGCTGGCAACACGCGACTTGGCCTGGCTGCTCAAGCGTCCGTCAAGCACCTTGTTCAGGTAACTGCCGATTTCAAATTCCATGCGGTCGGTGATGTCCTCATACTTCTGGATACGGGACAGGATCTTGTTGAACTCGGGGGTACCCGTCTTGGTGTGTACCAGTTCCTTGACCATGCCCAGCATGCGTTCAACACGACCAGCAAACACGACAATTTCCCTCTGGGCCTGGTCGATATTCAACTCGCTGGCGCTCATGAGACCACCCTGGATATACTTCAACTGGAACTCCTCGTCCTCCTTCTTCCTGCTCTTGACGAGAGCGTTGAGCAACTTGACATAGAGTTTGGTGAACCATATCATAATCAACAGGTTGCACAACTTGAAGATGGTGTGGAACATCGTCATGCCGATGGACATGGCCACCTGTTCCTGCATCAGCGCACTGCCCTCGACGCTGGCACCGGCTTTTACACTATTATACAGTGCCAAGGGGTCACCCAGGTTGAACAGGTCCCTGACTACCCACGTCACCATCGACACAAAGGGCTGGAACACGGCCAGCACCCACACGGCACCAAACAGATTGAACAAAGCGTGACCCAGCGCTGCCTTCTTGGCCTCGGCATTACCGCCCAATGACGCCAGCAATGGCGTGATGCTGGTTCCGATGCTCGCACCGAGCACCATCGCACAACCGATGTCAAACGAAATCCACCCCTTGGCAGCCATAATCAACACAATGGCAAAGGTGGCGGCACTGGACTGAATCATCATCGTGATTACCCAACTTGCAAGGGTGAAAATCAGGACAGACCAGAAACCCATTGAGGTGTACTGCTGCAGCCATGCAAAAATCTCGGGCGACTTGGACAGGTCGGGCACATTGGCGCTGATGGCATCCAAACCCATGAACAAGAAGGCGAAACCAATGAGCAACTCACCGATATTCTTGTAGTTGTTTCGCTTGATGAAAAGCATGGGCACGGCAAAGGCCAACAGGGGCAACAGGAATGCCGACATCTTGACCTTGAAACCGAAGATGGCGATAATCCACTCGGTGAACGTCGTTCCCAAAGCGGCACCAAAGCTCACTGCCAGCGACTGCTCCAGCGGCATCAAGCCCGCGTTAACAAAGCTGACCACCATCGACACCGATGCCGACGAACTCTGGATCAATGCTGTGATTACAATACCCGTGATGATAGCAAGAAAACGGTTCTTGGTCATCCACGCGAGGATGGAACGCAAACGGCTACCGGCGGTCTTCTGCAAACCTTCGCTCATGATCTTCATTCCATACAGGAACAGACACACAGCACCCAGCAGAGCCAAGAAATCAATGAAAGAGTAATCCATTGGGTTAATTGTATTAGTAGAATAATGATTGTAATTTGGTCACAAAATTACAAAAATAATACAATCAATCAATAACTTAAAGCTACTATTTTCAATGAAACCGTCTGATTTCGATTGCATGGAATGCAGTTTTGGCCTAATAATCGCACCATTCCATATCTGGTTTTGGCGCATTTTGTTGAAAAACAAATGCCTGTAATTTGGTACTATTCACAAATAAACCGTAATTTTGCACCCTCATGTGGAATCATCCCTATTCATGCTTGCTTATTCATCTTACTATAAACCACTTAATACATTTATTTTTTATGAAGAAAATCTACGCATTCGTGCTCATGGCAGCAATGGCTGCAGGAGCAATGGCCGATGACTTCGTGAGCGACGGCACCGGCAACGTTTACACTTTTAACTCTTTAAGCCAGATCGAGGGCACTGGTGTGACCCTGCAGGACGACGGCTCCTATCTGGTGAGCGCCAATTTCACCATCGCCGAGGGCGACGTGCTGCAGTTGGTGAACAACGATGTCATCAAGATGGCTAACGGCGTGCAAATCACCGTCAACGGTAACGCCGACTTCGCGCCCGCCGACACCGCCGTCGTTACCCGCGACGCCGAGGGCAGCAACCCCAAGGGCTTTTGGATGCTGGGCGAGAACGGCAACGCCGAGCTCAAGAACGTGACCTTCGAGTATGTGGGCGTCGTCTTCGGTGGCGAGAACAGCAGCCTGCATGCGGACAACTGCACCTTCACCCTGCACAACGGCAAGTCGTCGAGTTCGGGTGCCCTGTCGTTTAACGCATCATGCGGCAACAACATCGTGGAGAACTGCTATTTTATCGAGAACAGCGTCAATGCCATCGGTAACGGCAGCACCAACCCCGTGGGCATCATCATCCGCAACAACGTCTTCTGGCACAACACCACGTCCAACCGCAACAAGCCCCAGATCAACATGAGCGTGGGTGGCGCCTATGACGTCATCATCGCCGACAACCAGGTGATTGGTGGCCAGTTCACCATGTCGGGCGGCATCGGCCTGAGCAACATGATGGGTATGGCTCACAGCGGCATCAACATCATCGAGAACAACTACATTGCCGACAACCGCTACGGCATCACCACCATCGGCAGCGTGGACGCCATCATCCGCAACAACACGATGATCAACAACTGCTACGAGACCAACCCCAACAACGGCGGCAGCTGCATCAGCATCTATGACAGCAGCAGCTCGGCCAATGTCTATATCGAGGGCAACTGGATGGAAGGCGGCCTGTGGGGTATCACCGTGCCCACCGGCGCTCCCAACATCAACCTGGGTAAGGTCGAGGATCCCGAGGCCGAGGACTACAACCCCGGCAACAACACCTTTGTCAACAACGGCAACAATGGCGTGCTCTATGACCTGTTCAACAACGGCACCGCCACCATCTGGGCACAGGGCAACACCTGGAACGTGACCGAGCAGACCGAGGAAAACATCGAGGAGGTGATCTACCATCAGGTGGACGATCCCAGCAAGGGTCTTGTCATCTTCATGCCTGCCAAGTCGCCTGTAACCGCTGTCGATGAGATCAAGGCAGCCGAGCTGACCGACGGCCTCTACTACGACCTGATGGGCGTTCCCACCCAGAATCCCACCAACGGCATCTACATCCACAACGGCAAGAAGATCCTCGTGAAGTAAGCCTCCACGACTATCCCTGATAAGGGAACAACAAGAAATACAATAAATACAAGGCCCATCCACGGCCTGTAGCCAGTATTTAACGACAACTGGGACCACTTGAACAACTTTTATTGGGTTGCTCGAGGGTTCCAGTTGATTTTTATAGGATTTCTATAATAGAATTTCTATAAAACTGAAGAAATGTGACTATTTCTGTCAATTTAGTTTCTTGACTTGCTGAAAAACACTATCTTTGCCCATGGAAATGGTACGCCCGCGTGCCCTTTCCAAGACATTGTGGAAAAATTTAGCGTTGGCTATTATTCAAACGTTCAGAAACTTGCAGGTGAAAGAACAAACCAAAAGAATAGTGGTGACGCTCACTTCGTGTGGGCGTTTCCTGTCTTTTGGTTTAGGTTTCCTGCAAGTACCTTGAACGTTGGACGGGGATTCGTCCACCTTCTATGTCCCAAGGTACTTGCAGGAACGCTTTGTATATTGGCCCAGCGCATTAATTGACATCAAATTAATGCATCATGGCAAACGAGAATTTATCTAAAGCCAAGGAGGCCAAGAATGATGAGTTCTATACTCAATACCATGACATTGAGAAAGAAATCTCGGCCTATCTTGAGTATAATCCAGACGTGTTCCGTGGCAAGACGGTGCTATTGCCGTGTGACGATCCCGAGTGGAGCAACTTCACCAAGTATTTTGCCCAAAACTTTGAGAACTTCGGACTCAAGCGGCTTATTTCTACGAGTTATGCCCCAGAGAGCAAGAAGTACAAATTTGGCTACCAGCCATCGCTATTTGAGACCGAATCACCGCATTTCGATGCCGACAAGAGCAAGACTCACGGCAAAATCTTTATCCTAGACCACGACGTGACGGGTGACGGGCGCATCAATGTCGAAGACCTGCAATGGCAATACCTAGAGGGCGATGGCGACTTCCGTAGCGAGGAAATCTGCAAATTGCGCGACCAAGCCGACTTTATCATCACCAACCCACCCTTCTCCTTGTTCCGTGAATTCCTCGCCTGGATCATCGAAGCGGAAAAGCAATTTCTTGTCATCGGCAATATGAACGCAGTAACCTATAAAGAGGTTTTTCCACTAATAAAGGAAAACAAAATCTGGATTGGAGTCACGAATTTTAATACTGGTATGTATTTTATTGTTCCCGATGGTTTTGTTTATGCCTCAACATATAAGTTTGATAGAGAACAAAATGGCATAAAAGTCAATCGAGTTCCAGGTGTATGCTGGTTTACCAATATCGAACATGGTCGTCGCCATCAGCCTCTTTCTTTAATGACCATGGCTGATAATCTGAAGTTCAGCCGACACAAGGAAATACGTGGGCGAAATAATTACGAAAACTATATTAACTATGATGCTATCGAAGTCCCATTTACTGATGCAATACCAAATGACTATGAAGGGATAATGGGTGTTCCAGTTTCTTTTCTTGATAAGTATTGTCCAGAGCAGTTTGAGATAATTGGCATTGGATTGCAATTGGCTAATATGGATATTATTAGAGAGAAATTGGGCAAACTCAATGGAGGACCAAGAATGTATGTTGAAAGAGACGGAGAACTGATTCGCCTGTATGAGAGAATCTTAATCCGCAAAAAACAGTAAAACGATGAAGACTACATTAAAGACTGATATAACGATTCGCGACATCTGCGAGGGATTTGTTTATAACGAGCTGGAAGGCAAGGGATTGTTTGGCTTGAACGGCAAATTGACTATCCAGCCTGAGTACCAGCGCAATTACATCTATGCCGATGGCAAGAAAGACGTTGCGGTTATCGACTCGGTGCTAAAAGGCTATCCACTGGGATTGATTTACTTCAATCAAGTGGGCGACCGATATGAGGTGCTCGATGGACAGCAGCGCATCACCAGCCTAGGGCGTTTCTTGACCCACAAACTCGCCATCAAAGACAAGAACGGAATGCAGCAATATATCGATGGTTTGAACGAGGAAGACCGTAACAAAGTGCTGAATACCAAGTTGCTCATTTACATCTGTGAGGGTACTGAGAGCGAAATTAAAGACTGGTTCCAGACCGTGAACATCCCTGGAGTGAATCTGAATAATCAAGAAAAACTCAATGCGATATACTCGGGTCCATTTGTGTCGAAGCTAAAGGAGGAATTCAGTAACAGCGAGAATGCCAATATCCAAAAGTGGAAATGTTATGTCAAGGGTTCGGCCAATCGGCAGGACTTCCTGGAACGGGCCTTGCAATGGGTGAGCCAGGGCAACGTTGAGTCTTACATGAGCCTTCATCGCCAGGACACTGACATCATGCCCGTGAGGACCTATTTCAATGCGGTCATCGATTGGGTTTCAGCCGTGTTTAGCGATGTACTGCCCGAAATGAGAGGTCTGGAATGGGGACGATTATATGAGGAGTACCACAACAAGCCCTACAATGTGACAGAGGTGTCTAAACGGGTCCACGAACTCTATGCCGATCCTTACGTCACCAATCACAAGGGCATCTTTGAGTATATCCTGGGCAATGAACAAGATAAAAGCCTGCTGAACATCCGAGTCTTTGACCGTGCGACGATAAATCAAGTCTATACCAAGCAGACCCAGGCCGCCAAGGAGAAAGGAGTGAGCAACTGCCCCGACTGCGCCTTGCAGCAGGGAAGCAATAGCACCCGCATCTATAAACAGAGCGAGATGGAAGCTGATCACGTCACCGCATGGAGTAAGGGCGGAGCCACCGACGCGAGCAATTGCCAAATGCTGTGTCGCCACCACAACCGCTCCAAGGGCAACAAATAACCCCACTACACCCCTCCACGACTGTCCCTGATTAGGGAACAACAAGAAATACAAGGCCCATCCGGCCTGTAGCTGGTATTTAACGACAACTGGGACCACTTGAACAACTTTTTAAAGGGTTGCTCGAGGGCCCCAGTTGATTTTTATAGGATTTCTATAATAGAATTTCTATAAAAACAAAAAAATGATTATCTTTGCCTCGTCATTGAATCCTTATTAAGCGATAGATTATGAAAAAGATTGTCAATCCGTTTATCGTATCGGGCAAGATAGAGCCTAAATACTTCTGCGACCGTGCCAGCGAGAGCGCAAATCTTATTAAGTCGCTCACCAACGGCAATAACCTGGTGTTGATATCTCCCCGCCGCATGGGCAAGACTGGGCTAATACATTATTGCTACGACAAGGAACCTTTCTGTGACTATTATCACACGATCTTCATCGACATCTTGCATACAACTAGCCTACGCGAGTTTACTTTCCTGTTTGGCAAGAGCATTTTTGAAGCTATTATGCCACTGGGACAGAAAATGCTCACTTCGTTTGTGCAAACTCTTAAATCACTCAGTGGTAAGTTCAGTATAGATTTGGTTACCAATATGCCCACGTTCAATCTGGAATTGGGTGACATCACCCGACCGGCATTGACCCTTGAAGAGATTTTTTCCTATTTGGAACATGCCGACAAGCCTTGCATTGTCGCTTTTGACGAATTTCAACAGATTGCTCATTATCCTGAAAAAAATATTGAGGCACTTCTCAGGACCCACGTCCAACAAGCCACCAATACACATTTCATCTTTGCCGGCAGCGAATATCACATTATGCAGGAGATGTTTATGTCATCGGCAAAACCTTTCTACAATAGCGCCGACACGCTGGAACTTAAGGCCATTGACATTCAAGTCTATACACAGTTTGTCATTGAACACATGAAAAGCGGCAATCGCATCATCAGCCCTGATCTTGTTCAAGCTGTTTATCGGCTCTATCGTGGCAATACCTACGCCATGCAGAAAACCTTTAACGATCTTTATTCCATCACTGATGAGGGTACCGTTGTAACCATTGACATGATTATTACGGCGATTAATAACGTCATCGACTCCAAGGAGCCTATGTTTAGAGAGCAACTGTCCAATATCCCTGACAAACACAAACCTCTGCTCTATGCCATCGCCCAGGAAGGGGAGGCCGAGCGCATGACTTCGGCCAAATTTGTCAAGGACCACAAGTTAGCCTCGGCTAGTGCCGTCCAGTATGCCACGACTCAACTCCTCAATAAGGGAGTTATCACAAAACTTGCAGGAAAGTACTCCCTGAATGACCCATTCTTTGCGCTATGGATCAATAGATTATACGGTATTAAAACTCTTCAACAACTACTAACAGATTAAAACCCTCCACGACTGTCCCTTGATAAGGGAACAACAAGAAATACAACAAATACAAGGCCCATCCGGCCTGTAGCCAGTATTTAAAGACAACTGGGACCACTTGAACAACTTTTTAAAGGGTTGTTCGAGCGTCCCAGTTGATTTTTTATAGGATTTCTATAAAAACAGGTCACAGGGTGTTTCAAAGTAGTCGGAATCTCGAAAAAAAAGTGAGATTCCGACTACTTTGGATGTTTTAAACAGCGATCTTGGCACTATCCCATGGCGTCACTTCATGGCACTATGTTATTGTGATTGGACCGCCCATGAAAAGGCTAATGGGAGTTGCTGATGTGTTGAATCGGTCTTTATTTTGAAGACAAGATGGACCAGGCAATTTTTTATCAAAAAATTGTAATTCTTGTCTTTCTTGTCTTTAAATCAGTGTTTGAGGAAATTTTTTCGTACCTTTGCACCCCAAATAGGAAACAACCGATAAAATAACGATACAGATTTATGGAGAATGATAAGAAATTTGCGCGGACGTTGGTGACGACGGCGTTGCCCTATGCTAACGGTCCGGTCCACATCGGGCATCTGGCTGGCGTGTACGTGCCTGCCGACATCTATGTGCGTTACCTGCGACTGCAGGGCGAGAACGTTTTGTTCGTGGGCGGTAGCGACGAGCATGGTGTACCCGTGACCCAGCGCGCCCGCAAGGAGGGCATCACCCCGCAACAGGTTGTGGACCGCTACCACACCTTGATCAAGGGATCGTTTGAGGAGTTCGGCATCTCCTACGACATTTATAGCCGCACGACCTCAAAGATTCACCACCAGTTCGCCGCCGAGTTTTTCCGCAAGCTCTATGACGAAGGCAAACTCATCGAGAAGGTAACCAAGCAGTTCTATGATGAGCAGGATGGCAAATTCCTCACCGACCGCGACGTCGAGGGCGAGTGCCCCTATTGCCACCACCCCGCCGCCAAGGGCAACCAGTGCGAGGACGGCTGCGGCCGTGACCTGGACCCGACGGAGTTAATCAATCCGCACGCCAAGGACAGCGACCATCCCCTCATCCTCAAGGACACCACCAACTGGTTCCTGCCCCTCAATGAGTATGAGGGCTGGCTGAAAGAGTGGATCCTCGAGGGCCACAAGGAGTGGCGCAGCAACGTGTACGGCCAGTGCAAATCATGGCTCGACAACGGATTGCAGCCCCGCGCGATGACGCGCGACCTGGACTGGGGCATCCCCGTTCCCGTCGAGGGAGCCGATGGCAAGGTGCTCTACGTGTGGTTTGACGCGCCCATCGGTTACATCAGCAACACCAAGGAACTGTGCGATGCCCAGCCCGAACGCTGGGGCACGTGGCAGCAATGGTGGCAGCAAGAGGACACGCGCCTCATCCACTTCATCGGCAAGGACAACATCGTGTTCCACTGCATCATCTTCCCCACGATGATGAAGGCCCACGGTGCCTATGTGATGCCCGACAATGTACCCGCCAACGAGTTCCTGAACCTGGAGGGCGACAAGATTTCGACCAGCCGCAACTGGGCCGTATGGCTGCATGAATACCTCAAGGACTTCCCTGGCAAGCAGGACGTGCTGCGCTATGTGCTCACGGCCAATGCTCCCGAGACCAAGGACAACGACTTCACCTGGAAGGACTTCCAGGCACGCAACAACAACGAGTTGGTGGCCATCCTGGGTAACTTTGTGAACCGTGCCCTGGTGCTGACCCACAAGTTCTGTGGCGGAGTTGTGCCCGAGGCAGGCGAACTCAATGATATTGACCGCGCCGCTATCGAGGAATTCAAGAACGTGAAGGCCACCCTGAGCGACCACATCGAGCACTTCCACCTGCGTGAGGCGCTCAAGGACGCTATGGACCTGGCGCGCTGCGGCAACAAATACCTGGCTGACACTGAGCCCTGGAAACTTGCCAAAACCGACATGGCACGTGTGCAGACCATCATGAATCTGGCGCTGCAAATCACCGCCAACCTGGCCATCGCCTTCGAACCGTTCCTGCCCTTCAGTTCTGCAAAACTGCGTGGCATGATTGGTATGGACGGCGCCGACTGGAACCGTCTTGGCGACATCGACATCCTTCCTACCGGCCGCCAGTTGGAACAGCCCGTGTTGTTGTTCGAGAAAATCGAGGACGACGTCATCGATGCCCAAATCCAGCGTTTAGAGCGCATCAAACAGGAAAACATCATCAATAATTTCAAGCCCAAGCCCGTCACTACATCGTGCACCATCGACGACTTCGCCAAACTCGACATCCGTGTGGGCACCGTCGTGGAGTGCGAAAAAGTGAAAAAGGCCGACAAGCTGTTGAAATTCACCATTGATGACGGCATGGCAGGACGCACCATCATCAGCGGTATTGCCAAGTGGTATGAGCCCGAGGACCTGGTGGGCAAGCAGGTGTGCTTCATCGCCAACTTCCCGCCCCGCAAACTCAAGGGCATCGAGAGCCAAGGCATGATCCTCAGCGCCGAGGATGCAGGAGGACGCCTCGTCGTCATCGGTCCCACGGGCCCCGTCAAGCCCGGCTGCCAAGTAGGATAAATTCAAGCAGCAACACTGCTTGAAGATTAAAGATTAGAGATTAGTGGTTAGAGAGGGCTCTCTAGCCACTTACTTTTGTTCAGTAAAGAATTACCATAGGTTTGGTGGTGGGGAGGTGGGTGCTGAGGATGCGTTGGGATTTGGGATAGAGGTTGTTGGCACGGTTGCCGAGGTTGTTGGCGAAGCCTAGGACGGCACCCTGATGGGCGATGAGGACGTAGCCACGTGGACCATCGAGCGTGATGCTCTCGCCACGCAGGTAGCGGAGGGCTGTGGCATAATCCAACTCACAAGTGGGGAAAGCCGTGGCTGACCGTGCCACAGACATCGCCAAGGCGTGATGGGGGACCATCTTGCGGCCCATGAGTGTAGCCGTTTCCACGCCGGCATGCAAAACGTTCAACGAGGTGCGCAGGGCGGCCACATCACGGCTGACGTCTCGAGGAACCGCGATGAAAAGGTCGCCTTGCTGGTCTATTGTGTATTCGTCAGGCTTCGAGAGCCAATTTTTGCCGATTTCATCGGCTTTTTTCGCATTTTTCTCCTTGATGCGGATGTCTTGTCGACGAGCATCGCCATCCTTGCGGAAAACTGCCATAAACAAGCCCTCGCCATCGACACGATGCGGCATAAAACGGTAACAGTAGCACTCACTGCCGATGGCGGGATAGATGTTCCATGAGGATTCAACAGGTACCTCGAGGGAAGTTGCGCCCAACTCACTGACGATAAAATGAGCCATTTCCTCGTTCTCCTGACGATTGTAGGTACAGGTGCTGTAGATGAACAAACCTCCAGGCCGCAAGGCATCCCATACATCGGTGAGAATCTCGCGCTGGCGTTGGGCACACTGCTCGACCAGCGCGGGCGACCATTGGGCAACGGCTTCGTCATCCTTGCGCATCATTCCCTCGCCACTGCAAGGCACATCGGCAGCGATAACGTCAAAGAAATGGGTCAATTTGCCCACCTGGGCTGGAGCGTTGCTCGTCACCACGCAATAAGGGTTGCCCCAGCGGACGACATTATCGGCAAGCACCCGCGCCCGAGGCGGCACAATCTCGTTGGCAACCACCAGCGACCGCGGCGACAACGCCTGAATGGCAGCCGTTGTCTTGCCTCCCGGAGCTGCACACAGGTCCAGATAGCGCACGGGCTCATGAATGAATTGCTTGATGACGTGCCCAATGAACATCGACGACGCATCCTGGACATAATACCGGCCCGCATGCCAGTCGGTATCAAAAGTGAAGGCAGGACGATCGGCAAGATAAAAGCCATGTTCACACCATGGAACACGCCGCGCGCCATCGGGCACCTCGATGCCACGTGCCGAGTTGACACGCACAGCGACGCTGGGTTCGCTCGTTGTGATGGCGGCAACCAGCGCTTCACTCTCGCCGGGCAACAGTCCCTGTAATTGCTCTATGAACTCATCATGCAGTTTCATCACTGCAAAAGTAACATAAATGCATAAAACTAGGCACTAATCATGTCCACTAATTCGTTTTTCGTCCAAATCTGCATGTCCTTACCCGCATTTGGGCAAAAAACTCGCATTTACCCACTGGAAAACTGGTGCTTCCAACATCCCGTTTTTGGGGTGAAAAGAGGGGATGAAATTAAAATTTTTTAAGGTTTTAACCTTTTGGCAAATGGGTGATTTTTTGTAATTTTGTACGTTTTTAGACACCACCTTTTTCAGGCGGTATAAACTAGAAAAAAACCTCATTTTTATGTCAGAAGAGAACAAATATATCGAAGAACAAGAAGAAAAGAATTATTCAGCGTCCAACATCCAGGTCCTTGAAGGACTGGAGGCTGTTCGTAAGCGTCCGGCGATGTACATTGGCGATACCCATATCAAGGGTCTGCACCACTTGGTAAGCGAGGTCGTGGACAACTCCATCGACGAGGCTCTGGCGGGATTCTGTAACCGCATCGACGTGTACATCGGCGAAGATAACAGCATCACCGTTAAGGATAACGGCCGCGGCATCCCCGTTGATGAGCACGAGAAACTGCACAAGTCGGCACTTGAGGTCGTCATGACGGTGCTCCATGCCGGCGGTAAGTTCGACAAGGGTTCGTACAAAGTATCTGGCGGTCTGCATGGCGTGGGCGTGAGCTGCGTGAACGCACTGAGCGACTACCTGCGCGCCGAGGTTCGCCGTGGTGGCAAGGTCTATATGCAGGAGTATAGCTTGGGTAAGCCGACCAGCGAAGTGAAAGTCATTGACACCTGCAGCGAGGAAGACCACGGTACAACCATCATCTTCCACCCCGACGGAGGCATCTTCTCGACTACGGTCTATGAGTTTGACATCCTCTCTAACCGCTTGCGCGACCTGGCCTATCTGAATGCCGGTGTGACCCTGTCTATCACCGACCTGCGCAATAAGGACGCGAACGGCGTCGCTCGCAGCGAGACGTACTACAGCGAGACGGGTCTGGACGAGTTCGTTCGCTACATCGATGGCAACAAGGAGGCACTCATCCAGGACGTGATCCACATCAAGAGCAAGAAGGGCGACATCCCCGTTGAGGTCGCCATGACCTATAACACCTCGTTTAACGAGAACATCTACTCGTTTGTCAACAACATCAACACCATCGAGGGCGGTACTCACCTGACGGGTTTCCGCCGCGGCCTGGGTTCAACCTTGAAGAAATATGCCGAGGACAACAAGATGCTCGAGAAGGCTAAGGTCGAAATCAAGCCCGAGGACTTCCGCGAAGGTCTGACCGCTATCATCTCGGTTAAGGTGCTGGAACCCCAGTTCGAGGGACAGACCAAGACCAAACTCGGTAACACCGAGGTCATTGGTGCCGTCGAGACCGCCGTGCGCGATGCACTCAACACCTATCTGGAGGAGCATCCCACCCAGGCCAAGACCGTTATCGAGAAGGTCATCCTGGCCGCACAGGCCCGCCATGCTGCACAGAATGCCCGCCTGAAGGTGCAGCGCAAGTCGCCGCTCGCTGGCGGTGGTCTGCCCGGCAAACTCGCCGACTGCTCATCGAAAGATCCCGCCGAGAGCGAACTTTTCCTCGTCGAGGGTGACTCGGCAGGTGGCAGCGCCAAGCAGGGCCGCGACCGCAAGTTCCAGGCTATCCTGCCCCTGCGTGGTAAGATTCTTAACGTCGAGAAAGCGATGGACCACAAGGTGTTTGAGAGCGATTCTATCGTCACCATTTTCCGTGCCCTGGGTGTGACCATCGGCACCGAGGAAGACCCCAAGGAGGCCAACCTGAGCAAGCTGCGCTACCACCGCATCATCATCATGACCGATGCCGACGTCGATGGCGCACACATCGACACCCTGCTGATGACGTTCTTCTTCCGACGCATGAGACCCATTATCGAGAATGGTTACCTGTATATCGCCACGCCTCCCCTGTACCGCGCCCGCACCAAGAAGGGCAACCACGAGGAGTACTGCTGGGACGAGACGCACCTGCGCAAGTTCATCGACGATTATGCCGGCGGCAACGAGGAAGCCATCACCGTTCAGCGATTCAAAGGTCTAGGTGAGATGAATCCCGAGCAACTGTGGGAAACCACCATGGATCCCAACAACCGCCTGCTCAAGCGCGTCAACATCAGCGACGCTGCCGAGGCCGACCGCATCTTCTCGATGCTCATGGGCGAAGACGTCGATCCCCGCCGCAAGTTCATCGAGGAGAACGCCACCTACGCCACCATCGATACGTAATCCTAAAATTGTCAGCATTTCTGGCAATTTTAGAAGTTTAGTTTAGAGAGATTTGAACGAGCCTTTGGCTCCGTGGGGCGCAATCCCCACGACGAAATATACTTCTACAACAACCCCCGGGACCACCATTTGGACCCAGGGGTAATTTTTTTGTTGGCGCCAGTCATGTCCACCTTGATTGAAAGCAGTATCATAACAGCACTGCCTGGGATTGATTACAGGAACTGGGACAGGTAGAGGGGCAGGTAAAGAACACCACGATGGCTTTCTACATTGTAAGGGCTGAATACGATGGCCCGCTCTATCTTTTCGGGGTATGCCTTTATTGCCGCGTCTAATGACGCATGGCGCTTATAATCGCTTCCAGACTTAACTTCAATAATGGTGATTCGATTATTCTCATCGATGATAAAGTCAAGTTCTTGCCGACTTTTCTTGTCATAGTAATGAAGTGATGTGCCCTTACTTGAGAGCGAGCATGCAATGTAATTCTCTGTCAATGCACCCTCATTAACACCTAAATTACCATTCAACACATCAAATTGGATGCCCTTGAGCAAGAGACTGCTTAGCAAACCGGTATCCACCATATATAGCTTGAATAGCTTCCTATTCTCGGTTGCGGTAAATGGTAGGGCAAAATCTCTGACATTGAATGAATAGTAGGCTATTCCCGCATCAATGAGCCATTGGGTCGGATCTTCATATTTACGCATAGATGCCCCCTTTTCGAGAGAGGCAAGGATAAATCTTTTGTCCTGTTTGCCAAGTTGAGAAGGTATAGCGTCAAAGATTCTCTTGACCAGCACTTGGTCTTTTCCAGCATAGTTGGTAATGTCAGCACGATAAGTTGTGAGTATCGAGCGCTGCACATTCAGAACGTTACCAAAGTCTGCATTGTCAATAAAAGTTTGTACCACATTGGGCATACCTCCCACGACTAAGTGCTGGCGATAGAACTGGCTTATCTGATTATGAATGAATGGTGGTACAGGCTGCTCTTTACTGTAGCAATGCAGCAAAATATCAATAACATCGGTTGATACACCGTTTGCCCAAAGAAATTCCTCAAAATCGAGCGGATACATCTTCAGTTCCTGTTCATATCCAACGGGATAGGATGTGACGGGCTTATAGTTAATGCCTAATAGAGAGCCTGACTCAATGAAATCATATCGATGCTCTTCTACTAGAAATTTAATTGCGGTGCGGGCATTAGGGCATTCCTGAATTTCATCAAAGAAAATCAGTGTTTTGCCTTCAACAAACGGGCCAAACCCCATTGCCGAGAGGTTAGTAACAATGGTCTTAGTATCAAGATTGCCGTCAAATGCCTGCTTAGCGCGGGGATACTTGACAAAATTGATTTCCACAAAATGCGAATAATTTGCCTTGGCAAATTCACGCACTGAGGTCGTTTTACCCACTTGACGTGATCCAGTGAGTAATAAAGCTTTCTTACATCCTGATTGATACCACTTTGCGATATCATCACTTACCTTTCGTTTGAGCATATTTACAACTTTTTGCAAACAGTTTATCGTTAGTTTTACAACTTTTTGCAACCTTATTGAGTGCAAAATTACAACTTTTTGCAAAAGTGGCAAATAGTTAGCGCTATTTCTTTGGAAAAGATTGGGTTTTCCTTATTATTGTGTTGTATATAACCTGAATTTGATACGACAAAGTGCTGATACTCAATTTGTCTGCATTGTGGTAGCTAAGTCTTTGACAATTAAGGCTTATTATCGTCTTTGCAGCTGGTCACCACCTGAGGGCAGGTGTTAGTGTGAGCTGGCGGGACTCGCCGTTGGCGCCGATTACGTCTAGTGTGATTTGGGGCAGCTCATCGATGCGGGATTCTTCCTCCCAGGTGAAGCCCTCCACGGGCCTGCTGTTGACAGCAGTGATGCGGTCGTTTAATTGCAACCCTGCTTGGGCAGCGTCTCCATTGCGCGTGAGCGATGAAACAATCCAGCCCTTGCCGATGTCGGTGCGGTTTCTGAAATCGAAGTCATAGGTGGGTTTGACGGGTTGGTCTGCCTTGAAACGCTTCAGGTAGAGAACACTGTGCGGAATGTCAATAATCAAATTGAACTTGGAAAACACCTTATTGCCGATGATGCCGACATAATCCTTCTGGCCAAAGGCGCCTGTTCCGTCGGGCAAATAGGAAATCACCTCGTTGCTGGTGGTGTCAGAGCCGATGATGATGCGCTGTGACTGCATCTCGATAATTGACTCTTGTGACATGTCTCCAATGCCAAATTGCGTCATGTCCTTAACATATTTCTTGCCTGGCAGCGATTCAAGCCCGTACTGCTTAACGGTACTTGCCGTGAAGTCGACCGCGGCACCTGAGCCCGTGTCCACAAGAAACCAACCCTGGATGCTCTTGCCGCCGACGAGGACCTCGGCCTGAACCTGGATTCGGTGGTCATGGCAACGGATCGGCAATTTCTCATAGTCCTCGACCTGTGGATTTCCATCCTTGTAATACTTCAAGAAACTGTGCTCAAAGTTGATTTCCAACGGATGCTCCTCAATGTCCTTGATGCCCCAGATGCCATCGACATGGCAATCCACCACATCCCTCAACTTGAAAATCGGCACAATCTGGTAAGTGCTCTTTAACGACCCGACGCTCAACGATGTAAGGTCCATGATGACGCGCACGCTGGTGCCGCCGGCGGCGCCCCCTGTTCTAGCCCGGCCGAGGCTCTGCGGATGCCATTCCGAGGCCGAGAGATAGACACTGTCGATGCCGAACAGGTCAGAGCCTCCCGTGTCAAAGATAACGTTGGCCTGATATTCATAGTTGATACAAGCAGGGAGATAGAGATGCCCACGGTACAGGAACGGGATGCTATCATTGCCCCACGCCACTGCAACCCATGACCAAAGTACGGCCAGGACAATGATAAGCAATCGCTGATTATTCTTTAAAAACATCATCTTCGTTAATTGACTGTTCATCAATGATTTGCGCATACTTAACGTGAGTCCGACGACATCTAATCGTCGAACTCACGCTAGTATAATCACATAGGATAATCAACTTTATATTAACAAATTAAACGGCTTGATGCTGGGCTTACTGCTCCTGGGATTTATCGTCCTTCCCCTGGAGTTTGGCGGTGCCATGCACGGCTGGCGTGTTCTGTGTCTCAACGGGATTTCCCTGGAGTTTAAAATTGATGGGCAGGGTATACCACACTGAGACGGCTTCACCGTCTTGGCGGCCAGGTTCAAACTTGGGTAAGGTTTTGACCACACGGACAGCCTCGGCATCCAGTTCATCACTGACCGAGCGGACGACTTTGACTTCTCCCACCTGACCAGTCTCGTCAATAATAAACTGAACAATGACACGGCCTTCAATATCGTTCTTTGCGGCCTCTGGCGGATACTTGATGTTTTCGGACAGGTATCTCATCAGTCCAACTACGCCACCAGGGAACTCGGGCATCTGCTCGACAGAATTATACACCTTTTTGGATTGAGGTTCAGTTTCTTCGAGAGCCTGCTCTTCGGTATTCATCTCGACAGCCTCGGGAACGGCCTCAGCCTCGACAGGCTGGGTAGCGGCCTCGACCTGGACGGGCTCGGGCGACTGCACTTCTGACTGGACAGCGCGATCTTGCGGAACACTCGCCGTCACTACTGCTGCTACACTCTTGGGGTTGGCAAAGGCCAACAGCGCCAATGCTATCACGGGCACCACAGCCAGCGCACGCAATGTCTTCCATTGGCTGCTTTTGTTCATCGTCATCATACGGATTCGTTTTTTTAGAGATTGATAATTGAAGTTATTTGCCATCGAGAATAGCTGGTCCCCGACGGACTTTCGTATCAGCAGCAACTGGTACTGCTTCACGTCGACGTTAGCGTTTAATACTGCCTCATCGGCCTCATACTCATGCACTTGCCTCAGTTCATTGCTCAACAGCCAGACTGCCGGATTCCACCATTGGAATAGAGTTATCAGTCCCAAGAACATCACATCCCATGAATGCCGCAAGTCGATGTGTGCCTGCTCGTGGATAAGAATCTCACGCGGGTTATCACGGTAATCCTGCTCGTTGATCACGATGTGCTTGAAGTAGCTGAACGGAGCCAGATCGCCAGGAACAATATGCAATGTGACACCGCCAGGTAGTGATTCCTTACGCCCCTTTTTCATCAATCGGCGCAGGTTCCATTGGCTATGCAGTATCCATGCGGCCACCAGAGCCATCCCGATGAAATAGACCGCGGTGACGATGCCCATTACAGTCCATGACGGAGCAGCCTGCTGGGCTCGAACGGCACCATCGGGGGTCACAATCAAGTCCTCCAGCGTCACCATCTGCTTGGCAACAGGGGTCATGGCATCAAGTGAAATCTTGATCCAAGGCAACACCAGTGCGAGCACCATGACCACGAGTAGCGCCACGCGGTTGAAGCGGTGGAACGTCTCGCGGCTGAGCAGCAGCTTCCACAACAGATAGAAAGCGATGAGGCAGAGGCCAACTTTTATTTGATAAATGAGTAACATAGTGAGAGAGGAGTTTTACTGTTGGTTGTTTTCTTCCACTTCACGGATGAGTTCCTTCAGGTCCTCAACACTGACCTTTTCACTCTTGACAAGCGCCGAGACGGCACTCAGGTAGGACTTGCCGAAGAACTTGTTGACCACGCCCTCCAACGAGCCACCGCGATATTCCTCGCGGCTAATGCGGGCAAAATACTGGAAGCAGCGGGCAGTAATGGCCTTGTGGCCCAGAAAGCCCTTCTCCTCCAATATCTTCATTAATGTAGCAAGGGTATTGACATGGGGGCGCGGTTCGTCATAGCAAGCCTGCAACTCGCGCACGAGCATGGGTCCATGGTCCCACATTCGCTCCATGATTTCCTCTTCTTTTTGGGTTAACTGTTTCATAATTCCAGCCTTTTATAAGATTTACGATGCAAATTAACTAAATGTTTTAGTTATAAAACAAATTATTTTAGTTAATAAAACTAAAAATATTAGTTTTTCAAGGATCTGCGCCAAAATCAGGGCCAATCGGGTAAAATGGGGAGATTTGGCACGGGATTTGCAGGTTGATGGAGGAATGAAATTTGAGAATTAATAATAGAGAGGAGAGAACGATGAGCTGCTTCAGAGTAATATTATCGATTATTTTCCCGCCGCTGGCTGTGCTGGACAAGGGATGTGGATCGGTGCTGATAGTGACGATACTCACTTGCTGCGGATGGATTCCCGGCGTGATTGCCGCTCTGGTGATTCTCAACAAGAACACCACCGTGGTCAACAACAACTATCCCACCTACCCTACCAACCCCAGCCGCAACCGCTGCGAGTACTAACCTAGGAAAAAACAGCCCATAAAAGCATACACATCACCAGGGCAATTCCCTGACTGCCCAGTGCGAGCAGAGCCGCAAGATGTTGCGGCTCTGCTTGTATCTTGACATGATTATGCATAATTGTTAAAAAATAGTAATGGGGCAAAAAAAAGGACGATTATTTTGCCAGTTCGGCAACTTGCCGTAACTTTGCATAAAAATTGAATATAATTACCTTTTTAAGGGGTTCAATTTTTGCCGAAAACAGTAAAGAAAGTTTAACCTAAATAATTGAAGATCAATGGAATTACCATTTGCTGAATCTTGGAAAATCAAGATGATCGAGCCGCTTCGCAAGAGCACTCGCGCCGAGCGTGAGCAATGGCTCAAAGAAGCTCACAACAACGTTTTCATGCTCAAGGCTGAGCAGGTTTACATCGACTGCCTCACCGACTCGGGTACGGGCGCAATGAGCGACCGCCAGTGGGCCGAGATGATGCTGGGCGACGAGAGCTACGCCGGTGCCACCTCGTTCTACAAGTTTGAGAGCGTCGTACAACGCATCTTCGGCTTCAAGTATGTCATCCCCACCCACCAGGGCCGTGCAGCCGAGAACGTGCTGTTCTCCTATCTGGTGAAGGAAGGTAACGTCATCCCCGGCAACGCCCACTTCGACACCACCAAGGGTCATATCGAGAGCCGCCACGCCAAGGCCATCGACGTCACCATCGACGAGGCTAAGGACACCCAGCTCGAGATCCCCTTCAAGGGTAACGTGTCGCTCGAGAAGCTGGAGAAGGTGCTGAGCGAGAACAAGGGCAACGTCCCCTTCATGGTGCTCACCGTGACCAACAACACCGTTGGCGGTCAGCCCGTGTCGATGCAGAACATCAAGGACACCTGCGAGCTGTGCCACAAGTATGGCGTGCCCGTAGTGATGGACAGCGCCCGCTTTGCCGAGAACTCCTATTTCATCAAGACCCGTGAGGAGGGCTACGCCGACAAGACCATCAAGGAGATTGCCCGCGAGATGTACTCCTATGTTGACGCCATGACCATGTCGGCCAAGAAGGACGGTGTTGTGAACATGGGCGGTTTCATCGCTACCAACCGCGAGGACTGGTACGAGGGCGCCAAGCTGTTCTGCATCCCCTTCGAGGGCTTTATCACCTATGGTGGTATGAACGGCCGCGACCTCAACGCTCTGGCAGTCGGTCTGGACGAGAACACCGAGTTTGAGATGCTCGAGACCCGCATCCACCAGGTACAGTACCTGGCCAAGAAGCTCGACGAGTATGGCATCCCCTATCAGCGTCCCGTGGGCGGCCACGCCCTGTTCATCGACGCCGACAAGGTGCTGTGCAACGTGCCCAAGGAAGAGTTCCCCGCTCAGACCCTGACCTGTGAGCTCTATCTCGAGGCTGGCATCCGCGGTTGTGAGATTGGCTACATCCTGGCCGACCGTGACCCCGTCACCCGCGAGAACCGCTTCGGTGGCCTCGACCTGCTGCGCCTGTGCATCGCCCGCCGCGTCTATACCGACAACCACATGAACGTGATTGCCGCTGCCCTGAAGAACGTCTATGACCGTCGCAACGAGATCACGCGCGGTGTCGCTATCGAGTGGGAAGCTCCCCTGATGCGCCACTTCACCGTGAAGCTCAAACGACTGGGCTAAATAAAACCCTATACCATTAACTAACCTTCAATGACAACGGCGGGGCAAACCCCGCCGTTGTTTTATTTCAAAGGCGCTGCAAAACTAATGTCTTATTTATTAAATCGCGCTACGCACGAGTAATCATTTGATAAATTTGTGTAATTCGCATTAGCCCCGCAGGGTCTCCTCAGGGTCTAAATTATCATTGCCTATAGTTTGGAGGATTACAGGGCGCCCTGCTCGATGCGGACGCAGATGCGCTCTATCATGGCGTCCTGCTTGTTCTTGTTGGGATGGTAACCCGCCTTGAGGCTCGCACCAAAGAATTTGCTGAACGTCTGCCAGAAGCCTGCCCTGAAAGTGCCCAGGAAAGCCTTCAGGATGCTATAGCTGCTCTGGTTGGTCTCGCGGTTGACGAGTTTGATGAGCATTTTGCCCTGGTTCTTGGTCATCTTCTTCATCTGCGGCTTGTACTGCTCGAACAGTTCCTTCTCAAAGCGTTTCAAGTAGGCCTGCTTCTGTTTCTCGTTCTGATAGGTGTCGATGTACTCATAGGTCTCGAGCAGCGTCGAGCTGATGAGTTTTGCATAGGGCAAGGTCTTCTTAATATCGCGCACGGTCTTCCAGTAATACTTCTCCTCGGCCTTGTTTCGGAAACGCTCGCGCGGATAGATGATAATGGGATTAAAGACGATCATTGCCAGCGTGTCGCCCGTCGAGGGCTCGATAAAGTGGTAGTAGCCGGCAAAGGTCTTCTGCAGCACCGAGGGCAACTCAATATTGTCGATGGCGCTCTCCACAGCGGGAGCCGCGTGTGCCTTGGCACCCGCCAATGCCGTCATGGTCACGGCAATAGCTAATATGAGGAATAATCGTTTCATCTTTTTTCTCGCGTGGCAAAAGTAGAACAAAGAAATGAATCCCAACAATAAAATGATGTTAAAAACCACAAAAACTACACAAAGACCTATTTTTATCAACCAGAGCACCAACCAAAAACAACGATACTAAGGAATTCTAACTACGAATTACGAGAATGGCATCCGCACTCTAAAAACTACAACTGAATAATCTGAATGGTCTGATGGCATCCGCACCCTGATAAAACAACAACAATAAATACAATAAGTACTATTATTGCATCCGCATCCTGATAAAACAACTGAATAATCTGAATTATCTGAGGGCATCCGCACCCCGATAAAAAAACAACAAGAAGTACAATAAGTACAATTTATTGATTAACACTTATTTAAAATTGTTTTTATTGTACTTATTGTCTTCCTTTTAAAATCGGTGGGGATGGGTCCTCGCTACGCTCGGAAAAATCGAGACAAATCTCAAACATTGCGGCCACCCTTCACCGCGACATCCGACACAAAACAACAACTGATTAATCTGAACTCTCTGAGGGCATCCGCATCCTGATACAACAACTGAATAATCTGAATTTTTCTGAGGGCATCCGCACCCCGATAAAACAACAACAAGAAATACAACAAATACAATCTATTGATTAACAATTAATTAAATTGTATCTCTTGTATTTCTTGTTGTTATATCTTAAGGGGTGCGGATGGCATGTGTATTAAAAAAAGCCCGCTCGCGTTGTCCTCTGTCGCGAGCGGGCTTCCAGTGTGTCGTTCTGGAGTACTCATACGATTTTTCCCCCTTTTATCTGTCTGGCGTGCATGGCCAGCAAAGGGCAGTTTACAGAAATGAGTCTAGAGTAATGTGCCGCTGAGGTGGCGGCTCTTCCTTTATTGCATAGATAACAGTTTGTCGATCAGAGTGGACACGTCGCCGATGGTAAGGGCGCCATCGCCGTTGACGTCACATTGCTGTTTGAACATCGGGGTGCTCTCCAGCAGCAGGTCGATGAGGGCCGACACGTCGGCGATGGTAACGCTGCCGTCGCCGTTAACGTCGCCCTCTTCCTCATGATAGCGCATGCCCTTGTAGATGATTTCGCCGTCCTTGATGACGTGGCTCAGGCCCCAATACTCCTGATGGTCGGCATCGGGGTCGGGTTTGCGGGTGAACGGCGTCAGCAGGTCGCCCATGTCGCGGCTGTCGAAGCCGATGCCCTCGGTGATGTAGGCCAGCGGCTCGCCATTGTCGTCCAGGTAGGCATAGCGGCGGCAGGTCATCCCTTCGATCGTCAGCGGCTCCACCTCCACGAAGTTCTCGCGGTTCAGGAAGTCCCCGCGCTGGGAGTAAATGTAGTCATTAACCATGTTGTTAATGTCCGTGTAATCCCAACCGAATGGATAGAAGAACGAATCTATATTAATCTCCCTGTTGTAGTGTATCATGTCTCGGCCTGCCTCCACCACTTCACTGAATGGCACAACATCGGTGAAGCCCGGAGAACGGTTGATGGTGCCAATGGCAGCGACAAAGGCATCTTCTGAATTGAGATCATCACCAGTGTACTGGTAGCAAATCGGACTACCTCGGAAAGTCTTGCCATGGAACTCGTAGGTGTAGTAGTACTTCGTGGTGTCACCATGGTCGATAACGACCCGCTCGTTGACCCACTTCACTCCCTCACGGGCAATAGGCAGGAATTCAGCCGGACCTTCATAGGGCTGTTTGTAGCGCTCAGAACGGTAAATGACCTCCCCATTTTCCACCACATAACTCAGACGTGCAGCACCAACAACTCCTTCTGAGACAGAGAGTGGGTATATTACACTAAGTCCGTCAAAGCCGACGCCTTCAATCATACACAAACTCACAGCATAAGTATTATAATAAAATGAAATATAGCGGTTCACTTTTTTGCCAGCAATCGTGGTGAAATCATGGATTACTGGATGTGTAATGTAGGAGGGTATAGCTCTCATGATCCAACTCTTCATGAAACTCTCTGCCTCATTAAAGTCATACAGGACGAACTCCTCACCAGCCGCTATCTTCTCATTCATGGGATCATAGTTAGCTATGCCGATTGGACAGTCAGAATAGGTCTTGCCGTCGGGCACGATGCCATAGACCACCTTATCCTCCTCTCGCAGATAAACTGGGATGGTGTCGTCTTCCCAGTTGATCTCCTCGCCGCTGTACTTGTGCATGGCTTTATAGACCTTACCGTTGATTTCCACGTCACCCTTCAATTCAAGCGTGTGACTGATAAACCAAGGGTAATCATTCACTCTTACTTCGTACACCCACTTGACACCCTCGCGGACAAAGGGTACGTATTCATATTCTTGAGCCACCATCTGGGTTATACCCAGCAATGAGAGCATTAAAATCATTATTATCTTTTTCATAATTTTTTGTGTTAAAGTGTTATTAAAAATTTTTCTGGTTCATACTTTTTTCCACAAATTTAGGATGGATGATTGCAATCATGCAAACAAAATGGCAATGAATAAAAAGTCACATCATCCACATTTTTATAATCACCTGTAAATAATCATGATAGACCTCTAAAACTGAGAAAAGAGGTCAAAAAAAACAAAAAAAACGCCCTTTTTAGGGCATTTTTGTGAAAATAATTGGCAAAATGTGGATAGCAAAACTATTATTTACCGTAGTGGCTTTCTTAGCCGTCTTCACTCATCAAGTGGTTAAGATAGTCTTGAAGTGGCTGATCAGTACCTAATTTCTGCGCAAGGATACCGCGCTTACTGCTTACATATTTCGGGGCATAATCCATGACAATCGCAATTTCCACATTACTGAATCCGCAACAGCAAAGTTCGATGAATTGCAAATCTTTATTTTTGATCGTGGGGTTCTGTGCTATCTTGGTGATGATATCATTATAGTTCTTGTCGAGATATGAACGCAAGGCGTTCCAGAAGTCCTCATTGGCAGTAAGGTCACTGATTCCGCTTTTAATTCGCTGGCGAATGACTGAGGGGGAGTCGTTTTCGCTAGTATCAATTGATGTTTGCATAAAGGTCACCATATTCTTGACAAACTGCTGCAAAACGACATCTTTCGAGTCGAGTCTTTCAAGTAGATCAGCATGGTCGTTAACATCAGTATGTTGTAGTTCATGCATAATCGACTTGATGTACTTCATCTTGCGGTAATGAAAGAACACAAAACCAAGCAGAATTACGGCAGCCGCTATTGCGAAGCATATCAGAAGCCATTTTAATGCTGCAATTGTGTGTTTGCGCTTTTCGACGCTAATTTCGTTAGTGAAACCTTCAATCTGCTGTATATGATATTTTTGCTCATTATTGCTCATAGAGTCGGCAATTTGATGAGCAATTTGATTATACCAACCAGCCATATATAAGTCACCCTCTAGATCAGCAATCTTTGAAAGAAGCAGATTTTTTCTTGTTCTGATTTGTCCAATGTGGTCAGAGCCAGTCTTCTCATCGACATATTTCAGGTAAAATTTTGCAGAGTCAGGGTTATGAAACCGGACGTATATCTGAGCCAAATCAAGCAAGAGGTCGTTATTTATGTACTTTTTAAAATTTGCCAAGCAATTATGGGCTATACCCTTAGCCTGATACAAGGATGTGTCAGTGTTATTATAGATTAGTTGTCGACATCTCATTTCCAGGCATTTAAATAGGTAAACACTATCATTTAACTCCTCTGCCAAATGAATCGTCTGTAGAAGTAATTGTTCTGGATCATCGGTGCCTGTTACGCCGCTGAGACCCGCCATATTGAACAGGCAAATGAGTTGTTTGGGCTTATCACCCGTGTGCCTATAACATTCCAACGCTTTGCTGTATTTATCATAGCAAATCTGAGTATCAGCATAGTAAAGACGATATAAAGCGGCTATTCGGGTGTTGATTTGGCCCAGGTTGGTGTAGTCTTTCTCATCGGCGGCGGCTTCGGCGGTCTTGTAATAGAACATGGCGCTGTCCACATGGCCCAGTTCCTCCATGACGGCACCCTTGTAGAGGTAGGCGCGCGTGAGCTTGTCGCGCTCGCCGTCGTGGCGGCGGTAGTAGTCCATGGCGCGGCAGATGGCGCTGTCGTCGCTGGCGGTGATCTCCACATAGCACTTGTAGCGGGCCTGGGTCATGAGCAGGTCGCGGTAGGCGCGGTCGCCCTCGGTGGTGAGGCTATCGGCATTGACGGCCTGGATGACGGCCAAAGCGCTGTCGGGATAAGGCATCATCAGGCTGTCGGCCGCGGTGAGGCGCCCGTCGTAATGGTGTATACCACCACAGCCCGTGACCAACGCCACGAGCAATACTGCGAGTAATAAGTGGGCCAATTGCTTCATCGTTGGTGTCAATTGAAGAGTCGGAGGAAGCCGGCGTAGGTGATGGTGGCGCCGAAGCACGTCCCCTTGACGGCGGGGTTGAGCCTGGAATACTTGGCATAGGTGACAAATGGGCTGAGGCGGACCGATGACAGGTAATGGGCCTGGCTGTCGCTGCCGAAGGGGTTATCCACAATCTTGCCATGGAGCTTGAAATCGATGTCGATGCTTGCCATCCAGCCAAAACTGCTCACGTGCGTGCTCACCACGTTGTCAATCACGGGGCGCTCCTCGCCCTTGTCGTCGGCCTCATACTTGATATTGTTCAGGTCCCACGACATGCGGTTCCACGACATGCCCACCAGGGGGGTGACCGAGACACGGCCCTGCCTGAAAACGGTACAGCCCAGCTGCAGTCCCACGCCTAGCAGCGTGGGGTTGGCAGTGGCGTTGAGCTGGAGGTTGCGCTTGCTGTCGTCAACGACGGCATAGGGGTTCACGTTCTTGAACGAGGGCTGGCCGTAGGCGACATTGGCCTTGAGCCTCAATCGCCCATACTCGGCATTCAAGCCACCGGTGAACAGGGCACAGCCCTTGAGGTCATCGCTCAACGACCCCGTGGGCACGATGCCGCCAGCACCCAGCTCAAAGCCGAGTCCCCAGCCTTGAAACAACGACTCACCCTCCTGGGCGCTCAATGCCGAGGGGGCCAATGCCAATATCGCAAGAAGAATCAAAAATACCGTCCGTCTGATCATAGTTCTTATTTATTATGTGGCAACGATATAGATGCTGAAAAAACTGCGAATTTCACAAATCCTAAAGAAATAATTAGGTATTTCGTAGTTTATAAACAGCAATGACGCACTGGGCAACTGCTATATCGTTACCTGATTAGTTTTTACTATAATAACGGACAACGGGCCGTTAAATTGTTTGCCCTGCCGTGTTACACACGCTAGAGGGAATCACCACCACAGGCTGCGGTAATACTTGTGGTAGAGCGAGAGACCCTCGCTGATGGGCTTGAGCGAGGCCTTTGCGGCACGCTTGAGGTCGGCCAGGTCTTCCTCGTTGTTCCAGATGGCCTTGATGTAGGCTTTGTACTCGGGAGTGTCCTCCTCGGTCTGGCAAGCGATGCGCTCAAAGGCGTAGATCATCTTGTCCAGAATACCGTCCCACTCCTCGCGGGACATGTTCAGCCGCGGGGTGCGCTCACAATGCTTCTTGAACACCATCAGGCGTGGTAAAATGAAACGTGCAATAGTCACGTCGAAGTCATAAAGTTCTTCGACATCGATGGTCTTGGCAATAGCTTTGGGGTTGAATTCTTTATCCATTTGTTTTGAGAGGTTTTAGAGGATTAATTGTTTTCAGGGGCAATAATAGACATTTTTTCTGACATGACCAAGGATTATCACCAAAAACTGTAAGAAAAGGCCCCAATAGTCCAAAAAAACGAAGATAAAAAGCCCCAAATCAAAACAATTCTCCATTCGCCCCCAACTATTCAATTAAAAAGATTATCTTTGTAGGCACTATGACGATTCAAGAGGCTCAAGAGCGTGTTGACGCTTGGATTAAGCAGTATGGGGTGCGCTACTTCAGCGAGTTGACCAACATGGCGGTCCTCACCGAGGAAGTGGGCGAGGTGGCACGCGTCATCTCACGGCGCTATGGCGACCAGTCGAGCAAGCCAGGCGACGACCTGGACCTGGCCGACGAATTGGCCGACGTGCTGTGGGTGGTGATATGCCTAGCCAACCAGACGGGCATCGACCTGGATGCCGCACTGGAGCGGAACTTCGCCAAGAAAACCTCGCGCGACAAGGACAGGCATATCCATAACACGAAACTTATTAACCAATAAAAATATCTACGATTTATGAGTAACCACGAACATGAACATTGCGGATGCGGATGTGAGCATCACGATCATGACCACAAACCGATGGACAAGTACATGACCGCCATCAACCAGAGCAACGTCACCGTTGACGATGCCGCCGTGAGCGCTGCCGTGCAAGAGATTATCGACAAGCACGCTGCCGAGAACAACACCCCCGAGGTGCAGCAGTTCTTGCTGAACTGTGTCGACTTGACGACGCTGGCCACCGAGGACAGCGAGCGCAGCGTGGCCCGCTTTGTGCAGAAGGTCAACGACTTTGACAACAACTATCCCCAGTACAAGAACGTTGCCGCCATCTGTGTTTACAGCAACTTTGCTGCCGTGGTGCGCGGCACACTTGAGGTAAGCGGTGTTGACGTGGCCGTGTGCAGTGCCTGCTTCCCTTCCAGCCAGGCCCACATCGAGACCAAGATTGCCGAGACGGCTCTTGCCGTTGCCGATGGCGCCGACGAGGTGGACATCGTGCTCAACGTGGGCTACTTCAAGGACGAAGCCTACGAGGAGTTGTGCGATGAAATCGCCGAAATCAAGCATGCTGTGGGCGATCGCCCCTTGAAGGTCATTCTGGAAACTGGCCTGCTGAAAAGCGCCGAGGCCATCCGCCGCGCCAGCATCCTGTCGATGTACTCGGGCTGCGACTTCATCAAGACCTCGACGGGCAAGATTTATCCTGGTGCCACATTGGAGGCCGCCTACGTCATGTGCCAGTGCATCAAGGAGTACTACGAGAAGCATGGTCGCATGGTGGGCTTCAAGGCTTCGGGCGGCATCCGCTCGACCGAGGAAGCCGTCAAGTACTACACCATCGTCAAGGAAGTCCTGGGCGAGAAGTGGTTGAACAACCAGTACTTCCGCATTGGCGCCTCGAGCCTGGCCAACGCCCTGTTCCAGTCCTTCACCGGAACCGACGCCAAGCCGTTCTAATATAAAAAGCAATTAACGACAACTCGTAAAAAACCGAGACTTCAAAAAAGGGAAACAATAAATACAATAAGTACAATATATTGATTACCAATGGTTTGTATTTATTGTAGTTATTGTTTTCTTTTAATGTGATTATTATGAAAGAGGGCATGAATCGGGAGATATTGAGGATTGCGTTGCCGGCGATTGTCGCTAACATCACCGTGCCGTTGCTGGGACTGGTGGATACCGCTATTGCGGGACACTTGGGCAACAAGGTGTTTATCGGTGCCGTGGCAGTGGGTGCGATGATGTTCAACCTGGTGTATTGGAACTTCGGGTTCCTGCGCATGAGCACATCGGGCATGACGGCGCAGACGTGCGGCAGCGGCGACTTCAAGGAGAGTGCCAAACTGCTGGGCGAATCCACTGCGCTGGCGGCCCTCGTATCGGCCATCATCATCGTGCTGCAGTGGCCCATCCGCCTGCTGCTGTTGTGGATCATCGGCCCCTCGCCCGAGGTAACCTCGCTTGCCATCACCTATTTCACCATCTGCATCTGGGGCGTGCCACCCGTGCTGGTGATGATGGCGTTCAAGGGGTGGTTGCTAGGAATGCAGGACTCCAAGAGCGCCATGTGGATCTCCATCATGACCAACATCTTCAATATCGCAGCGAGCCTGATTTGCGTGTATCTGTTGAAGATGGGCTTTGTGGGCATCGCTGTGGGAACACTGGTGGGTGAATGGCTGGGTCTGCTATATGCCGCCCTGACGGTGCAGCACAAGTTTCCACGACTCAACGGCCTGCTCGACTGGCGCCGCGTGTGGCGTTTCAAGGGCGCAGGACGTTACTTCAAGGTGAGCCGAGACATCTTTGTGCGCAGTTTCCTGCTGATGACGGTGAGCCTGGCGTTTGTCTCCATCGGAGCCCGTAGCGGCGACCTTATCCTTGCCGTTAATGCCCTGATTTTGCAACTGTTTACCCTTTACAGCCACTTCATGGACGGTATCGCCTTTGCTGGCGAAGCGGTCGTGGGCAAGTACTACGGCATGGGCGACATGGGGCGCATGAGGCGCTGCGTGCGGCTACTGTTCGGCTGGGGACTGGGAGTCGCCGCCGTTTTCACACTGATTTACTCCTTCCCGCGCATTGCCTTCTGGCTACTGACCGACCAGCAGAGCGTTATCGAGGCCGCGATGGACTACCGCGTGTGGTGCGCACTGATTCCCGCAGCGGGTATGGCCGCCTTTGTTTGGGACGGCGTGTTCATCAGCCTGACGCGCTCGATGGGCATGCTCATCTCGGCAAGCATCGCCTGGTCGCTATTCTTTGTGATTTACTGGATAACCCCTGTCGAGTGGGGCAACAATCGCCTGTGGATCGCCTACCTGAGTTTCCTGGCCCTGCGCGGCCTCATCCAGACGATACTCTACCACGGCTACCTCAAGCGCGGCATGCTAGAAAAATAAGATGACGGAGAGCCACATGGGTCCTCCGTCACAGTTATTCTAAATAGGGTAGGTATCAGTTTTCTAACAGCTTGTCGATGAGCACACTCACGTCGGCAATCGTAACACCAGACTTGCCATCAATGTCGGCACAGATGAGGCAACAGGGGCTATTGCTATCTAATAAATAGTCAATCAGAGCACTCACGTCGGCGATAGAAACCTCACCGCTATGATTTACGTCCCCAACCTGATAATTGTGCGTTTCCTTCATGTACCAGAAGCTAGCGGTACCATTATTGAGGACAATTTCGGTCACGGGCTTGCCCAGGTAACCGGCATTGCCCGTGATATTGCCCATTGCGTCCATATTGAGCTTTGTAGCTGGTGTGGTATCGTCGGTGAGCGCATTTCGATAGTTTTGAGGCCACAGGTCTGAACTCTCACTATATTGAGACAACTTATTGTCAGCCGGTATCAAGGTTACCAGCGGGATTTTATCGTTATTAGGCTTGTTGTTGGTCCAATAGCTAGGGCTATAGGTGATATGAGTCACCAAAATGCCATTCCCAGGCAAGTAGCGGTCCCAACCATGACGACCGCGATACTCCAGAATAAAATACTCGTTGCTGTTGACGTCGCTCTTAATGCGCACAGCCTTGTCGGTGTATTTGCTCTTTTGATTCCATGGGGTCAGGCTGTAATAAGTGTTAGGCACGGGATTGATATAATCCACCCAACCCATGAATACCTTTTCATAGGCAGAATATCCCACCGGCGTATAGCCGTCATTGCAATAGCATCCATAGCACATAACATCCCAGTTTCCCATGCCATAATTCTCGTTGTTGCTCGTGTCATATAAGTCAGGCAAACCCAGACAATGGCCAAATTCATGGACAAACGTGCCGATGCCGTCGACGGTCTTGCCCGAGTCATTGCTGCCATGCAACTCGTTGAAAACGGCAAAATGGTTAATATAGGGGTCACCACTGCTAGGGCTGAAAGCGCCATTGCCGCCTCTCGAATAGTACTGTGCAGCCTCAAGGGTCCAATTACAGGGCCAAATGGCTTCGGGGTGATACATTGAAGCCTGGGACTCACCCACCCCAGCATAGATGACGATGACCACATCACAGTAGTAGTCATTGTTGGTATCATAGGGCTGGAATGAAACGCCGTCGGCAGCAGCCAACTGGCAGGCCTCGGTCACCATCCAGCCGATGCCTTTATCCTTGGCATTGCTCGAACGGCCGCCGTAGTACTCACGGTCCTGCGACAGACAATAAATGCCATACACGTCAAACATGGGCTTATACAAGCCATTGGACTGGTCGATGAAATACTGGCTTACGCTCTCATCTCCAGCAAGCATGGCATCAATGATCTTCTCGCGCGTATTGTTGAATTTTTTGTCTTGGAACTCGACAAGGATAATGGGGATGCGACGTTCGCCCTGGGCAGGAACATCGGCTGTAGCATTGCTGCCCGTAGCATTCAATTTACCTCTTGAATTTGGCAACTTGTAGGGCGTGACTTTCATCGTCAGGTGATTTCTCTGGGCGGCAACAAAGGCCTTCTCGGCAGCTGTGCGCAGGCCGGCCTCATGAGCTCGCATGGCCGACATGCCCGTTAACGACGAGGTATAATAGAAATCACCGTCAACGCCACGTGCAACAGTCAGGCCATCACTGGTCAATATTGCATTGTTGAAGGCATTGCCAACGGCCTGGACCTTCAAGGTCGAGCCATCACTCTGCTGAAAAGTGTACCACCCTGGCCTAGCAGGCATAGCAATAGCCCATGTTGTAACAAACAACAGCATTAATAGGGAAAAAAGTTTTTTTCTCATTTAATACGATAATAGATTATGTTAATGAAATAATAAATGTGGTATATATTACCACTTGAATTAGTGTTGATTAAGCAATTTTGGGGCAAAATTAAGCATAAATAATTAAGTAAACAAGCAAATGGCATCAATAACGGACTTTACATTAGCATTGGCCACAAATTAGCATCTACAATTCATCCAATAAATGAGACGGAGAGCCAGTGTGGCCCTCCGTCACAGTTATTGTAAGTAGGATAGGTATCAGAGACCTAACAGAATGTCGATAAGTGCGCTCACGTCGGCAATGGATACCTCGGAGTTGCCATCAACATCGGCACAGATGAGGCAGATGGGGCTACTGTTATCCAACAGATAGTCAATCAGAGCACTCACGTCGGCAATGGTAACACCATCTTCATGGTTGACATCGCCTGGTTCATAGCCATGACCGTTCTCAAACAAGGTCACTACCTCCTTATTACTCCATTCACTCTCAGAACCGTCAGAATACAGAGCTTTCACCCTGTAAACGTAGGTACCTGCCGCTGGCAAGTTTTGTACAGTATAGAACTTGTCGGTAATGCCGGGGAAGAGGCGATAATATTCAGGCTCGCTGGCACGGAGCTTGGCCTCGGCAGTGATATCACCAGGATAGATAACCACGCTCTCGATTGCGATGTAGTTGGCGCGTGCCTGTACGCGCACCTGATCCACCGATGAGCAGTTCAGCACAGTGATGATTTCCTGGAAGTCACCTTCATCATCGGAGTTCAACGTGTAGTCCCGATAAGCCGAGCCTGTTGCAATCCTGACTTGGCCTGTACCATAGTACGAGGGATTATAGGACTTAACCCGTACTACAACACTCACCTGGTTGTTACCTGTGAGGTCAAGCACCGGACTAACAATAGCGCCATAGGTGGTACTCCACCAGCTAGTGCTGGCACCCGTGATAATAAATCCCTGGTTTACAAAGAGGTAGTTCTCAGCATTCCAGCCGTCGGGCAGGTAATCGGTAGCCGTGTTGGCCACGTTGGGCAGGTTACCGTCATCGTTAGTAACAGCCTCAACATCTGTCAGGTCACAGGTTCCGCCCTCAACAGGATCGGGGATATTGGGTTTGGTCATCACCTCTAGGGTGTAGCTTTCTACATTCTCGGCGGGAGTCTGGTCGGTCCAGTCGGCACGGAACTCGGTCAGGTTGATATACTCCTCGACAGCAGGCAGCATCACGGGAGTGTAAGCCTCGATAAGTCCCTGTCCCGTCAAGTTGACGGTCACATCCTCGGCGCCGTTGCTCGAGAGGGTCAGTGTAGCATTAAACATCTGTACAGCCGTCGGTGAGAAAGTCACGGTCACGGTCACACCATTGGCAGCATTACTCTTGTTGATGACCATGGGATTGACAGCAAACACACCGCTAAGATCGTTGAGCGTGAGGTTAATGTTGTCGGTCAACGCCAAACCCGTGACGGTAAACGTCTTGGTGATGCTGGAATTCACTGCCGTTGCACCACAGTCGACGTTGTCCGCCGATACTTCGATTGTGGGATCGGTAATAGCGCCCTTCATGTACCAGAAACTAGCTGTACCGTCGTTGTTGATGACCATCTCGGTCACAGGCTTGCCCAGATAACCGGCATTGCCCGTGATATTGCCGCTAGCCGTCATATTGAGCTTGGCAGCAGGAGTCGAAGTGTCGGTAAACTCGGTTTTGCCATTTCTGGGCCACGTGTCGCCACTCTCGTTATTGGTGGACAAGGTGTTGTCGGCGGGCATGATGGTAATCAGCTGAATGTTCTGGTTATTGGGCGTATTGGCCGCCCAACGGCTTTCATTATAGGTGATGTGGTGGATCAACAGACCCTGAGCCGGCAAGTAGCGGTCCCAGCCCTGTTGCCTACGGTTCTCGATAATGAAGTACTCGTTGCCGTTAATGTCACTCTGGATGAATAAAGCCTTATCGGTCTCTTCATTCTTCTGGTTCCAGATGGGCAAGTTGTAATAGGTTCCAGGATTGGGAATGACATAATTGGTCCAACCCATGAAATGTTTCTCATAAGCCGAATAGCCCACGGGAGTATAGGTGTCATTGGCATAGCAACCAGTGTCCATGATGTCCCAGTAACCCATACCATAGTGGCCGCCATAGTTCGTGTCATAGAAGTCGGGCAGACCCAGACAGTGACCGAACTCATGGCAGAAGGTGCCGATACCATCGATAGTCGTGCCGTTGTCATTGCTGCCGTGCAGCTCGTTGAACACGGCGAAATTGTTCACATAGGGACCACTGCCATTGGGACGGAAAGCACCGTTACCGCCCAGGCCATAGTATGCAGCCGACTGGAGATTCCAGTTGCAAGGCCAAACAGCTTCAGGGTGGTTGTAAGAGGCTTGAGCCTCGCCCACACCAGCATAGATAACGATGACCACGTCACAATAGTTGTCACTGTTGGTATCAAAGGGGCTGAAGCTCACGCCATCGGCAGCAGCCATCTGGCAGGCCTCGGTTACCATCGCACCTAAATTCTGGTCATTACCACCCGAGTCATTGCCGCCATAGTATTGACGGTTCTGTGACAAGCCGTAAATACCAAACACTTCAAAATCGGGGTCATATTTCCCGTTAGACTGGTCCCTAAAATACTGCTGAACGCTCGTATTGCCCGTCAGCATGGCCTGGATAATCTGCTCACGGGTGTTGTTAAACTTCTTGTCCTTGAACTCGACAAGAATGATGGGCACCTTGCGATTGCCTTGTGCTGGCACATCCGAGTCAGCGTTACTACCACCGACGCCAAAGGCGGGCTTGCCCTGTACAGGCTTGAATTCTTTTTTAGTCATCGTCAAGTTGCTGTGCTGAGCTGCGATAAACGCAGTCTCACTAGCCGTGCGCTCATTGACTTCATGGGCGCGCACAGTCGTCAAGCCCGTCAACGACGAGGTGTAGTAGTAGTCGCCATCGGTACCCAAGGCAACCATCAAGCCGTCCCTGGTGAGCAGAGCATGGTTAAAAGCGTTACCTACAGCTTGCACCTGCAAGGTAGTACCGTCACTTTGAGATAATGTGTGCCAACCGGGTTTAGCGGGCACTGCTACGGCAGCAATTGCACAAGCCAACAGTAGCATTAGAGAAATACAAATTCTTTTCATTTTGAATTTTGGTTATTAATGATAATAATTTTAGCTCCGGAACATATCGGATTCATTGGTTATCCTGTTGTGTTTATCACATTAAAAAATACCCGTTATGTTACGTGGTTGCAAAATTAAAGAAATATTTCTTTATACATTATAATTCAACAATATTTTTGATGAAATTCTATCATAAATAATATGATTAGACAATGATTTCGCATTAACTGCTTTAAAACCAGCATGATAGATACAATAACTGTGACGGAGAGCCAGTGTGGCCCTCCGTCACAGTTATTGTAAGTAGGATAGGTATCAGAGACCTAACAGGATGTCGATGAGCGCGCTCACGTCGGCAATGGATACCTCGGAGTTGCCATCAACATCGGCACAGATGAGGCAGATGGGGCTACTGTTATCCAACAGATAGTCAATCAGCTCACTCACGTCGGCAATGGTTACACCATCTTCATGGTTAACATCACCTGGCTCATAGCCGTGACCGTTCTCAAACAAAGTTACCTCTTGAATATTGCTCCAATCGCTCTCGGTACCGTCGGTAAATTTAGTCTTCACCTTATAGAGGAAGGTACCCTCGGCAAGCAGGTTCTTAACCGTATAGAACTTTTCGGTGATACCTGTAATCAAGCGATAAGTCTCGTCACCAAAATCATTTGCTCTCAACTTGGCCCCCGTAGCATCGCCTGAATAAACCTCGAGCAGGGCAATATCGGGCGAGTAGTTGGCATCGGTAGATGTAATGGTGATTTTCTCACCGGCACTGGCAGTTACCAACCATGAATAGGTCTCACCTTGATTGAAGTAGTGCTCTACACCAGGAGTTTGCGGGGTAGCAACAGTAAAGTTGCCAAGACCATAACTATGTGAAGCCGAAGTAAGCTTCAACGTGAAAGTCATGTTGCTGTAACCCTCGGGAATGGTGAAATTGATGTTACCACCGGTATTGATATAGACACCATTATTGCCGCCCATCACACCAGTGCCGCCCCAAGGTGCTGACAAGTTAATATTGACATAATTGCCAGTATAATTTGATCCATAAAGGGATGCCAGGAGCACGGGATCATCAGGCTTGGTGCTCACCTCGAGGGTATAGCTTTCCACATTCTCGGCAGGAGTTATGTCGGTCCAGTCTGCACGGAACTGAGTCAAGTTGATGTATTGCTCAATAGCGGGCTGCATCACGGGGGTATAACCCTCGATAAGGCCATGACCCATGAGGTTGACAACCACATCATCGGCACCGTCACTCTTCAAGACAAGGGTGGCATTGTAGTCAGCAATACTATTGGGAGTGAACGTCACTGTCACGTCATATCCATTGGCTGCATCTGCCGAACTGATGGTAGTGGGATTGACGGCAAACACACCATTGGCATCGTTAAGTGTCACTGTTACATTACCGGTCAAGGCCTGTCCGATTACCTTTAAGGTCTTGGACTCGGTGTTGTTCATGATTACATTGCCAAAGTCGAGTTCTTCAGTTGAAACCGAAATAACAGGGCTCACTGCCGCGCCTTTCATGAACCAGAAACTGGCTGTTCCATCATTATTGATCACCATCTCGGTCACCGGTTTGCCCAGATAACCTGCATTGCCAGTGATGTTGCCATTAGCTGCCATATTGAGTTTGGCGGCAGGTGATGAACTGTCGGTAAACTCCCGCTTGCTGCCTTGCGGCCACAGGTCGGTATTCTCAGTATAATAGTTCCATGAATTATCAGCATTCATGAGCGTCATCAACTGGATATCCTCGTTGTTGGGCGTGTCATTCCACCAGCGGTCGGCATTATAGGTAACATGGGTGATCATGATACCTTCTCCAGGAGCATAGCGGTCCCAACCCTGTTTCTTGCGATACTCAAGAATGAAGTACTCGTTCTCGTTGACATCACTGGTAATGCACACCGCCTTGTCGGTCGCGGCACTTTTCAGGTTCCACACTGGCAGGGTGTAGTAAGTTCCGGGCCTAGCGTTGATATAATGCACCCAACCCATAAATACCTTTTCATAGGCCGAATAGCCAGGAGGAGTAAATCCATCATTGTTGTAGCAGCCCATGCACATGATGTCCCAGTCTCCCAAGCCGTAATGACCGCCACTATTCGTGTCATAGAAGTCGGGCAGACCCAAGCAGTGGCCGAACTCGTGGCAGAAGGTACCAATGCCATCGATTGTCGTGCCGTTGTCATTGCTGCCATACAACTCGTTGAACACTGCGAAGTTGTCAACCAAGGGGTCTCCACTGTTGGGACGGAATGCTCCATTGCCTCCCATTCCGTAGTAGGCTGCAGAATTCAGGTTCCAGTTGCAGGGCCAAATGGCCTCGGGGTGGCTTGTCGATGCCTGCGCCTCGCCCACACCAGCATAGATGACAATCACCACATCACAGTAGTCATCATTATTGGTATCATAGGGGGCGAACGACATGCCGTCGGCAGCAGCCAGCTGGCAGGCCTCGGTCACCATCGCACCTAAATTCTGGTCATTTCCGCCTGAATTGCCGCCATAGTATTGACGGTTCTGTGACAAGCCGTAAATACCAAATACTTCAAAATCGGGCTCATACATGCCATTAGACTGGTCACGGAAGTATTGACCCACACTCTCATTGCCCGTGAGCATGGATTGAATAATCTGTTCACGCGTATTGGCAAATTTCTTATCCTTAAATTCCACAAGAATGATGGGAATGCGACGCTGGCCCATCGCAGGCACCGAAGCATCTTCATTACTGCCACCAACGCTGAAAGCTCCCTTCTGGTTAGGCATCTTGAAGGATTTGTACTGCATCGTCAAGTTGCCACGTTGGGCCCTGATAAAGGCATTCTCGGCAGCCGTGCGCTGGTTAGCCTCATGGGCACGAATAGCCGTCAAACCTGTCAACGACGAGGTGTAGTAGAAATCACCGTCATCACCACGGGCTACCGTCAAGCCATCACTGGTGAGGATACCGTGGTTAAAAGCATTACCGACAGCCTGCACCTGCAAGGTGGTGCCATCGCTCTGGGTCATCGTTTGCCACCCTGGCTTGGCGGGCATTGCTATAGCAGCAACGCCAAAGCACAGGAGTGCCAAAATAGTGAATAATTTTTTTCTCATTGTTAATTGATATAAAAGTTAAGTGAATATTTTAGGCTTAATTTGAATATTATTGGAATTCTTGATGAAACTTGTTGATTATCAATTAATTTGCATCAAGAAGGAAGTCAATCAGCGCCGACACATCGGCGATAGTGATGTCTCCATCCAGGTTAACATCGGCAAGCGGCGAAATGGTTTCACCGTCCAGCAAGCAGTCGATGAGTGACGACACATCGGCGATGGAAATCGCACCATCAACATTGACATCACCCACATCCTCAATCGCCAGAATGGTCTTGAAATCCTTCCACTGCGGAGCTGTACGATAGGCCTCGAGTGATGCCCGACGCACGTACAGTATTGCGTTCAATCTATTGGGAGACGGGCTAAATGATGGATAATGGTCGACTTTGGGTGGAGTATTTGCCCAACAAATGAACACTTTCAAGTTCTCAAGGTTACTAATAGCATAATCGCTCAACGAGTCCACATTAGCCCCTAATTCAAGACGTACAAGGTTATTGTTGTAAAGTATTCCGCAATTTGGAATAATCGTTGAACCTGTAGCATCTTTTTCACCGATTGTTAACTTTTTCAAGGAGCTGCAATTAGCTACTGAACTATTATCAATCAGTTGTACATTGCTGGGGATATAGAGTTCGGTGAGAGATGTGCAATAATTGTAACTGGAGACCCCAAGAATGCTAAGGTTTTCGCTGATACTCACATTCTTTAATGCCGGGCATTTATAAAATATGCTACCACCCGTGGCCGTAACACTATTGGGCATATAGAACGTTTCCAGAGCGTCAGAGTTAGCAAAAGCTAACGAGCCAATATAGGCAAGCCGGCTATCCTCCTCAAAGTAAATGTGCTTGATGCCATCTGACTCATAGAACGCATACTGATCAATATATGACACATTGCGAGGAATTGTCAATTCGGCCAACGACGAACAATTACTGAAACTACCGTTCATGATTGAATCCAGCGAGGCGGGAAGGTGGAGCTCAGCCAAACCTGAGCATGCACTGAAAATTCCAACACCCATGTGGGTAATGCCGTCAGGCAAATACAACGAGACAAGATTGTCACAGCGGGCAAAAACGGT
The DNA here is from genome assembly GCA_902774055.1 of uncultured Bacteroidales bacterium. Taxonomy (GTDB): domain Bacteria; phylum Bacteroidota; class Bacteroidia; order Bacteroidales; family Muribaculaceae; genus Sodaliphilus. Next base: position 145,628 of record CACYGX010000005.1, read on the forward strand.
ACCTCCGAGCCATGTCACAGTCTCAGGTATGTCGATACTTACCAGATTATCGCAGTCGCGAAAAGCATGAAAACCAATCGCTGTCACCGAATTGGGAACAACATAGGACGATGCTAGTGCCGCCTGGGGATAGGCCACCAGTTTTGTCATGTCCTTAGAAAAAAGAACGCCGTCAACTGCACGGTAATGGGCATTGAGGGAACTGCAGGAATAACTCTTGATCGTGTGGCAGAAACTGAATGCATTATAGGCGATATCAGCGACATTACGAGGAAGATATACATTGGAAAAACTCGAGCAATCTTGGAAAGCATAAGTTCCAATGCTAACCAGTGAGTTAGGGAAATCAATATCTTCAAGATTACTGCATGCCCTGAACGCATAAGAACCAATTGACGTAACCCCCTCAGGAATGCCAATCAACGTCAAGTCACTACAGTCTCTGAAAGCTTGATTGCCAATTTGGGTGACCTGATAGGTAACGCCGTCTTGGGAGACTGTGGCCGGTATCATGATCTCGCCAGCATACTTGACATCACGCTTGGACACTTCTACCTCGTTAGCACCGATGATGTTGTAGCAGATGCTATCCACCATGAAGTCGTAGGCTGTAGCCGAGGAAGAAAATGCCAGCATTATAGCCGATACAACAAATTGAGTAGATTGTTTTATAATTTTTTTCATAATAATGATGATTTGAGTGAATAATCAGATTCTGCACTTGTTCTAAAGACGCAAAGATAATAAAATCATGAAAAAAACACATTATTGATTGACCTTTTGTTAAATAATCATCATTATTAGGTGAATAGATTGATTAGGGTTCAAGTGCTCGTCAAAAATGAAAATAATGCCCATTTCATCGACCGAAATGGGCATTATTTAGTATTTTTTGATGTTGTTTAATCTTGAGTTGTGAGGAATTGTATCAGTTGGGCAACAGCGCGTCCACGATGACTGATGCGGTTCTTTTCCTGAGGTGACATCTGGGCAAAAGTGCTGCCGTCTCCCTCTATGGGTTGGAAGATGCTATCGTAGCCAAAGCCACCTGTACCGTGCCGTTCAGTGAGTATGATGCCCTCGACTTTCCCCTCAAACATGTGCATCTCATCGCCTTGCAATAGAGCGATAGCGGTGCGAAAACGGGCTGTCCTTTCCTCAACACCTTGCATCTTGGTCAACACTTTGTCGATATTAGCCTCGCTGTCGTGACCAGGGGTAGCATAGCGTGCCGATTTTACACCTGGCTCACCGTTCAACGCATCAATATCCAGTCCCGTATCGTCACTGAAGCAGTCGTAACCGTAATTCTCCTTGACATAACGAGCCTTCATTTGGGCATTATCTTCGATGAAATCGCCTGTTTCCGGTATATCTTCGTGACAACCGATATCAGCAAGCCCCAAAATCTCATAACGCTCACCTATCATCTGTCGCAGTTCCTGCAACTTGTGGGCATTATTGGTAGCAAATACTATCTTCTTCATTTGGAAAAAAAAGAAAACATTAGGGAAAAATACAGAAGTTAACCTTGAATGCGAATTTCGCTAATGAGCCAAATATCAAAATATTCGCGAAATTAGCATTAGCCCCCGCAGGGTCTAGATCAACAATAATATCGTTAGAAAACAATAAATACAAATAATTGATTTTCATAAAATTATGATTTCAATTATCTGTATTTATTGTTGTTTAATTGATTACACAACAACGTTGACAATCTTGTTGGGAACGACAATGACCTTCTTGGGTTGCTTGCCGTCGAGCCAGCGTGCTGCACCCTCGTCACTCAAGGCGATGCGCTGCACCTCGTCCTGTGCCGTTCCGGCAGGCACTTCGATATTGTAACGGGGCTTGCCATTGAACAGGACGGTATATTTTACCGTCGATTCCTTCAAGTAATCCTCGTTCCAAGTAGGCCATTGGGCATCACACACAGTAGTGTCGTGACCCAGCACATGCCACAATTCCTCGGCGATGTGCGGTGCGAATGGTGCCAGCAGCACTACAAGAGGTTCATAGATTTCGCGAGCGCGGCATTTCATACTTGTCAACTCGTTGACACAGATCATGAAAGCGGCCACCGATGTATTGTAACTGAAGCTTTCAATATCGCCACTCACCTTCTTAATGAGTTTGTGCAATGACTTGAGCGCTTCGGCACTGGGTTTCTCATCGATGAGTTGCATGGCGTCACCCTTGTAGAACAAAGCCCACAAGCGCTTGAGGAAGCGGTTCACGCCGTCAATACCATTGGTATCCCAAGGCTTGCTGGCCTCGACAGGACCAAGGAACATTTCATAGAGACGCAGGGTATCAGCACCATAATGGTCAACAATATCATCAGGATTGACGACATTAAACATCGATTTGGACATCTTCTCGATAGCCCAGCCGCAGATATACTTGCCATTCTCGAGAATGAACTCAGCATTCTTGAATTCAGGCCTCCAATCACGGAACTTCTCAATATCCAACGCATCGTTATGAACAATGTTCACATCAACATGAATGGGAGTTACATCATAGTCCTTCTTGAGATTAAATGAGACAAACTTGTTGGTGTCCTTGATGCGGTAAACAAAGTTACTACGACCCTGAATCATGCCCTGGTTGACCAATTTACGGAACGGCTCAGACTCACACACAAAACCATAGTCATAGAGGAATTTGTTCCAAAAACGGCTATAGATCAAGTGACCTGTAGCATGCTCAGTACCACCAACATACAAATCTACCTGGCGCCAATACTCATTGGCTTCATGAGAAACGAGCTCATTGTCGTTATGCGGATCCATGTAACGCAGGTAGTAGGCCGACGAACCGGCAAAGCCTGGCATGGTGTTCAACTCCAACGGATAACCATCGGCGGTCACCCATCCCTTGGCACGACCCAGGGGAGGTTCTCCCGTCTCGGTAGGCAAGAATTTATCTACTTCAGGCAGTTGCAATGGCAACAGACTCTCGTCGAGCGGCTGAGGCTGGTTGTTCTCATCATAGTAGATGGGGAACGGTTCACCCCAATAGCGCTGACGGCTGAAGATGGCGTCGCGCAGGCGATAATTCACCTTGACATGACCAATGCCAGACTCCTCGATGTACTGCTTGGTACGTGCAATGGCGTCCTTAACCTGCAAACCATTGAGTTGCAAGCGCTCGTTAGATGAGTTAGTCATGATGCCTTCCTTGGCATCAAAACTCTCCTCGCTCACATCGGCACCCTCAATCAGGGGAATAATAGGCAAGTCGAAGTGCTTGGCAAAGGCATAGTCACGACTATCGTGAGCGGGAACCGCCATGATGGCACCCGTGCCATAGCCAGCCAGCACATAGTCACTAATATATATAGGTATATTCTTGCCCGTAATGGGATTGACGGCATAACTGCCAGTAAACACACCACTAACTTTTTTCTCAATCATGCGCTCACGCTCGGTCTTGTGCTTGACCTCGTCGAGATAAGCATCGACAGCAGCGCGCTGATCAGCAGTTACCACCTCATCCACATAGATGCTCTCAGGTGCCAGTACCATAAAGGTCACGCCAAAGATAGTATCGGCCCTGGTGGTGAAAATCAACAGGCTCTTGTCGCTATCAGCGATGGGGAATGTCATTTCGGCACCCTCGCTATAGCCGATCCAGTTGCGCTGGGTTTCCTTAATAGATTCGGTCCACTCGATGGTTTCCAAATCACGCAAGAGTCGTCCGGCATAGGCCGACACACGCAAGCACCACTGGCTCATCATCTTCTGCTCAACGGGATAACCGCCACGTACCGATACACCCTCGCTCACCTCGTCGTTGGCCAGCACAGTACCCAACTTGGGACACCAGTTCACCATCGTGTTGCCCAAGTAGGCAATACGGTAGTTCATGAGCACATTGTTGCGCTGCAGCTGGGTCATGGCTTTCCACTCATCGGCAGTAAACTCATCGGTACTGCTAGTGTGGGCATTGCAACCCTGAGTGCCAAATTTCTCAAAATAAGCCACCAACTCATCAATGGGACGGGCTTTTTCAAGTTCAGTATTATAATAACTCTTGAACATCTGCAAGAAAGCCCACTGTGTCCACTTGTAATAAGTGGGGTCACAGGTTCTCACTTCGCGGTCCCAATCGTAGCAGAAACCAATCTTATCTAACTGCTCACGGTAGCGTTTAATGTTCTCATTGGTAGTGATTTCTGGGTGTTGACCCGTTTGGATGGCATACTGTTCGGCGGGCAGACCATAAGCATCATAACCCATGGGATGCAAGACGTTGAAACCCTTCAAACGCTTGTAGCGCGCATAAATATCGCTGGCAATGTAGCCGAGGGGATGTCCCACATGCAAACCTGCTCCCGAAGGATAGGGAAACATATCGAGCACATAGAACTTGGGACGGGTATTGTCAATATCACACTTGTAGGTGTGATGATCACGCCAATACTGTTGCCACTTTTTCTCTATTTCTTTATAGTTATAATCCATTTTTTAGTCTTCTAATTTCTTGTCTATAGAGTTTTTAGAGTAAATTTTTGATGTCTTCTTCTATGATTTTGCAATCGGTGGTGGGTTCGTAACGCTCCACTACATTACCCTGACGGTCAATAAGGAATTTTGTGAAATTCCACTTGATGTCGGGCTTGCTGGCATAATTGGGATCGGCTTTGGAGAGCATATTGTCGAGCAGGGCACCAATCTTCTGATCCTTGTCAAAGCCTTTAAAACCTTGCTTTGACTTCAGATAGGTGTACAGGGGAGATTCATTTTCGCCATTGACCTCAATTTTCTTGAACTGAGGAAATTCGGTGCCGTAGTTAAGCGTACAGAACTGGTGAATTTCTTCTTCGGTGCCAGGAGCCTGCTGGCCAAACTGGTTGCAGGGGAAGTCGAGAATTTCCAGACCCTGATCCTTGTACTCTTTATACAGGGCTTCCAACTCCTCATATTGCGGTGTGAAACCGCAACGTGTTGCTGTGTTGACAATAAGCAATACTTTGCCCTTATATTCAGCTAAAGAGACGTCACCATTGCGACGATCCTTCACAGTGAAATCATATACGTTTTGTGCCATAACATTCAATACATTTATATAATGATATCAATGATGTTTTTTTGCTCATTACTTGATTATGCCCAAGTCGCGTGAAATGTCGAGCATGCGCTGAATGGGTTTCACGGCACGTTCGGCAATTTTTTTACTTACCTTGATTTCGGGTGCCATAAACTTGAGCGAGTTATACAACTTCTCCAGTGTAATGAGTTTCATATATTCACACTCGTTGCAGGCACAGGTACCATCCTCGGGCGGAGCAGGAATGAAAGTCTTATCAGGGCAACGGCGCTGCATCTCAAACAGGATGCCACTCTCAGTGCACACGATAAATTCTTGGCTCTCGTCATCCACAGCAAAATTCAGCAAAGCCTGAGTTGAGCCCACCTTGTCGGCCATGATGCGCACGGGCTTCGGGCACTCGGGATGAACGAGCACTTTGGCTTCGGGATGCTCACGCTTGAGATCGGCGAGCTTGGCGGCGCTGAATTTCTCATGAACATGGCAAGCGCCATCCCACAACAGCATCTCACGACCCGTTATGCTGTTGATGTAGTTACCCAGGTTGCGGTCTGGACCGAAAATGATTTTCTCGTCCTTGGGCAGGCTGCCCACAATTTCCTTGGCATTGGATGAAGTCACCACTACATCGGTCACTGCCTTGACGGCGGCACTTGTGTTGACGTAGCTGATAACCGTGTGATCAGGGTGCTCCTTGACAAATTTCTCGAACTCATCAGCCGGGCAGCTGTCTGCCAGCGAGCATCCAGCGCTCAAGTCAGGCACGATGACCGTCTTGTCAGGGCACAGGATCTTGGCCGTCTCGCCCATGAAGTGCACACCGCACAGAATGATCACCGGGGCATCGGTCTTGGCAGCCAGCTGTGCCAGAGCCAAGCTGTCGCCGATGTAGTCGGCCAGTTGCTGGATTTCCTCACGCTGGTAGTAGTGCGCCATGATGACGGCATTGCGCTCACGTTTCAAGCGCAGGATTTCTTCTTTCAGGTCGATGCCAGCCTCGATAGGCTCATCGACATAGCCTTTTTCAACATTCATAATATATATTGTTTAGTTTTTAATTTTTTAAAAATTTAATTTTAACTACAACAATAATGCCTGTTAATTGTGTCGATAACTTTTTCAAGCATCTTGGTGCCGATTGTGTTTTCAACACCTTATATGGGTTTATTAATAGTTTATCAACAAGCCTTATTGCTGTGTAATAGCAGTTTCCGCTGTTTATTAACAGGGTGTAAACAACCTGCAAAGTTAATAAATTCTTATGGATTTTTCTCACAAAAGTTGATTAAAACCGTGTTTATAGACCAATAAAAAAATGATACTAATTATTTTGGCTGTAAGAAAAAGATTGATAAGCCACATTGATCTGGATTTGTCAAGTCTTTTTTATTGTTTTTTGTCAAATAGTTTTGAACAACAATTGAAAGGGTTATTGACACCATTGTTGTGCATAGTGAACCCTGGCGATGTAAAGTTACAAAAAAATTTGTAACTTTGTGGTGAAGATTCATCACGATTATGGGACAGAAGAAGTCGATGTTGGAATTGCACCGCTTGGGTGTAGAGGAATATAAGAATGTAGAGAAGCTGCCGTTGACGGTGGTGCTGGACAACGTGCGCAGCGAGATGAACGTGGGGTCGGTGTTCCGCACGGCCGACGCCTTCTTGATCGAACGCATTGTCTTATGCGGTATTACGCCCCAACCGCCCAAGGCCGAAATCCATAAGACGGCCCTCGGTGCCGAGGAATCTGTAGCATGGGAGTATTATCCGACTTGTCTTGATGCTGTCGAGCAACTCAAGCGCGATGGCTACACCATTTGCTCGATCGAGCAAGTGCATGACAGTGTCAGTCTGGAACAATTTGTCGTCAATCGCGGGCAGAAGGTGGCTATCGTCTTTGGTAATGAGGTGAAGGGCGTGAGCCAGGCAGTAGTCGATGCCAGTGATGTGTGTATCGAGGTTCCACAGCACGGCACCAAGCACTCGTTGAATATATCGTGTTGTGCGGCCATCGTGATGTGGCATTTCTATCATTTGAGTTATTGACGGTTTTTCGGACTTTGAACATCGGGAAAAAAGTTATTAACAGGGGCTGAAATTCCTTTAAATAGTGAGAAAATTGAGAAATAATCGTGGTTTTTGGGCAAAATATAGTTAAAATTAAAATGTTAAATGGTGTTGATTTTAACATTTAAAAATGATTATAACTTTTTTATTCAAAGCATTTTCAATTTTTATATAAACAAGTATAATTCAATCAATTAAGTCAGTTTTTGGACTGATTTTTTATTTTTTTTACAAAATTTTACAAAAGACCCAAAAAGATAGAAAACACGCCCTTTTAGTTAAAGTCTTCCATTTATTTTGCCTATTTCACATATTTTATCTAGTTTTGCGTACTTGTAATTTATCGATAGCGGCTACCTAAAAGTACCATCGAGACCTTACACGTAACTGAAGAATAAAACACATTTTTTAACTATATTTTATTAATTTAATAAACATCACTATTTTATGAAGAAGCTATTTCTGCTGCTGATAGCCATATGTGCTATCTCATTGGGCATGAGTGCCCAACAAGTAGTGAGGGGACAGGTTACTGACGCCAATGGCGAACCGCTGATTGGTGCCACGATTCAACCTGTTGGCGGAGGAAACGGCGTGGCCACCGACGTGAACGGTGAGTTCTCGCTGAGTCTTCCCTACAATGTCAAGACCCTCAAGGTTTCGTATGTGGGTTACAACACCCAGGAATTACCTGTTCAGCCCAACATGGCTATCACGATGAGTGATAGTGGTACCGCTCTGGACGAGGTGATGGTAGTTGCCTATGGTACTGCCAAGAAGACCTCTTACACCGGTTCGGCCGAGGCTGTGACGAACAAGAAACTGGAGCTGCGTCCTGTGACCGATGCTACCAAGGCCCTCGAGGGTAACGTAGCTGGTCTGCAGGTAGTCAGTGGTTCTGGTCAGCCTGGTTCATCGCCCGCTATTCACATTCGTGGTTATGGTTCTATCAACGCATCCAGCAACCCGCTGTATGTTGTCGATGGTGCCCCCTTTGATGGTGACCTGACCTCGATCAACCCCTCGGATATCGAGTCGATGACCGTGTTGAAGGACGCTTCGGCATCTGCACTGTATGGTGCTCGTGGTGCCAATGGTGTTGTGATGATCACCACCAAAAAGGGTGTTGAAGGCCGCACCAACGTGATGTGGCGTTCAACCATGGGTTGGTCTTCACGTGCCACCAAGCGCTATGCCCATGTTAATCAGAAGGAGTATGTACAGCTTCTCTATGAGGCAGCTCGTAACAGAGCTCTTGACAATGGAGAGAATTGGAAAGACGCTGAGGAATATGGTCGTACGACAATCGCCGATCCCACCAGTGACTTCTATCTGGGTGGTGAATACTACAATCCTTTCAAGAACTACACTTGGGAAACCATTATTGATCCCGCTACTGGTCAAGTTCGTGCTGATGCACAGAGCGCTTGGGATGAGGATTGGTATGACAGTGTAATCAAGAAAAACGCTTTCCGTCATGAGCACCAGTTGCAGGTTACTGGCGGTAGCGAGCGTGCACAGTACTTGATGTCATTGGGTTACCTCAACGAGGATGGTATATTGAAGACTACCAATTATGAGCGCTATACTGGTCGTGCTAGCATCAACAGCCAGGTTACTGACTGGTTGGCTGCTAACATCAACGTTTCATTGGCTCACTCGATGCAGAACTTCAGTGACTATGACGGTACGTCAAATAGTAACCCCTGGTACACTGCACAGTTCATCAACCCGTTGTTCCCTGTTTATCTCAAGGATCTTGAAGGTAAGAACCTGTTGGACAATGGTGCTATCCAGTATGACTGGGGTGAGGAAAGAGAAAATGGTGACTACCGTCCTGGTTCACTGGATGACTTCTCGACTCTCGGTATGTTGATGCTTGATAAGGCTTACAACAAGCGTGATGTCGCTGGTCTGCGCACCGGTCTGGTACTGGGTAGCGATTTGGCCAAGTATGGTTGGCTTCAGGGCATTAAGTTCGCTGTGAACTTCAGCACTGACTACCGCAACACCAACTACATGAATTACATGAACAACAAGCATGGTAACCAGGCAGACGCTGGTGGTCTTATGGAGAAATCCAATAGCCGCACCCTCAGCTATACCTTTAACCAATTGTTGAGTTGGGACCGCACCTTCGGTGAGCACACCATCGGTCTGTTGGGTGGTCACGAGTGGTATTCTATGGATTATAACTATTTGTTAGCAGGTAAGACCAACCTCGTTGAGGGTATCTACGAGTTGCGTCCTGGTACCACCCTGTTAGAGGCTGATTCTTATTCTCTCAACCATCGCATTGATTCTTGGTTGGGTCGTATCAACTATAACTATGGTGGCCGCTATTTCTTGAGCGCTTCGCTGCGTCAGGATAAGTCTTCACGCTTCCACCCCGACCACAATAAGGGTACTTTCTGGTCAGTTGGTGCTAACTGGCGTGTATCTGGCGAGAAGTTCATGCAGAACGTGGGTTGGATCAACAACCTGTCAGTAAAGGCCAGCTATGGTGAGCAGGGTAATGAAAACCTCGGTTCTAACTACTATGCTTGGCAGAGCCTCTATGACTTCTACCACAATTCCGATGCTTATGTTGGTGGTTTCATTGCTACCCTTGAGAACCAGAAGGTTTCTTGGGAGAAGAGCCAGAACTTCAATGCTGGTTTGGATGCTATCTTGTTCAATCACCGCTTGCAGTTGAACGTTGAGTTCTATAACCGCTTGACCAAGGACCTGCTGTTGAACCGTCCTATGGCTTTGTCAACAGGTTTCTCGGGTTATATGGATAATGTGGGTGACATGCGCAACCGTGGTGTCGAGGGTTCAATTCGCGTAACCCCCGTCCGTACTGGTGACTTCGAGTGGAACATCACCGCTATGGCTACCCATAACAAGAATAAAGTCATCAAGCTGACCAAGGAGGCTCCTGAGCTGATTAGCGGTGTACGCGTGATCAAGGAAGGCTTGCCCATCTACACTTATTATATGAATAAGTCGGCTGGTGTTGACCCGACAACTGGTTATGCTCTGTATTGGGCTTATGATTTTGATGAGAACGGTAACAAGGTTCCCAACAGTGATTATATCACCAGTGATTATAGCACTGCTTCGCCCTGCAAGTACTACATGGGCAGCCGCGAACCCGACATCTATGGTAGCCTTGGCACCGACCTTTCATGGAAGGGTCTGACCTTGAGCGTACTGACTACTTATTCACTCGGTGGCAAGGTTTATGATAGCCTGTATGCCAACGATATGGATCTGTGGTACCTGAGCTCTACCTGGCACAAGAACATGTTGCGCCGTTGGCAGAAGCCCGGTGACGTGACCGACGTTCCTCGTGTTGAGGTTGCTGGTTCACAGTTGCAGACTGACCGCTATCTGATTAATGCTAGCTACTTTGCTATCAAGAACATCACTCTGGCCTATGCTCTGCCCACCAATTGGGTAAGCAAGATTGGTATGACGGGTGCCCGCATCTTTGGTTCGGTAGATAACCTGGCCCTGTGGACACACCTCGATGGTATGGATCCCCAGTACAACTTCAGTGGTGGTACTGATTATGACTACAGCCCCAACCGCACTTACACTGTAGGTATCGAGTTGAACTTCGGTAAGACCTATGCTGCTCCTGCTCCCGCCGTTAACGTGAATGCGCTGAACAGCCAGATCAACGACCTGCGTGCTCAACTCGCTGACGCTCAGGGTGCCGCTGCCGACGCCAACAGCCGTCTGGCTAAGCTGCAGGGTGACCTCGACGCTGCTAACCGCGCTCTGGCCAACTGCAAGAACGACCTGAATGCTGCCAAGAACCTTGCTCCCAAGGTGGTTGACAACAGCAAGCAGTACATGAATATCCTCGTTCACTTCCCCAAGTCAGGAACCGCTATCACCGCCGACCAGCGTGCCAACGTTGAGCGCGTGGCTGCTTACCTGAAGAGTCATCCCGAGGCAACCTGCGAGATCAAGGGTTATGCTTCTCCCGAGGGCAAGGAAGACATTAACATCAAGCTCGCTAACGGCCGTGCCGCCAGCGTGAAGGATATGCTCGTCAAGAAGTATGGTATCGCCGCCAACCGCATCAATGCCGCTGGCCAGGGTATCAGCAACATGTTTGACGAATTGAGCTGGAACCGTGTTTCGATTTGCGAAATCATCGTGAAGTAATCCCGAGACAATGTTTCATTGAATTATATTCATCGATTATTAATAAGGATATAAACATGAAAAAGCTATTTAAATATTTGTTTATTGGAATGTTTGGTGTGGCTTGCCTGTCATCTTGCTCTAATGATTCGCTTGTGACGGAGCCTACCGCTCAATTCTCAGGTGCCAGCTTCATGGAGAATGCCGATAAGGCTCTTGTTCCCCTGAATGGTATCTACCGCTCGATGTATGACGCAGGATGGTCAACTACGGGTAATACCCACCAGTGCTTCGGTATCAGTGCCTATAACTTGATGGCCGAAGTCATGGGTGATGACTGTATCATGGGTGCCCAGGGTAGTGGCTGGTTCTGGTTTGATGCCGTATATAATGTAAAGACCCGTTTCACCAGCGGTGCATGGCGCAGCTATGACCTGTGGAATGCTTACTTTACTTGGATTGCCAATGCCAACTATATCATCGCTGCCGAGAACACTATGGGTGGTTCAGAGGAAGACGTGGCTTATGTTGTTGGCCAGGCTTACGCCATCCGTGCTTACAGCTACTTCATGCTGGCTCAATCGTTTGCTCGTACCTATAAAGGTCATGAAAGCGATCCTTGTGTACCTATCTACACTGAGGGCACTTGGACGGGTACTACCGGTCAAAAGCGTTCGTCTGTATCTGAAGTTTATGCTCAGATCGATAAAGATATCCAGAAGGCTCTTGACTTGCTGGCTAAGTCACCCTATCAGCAGCATCCTAGCCACATGGGCTATGCTGTTGCTTTGGGTCTGAAGTCGCGTATTGCTCTGGTTGAGGAGAAGTGGCAGGAAGCATTTGATGCTGCACAAAGTGCTATTATGAATAGCGGTTGCGAAATCTTGCCCGTAAAGGACTTCGTAGGTATGAACTCAACCGACAAGGAGAACGTGATGTGGGGTGCTAAGATTATCAAGGACCAAGTGGGTATGTATGCTTCACTGATGACTCACATGAGTGGTGATGCTCCCTATGGTTCACGTGCACCCAAGCAGATCTCAATCTGGTTGTATGATAAGATGGGTGAAAATGACACTCGTCTTGTATGGTGGGATCCTGAAGCTAGGTTGAGCACTGCAGGATACCTTCAGAAGAAGTTTGAATTCTCCAACCCCCAGACTTGGGAGGGTGACTACATCTGGATGCGTGTCGAGGAGATGTACCTCACTGCTGCCGAGGCTGCTTGCCGTTTGGGCGACGAAGCTACTGCCAAGAAGTATCTGATGGACCTGATGGCTGAGCGTGATCCTGACTACACTTGCAATAAGACTGGTAAAGCACTTGGTACTTTAACCACCGAAATGACTGGTTCGCTGCTCGAGGAGATTATTCTGCAGCGTCGCATTGAGCTGTGGGGCGAGGATGGCCGCATCTACACCATCCGTCGTCTGCATCAGGGCTTTGAGCGCACCACTGATATGGGATGGCCTCTTGCTGCCCAGATTGGTAAGCGTGTTCACATCAATGATCCTGAGTGCTATGCATGGGTACTGACCATTCCTCAGGCTGAGTTTGATGGTAACGTGAATATGAATGCTGCCACCGACCAGAACCCTGTTGGTGACTATCCTACTGGTAACTAATGTTTAATCTTGTTAACTAATTGAATATTATGAAATTAGGTAAATATATTTTAGGATTGGCGCTCGTTGCTGCAGGCTTGACTAGCTGTGACCAGGACAATGTGGGTGCTACTTTTAACGGCCCGGCAATGCCGAACATTTCTTTCGCCAGTGAAGTTGTAAATGGTGAAACTGAGGATGAGTCATTAATCGTTCCAGTGGTTATATCTAGAACTTATTCGACCGAAGATTATACCACTACTGTAACAATGACCGATGCTACGCCGAATATCTCTTTGATGAGCAATGAGGTTATTTTCCCCGCTGGTGTTGAGAAAGACACATTGTATGTAGAGGCTACCGATCTTGATTGGGGTGATGTAGAAACCTGTACGTTGAAATTAGTTGAAGCTGACGTTAATTCAGCCAACAAGTTTGATTCGCCTATTCAGGAGGTGACTGTAAGCATTAAAAAGCCTAAACTGCTTCCTGCTGGCACTTGCACCTTCACCGACTACACCTGGGGTGATGATGATGGCAATCCCATGACCGCTTATGAGGTGCCCATTATCAATATTGAGGGTTCTAACAGATATCGTATCATCTCACCGTTGTACTATGTTTACAAGGATGATCCAGTTAATGGTCCTACAGTAGATAAGTCCAACTTTGAGTTCCACCTGTTAGATGATGGTGGTGCCAAGGTTGATGATGGTATCTACTTTGATTACTGGGGCTATCTTGCTTACTATGATGCAACGAACTATGGCGGTTATTGCTTCGTGGGTAATGATGGCGACACCTATGACGTGAACTTCCTGCTGTTATCTGGTACTTCTCTTTACACAGGTGGCCGCTTCGTATTCGTTTGGGACAAGCCTGAGCCCGCTGAATAAGATTGTAGCTAGTTCTTAAACAGAACATAAATCCACACTGTAAGGGTGGGCGCTCCTCGACGGAGTCGCCCACCCTTCGTTATTGTCTGCCTGGTGTTTTAGTGGCTGTAGGGCCTCGCCTTGGCGTGGCCGTTCCTGCTGGATAGCCCACAACACGTGATATCAGGCCGTACATGTAGGAGATAGGGAATTATGGCTATTTGCAAGCGTCTAGCGGCCACGCCAAGGCGAGGCCCTACGTACAGCGCAATCCTCAGCCAGGAGATGCCTGGCGATCGAGAAATGCCTCTAAGATGCACTTGACCGATACAGTTCTGAGACCAAGCTGCGAACCTCACTAGAGGTCCTTGCATGGTCTCTTGCGTTGAAACAGGTTCTTTAAACCGCTAACAACTTCGATGATTTGTCGGAAATGCAGGGGTTATTTGTCCTTCTTCTCGTCGGCGAAACGGTCGGGATAGTCCAGAGGCACGCGCGGCCGTCTCATGGCGCGGATGATGAGCCACAGGCCCAATACGATGAAGGGAATGCTCAGCAACTGGCCCTGGTCCATGCCGATGTTGGCACGCATGGCGATTTCCCACGGCTCTTGCACGTTCTTGATGTACTCGATGAAGAAACGCGGCACAAAGATGCCCAGCATGAACACGCCGAAGATGAGCCCCTCGCGCTCCTGGGCACGCCACCGCCAGTACATGAGCATGCACACGGCAAACGTCAACAGGTAGAAGGCGGCCTCATAGATCTGGGTGGGATGGCTGGGGGCCGAGAAAACGGGGTCGGCGCCCTGCATCCACTGGCTCACGTTGGTGATGAAACGGAAACCCCACGGCATTGAGGTCTCGCCGCCATAAATCTCGTGGTTCATCAGGTTGCCGATGCGGATGAGCGCTGCGACAAAGCCCACAGGCACTACCAGGCGGTCAAAGGTCCATAACATGGGTTTGTGGGTCACAAAGCGGCTGTAGAGCCAGATGGCGATCATGATGCCCAACGTGCCGCCATGGCTTGCCAGTCCGCCCTCCCAAATCTTGGGAATATCTCCCAGATGCTGTGAGTAATACCCCCAGTCATAGAAGAAGACATGGCCCAGCCTGGCTCCCAGGATGGTGGCGACCACGACGTAGATGAATAGGCTGCCCACCCAGCTCTCGCGTGCGCCCTCGTGGCGGAAGATGCGGTAAACAATCTCATAACCCACCAGGAAACCGATGGCGAACATCAGGCCGTACCAGCGCACGGTGACGGGACCCGCGCTAAACAGGTTGGGACTCGCGGTCCATGTGATATAATCCAGTATCATCATTGTGTTATTATCGTTTTGTGGGCACAAATTTACGTAGAATTCCGAGAATTATCCGTAATTTTGCGCCAAAATCCAAAGTGTTATGGCAGAAAGCAATTTTATCGACTATGTGAAGATCCTGTGCCGCAGTGGCAAGGGCGGAGCCGGTTCGGCCCACCTGCACCGCGCCAAGTATGTCCCCAAGGGAGGCCCTGACGGCGGCGACGGCGGTCGTGGCGGCCACATCTACTTGAAGGGAAACCGCAACCTGTGGACGTTGATTCACCTGAAGTATCAGCGCCACGTGTTTGCTACCGACGGCCAGTCGGGCGGTGAGAACCAGTGCACTGGCAAGGACGGCGAGGACCGCACCATCGAGGTGCCCTGTGGCACGGCAGTCTATGATGCCGAGACAGGGCAGTTCCTGTGTGACGTGACCGAGGACGGCCAGGTCGTGCGCCTGCTGCGCGGCGGCCGCGGCGGACTGGGCAACCAGCACTTCAAGACCGCGACGCGGCAGACCCCGCGTTTTGCCCAACCCGGCGAAAAGGGTGTCGAGAAGGCTGTTATCCTGGAGTTGAAGCTGCTGGCCGACGTGGGACTCGTGGGATTTCCCAATGCTGGAAAATCGACATTGCTGAGCGTCATCAGCGCCGCCAAGCCCAAGATTGCCAACTACCCCTTCACGACGTTGGAGCCCAATCTGGGAATCGTCTCTTATCGTGGGGCACAGTCGTTTGTCATGGCCGACATTCCGGGCATTATCGAGGGTGCCAGCGAGGGCCGCGGTTTGGGGCTGCGTTTCCTGCGCCACATCGAGCGCAATGCCGTGCTGCTGTTCATGGTTCCGGCCGATAGCGACGACATCCGCAAGGAATATGACATCCTGTGTCACGAGTTGGAGACATTTAACCCCGATTTGGTCGAAAAACCTCGCGTGCTCGCCATCACAAAGTGTGACATGCTGGACGAGGAACTCATTGAGCAGATGCGTCCCGAGGTGCCTGAGGAGGTCCCCAGCGTGTTCATCTCCAGCGTGGCTCAGATGGGCTTGACCGAACTGAAAGACCTGCTGTGGCGCACCATCAACGATGAGCGCAACCGCATTCCCGAGACGCCCACCCACCATGATCTGGACGAGCGGCACAGGGAACAGGCCGAAGATGACTTCATCTTTGGGGCCGATGACCTGGAGGACGAGGCTCCCAATGCCGGCGGCAAGATGGTGGACTCGGGCAGCAAGCAATGGAGCGAGGAATACTGGGAAAGCGACTACGAGGACGAGAACAAGGACTTCCAGGTGGTCAGCGACCCCGATGAGGAATAAGAAAAGTGCCGCAATCGCGGCACTTTTTTGTTGGATGTAGTAGTAGAGAGGTTCTTATTTTCCTTCGTTGCTGAGCAGGAAACGCCGCTTGGGAGCGATGGCGACAAAGTCATCGTGGGTGAGCGGAGCGATGCGATTCAGCAGCGAATACAGCCGCTGGGCAATCTTGTACTCGACAGGCTCGCTCTCGGGCACCTCCTTGAGTAATTGGGCCACACGTGACTTGATGGCCGAGAATTCAAATACCATCGACGTGTTGAACCAGGCGTCGGCATTGCTGGCAAAGGGGAGAATCCACAAATTCTCTCCTCGCAACACACCGGGCCACCATTGGAGCGTTTGCAGGGCGCTGGCTCCACGGCTGTTGTAATCGCGGTAGATGCGCCTGAGCAGTCTGTTGTCGTGTTCTTCAAGGCCAATTTTTTCGCCGTAATAGATGGTTGCTTGGGCTGTGACAAAGAGCCTGAACTTGAGTTCTTCGGGGATGTCGGGCACGAGCTGCGGATTGAGCGCGTGCAGGCCCTCAAGGAACAAGAGGCTGTTACTCTCGAGTTTGAGCGAATTACCGCGATAAGTGCGTTCGCCCTTGACGTAGTCATAGGTGGGCATTGATACCTGATCACCCTCGAGCAGGCTCGATACATCGCGTCCCAATTGCTTCAGGTCAAGGCCATAGAATGACTCATAGTCAATATTACCGTTGGCGTCAAGAGGTCGCTGGTCCAAGTTGAGGAAATAGTTGTCAAGTGAAACGACACAAGGCTGAATGCCGTTGTCGCGCAACATCAGATTGAGGAAACGTGACGTGGTGGTCTTTCCTGAGCACGATGGGCCAGCAACCAGCACAATGCGCATTCCTTCCTGCCTGAAACGGCGCGTGATCTCGGTCGTGATGCGTTCAAGGCGGCGGCTGTGCTGGAACTCATCTTCGGCAATCAGGTCAGGAGCATAGCCTTGAGAGATGACCTCATTGAAGAGAGAGATGCCATCTTGACCTTGAGACTCCATGCGACGGATGTTGCCGCAAAAGTCCTCCAGTGTCATGTGCTCTTTTTTAGTTGACTGTTGCATTGCGTTAGCGGTGAAATTTGCCATTGTATTATGTTATATTATTTTTTCTCAGAGTGTCGTTTTATAAAAAAACAGGTGGGTTCTCGCGTTTCAAGAACCCACCCGTAGGGCGTTAATAGGTGAAGCTGCTACCACCCAGGAATTCACGCAGCAAGCTCGTACTGGGAATGTCTTTCTCGTCCAGTGGCTCAAAGTAATTCAGGAATTTCATGAGCCGTGATGCCTCGGAATACTCGGGCGTATTGCTGGGCACCTGTTGCAGGATGGGCAGCGCGTAATTCTTCATGACTGCCAGTTCAAACAGCAGTGACGAGTTGAACATGGCGTCGGCGTTTTCGTGGAAAGGCATAATCCATTTGTCCTCGCCGCGGCGCACACTGGCCCAGCGGTGGATGGTGTCCTTAGCAGCGCATCCGCGGTACTTGTAGTCGCGGATGATGCGGCGCAGCAGACGGTTGTCGTAGGTGCCTATCCAGTTGTGGTCGTCGATATTGAGCGTCGTCAATGCCGATACAAAGACACGGAACTTCTGCTCATCGGGGATAGTTCTTGTGAGTTCGGGGTTCAAGCCATGAATGCCCTCCATGAGCAGGATGTCGCCATCTTCAAGTTTGAGCTTTTTACCCAAGTACTCGCGCTCGCCAGTCTTGAAGTTATAGGTGGGCATGTCAACCTCCTTGCCTGCTAGCAAGTCGGTCACGTCCTTGTTAAACTGCTCCAGGTCGAGCGCATAGAGTGACTCGTAGTCATAGTCGCCTTTTTCGTCACGAGGCGTATTGGCGCGGTTCACAAAGTAGTTGTCGAGCTCAATCACCTTGGGCACGATGTAATTGGTCATCAGCTGGATAGCCAGTCGCTTAGATGACGTGGTCTTGCCGCTCGATGACGGCCCGGCAATGAGCACGACGCGTGCCCCACCCTCATGATAGCGGCGTGTGATTTCGTCGGCTATCTGGATAAAGTGCTTGTTGTGCAGCGCTTCCACCACATTGATGAGCAAGGGCGCATATCCGGCGCGGATGGCGTGGTTGAGTTCGCCCACGTCGCCCAGGCGGATAATGTCGTTGAACTTGATGTAGTCGGTGAAGGCGTTGAAGAGCTTGGGTTGCGGTTCCCACTGGGCTACCTGGTCGATGTTTTTGCGGTCTGGACCCAGCAGGAGCATGCCGTTCTCGTAGGGGATCAGGTCAAACACCTTAAGCATACCCGTCGAGGGCACCAGAGGACCGTAGAAACTGTCGATGATATCGTCGAGTTTGTAATAGACGGTGTAGAGCTGGTTCACGCTCTCCAGGATGCGCACTTTGTCCTTGAGTCCCTGGTTGCGGAACATCTCGATGACGTCCACGGTCAGTCGCTCCCGGCGCTTGAAGGGCATGTCAGCATCGATGATTTCGGTCATGCGCTGCTTGAGCTGGTCGATGACCTCGGGGGAAAGGAAATCCTCCTCATGCTTGATCTGGCAATAATGGCCGTTGCTGATGCTGTGCTGGATGCACAGGCGCTTGCCAGGATATAGGTCATTGAGTGCCTTGTAGAGCACCATGCACAGCGAGCGTGTGAACACGCGATAACCATTGTTGTCAACGATGTCGATGAACTCAACGTGTTTTGGCGCGAAAACAGGGTAATGTAAATCCTCTACCTTGTTGTTGACGAGCACACACACCGCTTCACCCTTGAGGTCTAAACGCCCCTTGATGGTTTCATACAGTTCGATGAGCGTTTCGCCCCCGTCCATATTCAAGTACTCATTGGTATTCTTACAGAAGACCTTAAGTTCATCGTATTTTTTCATAAAATACCAGTGCTTGCGGGTTTATAAGGCGCAAAGGTAGTAAAAAATCATGAAAAATGGTGAGAAATGTTGCTCAACGACACGAAAAACTTGAGAAAAACATGGTTTTTTGCTCAATTCTACCAGGAATGTGGAGGGAATTGTTTAACTTTGGTCCGTCAGTAATAATAACGTAAAACAATGAAAGTAAAATTATTAGTTATGGCAATGATGATTGTTGGTGCCATGTGCGGATGCACAGCACAAGATGGTGTGGAACCCGGTTGTGATGTGTTCAAGACCGTGGAAGGCACAACGGTGAAGATGTATTGCATCAAGCACGGCAGCTTAAGGATGCAGGTGGGTGACAAGTGGATCTATGTGGATCCTGTGACCAAGGCCGTAAAGCCTGAGACCGACTACTCTACACTACCCAAGGCTGATTACATCATGGTGACACATGAGCATTTTGACCACCTGGATTCGGTGGCTATCAATCAATTGACCAAGGAAGGTACCCAGCTCATTACCAATGCCCGTTGCCACGAGTTGCTGGGTGGTAAAGGTGAAGTGATGGCCAATGGCGATGCACGCCAGATTGAAGACGGTTGGATTGTGGATGCCGTGCCAGCCTATAACAACTCACCCGAGAAACTGCAATTCCACCCCAAGGGCCGTGATAATGGCTTTGTGCTCACCATCGAGGGCATGCGCATATACATTGCCGGTGACACCGAGGATATTCCCGAGATGGCTGCCATCAAGGACATTGACGTGGCTTTCCTGCCCTGCAACCTGCCCTACACCATGACGCCCGAGCAATGTGCCCACGCAGCCACAATGGTGAAGCCTGCCGTACTGTTCCCCTATCATTATGGGCAGACCGACATTCAGCAAGTCGTGAAACTGCTGGACGGTAGCGGCATTGATGTCCGCATCCGCGATTATCAGTGATTACTGGTGTTTGGAGTCTGTTAAGGCAGCGTTTCTCTTGAGGGTCTTGTAACGCAGCCGAGAAATCGCGCTGTGGGCAAAGGTGCGCTTAAATTCACCTGATGTCATCGACTCGACACGTTGCCTTGTCATAGTCATCACAGCCTCGGTGGGGGAGAAATCCTCCACCGTTGTTGCAAGTGCACTGGCGTTGTGAGGGCAGCACAGCTGGCAATCGTCACAGCCCACCACCTTATTGTCTATTACCCCATCAACCCAGTCGGGCAAAATGTCCTCATGGTTCTCGATAAGCAAGCACGACAGGCAACGGGAACAGTCGGCAGCCCCCTCGTTGTTCAGGGCCCCTGAAGGGCAGGCTTGGGCACATCTGCCACAGTCGCCGCAGGTCATCTCACAAGGGTCGTCGGGCGGCAACTGGGCCGTTGTGATAATCTCGCCCAGGAAGAAGTAAGAGCCTTTTCCAGGAATGATGAGGCAGTTGTTCCGGCCGATGAAACCGAGGCCAGCACGCTGTGCCCAATAGCGTTCACGGATGGGTGCCGAATCTACACACGGACGGGTGGCACAATGGGTGATTTGTTCGATGAAATGGGCCATTTTCATCAGTTTTTCCCTCAAGACTTCATGGTAATCGCGCCCGTAGGCATAGTAGGCGACCCGCAGCGTTTCATCGGGCTGGAAACGGGACGGATAGTAGTTCATGGCCAGAGAAATGACCGTTTGTGCTCCCTCGAGCAGCATCGACGGGTCGCGCCTCAGGTCTCGATGCCCTGCGGCCCATTGCATGCAACCGTTGTGCCCCTGCTCTATCCAGCGGTCATATTGTGCTATCGCCTTGTCATCGACAGGCGAGGCAGCAGCAAAGCCACAAGCGTCAAATCCCAGACTCAAGGCCTGGGATTTGATCAATGATGGTATGTCACAACTCGGGGATGGCATCGAATTTATAACCCTTGCTCTGTAGCCACTCGATGGCACGTGGCAAGGCATATTTCATATTCTTCTCGGCCTTGAGTGAATCGTGGAAAACGATAATCGAGCCATTGCGGGCATATCGCTTGACGTTGTTCAGCACCTGTTCGCCAGTGAGTTTGCAGCTATAATCACGTGTTACCAGGTCATACATGATGATGGCAAAGCGTGAGCGCAGCACCTTTGATTGTCCCCACCGCAACAGGCCGTGGGGCGGGCGGAATAGCGTGCTGCCGATGAGTTCGTTGGCGCGGAAGACGTTGTGCAGGTAGTGTTTAGTGCCCACGTGCGCCCCTTGCAGGTGGCTCATCGTGTGGTTGCCCACCGAATGGCCGCGACGCCTCACTTCCTCGAGCAGTTCGGGATGACGTTCCACATTCTCCCCCACCATGAAGAAAGTCGCCTTTATGCCGTAGCGGTCCAGGGTGTCGAGCACCCACGGCGTGACCTCAGGAATGGGTCCGTCGTCGAACGTCAAATAGACCGTGTGGTCGCGCTTGTGAATGCGCCACACGGTCTCGGGAAATATCATTCTGTAAATCAGAGGGGGGCGTTCAACCAGCACAATAATGATCGTTGATTAGATGTGGTTGAACATCAATTACCCAGCACTGCATTGAGTTCGTCAGCGCCTTCCCCGTCATTTTGCTGCTGGGCAGCAGCGGCTTGTTGAGCCTCAATCTGCTGTTGCATAGCCTGCTCGTAGGACTTCTGATAAGAAATCAAGCGATCCATGTTGACACCAGCCGCGGTCAGTTGATTGACAAGTTTTTCATATTCTTTCTCGTCAACATTCTGGCCGTAGTCACCGATCAGGTCAATCATGTACTGCTGGTCGATAAACTTGTCGGTGCGAGTCAGACGGTCATACTGTGACGGGCTGAGTGACTGGTAGTAACGCAGGTAACCGGCATAGCGCAGAATCTCTTTCTTGAGAAGGTCATTACACTTGTCAATGCAAGCCTTGTCATCGCTGGCCTTACCCAGTTCATAATAAATCCTAGCCACCTGCTCACCCATCTGTACGGCAAACGGACAAGCCTCGAGAGGCAATTTCTGCATCATCAGGTCGAGGATGGTCTTCGACTTCTTGTAGCGGTCGGCGGTGTAGGCCTCGGCGGTCATACCAGCAGGGATGGGCTGTTGACCCTGTTTAGCCAGTTCGCCCTCGATGCGTAATGAATTGGCCAGGTCAATCATCGCACTGCGCATGGTGGTCACCATACGGCAAACGGTCTCGTCAAGATAGAGAGAACCGGGTTTAGCGGTGTCCAGACCACCCCAGAGGAACTTATTCACGACATTGTCATACATGATATCGGTCGATACACCGATTTCACCACGGCTCATGTCGCTGACAAGCGGAGTAACCTGATAGGCCAGACCAGTAAGGCGCAGGTAGGGATCAAGACCCAGGTAATAATCGTTGGGAACAGTCATGGCGAAGTAGCAAGGACGCTTCCAGCCCTGTGCGATGCTGCTGGCAATCATGTCAAACGACATCAGCTGGCTGGAGGTCATGCCACTGCCCATGCGCTGCAGGTCCAGATTGATGGACTCTTGAGCCATGTCTCGCTGTTCAGGACGGATGACGCCTGCCTTGACGGCCTGGTCGGCATCAACGGGGATATACACCTTGGGATACAAGATCTGGGTGATACCGTACTCGTTATTGCTGCTTTCGGGACCATAGATATGGGCGATCGACTTGAGGGCCTCGGTGGGCGTCTGGTCGGGCTGTACGAAGTAGCAGAACTGTCGCTGGTCGTAGGCGTAGGTATCCTCTTTGGCCAGCATGGGCAGCGGTGCCGACTCATAGGCGGCGCGCTGCATCTGGTTGATGTACCAGTCGGTGGCGAGATAACTCAGGTTGACGGCACGCACGTCGGTGCGGAAGCCCTCAACTTCCTGCAGGTACCACAAGGGGAAGGTATCGTTGTCACCGTTACAGAAGATGATGCCGTTAGGCGCAATGCTGGACAAGTAGTTGCGGCCAAAATCGCGCGCGGCGGTACGTCCGCTGCGGTCGTGGTCGTCCCACGTCTGGCTCACCATCTGCAAGGGCACGATGAGGCCCACGATAGCGGCACATGCGGCAACTGCTGTTGCCATGCCGCCACGATTGCCGTTGCTAGTAGCCAGGGCAGCTTCGTCTTTGGGCTCTTTCTTATCCTTCTTCTTGAGCGCCCACATGATAAGGCTCCACAAACCAGCAACACCCATACCAATCCAGATGCTGTAGGCGTAGAAGGAGCCCGCATAGGCATAGTCACGTTCACGGGGCTGACTCGGGGTCTGGTTCAGGTAAAGCACGATGGCAATACCCGTCATAAAGAACAGGAAGAAAATCACCCAGAACTGCTCGATGCCACGGCGACCGCGGTAGGCCTGCCACAACAGGCCGATGATACCCATGATCAAGGGCAGCAGATAGAACACGTTGTGTCCCTTATTGCCCTTGCCCAAATCGTCGGGAAGCAGGCTCTGGTCGCCCAAGCGCGGGTTGTCGATGAACGAGTAGCCCGAAATCCAGTTGCCATGGGTGATTTCGCCCATACCCTGCATGTCATTCTGGCGACCGGCGAAGTTCCACATGAAGTAGCGCCAGTACATGTAGTTCAACTGATAATCAACAAAGAAACGCAGGTTCTCCATCATGGTGGGCTTCATCTTGGTCTCAGAGCCATTGGGATTGCCATTGATGTCGAGGCGTGTAGTTGCCTGAACCTGAGTACCCTCCATGCCCAGCCACTCGATGTACTCGCGTTCGCGTTTATCGTCGTGGATGCGCGGGAAGAGCATGTTCTGCTCTGGGCTGTAGAGGAAGGTCTTCTTGGGACCCAAATCCTTGTAATGGTCAGGCTGGTCGGGCGAAGTCTTCACCTCGGGAGCATACTGCGTGGGACCATTCTTGGTCGCGGGCTGCATGGTGCCGTTGCCGCTTTCCTGGTACATGATGTCGCTATAGAGTGTGCGGCCATAGAGCAGCGGCGTCTCGCCATACTGTTCACGGCTCAGGTACTTGGCCAGAGCGAAGGTGTTGTTGGGCGAGTTCTCGTCAAGAGGGGTATTCTGCGAGCTGCGGATGAGAATCAGCGCATAGCAGCTGAAGCCGATGAAGATGACGAGGATGCACGATACAATATTGGTGAAAACACGAACAGGGACGCGCTTGCAGAACTTGAACAGATAAACGCACAAGCCAATGAACAATACCAGCGGAATCAACATGCTGTCACCCAGCAAAAGCATGCCCGACAACAGGATGGCGATGGCAAACGATAACTTGATGCGCATGTCGCTCTTGTTGCTGTAGAGTTCCCACAGTGCCCAACCAAGGGCCAGAATGAGCAGGATGGCATAAACCAGGACGCCCGAATTGAACGACATTCCCAATGTGTTGACAAAGAACAGGTCAAACTTCTGTCCCATCTCCACAAAACCAGGCTCCAGACCGTAAAGAATCAAGCCCACGATGACAAACGAGATGAGCAACGTCAAGATGGAACCCTTCAAGGTTGAGTCCTTGCCACGTGAACGGCACTGGCGGTAGTAGTAAATCAGCGCGATGGCGGGGATGCACAGCAAGTTGAGCAGGTGCACACCCAACGAAACGCCGAATACATAGGCGATTAAGACAATCCAGCGGTCGCTGCCAGGCTCATCGGCACGGTTTTCCCACTTGAGGATTAACCAGAATACCAGTGCGGTGCAGAACGACGAGAAGGCATAAACCTCGGCTTCAACGGCACTGAACCAGAAGGTGTCGCTCCATGTGTAGGCCAGCGCACCACAGATGCCGCTACCCATCACCACGAGATACTGGGCGAGGGACATCTTGTCCTCCTCACCATCCTTGACGACGAGTTTCTTCACCAGATGGGTGATGGACCAGAAGAGCAATAGAATCGTCAGCGCACTGAAGATGGCCGACATTGCGTTGACACACTTGGCGACGGCCATGACATCACCGCCAGCAAACTTGCTCGCAAAGTTGGCGGCAAGGATAAAAATAGGGTTGCCGGGCGGGTGGCCGATTTCTGTCTTAAAACCTTGGGCAATAAACTCTGGACAGTCCCAGAAGCTGGCGGTAGGCTCGATGGTCAGCAGATAGGTAGCCGCTGCCACAATAAAGATGAGCCATCCCAGCGTGTTGTTGATGAGCTTGTACTTCTTCATCGTTTCTCTGTCAAAATTTTGATTGTATTTCGTTGTTTATTTGATTTTACATGTACTAAACGGCAAAATTACTCATAATCTTTTAAAACCGCCCACACAAACAGGCGAAATTGACCAAAATTAACCCCTCACACCCAATATTAACAGTTTCTTGAGGCTTTTAAACGGCTCATGAGACCACAATCCCCTATCTGGCCATTGAGCCACATGCCACAAGCAAAATGCCCAGCTTGTTCCCGTTTTTCCCGTTTTTCCCGTTTTTTCCAAAATAATTAGGAGAAGAGAACCACGCGTAAATTTTGCTATTATTGAAAATCTTTTTAACTTTGTGGCTCGTTGTTAGTCTAATGGTTACAAAAAGACAAAACAAGAAGGAGGAAATGACTATGAAACGGTTAAGATTATACATGGCAGTTGTTGTGCTGGCTCTGGCTGGCATCATGGCAACACAGACGAGCGCACAGGTGCTGCGCGACGCAGATTTCAACAGCATCGGACGCATTAACGGCAATGGTGTGGTGAGAGATCAGAGTATGCACTCCATCGGCTCGTTTGATGCCGACGGCACGGTGCATAACAAGGATGGAAAGGTTGTGGGCACCATCAAGCAGCTTGAGATCTTTGACACCGAGGGTTCACGCATCGGTTATATCAATCCTGATGGCACCGTGCGTGACGGTGAGAGCAATGTGCTGGGCTACATCAGCATCAACGATGGCAAGGTAACCGACGCCGAGAAGAAGACCATCGGCTTTGCCCGAGGCGTGCGCGTCGATTGGATTGCTTGCTACTACTTCTTCCATTTCTTTGACAAATAAAGGCAGTAACACAGCAAGGGAAACTATCAACACGACAAGGCGTTAATCGTTGATAATGAATTAATTGTGTTGATTTTTTCCTCATCAAGAGGTGTGAACGTAGTGAAAAAGATATTATTGACATTGGCTATTGCGCTGCTGGCAGGCAATAGCCTTTTTGCACAGTTGCCGCCCGACTCGGTGTTGAGGCGCTATGCGGCAGGGATGCTCATGGTGGGTTTCAAGGGCGACAGCGTTACCGAGGACTGTGACGCGGCTCGCTATGTGCGCGACCTCAAGGTGGGCGCTATCGTGTTGTTTGACATCGACTTGACTGGCGATGCCACACTGGGTTCGCGCAATATCACCAGCAAGGAACGTCTCACGCGCATGACGGCTCAACTGCGGGCGTGGGCCGATTATCCCCTGCTCATCGCCACCGATCAGGAAGGCGGCAAGGTGGCACGCCTCAAGCCCCAGTATGGTTTCTTGCCCACAGTGACTGCCGAGTACCTGGGCACTGTTAATCAAGAGGATACCACCCGCTACTATGCTGCTCGCCTGTCCCGAGAAATGCGGGAGAGCGGAGTGAATGTCAATCTCGCTCCTGTCGTTGATGTCCTGAACCATGATTGTGCCGCAGTGGGCCACTTCCTGCGTTGTTTTTCGACTGACCCTCAGCTGATTGCCCGTCATGCGGGTTGGTTCATCGACGAGAGCCACCGCCAGGGCGTGTTGTGCACCTTGAAACACTTCCCGGGCCATGGCAATGCTATCGATGATTCGCACTACGGCTTTGTGGATGTCACCAGCGGATGGACGGCTGCCGAGTTGGAACCGTTCCGCATCCTGATTGATGCAGGCAAGGCTGACTTGATTATGACGGCCCACCTGTTTAACCGTAATATCGACGACGAGTATCCTGCCACCCTGTCAGCCAAGACGATTAACGGCCTGCTGCGTGGCGAGATGGGCTATGACGGTGTGGTAGTGACCGATGACCTGTACATGCAAGCGATCCTTAACCAGTATAGCATCACCACGGCCCTGGAACTGGCCATTAATGCTGGCGCCGACCTCATCTGCGTGGGCAACAACATCAGCACCGGCTTTGAGGCCGACAGGCCTTTCAGACTGGTGGAGATGATAGTCAACCTGGTCAAGGAGGGCCGTATTTCATGGGAACGCCTGCAGCAATCCCATGAGAGGATTTTGAGATTACAAAGTAAAGACCAATGAATATGAAACGTATTTTTCTTATTGCAACAATCGCATTACTTGCAACAATGAACATCATTGCCAGTGAACAAAAACCCCGGCGGCATGGTATGCCCAGGCCGCACCGCCCTGTCGCCCTCATGATGCCCGAGGCGCTCAAGCCTGGCGATAAAATCGCCCTGATCTCGCCTGCCAGCACTCCTGGCGATGAGAATCCCGAGAAAGCCGCTGCCACGCTGCGTGCGTGGGGCTTTGTTCCCGTCATCGGACAGCATGTGTTGACCAAGCATCACATGTATGCTGGCACTATCGACGAGCGTTGTGCCGACCTGCGATGGGCGCTCGAAGACCCTGAAATCAAGGCTATTGTGTGCACCCGTGGTGGCTACGGTTCAGCCATGTTGCTCGACCCGATGACCCACCAGGACTTCAACCGCAATCCCAAGTGGATTGTTGGCTATAGCGATATCACGGCCCTGCATAGCGCGATGGTGTGCAGCGGTGTGATGAGCCTTCACGCCAACATGGGCGGCGCGCTAGGTGAGCGTGGAGCCGATGATGACATCAACCTGATGTTGCTCAAGGTGCTGATGGGAACTCTGCCCAGTTACAATGTACCCGCCCACCCGTTGAACAAGATGGGTACGGCACACGGCATAGTCCTTGGCGGCAATATGGCTGTATTTTGCAATATCGGTGGCAGCAGTGAGTGGGACTTCCTGGACCGTGACAACGTTCGTGGACGTGACATCATTCTGTTCTTCGAGGACGTGAGCGAGAATATGCCGCGCGTCAACAGCATGCTGCAGCAGTTGCGCCTCAAGGGCGTGCTAGACCATGTCAAGGGCATAATAGTGGGCCGTTTCACCGAGTATGAGCCCCGTGACGGCTACACCGACATGAACGAGATGTTGAGCGAGACACTCAACAAGTACAATATCCCGGTGTGCTACGACTTCCCTGTCAGCCACGACGAGAGCTGGAATTACCCGATGATTGAGGGTTGCCCTGCCACACTCGACGTCACCCCTGAAGGCGTAAAACTCACCTTCAACAAGCAATAGCCCATTCCAGCTGAATAGAATAAAGCGACACCGCCGCCCGATTGCTTACTGTCGGGCGGCGGTGTGCCATAGGATATAGATTTTTGTTGTCCTCTATTAGAACTTGAAGTCAATACCTGCACCAAACACTTTATTGGTGCGGCTGTAAGTGTCATGACCAGGTATTGTGGTGCCGAAGTAGTTCTCAGGCTCGTTGCGCTTGTAGTCTTTGTAGGTGGTCCAGAAGTAACCCGCGTTGATCTTGATCTTCTCGTTGACGTTGATAGCACCACCAAAACCAATCGAGTAACTGTCGCAGGAGAAGGAGGTGTGGGTCTGATAGGCATTGCTCAAGCCGTAGTCGGTATTCTGGGCACCAGCGCTAACGGTGAACATCTTGTTGATGTCCCACTCCACGCCTGCCAGCACCTCATGAGTGCCGTGGCGCAGGGCCTTCTGCTTGTCCTTGGCCATCTCGGCGTGCTTGTCGTCGTAGTAGTGATACTCGACAGTGGCGCGCAACTTGTTGGGGATGAATTCATAACCCAGAGCGGCATAAAATACAGCGGGCAAGTCGTTGGGGGTGTTCACACCATGCTTGTAGTCGGCCAGAGCAGCCTCAAAAGCGGCGGGTTCGGCCGTTGCAGTCTTGGTGTCGTTCTCGATGTTGAGGTTGGTCTTAAACTCATACTTGGTAGCCAATGTGAGGCCCTTCCACACAAGATTCAAGCCGATGATGGGAGTGATACCCCAGCCAGTCTGTGAGCAGTTAAGCTCAATGTTGGCCATCTCACCGTTTTGGTTAACCAGCGTGTTCAAGGTTGGAGCCAAGCCAGGATAAGCAATGGCAATCTGCTGAACAGTGCTGGCCATATCGGGCTTGGGCATTACCTTAACGAAACCAGTGTAGTTGCCATCGAAGTAATTCATACGTCCACCGGCATAGACACTCATCCAATCGAGTACTTTGTAGGTAGCGCCTAACTGCAGGCCATAAATGTACTGGCGACCTTTCATTGCCGAGTTGATGTTATACTTGTCTGCTGTCAAGGGCAGGAGACCAGCGACGCGGGGATCGGCAAGAATGGGAGCTGTCGCGGGATTCTCGGCCAATGTTTTCTTTAGACCTGCCGTTTGGGCGTAAATACCAGCCATGATGCTCGCATCGAACACGGGCAGACCGCTGTCAAAGTCACATTTGCCGCCGCCTCCGGTGAAACCGAAGAAGCCCGAGAAGGTCCAGCGGTCCTTCTTGTAGGCGCCATAGAGCGACGGAATCACGGGAGCCTCGGCCTTGCCTTTATACAGGCGAGTGTGGTTCTCCTCGGGGAACAAGCCGAAGGTGGTGAGCACGTCACGCCTTTGCGAAGCACTCTGGATATTCAGTGACAGGGTCCATCCGTCATGATCCATAAACGCCAAACCTGCAGGGTTGGTATATACGGCGTCAATCTCGTGGCTAGCACCACGAGCCATCATGCGCATGAATGCGATATGCTGGTTGGTATTGTGCAGCAGGCCACCGGCAAATGCCGAAAAACCAACAGCTGCGAGAGTGAGCATTAATGTTGTAATTCTTTTCATTGCTATCATTTTTTTTAAATTAAGAACAAACCTGAAATGGAGATTTTGATGTGACAAAATTACTGCTATCCTATCAATGAATGGGTAAAAAGTCACAAAAAATGGGCATTTTGCCCCATATTACCACATTATTACATTTTTTAACAATCCAAAATTGTTAAAATCGCGGGAATATGAATGATTTCTTTGATTATGGATTGGCTGTGGGAAGGAGGCGGTTCTCGTTCATGCGCGACATGTATTGCTGAATTATCGCCTTGATAAACAACTCCATCTCCTGCTGTTCGGGCAATTGATTTACGAGGTTCTTTTTCAGCAGTTTGTCGGTCTTATAGCGATAAACGGCTGTGGTCTTTGTGCCGTCAAACTGGAGCAGGAGGTCGCCCTTGACCAACTGGTAAACCCCTGAGTTGTAATTAAACGCCCATGTCTGCTCAGCCTGGCTGCCGAGCAGGTCGTTACCGAAGGCGACATAAGGCTTATTGTAGCCCAGCATGTGCAGCAACGTCGGTGTGATGTCGGTCTGCTGAGCGATACTGGTGGTATCATATCGGGGAGCGAGTGTGCCGTCGGGTGCATAGAAAATGATGGGTATGCAGTAAAAACCCAAGTCGGTCAAATAGACATCGTGGTTGCTCTCGTTGGTGTGGTCGGCCACGAGTACAAAGATGGTGTTGTTGTACCAGGGTTCACGGCTGGCACGCTCAAAGAATCGGCGCAGGGCCAGGTCGGTGTAGCGGACGCACTTGTGTATAGCCAATCCGCCATTCTCGTCAACAAGCGAGTCACGATATTGCTCGGGAACATGATAGGGATGATGGGATGAAGCCGTGAACACAGTCGCCAGGAAGGGTTGCTTCATCTCCTCGATGTTGTCGAGGGTGAATTGCAGGAACGGTTCGTCCCAAATGGCCCATTTGCCATCCCAATCGTCCATTCCGCCGTGTTTTGGCGACTTGCAGTACTCATCGAGCCCAAAGTAATGCTCGTAGCCGATGCTGTGTGCATAGGCACTGAAGCCCATCGAGATGTTATGGCCGCCGTGGAAGAAGGCGGTGCTGTAGCCCTCACGGCCCAGCATCGACGAGATTCCATCCATGTCGTTGAGTGAGGCAGGCGTGAGAAAGATTGGTTCGACCATCATGGGCAGGCCCGATAGAATCGAGGGCATGGCGTCCATGCTGATGCGCCCGTTGGAAAAACTGTACTCAAAAGTCAATGATTTCTTTACCAGACTGTCCACAAAGGGCATATATCCCTGGTAGTGGCCTCCATCAAGGTCGGGATTGAGCGAGCCGATATACTCTTTGCCCATGCTCTCGACAATCAGGATGACCACGTTCTTGCCCGGATGGCTGTTGTCATCCACAACGGGATGGCTGTGGACGGGGCTGTAAATGGCCTCCATCTGTTCGCGGGGCATGTAATCGGGAGTGACAAAGGCTTTCTTGCCGATGCTGCGAATCATCGAGAACGGTGTGTTTAACACCATAGACGCCTCGACAGGGCGGTTAACATACTCGTTGGCGTTGCTGATGGTGATGGGGCGCGTGCCGGCAGTGACACTGCCACGGATGCCCACAATGGCCAGCGGAATCATCACCACTAAGGCTATGAGTTGGGAGATATAGTAATGATGCCCGAACCGGTACACCTCCAGACGCGGCTTGGTATAGCAGCGCCACAAGACGAAGACAAGTGCTATAAAGGCCAGCACGAGATACCAGTGGCGTAAAAATTCGGTCAAGATGATGGAGGTGATATTGCCTTCATTGGCAAATTCAGAAAAAACCGAAACCGTGGAGCGTCGGCCTGTGTATTGGAAATAGACCGAGTCCATCAGGTTCATGGCCACACCAGTGGCATTGGTGATGACAAAGATCCACCGCAGGAATTTGTGGAAACCCTCGCGCTCCTTGAGGTGCAGGGGCAGCAGCATCAGCACCAAGTACAGGCTGTTGACATAGAGCAGCGCCGACGTGTCAAACACCAGTGCGCCGTGCAGCATGCTCTTGAACAGGGACCAAGACATGTAGGGGGCAAATGTGGACCAGTTCTCGGCGAAAAACGCTACCCTCGACAGCATCCACACGAGATAGGCCACCAGCATGTTGAGCAACGCGGCACCGATATTACTATGAATCAGTCTCTTCCACATCTCCACTTATTATAGTTTTTGTGTATTGTACTCTTTTGCGATCATGATAGATCGGTTAAGTTTATCTATAAACCATTGTTTGTCAGGTAGGCATGTAAGATATTGTCCCACTTTTATATTGTCCTCATCTAGCATGAGCAATTCAATATGTTCAGTATTACCTTGGCTACATAACAACAACCCTATTGGTTTATTTTCATTAGGTTGCATTTCATACTTCTGCAAGTACTTTAGGTACAGTTCCATTTGGCCCTTATATTGTGGTTTGAATTTACCCAACTTTAGATCAATTGCAATCAGGCAATTTAACTTTCGATGGTAGAATAACAGGTCGAGATAATAGTCTGTTCCATCAATAGTAAAACGTTTCTGTCTCTCAAGGAAAGCAAAGCCTTGTCCCAATTCCAAAATGAAACTTTCCAATTGTTTGGCGATAGCGTTCTCTAAGTCTTCCTCAGAATAATAGCCACTTAATCCCAGGAAATCAAGGACGTAGGAACTTTTTAGCACTACTTCTGGTTCCATATGATGTGGATTAATATTCTCAAGGGTTTTTATCATCTTATCGTTAGGCTTTACAGCTAGAAGCGATCTCTCGTAGGCCATTTCATCCTGTTTGTTTCTTAACTGTTTTACGCTCCAGTGCTCAGCAATGCCCATTTGTTGGTAAAAAAGCCTTTTTGTGTCATTTTCAATGGTTATAAGTTCTAGGAAATGACTCCATGTCAATGTTTGCGACAGCGTCGCAAACATTTCGTAATCGCTGTATACTCGAGCCACTTTCATCATTCGGGTTAATGCCGAATAGGTGTATCCTTTACCATATCGAGCCATCAATCTTTGCGATAGTGTCGCAAGAATCTTTTGACCATAGGCCGAATATGTTTGATAATTCATATCATTGATAATGAATTTACCCACATTCCAGAATGTTAGACTTGTATGGGCATTGACATAAACAGCGGCTTGATAACGAGCATTGTCAATGATTTCAGAAACACCTTCATAAAGGTGCTCACTGACTTGTCCAATCATTTTCAGGTCAATGATTTCCATATTCAACAATCATATTAAAGCTTAACATCTTGCTATCAAGGCCAGCATTTGGTCGATGATGTCGCGGTTGTTGTTCAGACGTGGCACCTTGCGCTGGCCGCCCAGTTTGCCTGTGGAAGCCAGCCAGCGGTCGAACAGGCCCGTGGGAGCGATGACCAGTTCGGGCATCGCCAGGAAGATGTCGCCCGTGCGCTTGGCGTCGTAGTCGCTGTTGACCTCACGCAGGTGCTGGTCCAGCAACTGCATGAACCGCGACGGGTCGGACGGATTGTTTGCAAACTCGATGAGCCACTGGTGATGACCCCGTGTGTTGTCATGGGCATAGACAGGGGCTGCGGTGTAATTGAGTACTTCGTCTCCTGTCTGCTGCTGGGTGAGCGCGATGGCACGGTCGGCGTTGTGAACCATCAGCTCCTCGCCAAAGGCATTGATGAAACTGCGAGTGCGGCCCGCAATCTTGATCTTAACGGGGTTGAGTTGCTCAATGGTCACCGTGTCGCCCAGTCGGTAACGCCACAGTCCATTAGCAGCAGTAATGATGAGTTCATAGGTGCGGCCTGCCTCAATTTCCCAGATGGGATAGACCTCTGGCGTTTCGCTATCGCTTTCCTCAATGGGCAAGAATTCATAGAATACGCCCACATCGAGCAACAGCAGCATGGCCTCGGATTCCCAACTACTCTGCACGGCAAAGAAGCCCTCACTGGCGTTATAAGTGTCCAGGAAGTGCATTTTGGTCTTGTCACAGAGGGCTTCGTATTGTTGGCGATAAGGCCCAAAGGCGATGCCTCCGTGGAAAAAGACCTCCAGATTGGGCCATACCTCGTGGATGCTCGACTTGCCTGTGCGCTCCAGCACTTGCTTGATAACAGTCAAGAACCATGACGGTACACCGCTCAAGTTGGTCACGTTGGCATGGATGCTGGCGTCGACAAGCAGCGGTAATTTCTCGCTCCAGTCCTCCATGAGCGCTACCTGTTTGCTAGGTATGCGTGCCAGATTGGCGATTGGATTCATGTTCTCGATGAGGTTGGCGCTCAGGTCCCCTACCCTCACTCCTGGCTTCAACTGCAGGTTATTGGCAAAGCTGCCTCCCAAGATGAAGGCCTTGCCCGAGAAAATGCGGCTCTTAGGATTCAGGTTCAGGTAGTGTGACACCACATCGCTGCCTCCCTGGTAATGGTTCCATTGAAACGACTCACGCGTGATAGGGATATACTTGCTGCGCCCGCTGCTAGTGCCCGATGACTGGGCAAAATGATAGCATCGTCCAGGCCATAGTTCGTCCTTGATGCCATTGACCATGCGCATGATTTGGGGTTGCAGGTCCTCGTAGGAATACAAAGGTAGCGTGGAGGCGAACTGCTTATAGGTCCTGATAGATGAAAAGTCATACTTGCGTCCAATGCGCGTTAACGACGCTTTCTCGATGAGTCGCACCAGTTCGCCTTGCTGGACTGCATCGGCGTGGTCGATGTAGCGCTCCTGTTGTTGCAGGCGCCCCAAGAAATGACTGCGGACGAGTGGCGTGAAATCTATCATAGCCGCAAAATTACAAATAAACGGCGAATCATGGTTATTGTGAATAGAAAAAACGGGGCAAAACGAGGTCTTTGGTCTATAAAAACGGTCCCGTGGCCGCTGTAATGGCTGCTGTTGAGAATTATCGCGTTGAATGGCATGGGATATGCACATTTAGGGGTGATTAGTCGATTGTTTATGAATATTTGTCTAAAATATTTGCAGTAATTCACAAATGAGACTAATTTTGGGGTAACAAACAATTAATGACAATTTTAAACATACGCACTATGAAACGCTTTATCTTAACAATGGTGGCCGTGCTGACCCTTGGGGCAGCCGCCAACGCGATGAGTTACAAGTCGGCCCGCGATCAGGCGTTCTTCCTGACCGATAAGATGGCCTATGAACTTGGACTGAGCGATGACCAATACAATGCCGTATATGAGATCAATATGGACTACATCATGTGTCTGGACGTGTATGATGACATCTTCGGCACCTTCTGGACCCGTCGCAACAACGAACTGAGGTTTGTGCTCTCGCCTGTACAATACCAGATGTACTTGCAGTTAGAGTACTTCTATCGCCCCGTATCGTGGGAGAACAAGAAGTTTGTGTTCTCGGTATATAACTACTACCCCAAGAACCGCTTCTATCGTGCTGCTCCTCCGGGATACCAGGTTTATAAGGGCTCAAACCGCTACTTTGACCACAGCGCATATAACGGACGCACCTTTGGCGCTCCCGAAAGCAAATCACAGCCCAAGCCCAGTGGGTCAAAAAGCCAACCTGGCATGGGAGGATCTAAGAGCCAGCCCGGCATGACCAAGAAGCAGGCTGTAAACCAGGGTAAGCAGATGATGAATAAGCCGCCCCGTCGATAAGGGACAGCCAAGATATCATCACCAATAACACAGGAGAGAACCTAATTGACAATCAATGGGGTTCTCTCCTGTATTGTGTAGGTGGTCAAGGATTGACTTTACTTCTTGAGTTCAAATCCTATCATCACGTCATCATAATTCTCCATGAGTTTGGATAACGCCTTGATGGTTGAGCTGTCGCTGAAACTACCAGCCAGCGAGAGCAGTGATAGCAACTTGTCGGCGTCAAAGGTGATGTGCAGTTTCTTTTTGCCATCGCGCTTGAGGCGGGCGGTCACGGGAAGCCCATGCCACTTGATGTATATCTTTTCCTGGTCGGGGTTATAGTTATAGGTTCCTTTTATTTTTTTGCCCAACACATTGATGGCGCAGGTGCCATCTTCGTTGAAGGTAAATTCTGGGCGCGTCTTGTTCAGCCCGATTTTCTTGTAAGCGTCCTTCAGTTTCTTCTTGAGTTTGCTTTTAGCAATGGGTTTGGCGACGCCGGCGAGCAGGTTCTTGCCGCTCACGTCAACACTGGGGCCCTTATATGTCCATTCCCCCTTGATGAGGGAGTTGATTTGTCGGGTTTCACGTGCAATATCATCCTCGGTAATGGTAAAAACCTCATCGGGATTCAGCCCCTTGTCGGTAGCATTGTTTCTTGAAGCGCCACATGAGGCCAGCAGCAACATGGTGCAGAAAATGGTCACAATTCGTCTCATAGTCATCGTTTTTTGGAATTATCGACTGCAAAGTTAAGTCAAAAATAGTGTGAGCTGAACAGAAAAGCAGATTTTGTTCTGTTTTTGTTTACAACACCTCCCGAATCATGCGACTGAATATTAAATTTCATGAAAAATATTCATAAAAACCCATTGAAAGAAAAAAAAATAGTAATTTTGCAAGTTGCCACATTGTGGCGCAACCATTTATAACATATTAATCACGATAAAATCAATTTAAAAAACATAAGAAATGGTAGTAGGTTACGGAGGCCGCAAGATTATTATGCAGAATGATGATACGTCCTATTATGGTCGAATCCTCATTAAGGCTCTTGCTACATATTATCCCGACAACTATTATATCATCTACTCCCCTGAAAACCGTCAGAACAAGCGACTGACGGCATTGTTCAACGAGAACAGCGTGCGCGTGAAGTTTCCACGCAATCATGTCCACAGCAAGGAGCGCTGGTATCATAACAGTGGCATCGTCCGTTCGGCTAAGGGACATGGCGTGAATACCTTCCACGGCATCGATGACGGTATCGCATCAGGTTTCAATAACAGCAACTTCCCCACTGTGTTCACTATGACCGATCCGTTGTACAAGAATGCCCACGGGTGGATCGATCGCATGCTCATGCAACGCCGTGCCCGCAAGTCTTGCAAGATAGCCAAGCGCGTTATTGCGCTCAATGAGGTGGATCGACAAATCATCATCGACCACTATCACGTTAATCCTGATATAGTCGAAGTGGTGCACCCCTGTTTCTATGACGGTTGTGATGACTCAGTGCCCGAGAATATGTTTGAAATTCTGCGAGAAAAGTATCACTTGCCCCAGAAGTTTGTCCTCTACAAGGGTAAACTGAACAAGGAAGACAACCTCAAAGAGGCCTTACAGCTGGTGCATGAGTTGCGTGACCGCAAGATTTCCATTGTGCTGCTTGGTTACCGCACCGACCACTTTGACCACGTCATTAAGGAGCAAGCCCACGACTTGCACATGTTCCACCGCTTCAAACAGGTGGACAAGGTGCATCATGCCGACCTCACTGCCGTGGCTAAGATGGCTCAAGCTGTCATCATCCCCACCACCGACCGTATGCGCGACAATTACAAGATATTGAACGCCCAGCGCAGTGGAGCCTTGGTGCTGTGCAAGGACAGTGCTAAAGCCCGTGAAATAGGCGGTGACGGTGTTATCTATTACGATAACTTCCGCGATGGTGCTGATGCATTGAGCAATGTCCTGGAGGATCCCGAAAAGAAGGCCGCCATGCTCAAGGCTGCGCGTGATAATACCGAGCGCTTTACCGGTAAAATTCTTGCCGACCACATGATTCACATCTACCGTTCGGTACTGATGCACCGCAGGCTCTACCAGGAGTAAACGAGACATTATAACACTTAACGAAACAATATAAACGCGATAGGGGTCATCCTCCATCGCGTTTTCATTGATATGGGTTAGAAGTGTGTGATTAGCGTTGGTCTGTGCCCCACAGGAGTTTCTGGCGTAGGGTGTTGGCAAAGTTGTTGTTCTGGAGTTGTACCACGCGGGCGCAGTAAGGCGCACGGCGAATGGTCAACGTGGACCCCGTTGGGCATAATGACACCTCGCCATCAATACTCACTTCGTAATGTGTAGCGCGGGAGTGGGTGCGCACAATAATCACGCTGTCGTCACGCACGACAAGCGGGCGCATCGTCAGCGAATGCGGAGAAATGGGCGACAGCACCAGGCAAGATGTTGTGGGCTCCAGGATAGGCCCGCCGACGCTCATGTTATAGGCCGTAGAGCCTGTCGGTGTGCTCACGATGAGGCCGTCACCACGATAGGTGGTCAATTCGTAGCTGCGCAATCGGGTCTCCATGTCAAGCATCGATGACGTGTCGTGGCGCAGGATGGCCACCTCGTTGAGTGCCCAGGGGTGCGGAATATCGACGGCATCGCTCTCTACTTGCAGCATCGTTCGCTCCTCGATGCGGTATTGCCCCGCCAGGATGTTATCGATGATGTTGCTCTCGTCTAGCCTGCCGGTGGTGAGATAGCCCAGATGACCCAGATTAATGCCAAGGATGGGCATACCAAGTCGCGAAACCCACATCACGGTGGTCAGGAATGTACCGTCGCCGCCCAGTGACAATGCCATGTCGGCTTTGGGCACATCGTTGGCCTCAAATGAGGTGTAATCACCATCGACGCTATCCCCAAGAAATTGCAGATATTCACGCTCAATGGCGATCTCTAGCCCTCGCTCTTTCAAGCGTTTCAGCAGCGATGAGACCTTCGCGGTATCATCACGCTGAAAAGTGTTTCCAAATATGTCCAGTCGTTCCATGGCGGCAAATTTAGTGACTTTATTTTATTGTAATGTTAAAACTCAGAAAAAACGTTGTCTAGTGATAGGGTCTTGTCAGTCGGTAGCAGATGTGGATGATTGGGACAAGGCTTCGATGAGCGTACGGGCCTTGGCGGGTCCAACCACTTCGGCGAGGTCTTGCTCGCTAGCCTCACGGATGCGCTTGAGTGACTTGAAATGCTTGAGCAGCAGGGTGCGTGTCTTGGGTCCGATTCCTGGTACATCGTCTAGGGCGCTATGCACCTGTTTTTTGCTGCGTTGCTTGCGATGGAAGGTGATGGCGAAACGATGGGCCTCGTCGCGCAAGCGTTGGATAACGTGAAGCGTTTCGCTATTCTTGTCGATATAGAGTGGAATACTGTCGCCAGGGAAATAGACCTCGTTCAGGCGCTTAGC
Source organism: uncultured Bacteroidales bacterium (assembly GCA_902774055.1). Lineage (GTDB taxonomy): Bacteria > Bacteroidota > Bacteroidia > Bacteroidales > Muribaculaceae > Sodaliphilus. Next base: position 184,694 of record CACYGX010000005.1, read on the forward strand.
GATGCCCACAACGGCTATTTGTCCCTGTAGGCCGATTTCGTCAAGCGCTTCGAGCGCCGAGGTCACCTGCCCCTTGCCGCCATCGACGATGAGCAATTGAGGCAGTTCCTCGTTTTCCTGAATCATTCGGCTATAGCGTCGGGTAACCACTTCGCGCATCGAGGCGAAGTCATCGGCCCCCTCCACGGTCTTGATGTTGAAATGCCGGTATTCTTTCTTGGAGGGTTTAGCATTGCGGAAAACCACGCACGATGCCACAGGATTGGCTCCGCTGATGTTGCTGTTGTCAAAACACTCGATGTGGCGCGGAATGACAGTCAGACGAAGGTCGCGCTGCATGGTGGTGAGCGTGCGGGTCGTACGTTGCTCAGGATTGAGCTTTTCCATCATGCGCAGGCGCTCGGTGCGCTTTTGGGTTGCGTTTTTGATGGCGATATCAAGCAGATGCTTCTTGTCGCCCCGTTGGGGAATGGTAAAGGTCATCCCTTCAAATTCAACATCTGGTGTGACGTTGATGATGACCTCGGTCACATGGTCGCGCTGGTAGGTCTCGGCAAACCGTTGATGCACCTCGGCAATGGCCATCGACATGATTTCGGCATCGGTTTCCTCGCGCGTCGAGAGGCGGTACTCCAGCGTCAACGATTGCACCACTGCCCCACCCCGCACGTGCATGAAGCTTACCCATGCGGCATCATCATCACGCAGCAGGCCGAACACGTCGATGTTGTGGATGCTCGGGCTCACAATGACAGAGCGACGACGCACATGCTCCAGCAGTTTGTACCGACGCTTGATGACCTCGGCTTCCTCAAAGCGCAACTCGCTGGCCAGTTGCTGCATCTGCTGCATGAGTACATCCATCAGGGTATGGGTGTCGCCGTTGAGGATTTGGCGGATTTCGTTGATGTATTCCCCGTATTGTTCTGGTGATACCAGTCCCTGGCAGCAGCCCTGGCAGCGGTGAATGTGGTACTGCAGGCACAGGCGGTGCTTGCCTCCTTCGATTGTTTCACGTGAAACATTTAGGCGGCAGGTGCGCAACGGGTAAATCTGTCGGATGGTGTCAATCAACACTTTGGCGACCTCGGCACGCGGATAAGGTCCATAAAAACGGTCACCCTTGGCGCGTGCGTCTCGGGTGATATAGACCCGTGGGTACAGGCCAGCCGAGACACAAATCCAGGGGTAACTCTTGTCATCCTTGAGCAGCACATTGTAGCGTGGCTGATACTCCTTGATGAGTGCATTCTCGAGGTCGAGGGCTTCTTCCTCGGTATTGACGACGGTATATTCCAGGTCGGCGATGTTGCGCACGAGCATGGTAGTGCGCACCGACTCGTGTTCACGGTTAAAATAGGAATTGACGCGACGTTTCAGGTTCTTGGCCTTGCCCACATATATGATGGTGCCCTCCCGATTGCGGTAACGGTACACGCCGGGCTCGTCGGGTAGCAACGACAACTTAAGCTTGAGGTCGTCGGTCATGGGTATCTCCTATTTTCGGCGCAATGCTGGCGCGGTTGTGTAACCTGGTTAGAAGGTAAACAGCGAGGTTACCTCTACCTCGGGCGGGAACACGTCGCGGCCCTTGAGAGCCTCCAGGTCGCAGATGAAATTGATATAAATCTTTTTGGGATTCATCGATTTCACGAGCTCATAGGCGGCCAGCATGGTGCCACCGGTGGCCAGCAGGTCATCGTGGATGACCACAACATCGTCGGGTGTGATAGCGTCCTTGTGGATCTCGATGGTGTCGGTGCCATATTCCTTGGTGTACGACATCTGGATGACCTCAGCGGGCAATTTGCCTGGCTTGCGCAGGGGGACAAAACCAGCATTCAGTTGGGTGGCGAGGATGGCGCCGCCGATAAAGCCGCGGGCCTCGATGCCCACCACGCGGGTGATGCCTTTGTCACGGTACAGGTCAGCCATGGCCTGGGTCATGATTTGAAGTGCCTCGGGGTCCTTAAAGGCTGTGGTAAGGTCCTTAAACTGGATGCCAGGAACAGGAAAGTCGGGTATGTTGCGTACCACACTTTTTACTCTTTCTAAATCTTGCTTATTCATTGTAAATCAGTATATTAGGTTAATTTTGTTTCACGTGGAACAATTATCTGCCCAATAGCACGAGCAGGATGTTGATATCGCTAGGAGACACACCGGGGATGCGTGACGCCTGCCCCACTGTCTCGGGGTCGATGGCCTGTAATTTTTGTCGGGCTTCGGTCGAGATTTGGTGTATCTGGGTATAGTCAAATTTGCCTTTCAGTGTCACGTTGTCGAGTCGCGAAACGCGTTCGGCGATGGCACTCTCCCGCTCGATGTAGCCGCGATACTTGATGGCGATTTCAGCAGCCTCGAGGATCTCCTCGCGGCGGTCGCCTTCGAGCGCTTCGATTTGGGCTTGCAGTTCGGGCAACGCCTTGGCAAGAATTTCCATGTTGAGTTGTGGCCTCAGCAGCAGATCGTGCAGGCGTTGGCCTTGGCTCAGGGGCTGCATGCCTAGTGCCTCGAGCGTGGGGTTGATAACGGCAGCCTTGACGGTGAAGTCGCGGCAGAAGGCTGTGAGCCTGTCAATCTGCTCTCGCTTGGAGCGCATCAGTTCATAACGCTCGGGGGTGGCTAATCCCAGCTGATAGCCTCGTTCGGTCAACCGCATGTCGGCGTCATCCTGGCGCAGCAGGATGCGATGCTCGGCACGCGAGGTGAACATGCGGTAGGGCTCATCCACGCCACAGGTCACCAAGTCATCGATGAGGACACCAATATAGGCCTCATTGCGTGCCAGGGTAAAGGGCTCTCCGCCGGTCACATTCTGGTGCGCATTGATACCCGCGATGAGACCTTGACCCGCTGCCTCCTCATAGCCCGTGGTGCCGTTGACCTGGCCAGCGAGGAACAGGTTCTTCACCAATTTTGACTCGAGGGTGTGGGTGAGTTGTGTGGGGTCAAAGAAGTCATATTCGATGGCATATCCGGGACGGAATGCATGCACGTCACGCAGGGCGGGGATGTGCCGCAGTGCTTCAATCTGCACGTCCCAGGGCAACGAAGATGAGAATCCGTTGAGGTACATCTCGTGAGTCTGGGCGCCTTCTGGTTCGATGAAGAGCTGGTGCGAGGTCTTGTCGGCAAAGGTCACAATCTTGGTCTCGATACTGGGGCAGTAACGGGGACCGATGCTTGTGATTTGGCCATTATAGAGCGGTGATTGTGGAAGTCCCTTGCGCAGCACTTCATGCACTTGCTCGTTGGTGTGAACGATCCAGCATGGACGTTGTGGCAGCCGTGATGTCGTGCCCGGCAGGAATGAGAAGTGGTGGAAATCCTGTTCCCCCTCCTGCTTGATGGCCTGTGAAAAGTCGATGGTGCGCTCGTCGAGTCGGGGTGGCGTACCAGTTTTCATGCGTCCGACCGTAAAGCCGAATGATGCCAATTGTTCGGTGATGCCTCTTGCGGGGGGCTCCGAAACGCGCCCGCCTGGAGTCTTGACGGGGCCCACGTGCATCAATCCGTTAAGGAACGTGCCAGCGGTAAGGATAACAGCTTGGGCTTGGAAATTCATCCCGAGGGCGGTTTTAACACCCTTCACTACCCCACCCTCGATGACGAATTCATCGACTGAATCTTGCCACATGTACAGATTGGGCGTGTTCTCCAGCACATTTCTCCATTCCAAGATAAACTGTTGGCGGTCGCTCTGTGAACGCGGACTCCACATGGCGGGACCCTTGCTGCGGTTGAGCATCCTGAACTGGATGCTGCTGCGGTCGGTGACAATGCCCATCTGGCCGCCTAGGGCGTCAATTTCGCGCACGATTTGACCCTTGGCAATACCGCCGACGGCAGGATTGCAACTCATTTGGGCAATCTTGTTCATGTCGATGGTGATGAGCAGGGTGCATGAACCCAAGCGAGCTGCCGCACAAGCGGCCTCGCAACCGGCATGGCCGGCACCCACCACTATGACGTCATAGTCGCGCCTCATTTTACTTATTGAATACGTTATCGGGAAGGATGCTTAGGGCTGCATTTTCGTGTTGTTCCATGATTTCGCGCTCACCTGGTCCCTTGTCATTGATGCCGCACAAGTGCAGCACGCCATGAATGATGACCCGCATGAGCTCTGTGTCATAGGGGGTGCCTAGCATCTCAGCATTGCTGCGGACGGTATCGAGCGAGATGACCATATCGCCCGCGATGTGACGCGAATTGGTGTAGTCAAAGGTGATGATGTCGGTGTAATAGTCATGCCCCAAGAACTCGCGGTTGGTCTGCAGGATGTACTCGTCGTCACAGAAGACGTAGGTCAAGCATCCCACTCGCTGATGGTGCTGTTGGGCCACTGCTACAATCCATTCCTGCATTGCCTTCTCGTTGAGGTCAGGCATTGCGGCATTACCTTGTACCATGTAGTTGATTTCGGTCATTTCTCATGTATCTTGGAAAAACAGGACACAAAGATAACACAATTATTTGATAAACCAGCAAAATGCCCCAAGTTTTGTGCGCTGTTCAGCCAAGAATAACGTCCAATTGGTCTGGAGGCTGCGATGACGTGCTTTTGCTCCTCTACCCGATTTTTCTGATGAAATCCACAAAATGCCCAAACAGGCTGAAATACAGCGCAAAACCGCATTTTAACCCGCTGAGAATTGAAAAATCCAGCGCTTTCGGGAGATTGGGCGGGAATTCTTGTGGATTTTTGGCATTAAATTTGCAGATGTGTTAATAAATCTGTACCTTTGAGGGAATCTAGCGAGAGACCTGTTTGCACACTAGAGACATTGAATATAATTTAACAACATAATAAATTTTGATATTATGATACAGTATTTCACATCTAACCTCTGGCTCATTTGGGTTATCATTAGCATCGTGTGCTTGATTCTTGAGCTTTCGTCTGGAGATTTCTTCATTTTGTGCTTTGCTATTGGTGCTGCCGCAAGTGCAATATTTGCCGGATGCGGTGCATCACTCACTGTTCAGATCATTGTTTTTGCTGTCGTGTCGGCCTTGAGCCTGCTGTTGGTACGTCCCACGCTGCTCAAGAAACTTCACAAGCCCCAACGTGAACGACTGAGCAATGCCGAGGCCATGATTGGCCAGGTGGGACGAATCAGTGAGCCTGTCGTGGCTGGTGGCTATGGCCGCGTGGCTATTGATGGCGATGACTGGAAGTGCCTCAGTCTTGATGGCGGTGCCATTGACAAGGACGTGCGCGTGCGTGTTGTCAAGATGGACAGCATTATCCTCACTGTAGAGCCTGTTGAATAAAGGCATATTACCTCTTATTAAACGATTAATACTTAAAACCCAATAGATATGACACCTGTAACCATTTTTTTCATTGTTATCATTTTGCTGGCTCTGATACTTGTAAAGAGCGCGCTTGTGATTATTCCGCAGAGCGAGACCAAGATCATTGAGCGACTGGGTAAATACTACGCCACGCTCAAGCCCGGTATCAACCTGATTATTCCCTTTATCGACCGTCCCAAGAGCATTATCGCCTATGAACACGGCCGTTATCGTACCACCAACTCCATCGACCTGCGTGAGCAAGTTTATGACTTTGACAAGCAGAACGTGATTACTAAGGATAACGTCTTGACTCAAATCAATGCCTTGCTCTATTTCCAGATTGTGGATCCGTTTAAGGCTGTGTATGAGATCAACAACCTTCCTAACGCTATTGAGAAGTTGACTCAGACCACGTTGCGTAACATTATCGGTGAACTCGAACTGGACCAGACGCTTACCTCGCGTGACACCATCAACTCCAAGCTGCGCACTGTGCTGGACGATGCCACCAACAAGTGGGGTATCAAGGTCAACCGCGTTGAGTTGCAGGATATTCAGCCGCCTCAAACGGTGCTCCAAGCGATGGAAAAGCAAATGCAGGCCGAGCGTAACAAGCGTGCGACCATCTTGACCAGTGAGGGTCAGAAACAGGCCGCCATCCTGCAGTCCGAGGGTCAAAAGACCGCGCGCATCAATCAGGCCGAGGCCGACAAGCAGACTGAGATCCTTCGTGCCGAGGGTGAGGCCCAGGCCCGCATTCGCAAGGCTGAGGCCGAGGCTATCGCCATCGACAGGATTACTCAGGCTGTAGGTAAGAGCACAAATCCCGCTAACTATCTGCTGGCTCAGAAGTATATCCAGATGCTTGACACTGTGGCTAGCGGTGATAAGACCAAGACGGTTTATCTGCCGTACGAGGCTACTAACTTGTTAGGTTCCATCGGTGGCATCAAGGAACTGTTCAATGCTCCAGATCAAAACGAGGAAAAGGGCAAGAAATAATGCCATAGAGTAGGGGAGAGTCTACAACAAGAATCTCAGTATTAAGGTGCGGTGACCATGGTGTTCACTGCACCTTATTGTGTGATTGAGGGTGGGGTAGGGGTTTCCCAATTCTGCTCGCGCCATTGCCCGGGTGTGGTGCCCACCAGAGACTTGAACGAACTCATAAAGTGGGATTTGGAGGCAAAGCCGACTTTCCATGCCACTTTGTCGATCGATAGGGCGGGGGAGGAGATGAGCAGGCGCTTGGCCTCCTCGATGCGGAGCCGAGTGAGCCAGGTGTTGAAGTTGTCTCCGGTGGTATCATTGATGTAGCGAGAAAGATATGTTCGGTTGGTCCCCAATTGTTCTGCCACCTGAATTAGGGTGATGCCACGCTTGCAGTAGTCGCGGGTTGAGATCCAGCGGCCTAACTTGGCTTTCAAGTTGTCTTGTTGAGAGGTTGATAGCGTATTTTGCTCTATATCAGATATTTGTGGGCGTATTTCGCTATCGTTTGGCAAGTAATTGATAATGATGTTGACAAAGGTCACGAATACGTAGACCCACAGCGGCAGTGTAGCAAAATTGAAGAAGGCGAGTGTTTTTTCGGACCACAATATGAGGAGCACATAGAGTAACGCATATATCGACAGTGCTATCACACATTGCGCTAGAAGCGTGAGGTAAGAAATGCGCGCTTCATTTTCGCTTCGTTGTGTCGTTTTGTGTCGGTCATACATCTTGAAGCTAAGCACAAAAGATATTGTAATCCTCACTAACTCAAACAGATAGAGAGCGAGAGAGCATACCCTCAAGATAGTCGCTATCGACGATTCGACCAGTGTAGATATCCACACAAGAGCTCCGCATAATACAAACACTACCAGTGTGGCGTAAATCTTCGAATGGTTCGTGCGCGCCTTGTTTGCCACGGGCAGGAAAGCGATGGCCAGCAGGAACGTCACGCAATATAGCATGCTGATGTTGAGAGCAGTGTTATATTCTGGGTACAGAACTTTCATGTTGATGCTGTATTGCAACATTGTGAATCCTCCCACAAGCAACAGCACCAGGGCGATAGCCCATTTGGCTCGCTTCAACCATGACGAATTCTTTACCCTGTCGTTACCGATAAACATCAGGGTGATGCCGAAAACCACCGTTTCCACGATGCAGCACAACTGGGAGTATTCGTATAGTGATTCCAGCATAGTCTGGCTCTTTTCTTGTGGCAAAAATAACAATAATTATTGGAAATGACGAAATTTCGCTCAAAATCGGTGCTAAAGGGGCTTTTTTAATGCCGAAAAGTACTACTTTTGTAGCATATTTCTATATTATACTGTTGTTACATTGAGCGTAGCATGATATCTGAGAGAGTTGAGGTGAATATCGTTATGGCGGGGTGGGTTGTAGCCTTTCTGCTTGGTCTTTTCTTGTTGTTGATCAAGGGGCCTCGCACTAGCAGCTATGCTCATTACAATCGGGGAAAAAAGACCTGTGCCGTTGCCTTGTTGCTTTTTGGTGGGGAAATCCTATTCCAGTGGTTGATGCACATCTTTGAGATCGCTGACCCCATCCTATCGGTGTCGGTTTATCTGTTTACCTTTTGTGCTGCTGCGTTGTTGCTGGCCGTCGGTTATTGTGCCATGATGAGTCCGGAACTCGTAACGAGACGACAAAAAAACTTTGCCTTGGCCCTCCTAGCGGTCTATGCTATTATTCTCATAGTCAACTATTTCCTTCCTGTGATGAAATGGAGGGTATGGGGCGTGCTGGTATGTAGCGTGCTATTGTTTCTCATCACTTGTTTGTGTATTTACAAGAGCTTTGTGCTTTACCGCAAGGCGATAGATAACCTGCGCAAGTACTATTCGGATGTAGTCGAAAACCTGATACGCTGGATGCCGGGAGTTGGTGTGGGTGTTGTGCTGTTCCTTATTTCGGCGCCTTTTGTCGTGTGGTTGCCGCGTTGGTATGGCATTTGTCAGGTGCCGCTGGGCATCATCATGTTTATCTATTCCTTTATCTGTATCATGAATTTCTCGACCGATTACGGTTCGTATGCGGCTACGTTAGATGATCCCTCGGAACAGACAGAAGATGCTGCTGTAGAGAGTGTTAGCGAAGATGTTGATGGTGGCAAGGTGGCTGAGCCACAAGAGAGGGTTAGCCGCCGTGGCATTACACTGAGTGACTCACTCACCGAGGTGATTCAGGACAAGGTAGCGCGCTGGTGTGAACGTGGCGGATATCGCACGCCTGGCATCACTATCGAGCAGGCTGCACGCGAAATGGGTACTAACCGCAGCTATCTGTCCCGCTATTTGAACGAGGTGCGTCAGGTCACTTTCTATGAATGGGTGGCCAAGATACGTATTGCCGAAGCGCAGTCCTTGATGATGTCACACCCCTCGGACTCCATAGAGCAGATCGCCACTAGGGTGGGCTTCTCGTCGCCCTCGACCTTCTCCATTACCTTCAAGAAAATGGTTGGGAAGAGTCCAAATGTGTGGAGAAACCAGCAATAGTACTTATTATTAGTTTCATTCAAAATATTCCGATTTCATCGTACGAAATCGGTGCTATTGTGGTGCATAATCGTCAAAAAAATTGATATGCAGCAATAAAAATCAATGAGCCTATTGACAGGCGTTACACGATTAGAAAAATCGTTGTAAATTTGCAAAGCTTAAGAGTTACATCTAAAAGCTGTAATAGCTTAATGTGAGAGATGACTTTAGGTATTATGGATACGATCTAATAGAAATGTGCATTAATAATACGAGAATGGAAGTAGTATCCTTGAAAAGTGTTATTTGATTAAGGGTGGTTTACCCACTCTGTGATTAAGCAAGTTTTTTCAGTCTGCCTGTGAAGGTTGACTGATTTTTTTAGCCTTTTGGTAGTCATATGCCAGAAAAAATGTCTATCTTCGTGCCCTCGCAGGGCATTTGCCATTGCGACACGTGACAAAATATAACCTTTTCTGATGATAAACGTTTTCCATATTGTTTCCAACAAGCACTGGACTGGTGCTGAGCAATATACCTATGATTTGGTAGATCGCTTGCGCTTGGATCCTGACTTCTATGTCGAGGTGGTGTGCCGCAAGCATCCTGTAGTGCTTAAGCAGTATCGCAGGTTGGAGATTCCCATTTCCATCCTGCCGCTCAAGGGTGTGACCGACATCGATAGTCCTGTGCGTTTTGCGCGCCTGCTGCGCAAGGGTCAAAACATCATCCATGTGCACAGTTTCAAGGATGCTTTCATGGCTGTGATGTCGCGTCGCATCAGCGAGAATCGCGACACTCGCGTTGTGGTGAGCGTTCACGGCGTGTATAAGCCCAAGAAGAACTACATGTACACCAAGTTGTACAAGTCTATCGACTGCTTCGTTTTCTCGTCCGAGATGGCGCGTGACGCCTTCCTGGGTAAGGCCAAGAAGCCCTATCGCGACCGTGGCGTTGTGTTGCGTGACAGCGTGTGCGATAGCCAGATCGGCACCCAGGTGCCCGACCTGCGCCGCGAGCTAGGGCTTGACAGTCACCAGGCGCTCATTATGTACCATGGCAAACTGGCGCCTGAAAAGGGCCTGGATGCCCTTCTGGGCGCGTTAACCCATGTGGACAGGTCTAGGTACCACTTGGCCATCATTGGCGACGGACAGCCCAAATACAAGGCCAAAATCAAGGGCTTTATCGTTGCTGCCGGCATGGTAAACAATGTGTCGCTGTTGGGATTTAGGGATAATATTCTGGAATACCTGCGACAAGCCGACTTTGGCGTCCTGCCGTCGATTCAGCCCGAGGCCCTTGGAATTGCCAATCTGGAATACATGATGGCCGGCAAGGCACACATCTGCAGCAACAACGGCGCTCAGCCAGAGTATGTGACCGACGGTGTGAACGGTCTGCTTGTGCCTCCGGGCGACGAACAGGCGTTGACCCATGCCATCAACCAGTTGATTACTGACACTGCTACGCGATCACGCATGGGCACCCAGGCTCAGAAGGATTTCCAGAGCCACCTGGATTATCCCAACTTCTACCAGAAGATGACAGACCTCTACCGCAGCATGTTGCAGACCGCTCCTGTTGTAGATATCGACACTCCGCCCACCGAGTAAACCCACATTACAGACTGTTACAATAAAAAACGCCGCCGTGGCTCACAGCCGCGGCGGACGTTTTTAATGGGTTAGGCTAGGGGATTACTCCTGAGTGCTGTCCCACCATACGGGCAGGGTGCAGATTTGGTCAGAGAGATACCACTTGCCGTTTGCTCCAGCGGGGAGGTCACGTGCACCAGGCACTTGATCGCCAATTGCATCGAGATTAGTAGTGTTGTAGTCCTTCTCGTAGGAAGCCTGGCCCCAACGGCGAGGATATTTGCCATCAGGACAGTACGTCTTGTAGCTTGCATTGTTTTCATACATGAACGGCTTGTGCCATCTCAAGAAGTACTCGGGATTGTAATCCATGCGACGCATGTCAAGCCACATCTCGTTGGTGAAGAAGATGACAAACTGCTTCTGAGTCATGATCTTGCCCATGGTGAGGTCACCAGCGGTACCAATACCATTATTCAAGTAGTTGTCAATATCGGCCTGATTCATCGGGGTGAATGAGGGGCATGTAGTCAATGCCTCAACCTGTTTGGGATCACCACTAAGCCAACGCTTGCACACGTCATTAACGAACTCGATGTGTGCCTTGATGCCCTCGCGATATGCATTGTAAGCCTCGGCAGTCTTACCCTGACGGAAGAGCACCTCAGCCTTAATCATACAAGCCTCAGCATAGGAGCCCACTACCGTAGGTGAAGTGGGACGGGTCCAGAATACACCTGAGAGAGCCGCTTCGTCAACGCCAACTCCTTTATAGGTGGATCTGCGAGCAAGCATATCTTTGCCACCGCCATAACCAACTGAGCCAGACAGACCTTGAATGTAAACTGTATCGCCTAAACGAGCTGCGTCAGTTGAATTGATATACCATCCAGCAGGTTCATATCTAACAGAAGCTTTTTCGGTTGTCACCTCGTTGGAATCGGCATCAAAGTACCTCAATTTATATGAGGAAGCTGATGGCCCTTGGATGCTGATAATATTGGAGTTCAAGTCAACACCCAGCGAACGACGCCACTTGCCGTCTGCACTCCACTTAATCTCAGCAGGAGTGTCTGCACTCTTGACCGAACGACACCAGGGGATAAACTTGTCGGCACGGGGGTCCTCGACACCATTGCCAGCAAAGTTAGTCAGGTTGTCATAGAAGCACTTGGAAACAAACATACGGTTGTTGTTCATGCCAATGCAAGAGTACAGCGTCGAGTAGTCAACGGGCTCATTCCAACCCTCATGATCCCAAGTGCTGCTGTTGTTATCCTCGTGATAAACAACGGTGTTGTCGGCATTGCTTTGCATGGCCTTTGACAGACACTCGAGAATGGTTGCCTGGTCATACTTGCCATCCTTGTAGCTACCGGGTTGCTTCTTGCTCAAGTGGTTGAGCCAGCGAGCCTTCATGAAGTAACACAGTTTGAGCCATTTGCCAGTGTCACCACCGTTCCACATGTCACCATCGCTCAAGGGGAGTGCACCTTCTTTCTGTTCCTTCTGGAACAATTCGATGGCCTCGTCAATCAGGTTGATGCAACCCATGAACACTTCCTTGCCGGTGTTGTACTTGGGAGCGACAGAAGCACCAAAGGCTTCATCAAAGGGGGCCTCGCCGAAGAGGTCGGTCATATTCATGAAACCGAAAGCCTTGAAGTAGCATGCGACGGCAGCATAGTGATAAGCGCCGTCGTTCATAGCGCTGTTATAGAGGTCTGGCAGGTTGCCGCCCACAGGGACAAGGAACCATTGTTGAGCGTGATTAGCACGATTTGCGCCACCCAGGTTCCAGTTCATGGCTGCCGTCTGCTGGCCACCGGTGATCGTTGCCAACTGACCGCAGTAGTAAGCGGAGTTGGACGACGGAATCATGTAGGACGCAAGGCTATAGTGTTGCATGTAAGTCATGCGGTTAGCATAACTGGCATCGGCCGAGGTCGGTGTATTGGGGTCGTTGTTCACATCCAGCCAGTCGTTACAGGATGTCATCGACAACGCCGCAGCAGCCAATCCACACAGTATAATTGATTTACGAAGTTTCATATTATATCTGTTTTTTATGGTTATTAATTACTTCACAATAATTTCACAGATTGAAACGCGGTTCCAGCTCAGTTCATCAAACATGTTGCTGACGCCCTGGCCTTTAGCGTTGATGCGCTTGGCATCGATACCATACTTGTTGACGAGCATATCCTTCACGCTGGCGGCACGACCCTCGGCGAGCTTGATGTTGTGGTCAAGGGGACCGTCCTTAGAAGCATAACCGTTGATGGTGCAAGAAGCCTCGGGATGGCTCTTCATGTAAGCAGCAACACGCTCCACGTTGGGCTGCTGGTCAGCGGTGACGGCAGTCTTGTTAACGGGGAAGTGGCACAGGATAGTCATGTACTGCAGGGACTTGTCAATCATGCCAGATTTGCTCTTCACGCAGTCGTCGAGATCCTTCTTCAACTGAGCGTTGCGGTTGTTGGCAGCATTGAGCTGGTTCTGCAGGTCAGCCAGGCGACCACTGTAGTGCTTCTCGAGGTCAGCGAGTTTACCACGCAGCTCGTTGATCTGGTCATTGAGCACGTTCGTGTTAGTGGTAGCGGGCTTAACAGTCTCATAGTCGGTGCCAAAGGTCATGTTAACACCAAAGGCGAGACTGGCGGTAGCGGGAACGCCGCAATAGTCGATACCTACCGAGCTTGAACCTACGGCACCAGAGCCAGCAACAGCTACCTCGGGATCACCATCATAGTTGGTGAACAGCAGCAGGTTGTTACCCGTAGCGGTCAACGAACAAGCCTTGATGTACTTAGTGCGAGCAAGTAACGACTTGGGCAGAGCGTAGGACAGTGAAATCGTGCGCAGGCGCAGGGCGTTAACCTTCTTCATGAAGTTGGCGCTCTCCTTCAGGTAGTAGTCGGTGTAGTAGTTGTTGATAATCCACTCACCAGGAGTCTGCTTGCCATTGTAGTCATAGAGCTTACCAGCCTCAAAGACATAGGTAGTAGGATCGGAGTAAACGGGAACCTTGGTGGTTTTGCCATCCTCACCAACAACATCCTTGGTGCCAGTCTGATGAACACCAGAGATTTCAAGGCGATTGCGGCCCTCGGTCATGGCTGCAGTACCGTTGCTAACCATCGAGTAGAGGGTACCATTGTAAACATGACCACCAACGCGGAATTCCCACAGCATGTTGAATGTCCAGTTTCTCCAGGACAGGGTGTTGTTCCAACCGCCTGAGAACTTGGGCTCACGGTTACCGATTTCCAGTTTGTCATTCTTGCCACCAGTGGGCATGTTGTTGCCGTCAAGTACCAAGTTGCCATTGGGATCGCGATCCAACTCGCTACCACTGATAGCCATGAAGTTACCACCGTTGAATGAAGCAGCGCGAGCGCTACCCACCTGAACGTCGGTCACGTAGAGGATGTCCACGCCGTCGATGAGGTTCTTAACGGTACCACGGTTACCACTCATGATCAGGTTGGTCTCCCAGGTGAAGTCACGGGTCTTGATGGGGGTACCACCAATTGTGAGCTCCATACCCTTGTTGTAGATATCACCAGCATTTACCTTGCGCAGGATGTAGCCGATGTAGTTAGACAGACGGGGCTCCAGAATCTGGTTGTAGGAGTTGTTGGTGTAGTAAGCATAGTCGAAGTGCAGGCGGTTGTTGAAGAAGCGCATCTCAATACCAACCTCGGTCGACTTGGTGATCTCAGGTTTCAAGAAGGGGTTACCGGTTGTCCAGGTGTTAGCCACACCGGTCATGCCATTCAAGTAAGTGCCCACGGGCCACAGATAGGTGTTGGTCACGTAGGGCTCGGTATCTTTACCTACCTTAGCCCAGCTGGCACGGATCTTACCGAAGGTCAGCCAATCGGGACGTGAGTCACCCATCAGCTCGGTGAATACAACGGCACCGCTCACGCTGGGATAGAAGTAGCTGCGGTTTTGTTTGGGAAGGGTCGATGACCAGTCATTACGGCCAGTCACGGTCAGGAACAGAGCACTGCGCCAGTCAACGCGGAATTCGCCAAAGACGCCAGCCAAGCGCTTGCGGCTCTTGTAGTTAGAGAAGTCGCGCTCATCCTTCAAGGCGTTGTCAAATGCGTAGAAGTCGGGCACCTGGAAGTTCCAAGCCATGCGTGAGTTCCTTACACGCCTGGTGTACTCGGTAGTACCACCCAACAGCAAGTTTAAGTTGAAGTTACCAAACTGCTTGCCGAAGTTGGTCATCAGGTTGTTGGACAGGTAACGATAACGCATCGAGTTCTCACTGAGCATACCGTTCTTCCAGGCCTCCTTGTGAGTACCGCCAGCAGCAAGTGTGTTGGTGTTCTCGGTCGTGTAGGAGTCAACACCCATGCGGTAGCTGATCCACCACCAGTCAAATACGTCCCACTTCACATTGAAGTTGCCGGTGAAACGCTCGGTGTCATCGGTCAGCTTATCCTTGTTGAGGATCCAGTAGGGATTGTTGCGCTCATCCCAGGGATCCAGGTCGGGGCGAATGCTGGCACGCGTGCCGTCCTCGTTCAGGTAATTCTTCATGTTCTCGAACGGGCTCCAGTTGTAAACTGAATACATGGTACCACCACCTGCGTCACCATAGAGCTGAGCACTGGTCAGCGTCTTGGTGGTGCGGGCTTGGCTATAGGCGGTATTGGCACCAAAGGTGAAGTGGCCAAAGCGCTGCTCGCCATTGAAGCGGAAGGTAGTCTTGGTATAGCCCGTGGTGGGGATGATACCATCCTGGTCATAGTAAGAACCGCTCAGGAAGAAGTTGTTGTACTTGGTACCACCGCTAACGCTCACGTTGGTATCCCAAGCATTACCCCTTACAAAGAAGTCCTTGATGTTGTCAAACACGGGTTCGTTAGCTGCAGCGGGAGCACCCCATGAAGAATAGCTCCTCTCGTCATAGATGAAATCCTTGTAGGAACCATCTTCGTTGTACTCCTGCGAAATGTAACCGCGTTTGTATTTCTTCTGGGTCTTGGGAAGTGATTTTGCCCAAGTGGTGATGAACTTGGCGTTCAAGTTAACCTCCACGTGGCCTTCCTTACCCTTCTTGGTGGTGATGATAACCACACCATTGGCGGCCTTGGAGCCGTACAATGCCGATGCGGCCGGACCCTTGAGGACACTCATGCTCTCGATATCCTCGGGGTTGATATCCATCACACGGTTAGAGTTGGTGGTAGCTGTACTCAACATACCATCAAAAGCGGAGTTGCCGACTACTGAGGTCGAGTTGTCATAGATGACACCATCCACAACGAACAGCGGTTGGTTGTCGCGCTCCAGCGAAGTACCACCACGCAGGATGATCTGGGCACCCGAACCAGCGGCACCTGATGACTGGGTGATGTTCACACCGGCAATCTTACCAGCCAGTGAGTTGATGGCGTTGGTGTTCTTGTTGCGCATCAGCTCTTCGGCCTTCAAGTCGTCAACGGCATAACCCAGTGACTTCTTGTCCTTGCGGATACCGAGGGCGGTTACAACCACCTCGTCGAGTACCTGGTCGCCAGCTTCCATGGTGATGTCCATGTTGCCGCTGCCCACGGTAATCTCCTTGGGCTTGCTGCCGATGTAGGAAACGACGAGCACGTCACCAGGGTTGGCGTTGATTGAATACTTGCCGTCAACATCGGTGGCGGCACCGCGGTTGGTACCCTTGACCTTGACGGTCGCGCCGATGAGAGGCTCACCTTGTGCGTCACGTATGACGCCAGAGACTTTGTTGGTCTGCGCCTGGGCTGTGAAACCCGTGCTGGGGAGAGAAGTCATCCCAGCAGGAGCTCCGCAGGCGATTGCCAGCGCGGCCAACAGTGCTAATTGTTTTTTCATACGCACTTACTTTTTAGTTAAGAAAATTGATATAAATAGTTATAATTCGTTTGTTTTCTTTATGCCGCTGTTATCACTATGTGATAAGGCCAAAATGCCATTGAAAATGCAAATTTGCAAACAAAAATTAAAATAGCCAAAAGAAATATTGAAAAAAAGCAAAAAAACAGCCAAAAACAGTCAATTTTGACCAAATATTTTCAAATTACGTACGTTTTTTTGAAGATTTTAACATTTGCATTTGTAAAACCAGGCCGATTTTTGCCCATGTTTGCGGCCAGAGTGATTTATGAGTCCGGGTTAAAGATTTTTGAGGTGACAACGGCTTGGTTTTCGTGATTATTAGTAATTTTGCGAGATATAATCAATTTTGACAATTAGAGACGAGACAATGATAACTTTTGTAATCAGCCTTATTGCCCTGGTATTGGGCTACCTAGTGTATGGTGCTATCATGGAACGCATTATGCGTCCCGATGACCGCGAGACGCCCGCTGTGCGGCTTGCCGACGGTGTGGACTATGTGGCGTTGCCCACGTGGAAGGTGTTCATGATCCAGTTCCTGAACATTGCGGGTACGGGACCCATCTTTGGTGCCATCATGGGTATGTGGTTTGGCCCGGCATCCTACCTGTGGATTGTGCTGGGCTGTATATTTGCCGGTGCGGTGCATGACTTCATGAGCGGCATGCTCTCGTTGCGCCACGATGGCGCCAACCTGCCGACGCTCATCGGCAAGTACCTGGGCGGCGGTGCGCGCAACGTGATGCTCGTCTTTACAGTGCTGCTGCTGATGATGGTAGGAGCCGTGTTTGTCTATAGCCCCGCGCTCATCCTCTCCAGCATGTGGGGCGGCAATGACTCTACTATCGTGTGGATTGTCATCATCTTTGCCTACTATATCATTGCCACGTTGTTGCCCATCGACAAGATTATCGGCAGGGTTTACCCGTTGTTTGCCATTGCGCTGCTGGTGATGGCGGCAGGTCTGTTGATAGGGCTGTTTGTGAAGATGCCCCATGTGCCCGAGTTGTGGAATATGGCCGACATGTCGCAGTGGACTTCAAACCAGGTTGTTGATGGCAAAGACACCCTGGGCATTGTGGCTTACTTGCAGAATAATCCCGTTTTCCCATGCCTGTTCATTACCATCGCCTGTGGCGCTATCAGCGGCTTCCATGCCACGCAGAGTCCTCTCATGGCCCGTTGCCTCAAGAGTGAGCGCTTGGCAAGACCAGTCTTCTATGGCGCGATGATTACCGAGGGTCTTGTGGCTCTCATCTGGGCTACCGTTTCGTCCTATTTCTTCTACTATGGCGGCTGGAAAGAGGTCGTCAGCGCCGAGGAGGTGACTAAATTCATGGCTCAGGTGCAGTTGGCTGACGGCCAGACCTTGATACAGTACTTCAAGGCTCCCCAGGTGGTGAAACTCGTGTGCAGCGGCTGGTTAGGCATCGTGGGCGGAACGCTTGCTGTGCTGGGCGTGGTGGCAGCTCCAATCACCAGTGGTGACACGGCCTTCCGCAGCGCCAGGCTCATCATTGCCGAGAGCCTCCACTTCGAGCAGAAGAACATGGTGCGCCGCCTGATGATCAGCGTTCCCCTGTTTGTTGCCTCGCTGCTGTTGCTCATCTGGCAAATGGAGAATCCCGACGGCTTTAACGTGCTGTGGCAATACTTCGGCTGGTCCAATCAGGCCCTGTCGGTGTTCACCCTGTGGATGATTACCGTCTTTCTGGCCCGCAACCACAAGGCCTATATGATCACGTTGATTCCCGCCATCTTCATGACTGTGGTGTGCACCACCTTCCTGATCGCGTCACCGCAGGCACTCGGCCGACCCGACTTGACCTATTATGTCATCGGTTCAGTGACGTTGATAGCTATAGTATGGTTTGTCCTCTGGTTGAGGAAAGATCGTGCTAAGGGCTTGATTCATGAGGATTAATCACCTCAGCGGCTGACGGTTGTTGCGCCTTTTCTTGCTGTCGTTGTACTTGTCGCCCGTGTAGGTGTTGTTGAAGCCGGTGCTAAATTCATCGTCTTCTTCCTCGTCGTCATTCTCGCCCTGCTCCTTCTTTTCTACCTTGTTCTTGGCTCGCTCGGGCTTGTTGTGACGTATATCCTCGGGCTTTTGCAGGTCGAGGGCGGTCTCATAGATGTTCCAAGTCTCGTCCAGGTCCCAGTTGCGGCGCAGCCGCAGTTTCTTGGGGTAGTAATACACTTCCTCGGGCTGCAGGTGGCTCTTGTAGTTTCCTGTATCCCACTTGCCGTTACCGTTTTTGTCCAGCGTCAGTCGCAGGTAGTAGGTGCCTGGGGTTACGTTCAGCAGTTCAAATTCACCATTCTCGACCGGTACGGTTCTCACCAGCTTCTCGCCAGATGCCAGCAACTCGACAAACGCGCTATCCTTGACGTTGACCTTGAAAAAGGCATTGGCATATTCTTCCAGCCCCCTGACCGTTAAGTCCTTGCTCAACATGTTGTTAACCAGTCCATAGGACGAAACCACTGCCGCGCTGTCGATGGTCAGGCGATAGGTGGAGTCGGGGAGGATGGTGAGAGGCAGCCAGAAACGCATGGGGTTGAGGTCATCAACAGGGCGCAAGTGTGGCATTTTGCCTGGGTAAGGCAGCCACAGGGTGTCGCGTTTCACCTCTAGGTGTACGCCGCCAGGGTCAATCGAGGCGATGGGTGTGTCAAACGTGACTATGATGGAATCGGTAACATCGATGGTGCCGCTTTTGGCGAGTTCCATCTTGAGTTTTGGTGTCTCGTCGGGTTCGCCGTGCTGCAGTTCCTTGATTTCTTCAAGTTCGCCCTCGTTGAGTTCCTTGCCTTGGGCAGCGGCCTTCTCCTGCTTCTCGAGCAGCTGGTTGAGACGTTTGGCACGTTCCTCGCGCTCTTTGGCCTTCTTCTCTTCTTCCTTGATTTGGGCGTTGGGTTTGCGGTAGCCGAAGCGGATGGTGTCCGTCACCTGTTGCAGCATGTCGGCGGTGTCGGTGCGCAAGTAGGTCATTGCCACGACGATAGTGTCGGTCTTGATCATCGCCGAGTCGGTAATCCAGTAGAAAAGTGAGTCATTGTCCTGTGTGCGCTGCACGCGGCACCAGTCACGGGCGTGTTGGGCGGGTCGCAGCACTTCCATCTGTGGCAGCGTGTCGTTGGGGGCGCCGAATAGGACGTACAACTTGTTGTCGGCAGGGCGGTTGGTCTGCCTGATGTAGTGTGAGCGGTATCCCTCGTTGAACATGCACAGCAGCAAGTTGTTAGGCAGGAACAGCGTGTGCGTGGCTGTCATTACCGTGTCGATGCGCCGGTCATAGGTAAACACTGTGTCCTGTGACGTGTATTCTGCTGTCTCGGGAACCACGATTTCGTCAAGGAAGGCAATGTCTTCGGTGCGTGCCATGCGATAATCTCCGTCAACGTCATTGATGGCAAACACGTGATAGTTGCCTGGTTTGAGGTTGCGGATGGTGAACTGGCCGCGGTCGTTGGTGCGGCTCACGCGCTCGAGCGGCACGTTAGTGAAAGCCGTGTCTTCCAGGTTGCTGTGTAGCCCGACGATAATATGCTGCATCGGCTCCAAGTCCTTGGCGCGCAGGACCATACCCGACACTGCCAGCGAGTCGATTTCATCGCCTGTCGAGAAGGCAAAAGTATAGCCATCCAGTTGGTTGCCCTCGTTGTTGTCTTCGATGGCGTTCGAGAAGTCGATGACATAGGTCGTGTTCTCCTCGAGCGGGTCGCGGAATTCTACGGTCAATTTCTTGCCCACCGCGCGGATGAGGGGCGCAGTGCGTGGGGCAGGGGAGACAATGACTTTCTTTTGCTGGTCCTTCAGGTTGACGATTTCGTCAAAGGTGATTTCCACCTTGTTACCCTTGAAGTTGACAGATCCTGGCTCCGGTGAGGTTTTGGTCACTTGCGGCGGCGTGTAGTCACGCGGACCGCCTTCGGGCGACCCGATGCTGGCACATGCCACAAGCAGCAAGCCAATGGCAACTGTCAACAGCCAGTATGTCCAACGTCCTCTCATCGTTAAGTGGCGCAAAGTTACTAAAAAGACTTTAGACTTTAGGTCTTAGACCTTAGTTTTTGGCACTGTCGCTGCTTTTGTCTGGCTTGAGGTCGAAGGATTCCAGGTCGTTGGGGACGAGGATGGGGCCCTTGTAGTATTGGGATGCTTCGGCGCTGTAGGTGGCGGCGCGGGTGTCGAGGTGGGTGTCCTCGGTATGGTAGAGGACAAGGTGTTTCACGCCGAGTTCTTGAGCCAGCATACCGGCGTCGAGAGCGGTGCTGTGATTTTTCTCGTAGGGGTTGAACACAAAGCGGTCCTTGTACAGGCAGAAGGCTTCGCACATCAGCCAATCGCAGTTGCGGGCATAGGGCTCGCTCTGCATGCTGTAGGGCTCGTCTCCCAAGCACACAAGCCGTTGTTCATCGGGTAGTTGTGCACTAAATCCGAATTGCTTGAAATTGGTCGAGCCGATGTCAAAAAAGGTCACTTTCATGTCATCGATATCCACCTCTTCCCCATCCTTGACTTCTTTCAAGATAATGGTCTGTCCAAGAGAGTTAAAGATTTTGCTGGGAATCATCAGTTCACCCATGGTCTTGATGGCATGCAGCACGACATCATTGGCGTAGATGGTGAAAATTCCCTTGTGTTTGCCCTTGAAAATCATGGGTGAGATTTTGCGAATCATCCAGATGGCACCCATGATGTGGTCGGTGTGGCTGTGGGTGACAAACATGTGGTTGATGCTCTCGAAGGGGATTTTAGCGGCAATGAGTTGCTGCAGGATGCCGTTTCCGCCCCCGCCATCGACGAGCATACCTCCCCGTGGTGACCGCAGGTAGAAACACGTGTTGTAGCAGTTGACGCACATGGCATTGCCCGTGCCGAGCATGGTGATGCGTGATGTCTTGTTGTCGGTAAGGCTCATGATGGTGTTATTTGATTGATTCGGGCTGCTCATCAGCCGTTGAAAGCAATATTCTCATGACATCTGGGACGCGCTCAAGATTTGACTTTGGGCAGTTCGATGCCGAATGTAGTACCCTTGCCCACCTCCGATTCCTTGATGTAAATCTGGCCGTTGTGGTACTCCTCAATGATGCGTTTGACAAGGGTTAATCCGAGTCCCCATCCGCGCTTCTTGGTGGTGAAGCCAGGGGTGAAGACATTCTTGAAATTCTTGCGGTGAATGCCCTTGCCCGTATCCTTGACAAGGATGACGACGTTGTTGGGACTGTCCTCAACGGTGATGTCAAGCCGTCCCTCGCCATCCATGGCATCGACGGCATTCTTGGTGAGGTTCTCCATCACCCAAGCGAACAGCGTTTGGCTCAGCATCACGCCGTTGTTGGTCTGGGGATTGGTGTGGATATAGAGGCTGACGCGCTTGGGGATGCGAGCCTGCATATACTCTAGACTGCTGGTGACAGCCTCGTTGATCGATACAAGTTCCTTGTCGGGCATCGAACCGATTTTTGAAAAGCGGTCGGCGATGGTCGAGAGCCGCTTCACGTCCTTGTCCATGTCGTTGACGATGCTCTTGTCAATGCCCATCGTGTCAAGCAGTTGGGTCCATGCCATAAGCGACGAAATCGGGGTTCCCAACTGATGGGCTGTCTCCTTGGACAAGCCCACCCACACCTTGTTCTGCTCGGCCTTCTTGATGCTCATCAGGGCGAAATAGGCGATGGCAAAGAAGAGGATGAGCACCGCAAGTTGGATGTAGGGGAAATAGGCAAGTCGGCGCAACAATGTGGAGTCCTCGTAGTAGAGGTATTGGGTCGTGTTCTGGTCAATCTTAATGTCAATCTTGTTCTCGCTGCCCTTGAGGTGACGCAATTTCTTGTTGAGATACTCCAAGTTGGTGGGCGAAATCTCGAACGCAAGGCTGTCTTCGGGCTCTGGCAGGCGGAAGTTTCGGTGCAGCAAGATGTTGTCTTGGTCATCGACGAGCAACACGGGGATGTTGTGATTAGCCTCGATGATGCTCAAGAGGAAATCGACGTCGGTGGCGCTTGTCCCGATGGGGTTACCGTCGGCATCGACCTCGCCGCCACTGCCCATGGTGGCAAGTTCCTGGGTCGCATCTGCCCAGATTTCCATGCGCTCACGCTCTTGAATGGCCAGGTCCTTGACCAGGTTATTCGAGATGTACAGGAACAATGCTACAAGCAGCAGCGAGATGGCAAGAAAGACCACCTTCCAGATGCGTCGTGAGTCATATATGTTGCGCAGGTTTGCCATGTGTGGGTGCAAAGGTAGTTATTTTTTAATTATCAGGTAGTAAGTAACAGACAATAGTTTGCTATTGTGGGTCTAAACCAAGGGCTCAATTTCTTTTTTTTCCATGAGTTCTTGCTCAATCCAGCGGGGGACGCTGTCGGCGGTGTTAGGGCCGATAACCTCGCTGGCTGCGGCCTTGACCTCGTCAAAGGCGTTGCCCACGGCGACACTGTGGTCGGCGGCCTGCATCATGTTGATGTCGTTGCGGTTGTCGCCGAACACGACGATGCGCCCAGCGCCGGTCTCGCGGGCCAGGTCACGGATGGCGGCTGCCTTGCTGGTACCCGCTGTGAAAATCTCAAGATAGCCCTCACTCTCGTCAAAGATGTCATGATACAGCATCACCGAGCATGTGTCCACGTTGGCCTTGAGGTCATTGGCAATGGCCTTGAGCACGGCATACTTGTTCATCGAGAAAATGAGCAATGCCTCGTCATCGCTGTGCCTGTAGCCCGGGTCATCAAGGACAAACTTTTTCAACGGCAGATGCTGGCGTTCAGTGACAAAGCGTTCCTCTTGAGCCGACATAGGGCCGTAGTGGTGGGTATAAAGCAGGCTGTCGCCATGACGGCGGTAGATGAAGGGGTGGGCGTGGTGATGGTCAAACACATCGGCCACGGCATTGACAGTCAGGTCGTCGATGCCGCGAGTGTGCTTGTAACAGCCAGTAACAGGATCCCACATGGCCGAACCACCGATGACGATAAACGGAAGCCTGGCCTGTACTTCCTGCATCAGCGGCACCACGGTGGCAGGGGTGCGCGCCGTGGCAACGGTAAACAAGCCGCCCAACTCGCCGATGATGCGGTTGAGCATAGCAATAGTACCAACCGACAGCAGCGAGTCCTCGCCCAGTAGCGTCCCATCCAGGTCACTCACATAAAGCGTCTTAACATAATTAACCTTATCAGCATTCATGACTGCAAAAGTATACATTTTTCAGCAAAATTGATGCATGTTTACTAGAAAAGATAGTCATCTGGACTTAAAATCATTAACAAATGTTAAATAATTAAGGGAAATTTTTTAAAACTATTTATATAAAGTATATTTGCGAAACTAATGAAGATTTTTACCAGTTTACCCATTTAAACAACCTCGAAATTAACTATAACCAAATATTTTATTTATTAACTTTTTATTTATTAACTTAAACAATTATTTTTATGAAAAAATTACATTTACTTAAACATCTGGTGCTCCTGCTTGTTGGAGTGGCATTTGCGCTAAATGCTAGTGCCGCTGGAAGGTGGGATTTGAAACTTTGGGACCGCAACGGAGATGTTTGTGGCGTCTATGAGTTGGGAATGAATCCCAATGTTACTTTCACCGAGACACAGGTAGTAGTTACAACTAATGTGGCTGATATCATTTATTACAGCCTGCCTGATATGTGGAAGTTCACCTATGAGTACGGAGAAGGTTCAGGCATCAACAACATCACAGCCGACAACACTTCGATGAAGTTTGATGGCAGTGCCATCGTGTTCCCCGCCCTTGAAGCAGGCAGCCGCATCATGGTTTATGCTACCAATGGTGCTCTCGTAATGAACAAGACCGTCAGCGCCGCTGGCGAGTACGCATTCCCCCTGTCGAGCTTGAGCCAGGGCGTGTATATGGTTAATGTGAATGGTAAAACCTATAAAATCGTAAAGAAATGAAAAAGTATATTTTGACACTCGTCCTCGGCCTGATTTGCGCCGTAGGCTTTGCCCAGGACTACGTAGTTGTTAATCAGGGCGCAGTTCAGCACAAGTATTTGTTGAAAGAGGTGAACGCCATTAACCATACCTTCGATGGCGTGACCATCGTGCAAGGTGACAGAATGGACTCCTATAATGTCGCCGATGTCGATAGCATTACGTTTGTAAAGGCGCTTGATACCACTATTCCTCAGGATCTGCTCGATGAATTGGATGACTATATGCCCATTTACTATGGTGATACCCCGCCTAACATCGAGGGTATATTTTTGAACCATGTCAATACTTTAGTTTATTCAAGTCATGGCTACTATCCAGGTGCCACTTTTGTTGACTCTTATTACAAATTCTATAATCAAGATATGGTCAACAACACCTTAGATTATGAGCATATTGAGTACCAAAATGGAACTCTTTACAGTCAATCTTATTCCACCGAGTCTTACATCATGGGTAACAATAATGATTTTACTGTATATTTTAACATTAATGGTACTGCTTATTATAGTGACTATGACATTGACTACAAGGAAGCTATCGTCATTTCTGGTACAAAGGGAGCAAACGGTATCAGTAACCTGTACTACTCGTTTGTGATGGTGGATAAGAGCGATGATCCTTATCCCCATATGGTTCCAGTAGGCACTATCCGCGTGTTCCATGATGGAGATGGTTGGAGTCCTGAGACGGCTTGGCCCATTAGCAATACATTCAATGCCACTAAGCCTGCTGCTGATAGCAACTTGAAGAGTATCTATTCAATGCCTGAATAATTGAGACGCTAGAACGAACTGAGTTTGTTCTAATAGACATAAGGCATATTACTTGTGTCACGGGGATAAGCTGTCCTGAATGCGGGATTCTTACCCGTGACACATTTTTCTTTTAAATCATTCCTTAACCCCTAAATCCATAGATGAAGCGATGAAAAGATTTACAATATTGATGACCTTGGCACTGCTGTGTGCTATGGTGGCAACAGCTATCCCCGCTAAACCGGGCTGGCACACCTATACCCAAAGCGACGGCAAGACTATTACCTATCAGGTTGTGGGTGATGAATGGGCTCATGCTGCTCTTACACGTGATGGCCTGATGGTGAGACGGGCTGACGATGGAGACTTCTATTATTATTCGTCATTGACAGGCCGCACCGCTATGCGTGCTCACGATGAGGAACACCGCACCGCCGTCGAGACCGCCTTTATCGAGGCACAACGCTCCAACTTCAAATTTGAATACAAACGCCCCGAAGAAGAAAAACTCTTTTCAAGGAACTCTCCTTTAAGAACTGGAGGCAGCAATGCGGGTGCTAGCGTGCCTGCACTTGGTGACAGAAGTATTCCTGTGTTGTTAGTTCAATTTAAAGATGTTAAATTTATTCATGATAAGGATGAAATCGCTAATTCCATGTTGAGAGGCGATAAGGGAGTAGAGCAGTATTTCAGAGATCAATCAAATAATAAATATAGGCCAACATTTGATGTATATGGTATTTATACATTATCAAATGATCGTGGTTACTATGGTGATAATGGAGATGAAGGAGGAGGCGGTGATATTAGATTAGGTGATATGGTGACTGAGGCTATTAATCTAGCTGCTTCTTCTTCAGACCATGTGTCGTTTAAGAATTATGATACAAATAATGATGATTATTGCGATGTGGTCATCATTATTTATGCTGGTATAGGTGAAGCTCAAACTTATGGCCTATTTCCTGGAAGTATATGGCCTTGTAACTGGGACCTTAATTCAGCTAAGGCAAAAGGTAAGGGGGGTAATGGTGCCTTCCGTCCCAACAATGGGGATCCCCTGGTCGATGTCTTTGCTGTATTTAACGAGCTTCGTGGACCAACAGGTGTATTACAACATGTTGATGGTATCGGCACGTTTTGTCATGAATTCAGCCATGCTTTAGGGTTGCCGGATTTCTATCCAACAAATAATACGAATTATTATGGAATGGGAAATTGGAGCTTAATGGATCACGGATGTTATAATGATAACATGGATACTCCAATAGGTTACAATGCGTATGAGAAGAAATTCATGGGATGGGCTGATTATACCGTTGCTACCGCTGGTACTTATTATACTCTCCCTATTTGGAATCAAGCAAAGTGGAAGCAAGGTAATGCTAATACCGACAAAGCTATATGTGTTTCCAGTGAAATTAAACCTTTTATTGATGGAAATACAGAAACACCCCAAGAATACTTTATCTATGAAAACCGTAGTTCTAAATCAAAATGGGATGCTGATATTCCAGATGAAGGCATCTTGGTAACTCATGTTTCATATGTGCCCGAACGATGGTCTGGAGTTGGTGATCGACCCAATAATCAACAAATACAGTTGATGACAATACTTCCCGCTGATAATAATTTGACAGATGATAGCGAAGACAAAGATCTATGGCCAAGAGGAAATAATAATGCATTGACAGACGAATCTGCCCCGTCAACTAAACTATATTTGGATCAGAATGGCAATATAACAGGTAATGCTGGTAAGTTAGGAAAGCCTGTGACAGACATGGTAATTAATAATGATGGTTCTGCAAGTTTCTGGTATATGAAAAATCAGGCCGAACTGTTATCTGCAACACCACATTTCATAAATTTTGGAAAGGTTAAATGTGGCACAAAGAAGACATGGACTGTTAGGATTGCGGGTAGTAATCTCGAAGGCGATGTCGAGTTATCGATAGAGGGTGAAAATGCCAATAAATTCTCAGTGGACAAAACTACCATCCCTGTGAATCAATTTTCTAGTGAGGGTTACAACGTAACGGTTACTTACACTGCGTTAATAGTTGATGTAGCTTTGCTCACACATAAAGCGACATTGCATATTCGTTCAGGAAGACAACATGTTGCTGTGGAACTAATGGCCCAATCTTCGATTTTTGGAGACGAGGATGGTGATGGTCTATTTAATATCAATGATATACCTGCTTTGATTGACTACCTGTTGCAGGGTCAAGATTCGCCTTATTCTGGTCAAGTGAGTATTGACATCTTATCGGCCTATATTGACTACTTGCTCAATGGCGAGACGAGCGTGGACTTGGATGGCGGTCTGGTTGCCTATTATCCCCTTGACGGCAATGCTCAGGACATGAGCGGAAATGGCAATCATGGTGTAGTTACCAATATCGCTGCTACTCAGGGTATTACTGGCGTTCAAGGCACCGCATATCGTTTTGGAGGAACCGATAGCCCAGGTTACATCCGTGTGCCCAACAGTTCGTCATTACGGTTTAGCGACGGCTTCACATTCTCGTGTTTCGTGAAACCCATGGATTGGCGTGGCATGAACGGTAGCGGCGCTATCGTGGACCACGGTTCACATTGCATATTTGCTAAATCCAGTGACCAAACGGGTCCGGCCATGATGTTTAGTGGTGAAGATGACGGACTGCACGTGTGGTGTGGTTCGGTCAACAGTCAGAACCAGTGGGCCAATATCGGGTCGAGTGATTTCATGAGCAATGGTGATTTCTTGAACAAGTGGGTTCATGTCGCTGTTACCTACAGCGCAAGCAAACGCAAGGCACGATTGTTTGTCAATGGCAACCTTATTAATGAGAGATTCTTGACAACCCCCGTGGATTACTCGATGATGAATTCCAGTGACTTGTATCTGGGCCGTTTCAAGACTTCAAACTGGTGGAATCCCATGAATGGTGCACTCGACGAGGTGCGCATTTATAACCGCGCCTTGAACGTACCCGAAGTTCAAGAACTCTCCAGCGAGTTCATTACCGATGCTCAAGTGGGCCTGTCCGAGTCGGTAGTGGTGATGGCTGTTGGCGAAGAAGTGAGAGTGAACATTAAGAACGGTTGTGGCAATTATAGCGTGGGTTGCGTTCCCGACGTGGTGGACTGTCGTCTGGAGGGCGAAACCATTGTCCTCACTGGCATGGGTGAAGGCACAACCAATGTCACCTTTAATGACATAGACAGCCATATCCATATCCTGTTACCTGTTACCGTGGTGCGTTCTGAGGTGACTTATACCGTGAACGGTGTGTCCTTCACGATGATACCTGTGTTGGGCGGCACCTTCACGATGGGTGCTACCGATGAACAAGGGTCCGATGCTGCCGACAACGAGAAGCCGCCTCACTTGGTGACGCTGTCGAGCTACAGTATCGGGCAGACCGAGGTGACTCAGGAGCTTTGGCAAGCCGTGATGGGCAATAATCCCAGCATGTACACCGGTGACCTCAAGCGTCCAGTGGAGCGTGTAAGTTGGGAAGATTGCCAGCAGTTTATTACTAAGCTGAATACTTTGACTGGAGTGAATTTCCGTTTGCCCACCGAGGCTGAATGGGAATATGCCGCACGAGGAGGTGCCATGAGTCAGCATTACAAGTATGCCGGAGGTAACAACCTCAGTGAAGTGGCATGGTGGGGATATGGTTATGACGACAATGGCCCATCGGGCAACAGTGGCTTCACAACTCATCCCGTTGGCACCAAGAATCCCAATGAGTTGAATTTGTATGACATGAGTGGCAATGTGATGGAGTGGTGCTCTGATTGGCTCGGTCTATATACTTCGGCAGCACTGGTAAATCCCACAGGTATCGATTCTGGTACAAGTCGCGTGAGCCGTGGTGGTGCTTGGGGTAATGCCGCTACCACTTGCCGTGTCTCCTATCGTATTGGCAATTTGCCCAATAACCGAAATCCAGCTCTTGGCTTCCGCTTGGCATTGTAGTAGAACGTTGTCCTAATAGTTCAAATCAGAACGCTAGTGTCATGCTGGCGTTCTGATTTGTTTGAAAAAGTGTATCAGTTTATTGCCAAGATGAGTGATAGTGATTACCTTTGCCTGCGATATTTTATTAAATGATAGTGATTATGAAACAGACGATGCCTATTGATGGAAAATTTGAGTTGATGGCGCTGCCTTATGCGCCTGAGGCGTTGGAGCCGGTGATTAGTGCCCAAACGTTGGGATTTCACCACGGCAAGCACCTGCAGACCTATGTGAACAACCTGAATGCCGCGCTGCCAGGCAGTGGACTGGAGGGCCTATCGCTGGAGGAGGTTGTTCTCCAGAGCCAGGGCGGTATGCTCAACAATGCGGGCCAAATCCTGAATCACAACATGTATTTCTCGCAGTTCAGGGCTCCTAGGGCCGACAATGCGCCTGCTGGACGTTTGGCCGAGGCCATAGCCAGGGATTTTGGCTCGTTTGAGGCCTTCAAGGAGACTTTTGTAAAGGCTGGATCTACGCTTTTCGGCTCGGGATGGGTTTGGCTCAGTGCTGATGAAGACGGCCTGTTGACCATTACTCAGGAACCTAATGCCGCCAACCCCATCCAGCGTGGCCTTCGTCCGCTGTTGACGATGGATGTGTGGGAACACGCCTACTATCTCGACTACCAGAATCGCCGCCCCGACCATCTCGCTGCCCTGTGGCAAATCATCGATTGGGACGCGGTCGCTGCTCGCTACGAGAAGTAAAATTTGTCGATGAAACGGGCGTTTTTTGTGTTTTTAACCTTGTTGTGCTTGGGCTGTGTTGCTCATGCTGGCGACAAGGTGAATGAGTGTTGGCAGCGGGCCATGCTTGCTGCTATCGACTCATTTCCCGAGCATGGCGGTTATTACACGGGTGGACGGCCCAATGAGTTGTTTGCCAAGACGACTTGGCGCGGTCTTCACGATGCCTATCAGATGTTGCCTGGCGATGAGCGTCCGCGCTTCGACCCACAACTGGCGCAGCCATCGTTCTGCTCCAGTGCGACCTATGGAGTGCTCATCAAGGCGTTGCTCATCTGGGACACAAAGCACAAAATCAAGCGCGAGGCGTGGCTGAACATGAAGCCTCGGGTGGGTATTGCCGACTGGCTGAATCCTGATGCTATGGCACAGGATGATGGTGTGGGGTTTTGGGGACGAGCTAACGCCAATGGCCCTGGGCTAGGCGTGCTGGTGCATGAACTGGGCGTTGGCTACAGTTTTACGGCCTATCGCGGTGCCAAGAGCGAGCGCAACAAGGAACGCCCCGACGAGCCTTATCTCACTGATCGTGAGTGGTGTGAACTTGGCATCTGGAATCGTGCCGTGCCGGGTGACCTGATGAAAATCTTCTGGAACCGCAACGAGAGCCGCGGCAGTGACAGTGGCGCCATCATCGGCTGTGATGATGACAAGACCGCCGATCAGGAGGCGGGCCACAGCGTCATTTTTATGGGCTGCGAAGGCGATACCGTCACCTATTGGAGTTCTAACGGACCCGGCAAGCATCCCGAGCAGATGGGCTACAGCATGGGCCGCTGCCACAAGACCGACATCCAGCGCGTGGTGTTTACCCGCATCACGCGGCCCGAACGCTTCGATAACGCTCGAAAAATGGCGCACACCGATGTCAACGCCTATCTGCGTGACCTGAACGGTGTGCGCCATAGTACTACTGCCGAGATGCTCAAGCAGTTAGGGCTATAGAACTTAAACAAGTTTATTCATTAATGTGAACCTTGCCGCTGCCGGCGATGTCATCCTCGTGTGAACCGATGTTGCCGTTCAGGTGGATGTCGCCTGAGCCAGCAATATCGTTCTTGACGTGTTCAACATTCATACCGTTAATCTTGATGTCACCCGATCCCGCGATGTCGTTATCCACATCCTTGCAGGTGAGGCTAGCCATCTCGATATTGCCCGACCCAGCGATGTCGTTGTTCACGCTGTTGGCTTGGACGATCCCCATAGTGACATCGCCCGAACCAGCTATCTCATTCGTCAAGTCATTGCAGTTCAGCTGGGCTAATGTGATTTTGCCCGATCCAGCAAGTTCAAGTCTGATGTCATTGACCTTCAATGCTTCAGGAACCGTTATCGACCCCGATCCGGCCAAATCAACACCTTCGAGGGTGGGCGAGGTGACAAACACCTGCAGACCGTCGAACGTACCGCTTGGCTCCTTCTTGCGATAGTCGATATACAGTTCACCATCCTCGACATAGATGGTCATCTTGGCGAGTTGTTCGGCAGTTCCTTTGACGCGCACATTGTGGCCTTCGCCCTGGGTGTAGATGACGTTAAACGGACCTACCACATTCACATGATCAAATGCGTTCATCGCCGTCTCTTGATCTACTTGATGCACCTGGGTGGGCGTGTTGTTCTTGTGTCCATCTAGTGACCAATCCTTACCACCGACTTTCACATGCATGCACGACGTCATCGTCATAACTACCAGAGCCACAAGACTCAAAATTGTAAAATACTTCTTCATATTCTTTAGTTTTTTGGGTTCATTCACCTATTAGACGCACCACCCCTCCAAAAAGTTTCACAATTTCCCCAAAAAATTAAAAAAAGATGAGAAAAAGGGCCCGGCTGGAGTGTTGGGGTTCCAGTCGGGCCTATTGATGATGGAGCAGGTAATTGCTTTACTGGGCTGCGGCGAGCAGGTCGCGGGGCAAGGTGGGCATGGCGCCGTTCTGCGTGCAGACGTAGGCGCTGACCTTGACGGCCAACTCGTGGGCCTCAGGGACGGGCTTGCCGTTGAGGATGGCGGCGCAGAAGGAGCCCGTGAACGAGTCACCGGCGCCGACGGTGTCGGCCACCTCGACCTTGGGGGTCTCCTGGAACGACATCTGGCCACGGGTGAAGACGTAGGAGCCGTTGGTGCCGCAGGTGAGCACGAGCATGTCGAGGTCGTACTTACCCAGGATCAACCAGCACTTGTTCTCGATGTCCAGGCCGGGATAGCCGAACATGCGACCGATGGTCACGAGTTCCTCGTCGTTGATCTTGAGGATGTTGCAACGGCGCATCGACTGTTGGATGATCTCCTTGTTGTAGAACTGCTGGCGCAGGTTGATGTCAAAGATCTTCATGCAGTCGTCAGGGGTAGCGTCGAGGAAGCGGTGGATGTTCTCGCGCGACACGACGTTGCGCTGAGCCAGCGAACCGTAGCACACGGCGCGGCAGTTGGCGGCGATTTCCTCGATCTCGGGCGTGAAGGGGATGTTGTCCCATGCCACGTTCTCCTTGATGTCATAGGTGGGGATTCCCTCCTCGTTGAGCGTCACCTGCACGGTGCCGGTGGGATAGGGCACACGTGGCATGAGGTACTTGAGGCCGTGTTCCTCGAGGGCCTCGATGGTCTCCTCGGCGAGCTTGTCCTCGCCAAGCGCGCTGATGGCGATGGCGTTGTCACTGCCGATGAACTGTCCGGCATGATAGGCGAAGTTGGCGGGGGCACCACCCAGTTTTTTACCTTCGGGGAGGACATCCCACAGGGCCTCGCCCAGGCCCACTACATAACGTTTGTCCATATTCTAGTTTTTAGTTTAGAGTCCTTAGTTTTTTAGTTGCTAGCAGACGATTTGAGTTGCTTGATGTAGGTGAACAGGTAGATGACACCGATGGCCATCACTGCCACAGCACCAGCCTGACCCACAGCATCGCTGGCGAAGCCCATGAACAGCGGGAAAATCGTGCCGCCGAACAGACCCATAATCATCAGACCAGACACCTCGTTCTGCTTCTTGGGCATCGACTCAAGAGCCGTTGCAAAGCACATCGAGAACACGTTGGAGTTACCATAGCCCACGAGAGCGATAGCGGTGTAAAGAATCCACTTCTCCTGGCCGAAGAACATGCCACACATCGACAGGGCCATCATGATGACACTGATGATGAAGAACGTTCTCATCTTGAGCACACGCAGGAAGAACGAGCCTGTCAAGCAACCGATGGTACGGAAGATGAAGTACAACGAGGTGGCAAACGCTGCCTCGTTCAGGGTCATGCCCAAGCGCTCCATGAGAATCTTGGGGGCGGTGGTGTTAGTACCCACATCGATGCCCACATGGCACATGATGCCCAGGAAAGAGAGCAACACGATGGGCTCGCCGAGGAGCTTGAAGCACTCTACGAAGGTCGATGGCTTGCCCTCGATTTTCTCTTCGTGGATGGGGGTCACGCCCAGCAGGACAGCCGAGAAGATACCCACTACAAAGTAGATGGCGAACAGCACACGCCAGTCGAGTCCCAGGCTGGGAATCACCTGCGTTGCACCCCACATGGCCAGATAAGGCGCGAGGAACGAGGCGATGGCCTTGATGAACTGGCCAAAGGTCAACGTCGATGCCAGGTTGCCGCCACCCATCACGGTCGATACCA
This sequence comes from uncultured Bacteroidales bacterium, assembly GCA_902774055.1. Taxonomy (GTDB): domain Bacteria; phylum Bacteroidota; class Bacteroidia; order Bacteroidales; family Muribaculaceae; genus Sodaliphilus. Next base: position 218,120 of record CACYGX010000005.1, read on the forward strand.
GCGGGTTGAGCGAGGTCTGCATCAGCGCATTACCGATACCCAGCAGAGAGAAGGCGATGAGCATCACGGCAAAACTGTTGCCGAACAAGGGAATCAACAGCGACAAGATGGTCACAGCCAGCGAGAGCAATACCGTCTTCTTGCGGCCAATCTTATTCATCAGCATGCCCGTGGGAACGCTGAAGATGAGGAACCAGAAGAATACCAGCGAGGGGAAGATGTTAGCCACCGAGTCCGAGAGCTGGAGGTCTTCTTTCACATAGTTTGAAGCGATGCCCACGAGGTCAACGAAGCCCATGCAGAAGAAGCACAGCATGACCGCAATGATCGCGATTTTGTTTGTCTTTGCCATTTTAGTTTTAAGTTTTTAGTCCTTAGTCCTTAGTCCTTAGTTTTTAGTTGGCATTAGTCAACAACTGGATGTTAATAGTTGATTTGGTAAATCGTGGCCTTGCCGCCCTTGACCTTGATGTTGGTGTAAGGCGTGGTGGGGAACACGAGATTGGTCATCGCCATCTTGCCGTCGGCGTCAAAGGCCTCGATGCTGCAACGGTCAACAAAGATGCGCAATTGCTTGATAGCACCGTGAGTGGGAGCGACTGTCACAACGGGGAAGGCCTCGCTGAAGGAGGCATCACCACTGGCCGTGCGGTCCATCGCAAAGGTCTGCTTGGCTGCGTCATAGGTCATCACCACCTGCTCGCCATTGGCGTTGGACAGGGTCAACTCCATCGAGTTTTTCACATCCACCACGATTTCGCACGTCTCGGTCGGCTTTTTCACCTTGACACCGCGTGCTGCGAGCATTTCGGGCGAAGGCTTCACGCTGACGTAGGACTCCTCACCGTCGGTGAACAGGCCTAGGTCGCGGGGAATCGAGTTGGCGCTGCGGAATTGGCGGGTGGGCACCTGGTTGGCATACTGCCAGTTGGACATCCACGCAATGACCACATGGCGGCCAGCGGGTGCGTTATAGAACGATACCGTGGCATAGTGGTCCTTGCCGTAGTCCATCCACTTGGTGACCTTGGGCATCGACTCACAAGTGAACTTGTGGCCGTCGAAGTCGCCCACAAAGTACTGTGTGGCTGAGCCGCCGAAGGGACCGCCAGGATTGATGTTGCACAGCAGTACCCACTTACCGTCGATTTTCATCAGGTCGGGGCATTCCCATACGCCACCATGGTTGCCGTATTCCTTGCCGAATGAGCTCTCATACTTCCAGGATTTCAGATCCTTGGAGCTGTAGATGTTCATCTCCTGTCCGGCTGCCAAAATCAAGTTCCAGGCGTTGATATCGCTGTTCCAGAAGGGGTTCGGGTCACGGAAGTCGGGCACATCGCTCGTCAAGACGGGGTTGCCCTCATACTTGTCGAATGTCATGCCGTTGTCGTGCGAAATAGCGATAGACTGCGTCTGGTTCTGTCCGGCCGAGGTATAGATGGCCACCACATCATTCCCGTTGGTCACACAGGAGCCCGAGAAGATGGTGCCCAGGGCATCAGGTTCGATAGCGATGGGTTGAGGTGTCCAGTGAATGAGGTCGGTCGAGGTCGAGTGGCCCCAGGTCATGTTCTCCCACTGCGAGCCGTAGGGGTTGAACTGATAGTACAGGTGCCACACGCCATCCTTGTAGAACATACCGTTGGGGTCGTTCATCCAGCCATAGGCGGGAGTATGGTGATAGGCGGGACGGAAACGCTCGCGATTGCTGTCGTCAAACGTGTTGCTCACCCTCATCTCACGCCAGCAGACAAAGTCCTTGACGACACCCGTGGTGCGGCGGTCGCCATGGAAGCTGATATCGACCAGCACCTTCTTGTTACCAAAGCGCTGGATATCCAGTGGCACGTAGTAGTCCACCTTGTCCACGGCAAAGCGCACATTGAGCGTCTGAACCTGCTCGTTATCCACAATGACGCGTACATAGGCGTTCTCCTCCTTCTCCTGCACGGGCAGCAACAGGTATTTACCCGTGGCATCAACCCGCAGCATGGCGTGGTTGTCACTCAAAATCTGGGGGACCAGTGCCGTGGCCGAGAAGGCCACGAGCACTGCCGCCAGAATAGTCAATAATCTGTTCATAGTTGCAAAAAGCACAGATACTTACCGTTTATTGGAACACTTTCAGGTCCGAAATGGTGATCTTGCCACCATAGTTGTTGATACTCCAGCAATTCTTCTGGATACCATAGATGCGGTTGGTGTAGGCACAAACATCGTTGATGTACATCACCATCACCGAGTTGTCGGTGTAGATGTTGATGTGATAAACGTTGTCGGCGGGGCGCTCGAACCAATAGCCATCGATACCCTCGATAAAGCCCTTACCAGCAGTGCCCCCCTGCTCGAAGTTCACCTTGCGATGGTTCTCGTCCTCGGGGTTGACCATCATCGTGTAATAACGATCGGAGTCGGTGCCGCGCACCAGCGAAATGCCGAAGCGGTCCCAGTTGTTGGACGTGGTCACTGTGAACGAGATGTGGTTGCATGTGCCCAGGCGGTTGTACAGCACATAGGCGTCATCGCCCGAGAGGGTGCCATTGACACCGCTCATTTGGGCACCATTGCTGGCCATCACCTTCACGGTCTGCTCCTTGTTGAACTTGGCCGAGATGGCAGGCACTTCGCCAAGGGTCAGCGTACCGTCGGCGTGCTGGATAACCTTGTGGCATACCAGTGCACCCGACCAGTTGGGTTCACCACCGGCACCCACGTTGACATTCTTGTCATGGATGGTGTTACCCGTGCGGAAGGGGCACCAACCCCAGATGTAGCGGTCCTGGCCGTTGCTAGCCGTCTTGCCGGCATAGAAGGCGCGGCTGTCGAGCACACCCTCATGGCCGTCGCGGGGCCAGTTGGCACCGGGATCGTTGAAGCAGGCCTTTAGGGCATCCCAAGAGGTAGCCATCATGTATTTCACCTTGCGGCTCCACGAGGCACGATAACCCTCGCTGTACACGAGATACCAGTAGTTACCCATCTTGAAGATGTCGGGGCACTCACACATGCGGTCCCAAATCATGGGGAAGTTGCCGACGTGTTCCCACGTCTTCAAGTCGTTGGACTTGAATTCGGCAAACTTCAGGTTGCTGGAGATGACCATGTGGTAAAGACCGTCGTCGGCAACAAAAATCTGCGGGTCGCGGAAGTCGTTATCCGAGTAACCATAGGTCTTACCCTTCAACATCCACACGGCATCCTTTGTCCAGTTCTTGAAGTCGGACGAGGTAGCCCTCATCACAGCCTCGGTGCCATAACGGCTATGTCCCGTGTAATAGATGTAATACAAGCCATCCTTCTCATTATAGATACAGCAACCTGTACCCAGGGCAGCGTCCTGCTCTTCGGGTGAAGTGCCTGTCGGCAGTACCTCGCCCATGGACTGATAGGTAGCGCCATCAACGGTCGATACGCCCCAGAAGGGGTGGTAGTTGTAAGATGGGTTGTTGTTAAACTCCTGCAGGTAGAGCACCTTGAAGTGACCTGCCTTGGCATCATAGAAAGGCATGGGATCACCACAACGGCCAATTGCCGGATTGTAGTAGGTCTGGAAACCAGCCTCATCTGCCGAGTTAAAGAATGTAGTCGTACTGGCCCAATCCTTAGGAGCATCGGGGCCGAAGTCGTCCTCGCTGCATGCCGACGAAGCGAGCATAAAGCAGCACAGCAGCAATGCGCTGAAAATATTCTTATACTGTTTCATGAGTCAATTAATGAGTTAAATAGTTGATAGCGTTCTTGGTCATAATCTCAATGTTCTTGTGGAACTTCTCGGTGTAACCAGCCTCATAGGTATAGGAATACCAGTCGTAGCAGCCCGAACCGATGCAGATGATGCCACCCTTGCCCTCACGAGCGGGATACTCCCAAAGCACGATAGCGCCATCACCGCCTACGCCGAGAACCCTACCGCCAGTGCGGCCGGTCCAAACGTCATAGTTGTCATAGCCACCCCAATCGGTACCGATGTGGTACTGGGCGGTAGAGTTGGTGATGTGGTAGCCGGCATCGGTACAGTAAACCTCATTGGGGTTATCACCGGCCACAAGACCTTGATAGAGAGCATGGTCATTCTGACCGTCAAAGATGCGGAATGTCCACGGGCCACCGCACAACTCGGCATAGGCCTCGTCCTGACCCCAGCAGTTGTTGGGAGTCGTCCACTCGTCGTCACCGGTCGTGCCGATGAACGAAGGCAGGTTAACGGCATAGCGGGTGAGCAGCAGTGAACCGCCGTTCTCGTAGAACTGGCGCAGCTCGTTCAGGGTGTTCATCGCGTCGGTAGCCTTGGCGACAAAGTTGTCATGACCGTCAACACCACCGTCAACGTGCCAGTGCCACCAGATGAGCTTGCACTCCGACAGGTCGAGCGTGCCAGCGCGCAGGTCGGCAAACGAAGCATACAGCGAGCTCTCGACATTGCCAAGCATCCACTGGCAAGCAGTCTGAGCCTCAGGATCAAGTTCGCTCATGGTAGGAGCAGAACCCAGGAAGAGCGCCTTGGGCTTGCTGATGGCGATAACCTTGACGGTATAGACACTCTCAGCCGAATTGTTCTTCACCGTGTAGGTGACAGGCTGTGAGAAGTCCTGAGCAACACCCGACGACGGGGTAATTGTCGCATTGGCGCTATAGGTAATGGTCGGCACTAGGTTGGTGATGTCGAGCGTAGCGGGAATATAGACGACAATCGACTTGGTTTCCTGGTCAATGGTGCCAGTATAGATGTCGTTGATCACAAAGTGGGTGATACGTGCCTCGTCGTGGAGGACCGACAGTGTCCAGTCCATAAAGACGTCACCGTTCTTGACATGGAGCACCTTGGCAGCGTCCATGTTGATGGTTTGGCCCTGTTGAACGTTGCACACAGCGCCATCAGATATCTTCAATGACGTCACCTTCATGGCTGAGGTCTCATAGACCTCGGGCAGACGAACGACGATGGATCGTGACGGCAAGTCGATGATTCCCTCAAAATTGTCAAGGGATAGCTGATCAATCATGCAGTTTCCCGACATATTCAGGTCACTGATGTTGTCGTCGGAGCATGAGCTGAGCATTGAGGCGAGTCCGCAGCAGGCAAGACACGCACAGATTATATATAATAACTTAGCTTTCATAATCATTGTTATTTTCTGAATTTAACGATGTTGCTGTGATTACCAGTTGCCAATGTTCTGAGTATAATGGCCGTTGGAGGCCGAAATCTGGCTGAACGGGATGGGCAGGTACTCGTCCTTGTTGGCCGTGAAATGAGCGGCACTGTAAATTGCACAGTGGCTGATTTCCTCTGAATAGTACTTGTTGAGCACTGTAGCGGCTTCACCCCAACGCACGAGGTCGAAGAAGCGCTCGCTCTCCATACCCATTTCCAGACGACGTTCCATCTTCACGATCTTGATGGCCTGGTCCTTGGTATAACTGCCGCGATAGTTGGTAATGTACATCTTCACGCCATAGGTGTTAGGATAGTTGGAAATCATCTGGGTGCTGGTGGCTGCACGTGAGCGCAACTGGTTCACGAGGCTGATGGCCTGATCGACTTGACCCAACTGAGCGTAAGCCTCGGCACGCATCAACAGCACGTCGGCATAACGGAAGACGATGCGGTTCATCGAGCTGGCCCAATAAGAGCCCTTGATGAGGTAACTGCCGATGAGAGCAGGGTCAACGTTGTGCTTGAGGGACACGTAGTAGCCATACAGGCCGTTACTGCGGCTCCAGATGCTGGTCTCGTCCATCATGTAGTTGCGGTTGAACATGTAGGGCAGTCCAGGCATACCCACCGTGAGGAACAGGCGCGGGTCGGCGTTGTCCTCGCTCATGTCATAATCGTAGTCATTGAAGTTGTCGAGCAAGGGAAGACCATCGGCACCGGTGCGATAAGCGTTCACCAGGTTCTGCGAGGGCTTGTAGAAGTCGCAACCGCCATCGGTAGCACCAGGAACGTTGGGCGGAATCAAGCCGTAGCTCCAGTTCAGGTTACCATAGGTTGAACCGTCGTTGCGTGAGTACTGGATGGCCCAGATGCTCTCGATACCGTTCTCATACTGTTCCTCGGGACGGAAATTGTTGTGGATATCAGTCTCGAGGCCGTAGTTGGCAAACAAGGTGGGATTGGTGAACTCGATCACCTTCTCCAGATCGGCCTGATTGATGCTCGTCACTTGGTTGCTCTTAGCATCATCCTGACGGTAAGCCTTGTAAAGATACACCTTAGCCAGGAATGCGGCAGCGGCGCCACGGGTGGGACGACCCTTGTCCTGCTGAACAACGGGCAGGGTGTTATAGGCTTCCATCAAGTCATCAATGATGAGTTGCCAGCCCTCATCGTTAGAGTACTGGGTGTTGGACATCTCATTATACTCATCGAAGGTCATGTTCTCGTTGATGACAAAGGGGATGTTCTTGTACAGACGCTTGAGCAGGAAGTGGCCATAGGCACGCAAGAACTTCATCTCGGCCAGGCGCTGACCCTTCATGGAGTAGCTGTCGTCAGCCTCTTTGATCAGGGCGATGGCACTGTTCACGCGCGACAGGCAGTTATACAGGCGCACCCACATGTCATTAATGTTCCAGTTGGTGGTGAGAACACCCTGCTGAATCTCAAGCTGATGGAAGACGTCACCGTCGCTGGTACCGTTACCACCCTTGTAAGCATCATCACTACGGACGTCAAAGTTCCACATCGAGAATGATGAATTGATATCCTCGGCAGAGGTGAAGATAGCATAGGCCGAGATGGCCATGGCCTCGACATTCTCGGGCGATTTTGCCTGCTCGTCGCTGAGTGTGGCTTGGGGCTTGTGCTCGTCGAGAAAATCATTACAAGACGTAAACAATGTGGTGGCACTGAAGCAAACCAGACCTACACACAATATATTAAATATCTTTTTCATAGTGAATCCTGAATTTTAGAATGAAACATTAAGACCATAGGTGACATTGATGGGGATAGGATAGCCGAAGTTGGGATTCTCGGGATCCACACCGGTAAATGACTTGCTCTTGATGGTCAGCAGGTTCTGGGCCGACACATACATGCGCAATCGCGCGATGTGCAACATGTCACACACGTTGCTGCCGAAGTTGTAACCCAGCTGAATGTTACGCATTTTAGCAAAGGAACCATTCTCAACAAAGTAGCTGCTCACGCGCTTCTCATTGTTGTTGTCCCAGATGCTGACAGCAGGAATGTTGGAGGTGGGATTAGCAGAACTCCATGCGTCGAGCAAGCGACGACCCTTGTTCAGGTTGGTGATATTCAGACCGCTCCACAAGTCGGATTCGCGCTTGAGGTCGCTGATGACGTCAACGCCCTGGACACCTTGCCAGAACATGGTGAAGTCCCAATTCTTGTACTCCAGATAGATGTTCAGACCCCAAGTAAAGTCGGGAACTGGTGAGTAGATCCATTTCTGGTCCTTCTCGTTGATGATGCCATCACCATTCAGGTCTTTCCAACGGATGCGGCCCAAGCCAGCACCATCCTGCTCGGCATGGTTGGCGATTTCTTCCTGACTCTTGAAGATGCCGTCATACACATAGCCCACCTGGGCTCCCATGGGATGTCCCACAACGCTCTCGACGCCGTTGCCACCAAAGGTGCCTGCGGCTGCCAGCGTCTCGGGGAGCTTGGTCACCTTGTTGCGATAGGTGCCGATGTTACCAGAGATATCATACTGGAAATCGCCCACGCTGCCGCGGTAACCCAAGTTCAACTCAATACCCTTATTGGTCATCTCACCAGCATTGATCCACTGGCTGCTGCCTTCGCCCATTACACCGATACCAGGCATGAACACCAAGATGTCGGTGGTCTTCTTGTAGTACCACTCAAACGAGCCGTAGAGCGCGTTGCGGAACAGGCCGAAGTCAAAACCAAGGTTGGTCTGTGTAGTGGTTTCCCACTTGAGGTTATCGTTGCCCAACTGGTTGCGCTTGAAACCGCTGGGGAGCATCTGGCCGCCATTGGTGCCGGCAATGTCATAGCTGGTACCGTAGCTTTGGCCACCGAATCCTGCCTCACCATAGTTGCTCTCGAAGATGGTGTAGCGGGCAATGTTGGAAATCTCCTGGTTACCAGTCTGTCCCCATGATGCGCGCAGCTTGAGGTTGTCAAGCCACTCGATGCGCTTCATGAAGGGTTCCTCGCTGATGCGCCAACCAAGGCTGACTGAGGGGAATGTACCGTAGCGATTATTGCGGCCGAAACGGCTTGAACCGTCGTAGCGCAAGGTCAAGCTGGCCAGATAGCGGTCAGCGTAGGTATAATTCAATTTGCCGAAGAAGGATACCAGCGTGTAGCCCTCGCCCGAGCCGTAGGCCTCAGCCTCGCCGACTGCTGCGTTGGGCCACATGTAATCGGGATTCAGGACAACAAAGTCATAGGCCTTGCCGCTGAGCCATGAGTCATCCTCACGGTTGAGCTCGGTACCGACCATGATGTCACCACGATGTGCACCGCGCTCCAGGTTGTAGGTAGCGATAGCATTCCACATCCACTTGGTCCAGTGCTCTTGCTTAGCCTCAACGGCATTGGTTGAATTGGCAACTGTACCCTCGGTAATAGGATAGGTGAAGATGCGCTGTTGCTTCTGGGAATAGTCGAGACCAAAGGTCGACTTGATGTTGAAATCGGCAATGGGGTTGATGTTGATGTAGGCATCGCCGAACAAGCGCCAGTAGGTGTAGCGGTTGTCTTTGTTACGGTCCAGACGGGCCACAGGGTTCTCGCGGTCGGGATAGCCGCCCACGGGACCAGCATATTGGCCATTGGTCATGTAAACGGGCAGTGAGGGGTTGTACTGCAGCACATTCTCCAGGAATCCGCCAGGAGCCTGGAGCTCGTTGGTGCGGTTTACAGTGAAGTGCTCACCCACGGTCACAATCTTGCGGTCGCCGATGTTCAGCAGCTTGTAGCTCGTGTTCATACGGGCCGACAGGCGCTGGAAGTCGGATTTCTTGATGATACCGTCATTCTTGTAGTAGCCGAGCGAGAAGAACGATGTACCGTTCTCGGTGCCCTGGCTCAGTGAGACGTTGTACTGCTGAACAAGGCCGGTGCGGGTGGTCTCCTTGAACCAGTCGGTGTCGGCAGCAGGTGTCAGGCCGGCAGCATCCAGGTACTTGTTCATTGTGATGCTGTTGAGGGTGGGTACACCCTGGGCGTTATAGGCCCAGTCATAATGGTATCCCAGAGAGTTCGTGTTGGGATCCAAATTCTCGTTTACATAGCCCTGCCACATTACCTGGCCAAACTCCTTAGCGTTCAGCACTTTCATCTTGTGGGCATAGGTCTGAACTGCCACGCTGGCGTCAAAGTCGATCTTTACTTTGCCGTCCTTGCCGCCCTTGGTGGTGATGATGATCACACCGTTGGCAGCGCGGCTACCGTAGATAGACGCCGAGGCGGCATCCTTCAACACCTGGATGCTCTCGATGTCGTTACCATTGAGCTCGTGCATACCAGCCTTGGTGGGAACGCCGTCGATGATGTACAGCGGGTCATTGTTGTTCAGGGTACCTGTACCACGAATGCGCACAGTTGCGGAGCCCGAGGGGTTACCGTCGGCCGAGATGTTCATACCCGGAACGCGACCTTGCATCGCCTTGATGGGGTTGTTCTCGTTCTGTTTTACCAGATCGGTCACACTAACTACACTCACGGCACCCGTCAAGTCGGCCTTGCGCTGTGTGGTGTAACCCGTCACAACAATCTCGTTGAGTGCAAGTGCGTCCTCTTTCATGGTAACTACCATGCCATTGCTGGCGGGCATCTCAACATTGAGGTAGCCTACATAGGAGAAAACTAGAGTTGCTCCGGGGTTTACCTTGAGGTTGAAGACACCGTCAAAGTCGGTCACTGTACCATTGGTGGTACCTTTCTCAATCACAGTGGCGCCGATGACGGTTTCTCCTGTCTCGTCAACGACGGTGCCTGTGATTTCTGTTTGCGCATACAGGATTGTACACGTCAACATGAGCATGAAGCTGAGTAGAAATCTTTTCAGTACGTTCATTGTTCTGTTGTAATTTTGGCAAAAGTAACTTTTTATAAAAAAAGGGACTATCATTTTTCGTTCTTCTGCTTGTAAATTTGTTTCAATGCATCAATTCTATTAGTCAGAGTGCTGTTTTTACAAGCATTTCTCGGGGTTGATGCACAACCTTTGTACTAGTAGAAATAGTAAAAATAGTAAAAGGTGTGGACTCTCGTCGTTTCACTTTCGAACCTGATCTGCGACAACCGTTAGAATAGATGAAACGTCGGTCCACACCACTTTTTTGTCGATGAAATGGTGGTATCCTGATCTCTCTATTCCAGTAATCCAAGGTCGCAGTTTGGTCCGAAAAGAGTCAGTTACTCAATGATAAATCCCACAATGTCTTTCTTCTCTTTATTGAAAGAGAAGGTGCAAATGTAACGTTTTTATCCCAATAACCTAGAGTGTTTTTGTAAAAAAATGTATTTTTTAGGTATAAATCAACAAGATTAAGATTTTCTAGCTTCGCCAGGAACTGTGCCGAACTCGTCCTTGTAGCACTTGGTGAAGTAGGATGGTGAGGCAAATCCCACCTGATAAGCGATTTCGCTGACCGATAGCGTTGACTCCTGCAGTAGCCTCTGCGCCTGGGCCAGTCTTGCCTTGCGCAGCAGGTCAACTGGCGTGCTGCCTGTCAAGGCTTTGACCTTGCGGTAAAGCTGCACACGGCTCAACCCCATGTCGGCGGCAAGGTCCTCAACGCTCAGGTTACTGTCCGAAAGGCGCTCCTCCACTATCTTCTTGAATTGGGAAATGAAGGCGTCCTCGATGGGCATGGGGACGGATGCAACAGATGCGGCAGGGGTGGCAGGCTCCGTTGCCGGTTTGACACTCCACAGGTCTTTCAACTGATGGCGGCTGTGCAGCAGGTTATCGATACGTGCTAGCAGCAATTCTGGCGAGAAAGGTTTGGTGATATAAGCGTCGGCCCCGCTTTCATAGCCCTCGATCTGATGCTTTTCCAGCGCCCTGGCCGTGAGCAGGATGATGGGGATATGGCTGGAGATATCGTCCTTTTTCACCTGCTGGCAGAATTCCAGACCGTTCATCACGGGCATCATCACGTCCGACACAATCAGGTCGGGTACCTGTTCGCGGGCCAGTTCAAGTCCGCGCTGGCCGTCTTCGGCTTCAAGCACGCTGTATTTGCCTTGCAGGATGGAGCGCAGATAGGTGCGGATGTCAGCATTGTCATCGACGATAAGGACCGTCGAGGCATCTTCGTCGGGCTTGATTTCTCCTGCAGGAGCGGGAGACGCAAGGTTTTGCGTCTCTACATGGGCATTGCCATCGGTGACAGTTCCTCCCACCTGGGCATCAAGCATCTTGTTGATGAGACGTGTGAGGCGCTGAGTGTTGCGGCGAACGATGCTAAAGAGTTCACGCGCATTATCGCTTGCATCGCGGAAGTCATTAGTCCTTAACAATTGGTCCAGTGGCCCCTGGATGAGCGTCAGTGGCGTGCGCAGTTCGTGGCTCACCTGGGTGTAGAAGTCCAGTTGTTCACGTTCCATCTGCATGCGCTCGTCTTGAATGCGGGCCCGTTGCAGGTAATACATGTAGATGCCGGCAAGCAATGCCAGTAACAGCAGTATCGCCGCCAGGGCCACAAAAATGAGGGTGCGCTGGTTGCCCAGTTGGTCGAGATACTTGTTGGCCTTCTCATGCAATTGCTCGAGGTTGTGCGACTGGCGCATGATTTCCTCGCTCTCCATCAGCAGTACGCGGGCGTTGTCCTGAGTGAGAAGCGCCGACATCAGTTTGGTCTCTTTTTCGTAGGGCTTACCCTCAAGGATATCCACAGCCAGTTGTAACAGTTGGTCACCATGGGTAGGGTAGATGTAGGACGCATCCAGCAGCGAATCCTGCACCAGACGGATACCTCCATTCTCACCCGGCAGACCATCAATGCCGCAGAACAACGGCAACGCCCTGCCTGCCTCCTCAAAGGCCTTGCGGGCGCCCATCGCCGTGCGGTCGTTCATGCCGAACACCAGGTCAATTTTCTCTCCGTCCTTATTCTTGTCAAGCCACTGCTTGACTGTGTTGTAGGCCGTAGGTTCGGTCCAGTCGCCCTGCAGGGTTGCAATCACCTGGATACCAGGGTGCTGGGCAATAGCCTCGCGGAAACCATTGTGGCGCTCAATCGCAGGCGAAGACCCTTTCAGTCCCATCACCTCGATGATTCGGCCACGCTCATTCAGCCGTGTGGCGACATATTCGCCCATCAGGTGCCCCATCTCATAGTTGTCGGCACCCATATAGGCTGTATATTTCTTCGTGTTGGTCTTGCGTTCAAACACAATCACCGGGATGCCCTTGTCATAGGCCCTATCGATGGCCGGCGAAATCGTCGATACCTGGTTGGGAGCCACAATCAGCAGGTCAATTCCCTCATTAACAAGGCTGTCAATCTGCTGAATTTGACGCTCATCGCTATCGTATGCCGCGGCAAACCGCAATTCCACATTATCGTGGAAATAGGCGCCGATTTTTAATTCCGAGTTCTGCTTGTCGCGCCAGATGTCGTCAGAGCACTGCGACACCCCGATGCGATACTTCTTCACATCCTGTGAACACGAGGCCATGCCCGCTATCATCAGTATAATAAAAGCAAATTGACAGTATTTTCGCATTTTTGTCAACATTATAGCCCAAAATACATTATATATATAACGTAGTGCTAATAAAATTCAATTCGGCTTGCAAAATTGCTAAATTTCTAAAACATATCAAAATTTCCTGCACTATATTTAAAAATTACCCCCATTGAAATCAAAAAAATGTAAACACAAAATTATTGTTATTCACACAGGTGTCCCGTTAAAATACTGTGGATGAAGTAGGGCCTCGCCTTGGCGTGGCCCTGCAGTTGGTATGCCCGCAGTTCAGTAAATATATAAAAAATCAGAAGTGCCTATAAAGCCAGTGTTTATCGGCTCTACAGGCGCTTCCTATAATGATATTTGACTTTGAGGTCGGGGTTTTAGTCGATGTTGGGTGTGTCCCAGATTTTGGTGCTTGTGCAACGGGCAGTCTGCTGCAGGCGGCCTACCTTGAAGTTGAAGTCGCCTTCCTCGATGGTCCACTTGCCATCATCGTTGACAAAGGCCAGTTTGGTGGCAGGCACTGTAAAGGTGACCGTCTTCACTTCGCCAGGTTTCAATTCGATTTTAACGAAATCACGCAGGCGTTTGTTGTCGGGCACGATCGAGGCAATCACGTCACTGCTGTAAAGCAGCACGGCGTCTTTGCCTGTGACATCGCCCGTGTTCTTGACGTCAACGGTAAGGGTTAGAACGTCATTGGGACCAAATTCGCGCTTATCAATGCTCAGGTTGCTGTATTCAAACGTGGTATAGCTCAATCCATATCCAAAAGGCCATTGAAGCGACACCTTGGCGTCGTAGTTATAGGCCCCTTCCATGGTGGGCACCTCCTCACTCACCTTGTAGTCATAGTTGGCCAGTGAGTTGATTTCCTTGGGATAGGTGTAAGGCAGTCGTGCCGAGAAATTGGCCTCTCCAGCCAGCAGATTGGCAAGGGCGTCAGCGCCATAGTTGCCCGGCAGGAAGATGTGCACGATGGCATTGGCCAGAGGCTCGATGTCGGCGATGAGGCGGGGACGGCCCTCGTTCAAGATGAGCACGATGGGCTTACCCGTGCGGGCAAGCGCCTTAACCAGGTTGCGCTGATTGGCTGACAACCACAGGTCGCTCAGGTTGCCAGGGGTCTCGCAGTAGGAGTTCTCCCCGATGCAGGCGACGATGAGGTCAGCTCCGGCAGCAGCGGCGACCGCTTTGTCGATTTCAGGGGTTAACTCTGCATCGTAGCTGCCTTTTTCATCATATTTCACGCCTTGTTCCAGGATGATGTTTTGCTTGCCGAACTTGTTGCACAATGCCTCATAGATGGTGTTGTACTGCTCAGCCAAATCCTCGGCGCCACTGCCCTGCCAGGTGTAGCTCCAGCCGCCGTCCAGACAACGCATCTGGTTGGCATTGGGGCCAGTGAGCAGGATGCGGGTGCCAGGCTTGATGGGCAGCAGGTTACCCTCGTTCTTGAGCAAGACTTCGGTCTCTTCGGCGGCTTTCAGGGCTTTCTCGGCATGCTCTTTGCCGCCGAATTTCTCATATCCTTTTCCTCCGGTATTGGGCTGGTCGAACAGATTCAGGCGATACTTGACACGGAGAATGCGGCGCACGGCATCATCGATACGGCTCATCTTCACGGCTCCTTCCTCCACGAGTTCCTTTAGCAGGATGCAGAAGTCCACGCTGTAAGGGTCCATGCTCATATCCACACCAGCATTAATGGCGATGCGGATGGCGTCTTTTTTGTCCTTGGCAACATGCTCACGCTGGAACAGGTTGTTGATGTCGGCCCAGTCGGTGACGATCATTCCGTCCCAATCGAGGTCCTCCTTGAGCCACTGTGTCAAGTACTTGTAGCTGGCATGTACGGGTACGCCGTTGATCGATGCAGAGTTGGCCATGATGGTCAATGCACCGGCCTGAATAGCGACCTTGAACGGCTCGAAGTACTTCTCACGCAACATGGCGGGTGACAAGTAGGCGGGAGTGCGGTCTTTGCCCGTGAAGGGGGCGCCATAGCCCATATAGTGCTTCACGCTTGTGGCTACATTGTATTTGCCCAGATGATTAGGGTCATCGCCTTGATAACCGCGAATCTCGGCAGCAGCCATGCGGCCATTGACCAACGGGTCCTCGCCGAAGCTCTCCCAGACGCGCGGCCAGCGCGGGTCGCGGCTCAGGTCAATCACGGGGTTATACACCCACGGGCAGTTGGCGGCACGGCTCTCGTAGGCCGTCACTTGGGCCATAATGGTCGCCAGCTCGGTGTTGAACGAGGCGCCAAGGTTGATGGGCTGGGGAAACAACGTGCCATTTTGGACATAGGTGACACCGTGATTCTGGTCCAAGCCATAGATGTCAGGAATGCCGATGTGCTTCATCGATTTCTCCTGGATGAGGCGAATCCAATATTGCCACATCTTCACCGACTGGGCGCGTGTGCCGGGTGCATTGAGGATGGAGCCCACCTTATATTTAGAGATGCACGTGTCGAGCATCGTCTCGTTGAGTATCCATCCGGCAGCTGGGTTCGCAGGGTCGTACGCTCCCATCACGTCAAGGTTCAGCTCAAGCATTTGGCCGATTTTCTCGTCAAGCGTCATGCGCGCCAGCGTTTTCTCTATTTTAGCCTCGATGGCAGCATCACGCGGGATAGCTGGGCGCGACTGGGCATTGCCGACGGCAATACACAATATCATCGCCACAATGGGTAGAAGAAATAACTTTTTATTCATCATTTTTGACTGATTGTTAATCAGATGCAAAATTAATCAAATTCGTTTACTCTATTGTGTCTGGGACGATAAATCGACCAACCGGCACATCATTGCAGTTTACTTGACGGTGAACTTTGCCTTGAGGGGGAGATTGTCGCTGGCTGTGCCGACTAACATCGTGCGCTGTCCCAGCGAAGTGGTCCAGTTGTTTTTGCCCTCATCCCAGTACTGGAAGGCGCGGCCTCCGATGGTAATGGAAACTTCGCGGCTTTCGCCTGGCTGGAGGGTGACTTTCTGGAATCCGCGCAACTCTTTGACAGGCATGTCCACATTGCCGCTCACGTCACTGACGTAGAGTTGAATGACCTCGGCGCCAGCACGATTGCCAGTATTCTTGACAGTCACCGTGGCGGTCACGGTGCCATCGGCGCTCACCTCGCTCTTGTCGAGACGCAGGTTACTGATGGCGAAAGTCGTGTAACTCAGTCCGTGGCCAAAGGCGAAGGCGGGGCGTTTCTTTTGCTTGTCGGTCCAGCGGTAGCCCACATAGATGCCTTCCTTGTATTCCTCATCAATGATTTTGTGGTCAGGACGCCACGTTCCAGGATAGGATCCCAAGGCATGGGCACCCAGATCGTTGAGGTTCACAGGCCAGGTGAAGGGCAGTTTGCCCGATGGGTTCACGTCGCCAACAAGGACGCTGGCAAGCGCTTTTCCGGCCTCGCTGCCGATGAACCAGCCTTGCACAATGGCGGCGACCTTGTCGCGCCAGGGCATTGCCACAGCGTTGCCCGAGATGTTGACAAAAATCACGTTCTTGTTCACACGGGCCAGGGCTTCGACAAGCGCATCTTGGCCGTAGGGCAGGTCCATTTGTTTGCGGTCATGTCCCTCAGCGTCTTGATAGTCACTCTTGTTCAAGCCGCCGAAGACGATGACATAATCGGCATTCATGGCCTTACCGACGGCCTCACCGATAAGTGAACTGGCCGAGCGGTTGTCAGCAAGCGATTGGCCGGTGGTTACGCCATTGTAATTGCCTGTGGTATCGCCCACATAACCGCGTGCATAGTCCACCTCGATACCTGTGCCTGCCAGACGGGTTTTAATGCCGTCGAGAGGCAGGATTTCGTGTTGAGCCTTGAGAGAACTGCTGCCACCACCCACTGTCATCATCTTGATGGCATTCTCACCGACAACAAGCACGCGTTTAGCATTGTTGATGTCGATGGGCAGCACATTGCGTTTGTTTTGCAACAGCACAATGCCGTCTTGGGCAATCTTGAGCGCAGCATCATAGTGCGCCTCGCTGCACAGGAAGCCCCGAGCCCGCTTGTTGCTCATCGTTGTACGGAAGAACAGGCGCAGCACGCGGCGTACCTTCTCGTCGAGTTCGCGAGTCGTGAACTTCCCCTCTTGAATCAGCCGTTTATAGGGCAGAGCCATGAAGTAGGCGTCATAGGCATTGCTTGCGCCCCAAGCCAGGCCGTCGGTCCAGCTGCCGAATTCCATGTCCAGGCCGTTTTTCACGGCCATCTCGGTGTCATGGGCACCTCCCCAGTCGCTGACCACCACGCCGTCATACTGCCAGTCACCTTTCAGTATCTGGTTGAGCGTGTACTCGTTTTGACAGCAGTGCTGGTTCTTGTACAGGTTGTAGGAACCCATGATGCCCCAAGCGTGACCCTGCTTGACCGCCGCTTCAAATGCCGGCAGGTAAATTTCTCGCAGGGCACGGTCGCTGACAACGACATTAACCTGATGACGGTATTCCTCATCGTTATTGAGGCAGAAGTGCTTGACGCACGCTGCTGTTCCGGTACTTTGCAGGCCAAGGATATAAGGAACCACCATGCGCGAGGCCAACAAGGGATCCTCGCCCATGTATTCAAAGTTGCGGCCATTCAGCGGCGTGCGGTTGATATTCACGCCAGGCCCAAGTATCATATCCTTGCCACGATAGCGTGCCTCCTCGCCCAGACTGCGGCCGTAGAGTTCGGCCAACACAGGATTCCATGTGGCTGCAAGACATGTCAATGCCGGAAACGCCACACACGAGTCATTGGTCTGTCCAGCCTGTTCCCACTCGTCCCACAGGACGTCGGGGCGCACACCATGAGGCCCGTCGTCAGTCCAGAAATCAGGAAACCCCAATCTTTTAACACCTGGCGACGAGAACTTGCTTTGGGCATGGATGACGGCGATTTTCTCGTCGAGCGTCATGCGCGACAAGGCATCTTCTACTCGTTGCTCGATGGGAGCGCTGTCGTCAAGATAGACAGGCAACTGAGCTGTAGCCACTGTAGCCATTGCCATAGCAATGACCAGTAATAATAATCTATGGTTTATCATTCTGTCTTTTGGCGGGCCTCAGAGTCCTTAAGACCCCCTGATTGTTGCTAGTTCTTTTGAAAAACGCGCACGTAGTCCACCTCCATGGTGACGGGCAGGGCACTCTCGTCAACACCTTGAGCACCACCCCATTTACCACCCCAAGCGAGGTTGAATATGATATAGAACGGGTCATCATAGGGCCAATCGTCACGTCCCAAGCCACGATTGTTGTAGCTCAGCTGTACCTTGCCGTCAACATAGGTGGTAATGTTCTGGGCTGTCCATTCCATGGCATAGGTATGGAACTCGCCCTCGGCGCCCTCGCAGTACATCTCATGGGTCACCTGGGTGTTATTGGAGTGCACATGGGCATTGGCGTGGAGGCTCGACGACACATAGTTGGGATGGTATCCCACCTCTTCCATAATGTCGATTTCGCCGTCGTCAGGCCATGACGTAAAGTTGACGGGCATCATCCAGAAGGCAGGCCAGGTTCCCTTGCCCTTGGGCAACTTGATGCTGGCCTCGATATAGCCATACTTCCACCCCGTGGAGGGCTTGGCATACACGCGACCGGAGTAAATCTGGCCGTTTTCCTTCAGGGCTGTGATGCGCAGATGGCCGTTGCTCACCTCGGTGACGAGGGCTCCGCCAGGAGTCCTGTGGTTCACGTAGTTTTGCAACTCTTCGTTTACCCATCGAGCGCCCTTCACCTCGTGTACCCAGTCGTTGCCATTCAGCTCTGAGCCCTTGTCGAACTCGTCGTGCCAGACGAGGCTGTAGCCATCAGGGGCATAGTAGGCGGCTTGATCGGCAGCCTGCTGCGAGACTTTAATGGTCTTGCGGGCGGCAACCGACATGACGGTGACCTCAGCGTTGCGCACCTCGGTAAAGGGATTGGCACCCACTGTGATGGTCATTGAGCCCGCCTGTGACGTGGTATTCTTAGTGTCGATAACGACAAAATCCTTGTCAGTATAGGCTCCCCACTCCTTACCTGTAGTGGTGACATTGATGGTGTAGGTGCCTCCTGAGGCTGGGATGTCAATGCTTTCCTGCGATACTGTGATGCTTACAGCAGGAGTCGGATCGTCCTTGCCGTCCCCACCGCAGCCCCACAGGACTGCGGTGAGAGAAAGCAATAGTGTATAAAGCATGAATTTTCTCATTTTGAATAGTTTATAGTTGACTTCAGTCACTAATCTATAGTCACTAATCTCTAATCCCTAATCACTAATCTACAAGTTGTGGAGTGCCGAGCACTCCACAACTTGAAAATCACTGAGCTTTATGCTTCTGGATGATGATGTTGCTCACCTTGGCCTGGAATCCAACAGGACATCCGCCAAAGTCCACAATGAACTTACCCTGGTCAAACTCAATTTCATCAGGGCCATTCTTGGCAACAACGTTAACGAACTCGAGCACGTTCTCGCCATCCTCAAGCACAAACTGGCCATTGTAGCAGAGCGTGTTGGGATCGTTGGTCACGTCAGGATCCTTATTGACCTTGACAGTGGCGCGACCATCCATGTTGGAAACGATAGTGACACGCACATCATAGCCCTGGCCCTTCTCAATGTGCAGGGGAACACCAGTGATCGAGCACTGAGCTTGCCACTCTGCTACAGTAGAATTAATGGCGGTGATTGTATAGACGCCATTCTCATAGGAGAAGTCCGGGTCATCGATCTGGGTCCAGCTGGGATCTGCCCACCAGAAAGTCATGGTGCCGGCGGTGTTGAAACCTGCGCCCAGGTTCTCGGGAGAGTTCACGTCAACCCATTCAACTTTGGGCTCATCGGGAGTAACGGGAGGCACTGTACCGTCGTCGTTGGCATGGTCCTTGAACGCGATGTTATAGATGTTGACGGTCGTTTCGGCCGGGCATCCACCAAAGTCGAAGAACAGGTTCACACGCTCCATGTCGATACCGGGCATATCGCTCTTCCAGAAGAGATAGTCCTCGCCTGCCTTCAGGTCGATGCGGTCGGCAAAGTAGAAGACATTATCATCGCCGTCCATCACGAGCTTCACCGTAACACCATTCAGGTCCTTGTCGCTGATGAGGTGGCAAGAGAAGTCATAGTGCTTGGAAGCCGAGGTCGAGATGTTGGTCGTCTTGAAGGCCATCTGTGCCTGCCACTGGTCGGTAGTTGCCTCGGGCAGGAATACGATATAGTCGTTACCGTTGTCCTCAAAGTCGGGATCATTAATCTGGCTCCATCCGGGAGCATAATAGAAGAACATGTTGTAGTCCACATTCTTCCACATGTTGAAGTCACTGTTGGGGTCGAAACCGTAGAATCCCTTCTCATCGGGATCGCTGGTGAAGACAAAGCGCCATGCGATGCTGCGGTTTTTAGGCTCATAAATGAGCACCATCTTCTTGGCGGTCAGAGACTCGATGCGGAAGCGCGGGTTCTCGTACTGCTCATCGCAGCTGATGTAGGGGAAGGCGGTGTGGGGATCAAGCTGGATATAGGTCTGCTTGCTCACGTTACCGTCGGCATCCTCCCAGTCATACACCTCAAAGCTCCAATTGGAAACATCGTTACCGACAACGGCATCCCAATCATCAGGCGCTACAGGACCCCACTTGGTCGTCTCCTTGTTCACATAGGTAACTCCATCTTCACCGGCATCATAGGTGTAAGTGCCACCCTTGAGGTTCTCGGCCGTGAAGGTGATGCGGTCATCATACAGACCGAAGTCCTTCTTCTCGTCGGGCAGTGCTGACCACCATCCATTACCTGCTGTACCGGCAGGACCGCAAGCCATGTGGGCGGCTTCCTTGTGGTCAAGGCGCCACTCCTTCTCGGTGATGCGGCGGAAGTCGTTAGTATAGTCGATCTTTGACTCGTTGAAGGTATATTCCTTCTTGATACCCGTCTGGCTAATACCGTTGCGGTTACCCAGACGCAGCTCGATGGTGTGAGTACCAGCCTCGTTGTTCTTGTAACCCACCTCTTGCAGAGTAGAGTAGGAGGTTCCGTCAAGGATCCAGATGGGATAGGTGCCGGCCTGTGGCGTGTAGCTGGCGATCATCTGGTTGGTCTCCTGGTCAACTGAGATGTTGAAGTCCACACCGCTCACCGTGGGCAGGGCATTAGGGTTAGCTCCCTCAAATTCATCGGGTGAGCAGGCCGTGAAACCCATAGCCAATAACATGATTGCTATTGCACTGCTTATTTTGTTAATCTTGGTAATCATAATTCTTAATCTCTAAATTAGTGATTATTAATAGTTGTTCTGAACCAGCGTGGGATCAGCATCCAGCTCACTTTGTGCCAAAGGAATGTACTTTTTGCTGGGGGTCCACTTGTTGGTGCGGTAGCCATAATTGTCAGGTACCAGAACGGTCGAAGCCTTTTGGGTGGCACCGGGGATACCCTCGGCACGCACGAGGTCGAAGTAACGCTTGCCCTCGCCGCAGAATTCCAAGTGGCGCTCGGTGAAGATGTCGTCGATGGTGACAGTCGTGAGTGCATCGAGTCCGGCACGAGCGCGAACCTTATTCACATAGCCTGCAGCCTCGGCAGCGCTGCCACCAGTCTGGAGCAGCAGCTCGGCGGCGTTGAGCAGAGTCTCGGCATAGCGGTAGATGCGCTTGTTGTTATTGTAGTTCAGGTTTTTGGACGTCGGGCAGTCCTTACTGTTAGCAGTCTGCGGACGATACTTGCCGTGCCAGATGTGGGTGTCCTGATAACGCTCGGTGTAGCTGTAGGCACGCAGGTCCCAGCAGGTTACGTCGCGGCGCAGGTCGCCCTCAGAGTACATGTTATAGGTTTCCACGCGCATGGGCAGGAAGCCCCAGCCATCGGCACCGCTGTCCCAGCCTTCACCGCCACCCCAACCATTGGGTGAGCACAGGGTGGGGAAGACAGTACCACCGGCAGCCAGGGGGGTGCTCCAGTCGCGCTGGGCCTGGTCATCGTTGTAGTTGATCTCAAAGATGCTCTCGGAGCACCACTCGCCACTCTCTTGCCACAGGTTGCTGAAACTGGGATTGAGCTCGTACTCGCTGTTGGCAATAATCTGCTTCATGTAGCCCAGGGCCTGGGGATAGCGGCTATTGTCGTTCTGGTACATTACCATCTCGGCATAGAGCATGTAGGCAAATGCCTGGCTCACGCGACCGGCCTCGGCATTGGGCCAACGCATGGGAAGCACGTTAGAGGCGATGATTTCCTCAAGTTCCGGCATCAGCTTGTTGTAAATCTCGTCGGCCGAGATTTGCGGTGCAGTGTAAGGCAACGAGAGGTTCTCCAGATAGAAGGGCACGTTGCCATAGTAATGCCACAGGATATTATAGTAGTACACGCGCAGCAGACGGGCCTGCATCTCCATAGAGCGGCGGAAACTTTCGCTGGCTTCACCATTCCATGAGGAATACTTGATAGCATCGTTGCAACGCTTGATGCCGCTATAGAAGTCGCCCCACAGGGTCGTGAGGGTGTTGTTGCCGTCGCCGGCAAAGTTGAACAGACGGTGCCAGTGCTGGTTGTCGGTATTGTCACTACCGCCTACCCAGAAGTCGTCACCCATGATTTCACCGTCAACGGTAAGGTCGTTGTAGGCCGTGCCGTCCCAATCGGGCCAGTGCAGCGGTGCATAGGCTGCCGTAAGGGCCTCGTTGAGAGTCTTCTCGGTGGTATAATATTCCTCAAGAGGCTCACCCGTCGGGTTCTTCACCTCAAGAAAATCGTCGCTACAAGCGGTCAGCGCGAGAAATGTTGCACACAGTCCTGCCATGAAAACTTTTTTCAATAGCTGAGGTGCAGCCAAATTTATTGAAATATGCTTGTTCATATTGATAATTCTTTTAGAGTGTTAGAATGAGACATTGAGTCCGACAGTGAAAGTGCGGGCCTGAGGATATACGCCGTAGTCCACGCCAAGGCTGGTGGGAGCGTTACCGCTTGAAGTATCAATTCCGATTTCGGGATCAAAGCCCCAATACTTCGTCCAGGTAAAGAGATTCTCAGCACGGCCAAACACGCGCAGGCGGCTGATGCCGATCTTGTTGGTCAGATAGGGGTTGATGGTGTAACCCAGCGTGATGTTCTTCAGGCGCAGGTAGCTGCCGTCCCGAACATACATGTCGCTGCAAACCCAGTTCTTGGAGTCACCCAGAGTGGGCACGGTGTTGCTGGTGCCCTCGCCAGTCCAGCGCTGGAGCACCCAAGTGGGATAGTTACCCGAGGCGATATCCTGGCGATAAGTGGCATCGAACACGTCGGCACCATGTACGCCCTGGAAGAATACGCTAAAGTCAAAACCTCTCCACTCTACATCAAAGTTCAAACCGAAGGTCCAGTCGGGCACACCGTTACCGATGTTGGTGCGGTCGTCGCTGTTAATCTTGCCGTCGCCGTTGGTGTCCACAAAGCGGAAGTCACCAGGATTTGACGAGGTGCCGTATGCGGCGTTATAAGCGTCGGCCTCGGCCTTGTTTTGCAGGATGCCGTTGGTCTTGTAGCCATAGAAGAAGGGGAAGGGCTGGCCATTCTCGGCACGCGTTCCACCATCACTGAACTGGTTGATGCCGAAGGGCAGGAAGCCAGATTCGTTACCCAGATTCTTCAGTTTATTCTTCAAGTAAGAGGCGTTGCCCTTGACATTGAAATGAACATCAGCGATATTCCACCTGTAACCGAGTTCAAACTCAACACCCGAGTTCTCCATGTCACCGACGTTGGCCAGCGGGCGGGCTTCACCGACGTAGCTAGGAATCGGCTTCTCGATAATCATGCCGTTGGTCTTCTTGATAAAGTAGTCAACGCTGAAGGTCAACTTGTTGTTCCAGAAACCGAGGTCCAGTCCGAGGTCGGTCTGCTCGCTCTCTTCCCACTTGAGGTCTTCGTTGGCCAGGCGGTTGGCTTTGGAGCCGTAAACCATGGCAGCGGTCTGACCGAAGTAGTAGTTGCTGGTGTTGCCCAGCGTTGTCAGGGTCGTATAGGCAAAATCGCCGATGTTGTCGTTACCGTTCTTACCCCAGCTGAAGCGCAGCTTCATGTTGCTGAGCCAGTCGCGCTGCTCTTCCATGAATTTCTCGTTCACGATGTTCCAGCCCACTGAGAATGAGGGGAATATACCATACTTGTGGTTTGAACCGAAACGGCTCGAACCGTCGCGACGCACAGTTGCCTGGAACATGTAGCGCTCGTCATAGTTGTAGCTCACACGGGCGAACAGTGATGTCAGGCGGTGTTCGGTGTAGGGACCACCCCATGCACCTACCAGGCTCGTGGCGCCTGTCATCTTGCCATCGGCGTCGGTCGAGATTTCCAGATCACCACCAGTGGTGTAGTTGATGCTGGGCTTGTCGGGGTTCACAAGATTCCAGTGAGAACCGCCCAACTCGTCGCCCTTTGATTTCAAGGCACTCTGGCCGAGCACGACGCCAATGGTGTGCTTGCCGAAGGTCTTGTCGTAGGTTATCGTGTTCTCGACCTGCCAGGTGCAGTTATTGCCCTTGAACGAGGTGGCCGAGGTGTGGTCGGCATTGTTGTTGCCTGACAGATAGTACATCTGCTTGACAGCACCATTGTAGCCCCAGAACGAGAGTTCGGCGCTGTAGGTGAAGTGATACTTCAGTTCATCCCACAGTTGCAGGTCAATAGCGAACTTGGGCATGAACTTGTGGCTCCAGTTCTTGTTGGGATTGCCATGCATCATGGCGATGGGGTTGTTCTGCTCCTGATAGCTGCCGATGAATCCGGGAATCGTATAGGGATTGCCTAACTCATCACAGTAGAGTTGATAGGAGCTGTAGCGGGTGATCATCTTCTTAGCAGCATCGCCCTTGAGTGTAACGGGCAATGTGGGAGCGAGATAGAGTGCTGAACCCAGCGGAGAACCCCATGTGGAGTTGGCATCGATACTCGTATTATGCACGCGCATATAAGAGAGGTTCGCACCCAGGTCGAGCTTGTTCAAGAAGCTGCGCTCCTTGGTGGCATCGAGGAGATTAAACTGATTGTTGGAGCGGATGGTCAGACGATCATAGTTCGATTGACCGTAGTTACCGCCCACAATACCGTCCTGGGTGAAGTAACCCAGCGAGAGGTAGTAGTTCACCTTCTCTGATGCTCCGCTCACCGAGATATCGTGCTGCATGATGGGAGCATTCTTATTAAAGAGGAGTTTCTGCCAGTCGGTACCGAAGCCCACAACCTTATCGCCATTGGCATCAGTAATGTTGTAGGGATCAATATACTCAGGAGACAAGCCGTTCTCCATGCGGCGCTCATTCTGCAAGATGGCGTAGTCGGTGGCGCCGGTCACATTGCGGTAACGCCAGGGATTCTGCCAGCCATAGGAGAAGTTGTAGTTGACGTTGGCCTTGCCCTTCTTGCCCTTCTTGGTCGTAACAAGAATGACACCATTGGCGGCGCGAGCACCATAGATGGCACCCGAGGCAGCGTCCTTCAGCACCTCAATACTCTCGATATCATAGGGGTTCACGCTCTCCATACCATACTGGTCGGTGGGCATGCCGTCAATGATAAAGAGGGGATTGGAGTTGTTGATGGAGCCGATACCGCGAATGCGAATCAACGACTGGGCACCAGGCTGACCTGATGACGAAACGACGTTGACACCAGCGGCCATACCCTTCAAGGCATCCTCGGCACGCAGGCGGGTCTTACCGTCCAGATCCTCCGAAGAAACCTTGGCGATTGAGGCTGTCACAACGCTCTTCTTCTGCACACCATAACCAATCACGACCACCTCGTTGAGCGTTTCAGCGTCCTCAGTGATGGTGATGTGCATGTTGTTGCCGGCAAGCACGGTCTGTTTGCCGAAGCCTACATACGTGATTTCCAACTCAGCACCCGCGGGGCAGGTGATGGAGAAATTGCCGTCGAAGTCGGTCGCAACCGTGTTCGACGTGCCCTTTTGCACAACTGTAGCACCAATCACCGGCTCACCGTTGGCATCGACCACGGTACCGGTGAAGGTTTGATTTTGTGCAAATGCCACTATGGACAGCATGACTGTCAATAGCAGTGAAAGTAATCTTTTTTCTTTCATGTCACATTTGTTTGTTGGTTGATAAACTTGATTATTTGATTGTTTCAAAATTTCGTCTAAGGCAGGTTTATGTGATGCCGTGGCATCGTTAAAATAGTCGCATCGCAAAAATATATATTAAAAACACGTGTCCTGCGCCCACAAAACAAAAAAGTGGATGTTTTTCGAGGTTTTATTTTTATAATTAACTATTAAACAATAAATTAGTAGAAATCGAATAAAGTTAAAAAGTGGTTAATTTGTAGTCCTACTGGAAAGCGTGAAAATGCCGATTTCATCGATTCTTTTGGCTTTTTTACTACATTGTATCTTCTTTTGGCCTATATTTGCACGATTGCTGTGTAAGGGATTTAGAATAATGAAAAAAACCATTAATATTTCGGCCTTGTTGTTCTTGTTTTTCCCACTGTGGATGATGGCCGGAGACATAAACCTTGAGACGGAATATAAGTTACTGGATGACGCCATCGCCAAGTCTGACGTGTATGTCCAGGAACGGGAGGACCGCATCCAGAAGTCTAAGGCTATCCTTGAAATGACATCTGATGTCAAGGTGCAATATGAGATTTGCAGGCGACTGTACGATGAGTATCACCCCTACGTGAACGATTCGGCGATTTACTACATCGATCGCTGCATCACGCTGGCCGAGAAAATGGGGGACCGCACACATGCCGAAGAGTGCCGCTTGCTGTTGGCCTATCAGTGCTCCGAGTCGGGCATGTATCATGAAGCGATGGACATTTTGCAAGGCATTCATCCCGAACACATCAGTGAACCCTGGAATCTTAAGAGTTATTACAGCACGCTTGCCCACCTGTACAATGAACTTGGCTACTATTGCAAGGTGCCGCGCCTGCAGCGGGAATATTACGCTCGCGGGGATGCTTACAGGCACTTGATCGACACGACGATCTGCTCGAGTGACGAGGCGCTACAAATCAAGGAGATGGAGTGTTTTGCCGCTGGTGATGCCCGTGGAGCACTGCATTACAGTGATTTGCGCCTAAAACAAGTCAAGGAGGGTTCCCATGAGTATGCCATCGTGGCATTTTACCGTCATCTGGATTACCGCTTGTTGGGCGACTCGGTGCAGACCCGTTACTGGGTAACGCAGTCGGCCTTGAGCGACGTCAAGAATGCTGTCATGGACCAGGGCGCGATGTGGGAATTGGCCAACATGCTCATGGACGACGGCGATATGGAGCGTGCTTACCGTTACATCAGGTTTGCTTGGCAGTGTGCCAACAAGTTCAACACGCTCAAGCGCAATAACCAGATTTCGCCTGTCATGACGGCTATCAGTGACAACTATGAGACTTCGCTCAAGCGTGCCAACCACTTGATGCTTATCCTGACGATAGTGTCGAGCCTGTTGGCGGCATTGTTCTTGGGCATCTTGTTCTATAGTAATAGTCAGCGCAAGAAGCTTGCCAAGGCGCGTAATGAGTTGAGCGACAGCAATCAGCGGTTAGAACAATTGAACCTTCAATTGTCTGACCTCAATAGCCAGATGCGTGAAACTAATCTTAAACTCAACGAGTCCAATCGCGTCAAGGACGAATATGTGGGCCGTTTCATCCATCTATGCTCCTTCTATATCGACAGGCTGGAAGAGATGCGCAAGCGGGTTAACAAGATGGTCAAGAACAAGGACTTGAATGAGTTGTACAAGTTTACAGCCGATAGCGAGCTGCGGGATAACAACCTGAAGGACTTGTATGAGATGTTTGATAGTACCTTCCTGCATTTGTTCCCCAACTTTGTCAATGATTTCAATGCCCTGCTCAAGCCGGAATGCCGCATTAGCCTGCCTGACAAGGAAACCCTCAATACCGATATCCGCATTTTTGCGCTCATCCGTTTGGGGATAGAAGACAGCAGTCGCATTGCCGAGTTCCTGCATTATTCGGTCAATACCATTTATAATTATAGGGCAAAAATCAAGAATGGTGCCCTGTGTGACCGCGACTCCTTTGAGTCTCAGGTCAAGGCAATAGGCATGTGACCAGCCCGTGTCGGTGGGACAGTCTGCAGGTAATCTTTTGTTTGCGTATTAATCTTGACAGGAGGCGAAGTTACCGTTTCCTTAGCGTCTCGACGATGCGTGCCATCTGGTTAGGGATGCGGATCTGCTGGGGGCACTTCTTCAGGCAGGCTTCACAGTCAACACATTGAGTGGCCCACGCCGATGCATCGGGCAGAGCCTCGCGCAGTCCGTCTGCAAACTGCTGCTTGCGGGCCATATAGTCGTCGGCCTGTTTATCGGGTAGCGGGAGTATTTTTTGGGCAACGGCCTCGTTGTAATAGGCAAAGTTACCAGGGATATCAACGCCATAGGGGCAAGGCATGCAATAATGGCATGTGGTGCACGGAATGACGGGGAACCCCGCCATCACGTCGGCAATCTCTTCCAGAAGTTTGTTTTCGACCTCGGTGCACGGTTCCAGCGGTGAGAACGTGCGGATGTTTTCCTCCAGATGGCTCATTTGGTTCATGCCGCTCAACGTGGTGAGGATGTTGGGGTGAGATCCCACCCAGCGGAAGGCCCACGAAGCGGGTGTGTCGTCAGGACGCATGGCAGTGAGCCGCTGGCTGAGTTCCTCGTCCATGCGGGCCAGTGCACCACCACGCAGGGGCTCCATCACGACGGTTTGTATGCCGTTTTTCTCCATTTTGTCATAGAGGTACTCGGCATCGGCATCCTGTTTCCAGCCCGACTTGTTGAGCGAGGCATGCCGCCAATCCAGATAGTTCATCTGAATTTGGGCAAAGTCCCAATGGTATTCGTCTTGATGATCAATCAAGAAGTCAAATGCGCTGACATCGCCATGGTAGGAAAACCCCAAGTGACGGATGCGTCCAGCCTCGCGTTCCTTCAGCAGGAATTCAAGCAGGCCGTTGTCAAGGAATCGCGCTTTGAGGGCATTCACGCCACCGCCACCGATGCTGTGGAGCAGGTAGTAATCGATGTAATCCACGCGAAGGTCGCGGAATGATTTCTCGTACATCGCGCGGGCATCATCAAATCCCCACAGACTCTCCCTCTGGTTCGACATCTTGGTCGCCACATAGTACTTCTCGCGCGGATGCCGGCTCAACGCCGCGCCCGTCATGGCCTCGCTGTGGCCACCTTTGTACATCGGCGCCGTGTCAAAATAGTTGACACCATGCGCGATCGCATAGTCCACAAGACGGTTGATCTCCTCCTGGTCATCGGGCAACCTCATCATGCCGAAGCCCAGCAACGAAACCCTATCACCCGAACCATGCTTCACCCGATAGGTCATCTGATTCTGCACATCATCCCCCTCGATGCTCTGCGGCCTGCTCGTCTCTCCCGCCAACACACTCAACGGGTCCATCGCTATTGCCGCGGCACCAAGTCCCAACTTACGCAAAAAATGCCTCCGATTCATATCCGATCCCTCCTTACCCATAATCTCACATGTTTTCTTAGTCCTTGTAACTTCAAAATAGCACTCTCCCCGCCACCAGCATCCGCCATAAACGGCTGTCACACGAGACGACCTAAATTGCCTTCAGGCGACGCAGACCAATGTCTATTCTGCAAAGATAATCACTCTTTTCAAATGAGCAAAAATCCTCTCCAATATTATACTCTGAAATGCCATTTTGGTATATCCAACCAGCGAGATGCTGACCGCAGATTGCGATATCCCTTCACTAAACAATGCGATGCGCTCTCTTTAAGTATGGATAATGTGGTCGGTTTTACATCAAAAGAACCGTCCCCATTTTTCTTTTATAACCTTTTGCAGTTCTTCTAAAAAATGTGCGGCATGGCCACCGTCCATCTGTACATGGTGGAACTGAAACGAAATGGGTAAGGTGACCTTCAGCCACTTTTTGCGGTATTCTCCCCACATCACCATCGGGTTGCAGAACTGGTCGGTGTACTGGTTGACGATGCTGTCGAGTTCTGTTGCCGTCATTGCCGATGTCCCTATTACCATCATGTCTTCCTGAAAACTGCTTGCACAGTTCTTTTTCGCTGACTGGGTCAAGTTGATGTAATCGGTGCTGAACTCATCCAAATCATCGGTAAATGGAATGTCGCATGAGCTGATACCGCCATCAATATTGTTCACAATCACATTGATGGCTAGACGGTCATAGTTGAACAGTTGACCTTGCTCGGGCAAAGTATAGAATTCTTTGATCTGACTGGCTGCCTTGCTGATGCACCAGCACAGGAGCATGTTGAAACTCAGCCCTTTTCGCTTGGCGATCCTGTAGAGACGTGTGACGTCAAAGGTCTTGGTGAGCGTCACCATTGGCATGGGTGATGACATCCACAGTTCAAACGCCTTGGCCCGGCTGGTGTCCTTGGGGTTGACGACCTGTTTCATTCAATCACAAAGCTGCGGGGATAGAAATCGCTGTAGAAACGGCCATCGGTTGCCGTGAACTTCAGCACGCAATAATTGGGATCTGTCACGCCGCCTGGATAGTATTGGGTGTCACCATCCCGCCAAATCATCTGCTTGCTGGCGGCATCGGTCAACACCTCCATGGTGCCACGCAGCATCATGCCCTTGAAGCCGTCGGCATCGCAGAAATAAATGGATGCTTTGGAATTGGCCTTGTAATGGGCCACACGCAGGGAGAACGTGTTGGTCGTGAAGTAGAACGTCTTGATGCCCTCACGCACACGAGGCGACAGCATGGCCTTGGTGCAAGGGAAACCCTCCTCATCTACCGATGATATAAAGGTGACGGGCAATGTGTCGGCCATCTTGGCAATTAGGTCTTTAACACCCATCAGGGCAGGATTCTCAGGGATAGCCTCACTGATGGTCATGTCCTTGCGCCAGCGTTTCAGGTGGGGGAAATACATTTTCATCTGGCCGATATATTCCTCCCTGGAGATGGGCTGCGGCTGGCCCTTGTTGACCTCGTTGACAAACTGGGCGCAATGCTCAATCATCTCGTCCATCGTGCAGTCCTGCAAGAACTTGCCGTCCTTGTAGCAATAGATGCAATACTCCTCGTTCTTAGTGCCGTCGGCATTGGTGCCGAGCAGTTCCTCGGTGAGCGGCATACCGCAGCTCTGACAAAATTTCTGTTCCATTGTTTCTAAAATCTATTATCCTACCGACAAAGTTATAGAGAATTATCATTCATGTCAATTCATTCACTCAAAAAAGCCGTCAAGGATGACGATGTGGCGGGAATTCCTTGACCGAGTTATAGACAACCACCTTGCGGTAGCCCCACTGCTCTCCCGTCTCGTCGGCGTTCTTGAACAGGGGCGTGCCCAGCAAGTGCTGGATATCGCTCTAGGTCATTCCCAATTCCACTTTGTTGATCTTAGTGGTATCGCGCGTGGCGATGCAACTGTCAAAAGCCAGGCTCATCACGAGCGTAAGCATCACCGCAACAATCATTTCTTTCACTTTCTTGATCGTCTAGTTAATCATTAATAATGTTTCATTACATTCTCGCCTTTTGCTTCTCGCCGGCGCCGGTACCGCGATACTTACTGTCTGCACTGTTGAACTTCCAGGTGAGGTCAAGGGAGAAGGTGCGGCGGGCGGGATTGCTGGTGTACAACTCGCGCGGACCATAGATGGTAGCACCGGCCTTGCTGGTGTTGAACAGGTCCATGCAGCGTGCGTCAACGGTCAGTGAGCCCATGCGGTGCAGGCTGATGTCCTTCTGCACTCCGATGCCGCTATAGAACCTGCTCTTGTTGATGCGGAAGTTGTCGTAGTCACCACGCGATGTCACTTGCACCATGGCATTCAGGCGCCAGTTGTGCGGCAGCTCGATGTCGTTGTTCCACGTCAAGCCCAGATACGGGTGGTTCAGCGTGAGGATGGAACCGTCGGCAGTCGGCGTCTTGTAGTTCTGGAAGATGGCAATCGCCGTCCATGTGGGATGCCAGCAGCCAAACACGGGCCTCAACGACGGCATGATGGTCAGTCGGTTATAGCTCTCCTTGCTGTTGATGGGATGCACCAAGCTGATGAGCGGATCATCTGACCCGGGATAAGGCTCGGTGGACATCGTCTCGGAATCCTTGATGCGTGCGTAGTTCAGCGTCAAGTTCATCCACTGGTAGGCGGCATTGAAGACCAGGCTGTGGGTATAGGTGGGCTTCAGGTAGGGATTGCCGCTCTGATAGCTGTAACGGTTGATATACACGGTCGAGCTGGTGAGACTGCTGTAGGCGGGGCGCTGGATGTCGCGGCGGTAGGACAGCGACAGCTGCACCTTGCCCACTGGAGCCGACACCACAAACGTGGGAAACCAGTCGCCATAGTCGCGGCACACCTCATCCTCGCGCTCATTGAAGTTGTAATAGTCGTTCTTCAGGTGCTCGTAGCGCAGACCCACCTGGGCGAATACCAGGCCGAAGCGGCGGCCGAACTCCACAAAGGCTGCAGTCGACGACTCGTTGATTTCAGTGTCAGTAGCCTTGACGGGAACACTTGCCGTTGCCGAGAACGAGTAGGCATCTGTGCGGTGGTTGTAGGAGTATTCACCGCCCGCCGACAGGTTGCCGTGCCAAACGGGGTAACTCAGGATGAGCTTCGAGGCCCAGAAGTTATTGCGGCTGCTGGTGTTGCTCTCGATGCTGCGGCTGACGGTGGCGCCGTCCAGGACGGTTGCCTCGCTGGTGCTGCCCGGCGTCTCGGTGCGGTCAAACAGGCCGTCCACGTTCAGGTCAATGCCCAGGGAACCCACCTTGCCGGGGTGGCGGTCATACTTGTAGAAGGCACCCATGCTGTGGTTGTCGTTGAACACATAGTTCATCTGCAGTTGTGGTGACAAGCCCTTCCAGATGTTCTTGCCCTCCTGTTTGAGAACGCTCTCCACGTGGTCAGGCCCCACATAATAAAACATGTGGTTTTCCTGCAACATTTTGGCGTGACCGTAGCGGCCCGCCCAGAACGAGGCGGTGATGTCAAATCCGCCAGTGCGGTAGTTCACATCCAGGTTATTGGTAATCGTGTGGCCATACTGGTACATGCCCGTCAGGTTATCCAGGAAGCTGAAGCCGTCGCCCTGGGCCTTCTTGAGCGTGATGCGCACCACGGCCTTTGTCGAGGCGGCATATCGGGCACCGGGATTCTGGATGACATCGATGTGCTGGATCTGGTCACTGCGCAGGCGGGACAATTCGCTCACGTCCTGCACCTTGCGACCGTTGATATACACCTCGGCCTCGCCGCGTCCCAGTACCGCCACGGCGCCATCGCGCTTGGCCTCCAGCGACGGCACGCGGGCCAGTGCATCGGCCACGGTACCTGCCTTCTCAAGGATTGTCCCTTCGACAGTGGTGCGCATGGCTTCGCCCTTGACGCGGGTCTTGGGCAACTGACTCTTGACGACCACCTCGCCCAGCAGCAATGCATCTTCCTGCATCTGGATGGTCAGTCCCTCGACAGCATTCAGGTATAGCGTCTTATAGCCGATGCACGACACCTTCAACAGGGCACCGCTATTCGGGGTAATGATCTGGAAACGTCCCATTTCATCGGTCATTGCGCCCTGAATAAAGGTCGAATCGGGCAAGGACAGCAACACCACATTCACAAAGGGCATCGGTTCGCCCTTCTCGTCAAGCACCTTGCCGCCCATGTCAGGCGACTTGGCCATAGCACTCACTGCTACTAACATCGCAGCCACCAAGGCTGCCAGTCTGAAACTCATCTTTTTCATAACCAATGTATTTTTTGTATTGTTATTAATTTCCTAAATTCTAACTCCTAATTTCTAACCGTCACGCCACCAAAAAAGTTGCTGGCCACGATATGAAGGTTGGGTGCATCGGGGGTGATATGCCCACTGGTCTCGTTGCCTACCCCACCGATGAAACTGTGGCTGTTGACGACAATATTCACATTGTCGGGCACAAAAAGCTCTGCACCGCCCAAGAAGGTGTGGATGTCAATTTCCTCGTCCTCGTTGATGACAGCTTCACGCAAGTCCAGGCGCAGCCCACCGCAAAAGGCATCAAGCCTCGCACCGTGGAACGTTTCGCCCCGATAGACATACTCATCGGCGCCCAGGCGCACGGCACAGCAGATGCGCTTGCCATCCTCGCCTTGCGGCACGGGACGCTGAAGCCACTGCGACGGGTTCTTTTTAAAACTGTAAATGATTAGCTCTGCTCCAACGTAAAGAAGGAGAACCGGGCCAAAGTACTCTGTCCAGGAATGATCCCAATTCAGTTGAAAGATTCCCCACATGTCTGCCAGTCTCAAGAGGGCAGCCACGATAAAAATGATTCCGATGATTGTTCTACGTGTCATAGTTGTATGGTTTATTTGTTGTTTTCAGCTGTTGCCATGGGCTCAAGCTTTACGCACTGAGCACTGCAAAGGAACTGCCAAACCCCTTGTTCAGCAAGTTTCTGGGATATTCTGCATAGTATTGTGACGAATGACACGCATTGTGGGCTGAAATGCACATTTGTGATGAATGGAATTGCCCGATTAGTGCTTTTTTGTACCGCCGCCTCTATAGAAAAGTTTCTTTCTTCTGTGAGCCTCTCATTCCGAAAAAACTATGTAAATTTGCATCCCGTATGAGTCAAGGACAAAAAAACACGATCACGATACGTGTCGTCAGTACCGTCTTCACGGTATTGGCACTGGCGATTTTCAAACCCTTCGGATTGGAGGCCTGGCAGTGGGTGGGATTATTTCACCTGCTGGCGATGGGGGCGCTGGGTATCGTGAGCTGCTTTGTGACCGAGGGAATCCTGAAATTTATTATCAAGAAGCCCAGGTCGCTTGATCAGGGTGTGGATTACATCATACGCCGCAACCTGTGGTTCCAACTCATCAACACCCCGCTGGTGGCACTCCTGATTTGCCTGTACCGCCATTTCGTGATGAGCGACCTGGTGCCTGGCAACGTGCTTTCATGGAGCAACTTCTTAGAGACGCTGCTCATCATCGCCTTCTGCTCCTTCGCCATCGGCCTGTACTGGCGTTTCAAGTACCGTAGCAGGTATCTGGCTGCCGAACTGGAGGAGACACGCTTGCTGAATGAACGCTTGCAGTTGCTGCAAGAAAAAGCCGACCAACGCATGAAGGAGATCGCCGCTACCCCGCCTCGTGAGGTCGAACTTGCGGCACAGCCATCGGTTAGCCCTGTCACATCATTGCCATCCACGATCACCCTCAAGGGTACTACCAGCGAGATGGTGACCCTTGAGATTGCCCACCTATTATATATCGAGGCCGTGGGAAACTATGTGAAAGTTTATCATTGGCAAGATGGGCAAGTGCGCAACGACATGCTACGCGCCACCTCCAAGCAGATGGAGGAAGAATTGAGTGCCTACCCCATGATTGTCCGCTGCCACCGCGCTTTCCTGGTCAATCTGGGGCAGGTGGAGCGCATTATCTCCAACTCGGGCACCATGCAGCTGTGCATTAAGCACTGCAATGAGTCCATTCCCGTTTCTCGAAGCAATATGCCACACGTCAAGAAAGCCATCAACGGCTGACACCCCTTTGTTCCCTCTCGTGGAAAAAAGGTGTGGAAAAAAGGGACGGTTCTTTTGATGTAATTTTTTTGGAAAGATTGCTTTGTCTTAATGGTTATGTATGCTTTCATGGTAAATATGGTGTTTTTTTAAATCGTAAGAAGATACATACATGCCGCAGGAAAAACAAATAGTGCCAACAATCTATAGATTGTTGGCACACTGTACCCAGAGCCGGGGTCGAACCGGCACGGGTGTTACCCCATTGGTGTTTGAGACCAACGCGTCTACCGATTCCGCCATCTGGGCGTCGAAGCGGGTGCTGTTATTGGGAGTGGTCATAGTATATTTGCGGTTAAAATCTATGTGCTCGAATATGGGGAATGATCAGAATAGAGTGGAGGAGAATCCGTTTGCTCGGACGGAGTTGATGCTTGGGGCTGAGGCGATGGAGCGGTTGGCCCAGAGCCGCGTGGCGGTGTTCGGCATTGGTGGCGTGGGCGGTTATGTGGTCGAGGCGCTGGCTCGTAGTGGGGTGGGGGCGCTGGACTTGATTGATGATGACACGGTGAGTGTGTCGAACATCAACCGACAGATTTTTGCCCTGCATAGCACCGTCGGTCGCGCCAAGGTTGATGTGGCTGCCGAGCGTGTTCGGGACATTAACCCGAAGTGCCAGGTGACAACGCACAGGATGTTTTATTTGCCTGAAAATGCCGATGAAATCGACCTTTCTTGCTTCGATTATGTGGTGGATAGCTTGGATACGATAACGGCCAAAATGGAGATTGCCCGGCGTTGTCTGCGCTTGGGTGTGACGCATATCTGCTCGATGGGTGCGGCCTACAAGATGGATCCGATGGCCTTTCGTGTGGCGGACTTTGACTCGACGCGCATTGACCCGCTGGCGCGGATGTTGCGCAAGCTGTTGCACCGCGAGGGCATACATCACTTCAAGTGTGTGTATAGCGAGGAGGAGCCGCGGTTCAACCCTGATGTGCCTGTCTATGTCGATGGAAAAAAACAGCCGGGCAGTAACGCGTTTGTTCCTGCCGCGGCTGGTTTGTTGATCGCTCGTGAGGTGATTGTGGACCTCACGGCGGGTTCCTAACCCCTAGTAGAGGCTAAATGTGCTTTATTTCTTCTTTGATTTCTTAGAGCCGCTGCTCTTGCTGGATGAGCTAGACTTGCTTGACTTGCTGGTCTTGCTAGAGCTGCTGCCTTTACTCTCCTTGGAAGACGAACTGCTCTTGCTGCCTTTCTTATTGTCTTTTTTATTGTCGCTGGCAGCGGCTTTACGGGCTTCTTCCTTGGTGGGAATTTTGATCTTCTCACCGGCTTTGATTTTGTTACCGTTCTCGATGCCGTTGGCGCGCTCGATGTCCTTGACCGATACGCCTGTCTTCTCGGCAATCTTGGTCAGCGACTCGCCCTTCTGGACAGTAACCTCGGAGGGCTGCTGAGGCTTGGACGATTTCTTGCCGTGGCGTCCCTTGGAGGCGGTGTGCTCGTCAGCTCTATCCTTCTTGCTGCTCTTGTAGGATTTGTCTTTATTATCCTTACTGCTGCTCTTTTCGGTATATTTGGCGTTGCGAGAGCGCCAAGTAGCCGAGTTGGTCTTAGCGGCATGTTGACGGGTGGCCTGTTCTTCGTTCTTGCTGGTGTTGCTCTTGCGCGAAGCCTTGGCTTTGGTTTCCTCATCGACATTGACCGTATATGAACCCTTGTAGGGAGCCTTGCTGGCAGCCTGGCGTTCGATGTTCTTCACCTCGTCGAACTGAGCCTGCTCGACTTGTTCCTGCTCGGCCTGTTCCTCCTCGCTGGCGCGGGAATTATCGCTGGTCACCGCCATGATTTCGTCGTTGTCGGCGCTGGCGTTTGAATTGCTGTAGCTGGGGGCCTTCACTTTGAGGTTATCGCCGCGACGCACGCGCTCGCTGCTCATGCCATTGAGCGACATGAGTTCGTCGGTAGTCATATCATATTTTGCAGCGATCATCGAGAGTGTTTCGCCACGTTCGACCCTATGGTTGATGGTGCGCATGCTGGCTTCGGCATTGCGTCCCGAGATATACTCCTCGGCGGTAGATACCTGTCCTCCTGGCTCAACGACCTCGCGATGGGCATACAGGTCATCGCGGTAGTTGTCGATACTGTCTTGGCTCATGATGAAGCTATACACTTGCTGTGAGGGCAGCACGAGGGTGTAGGGATGGTTGTCACCCGGGATGACATCGGCGCGGAATTGCGGGTTAAAGGTGCGGATTTCCTCAATGGGGATGTTCAGCACCTGTGCAATCTGGGCGAAATGGATACGGCGGTTGACGGTGACGGTGTCGGTAATGAGCGGTTTGCTGGCGAGCGAGGGGCTGATGTTGTGCTGCTTGTAGTAGGTCATCGCATAGTTAGCGGCGATGAACGCGGGCACATAGCCACGGGTCTCGCGGGGCAGATAGTCATAGATGTCCCAGAAGTCGCCCGAGCCACCGTTGCGGTGCAGCGCCTTGTTGACGTTGCCGGGGCCGCAGTTATAGGCGGCTATGGCCAGCGACCAGTCGTTATAGATCTGATACAGGTTCTTGAGGTACTTGGCAGCCATGGCGCTGGAGCGATAAGGGTCACGGCGCTCATCGACGAGCGAGTTGATCTCCAGTCCCAGTCCCTTGCCGGTGCCGATCATGAACTGCCACAGTCCCGCGGCGCCCACGCGTGAAACGGCGTTGGGGTCCATAGCGCTCTCGACGATGGGCAGGTATTTGAGTTCGAGCGGCAGACCCTCTTTCTCGAGCGCCTGCTCAAAGATGGGCATGTAGTACAGGCTCATGCCGAGCATTTCCTCGATGAGGGTGCGGCTGCGATAGACGTAGCGCTCGATATGCTTGCGGACCACCTGGTTGTAGGGCATCTCGATGACCGAGGGGATGGCCGCTAAACGCTTGATGTAGGTTTCCTCGCCCACTTCGCCCGGTGACTTGTTCTCCACATCGGCATCAAGCACGGTGTAGTTCTGCAAGTACCAGTTGGTCATCATCTTGTGCACATCGGTGTCAAAACTCTCGGGGAACACGATATCATCATCGGTTATGGAGTTTTTGAGCGTCAGGATGTTGTTCTTCTCGCGCGGAGCTGCCAGCAGTGTCATCGCTGCCAGCGCGGTGGTGAGAACTAATGTGAGAAGTCGTTGTTTTGTCATATCGTCATGTTGTTAAGTTCAAAATTATCAGAAGCTGAAGGCGCATTGCAGCCCCAGCGAGGGCAACCGCCCCCCAGTGACCCCGCTGTCGATGGCTGTCGGCGCCACGTCAAGGGTGAGGTCGGGCGAGATGTCAAAGTGGGCGAGCGAAGCGTCCACATAGGCATCCACAATATTTATCAGATACACGCCTACCATGGCGATAATGCAGATTTCGCGGTATCGCCGATAGTAGTCGCGCTTGTTTTTCATCGCCTTCTGCAGCCATGCCTTGTCCAGATCGCTCTCCTTGACAGTCGGCGGGAAAAAGTCCATGTAGCTGCGGGTATCGGGGTCATCGTCCATCACGTCGCGATACCCCTTGGAGTAATCCTTATACATGCGGTTGTTCCACGAGGCACCGTAGCTCAAGCCGACAAAGGCACCGACCACGATGGGAAGTTTCCAATAGCGGCGGTTGTAGATTTGTCCCAGGCCAGGGCACAGGGCCGACATCCACAACGCCCGTTGCGGGTCGGGATTGAAGGTGCGTATCTTGCCCATCGTGGGCGACACCGCAGTAGTGCTGTCCATGAGGATTTCCACGCCCTCAATACCCCTGATAGAGTCGATTGAAGCAAAGGTGATGGTATCGCCCGAAGCATTGACCACTCGCACGGGGTTGCCATTACCAGCAGTGGCAACCGTGTCGCTCAAGATGATGGCCTTGCGGTTGTGGTGTTGAGCCTTGGGCTGCTCGGTGGATAACGACAAGGTATCGCCAGTAGCGGCAGGAGTGATGACCTCCTGGGCCACAGTTATGTTGCTGTTCCAAAGCAGGCACAGCCAAAGCGCGACAACAAGTCGGCGCCATCTCATGCGATATGTCGTCAGTTGTATCACTAGAAAAACCTTCAGGCGTTTTTCAAATTGTCAAAGATACGAATTATTTTTTCTAGTTGAGCCTCGGTGGTGAAGGGGAATGTTATTTTTCCTTTACCCGACTTGTCACAAGTGAACTTCACCGGGACGCCAAATGTCGATGCCAGATGGTTCTGCAGAATTTGGTAGTCTTTAGCATTCAGTGACTTACCCTTCTCGGTTTGCCCTGCGCGTTCATCCATCGCTGCCTGTTGCATCTGCTTGGCACGCTGCTCGACCTGTCGCACCGATAAACCTTTTTTAATAGTTTCATTATATAATTTTAACTGTAACTTTGGGTCGTCGAGTGAGAGCAGGGCGCGGGCATGGCCCATATCCAGCGTGTGGTCATGAAGGCCGAGCTGAACCTCAGCGGGCAGTTTCAGCAATCTCAGGAAGTTGGCTATGGTGGCGCGCTTCTTACCGATGCGTTCACTCAGGCGTTCCTGTGTCAGGTGATATTGGTCGATGAGTTTGCGGAAGGTCAAGGCAATCTCAATGGCATTGAGGTCCTCTCGCTGGATGTTCTCGATAAGGGCCATCTCGGTCACCTCGCTGTCGTTGGCGGTCCTGATGTAAGCAGGCACTGTCTCCAGTCCTGCCAGCAGGGCCGCGCGGTAACGGCGCTCACCCGAAATAATCTGGTAAGAATTGTCTCCCACGCTGCGCAGCGTCAGGGGTTGGATGATGCCCAACTCACGGATGCTGGTAGCCAGTTCCTCGAGAGCCTCCTCGTCAAAGTTTTGGCGTGGCTGGTCGGGGTTGGGGGCTATCTGGTTGATGGCAATTTGATTGATGGCCGACGAGCCCTCGGTCTGGATGTCATCCATCGAGATGAGAGAGTCAAGTCCTTTGCCTAATGCACTACGTTTCATATAATTATAGAATAGTTAGATTTGTGTTCTTGTTTATTCGTCGCTACAGATTATTGTTAACGGCTTGGGTTCCTGGCGATGATTTCCTGTGCCAGTTGCATGTGGCTAGTGGCGCCGCGGCATGTCGGGTCATACTGGATGACGGGCAGGCCATGGCTGGGTGCCTCGCTGATGCGGATGTTGCGTGGAATCACGGTGTTGAACACCATGTCACCGAAGTGGCCCTTCAGCTCCTCAAAAATCTCGTTGGCGAGTCTCAACCTGGCGTCATACATGGTGAGCAGGAAGCCCTCGATGCGAAGGGCTGAATTGAGTTTGCCCTTGATGATGCGTATGGTGTTGAGCAGCTTGCTGATGCCCTCAAGCGCAAAATACTCTGCCTGGACGGGAATGATGACGCTGTCGGCTGCCGTGAGGGCATTGACAGTGATCAATCCCAGCGAGGGACTGCAGTCGATGATGATGTAGTCATAGTCCTCCTTCACGTCGCGCAAGGCGGTCTGCAGGACGCGCTCACGTCCCTTTTTCTCAACGAGTTCCAATTCGGCTCCCACCAGGTCGATGCGCGACCCCAGCAGTTTGAGGCCTTCGACACAGGTGTCAACCGTAGCGCTACGCACGGGGTAGTCGTCCACCAGACACTCATAGATGGTCGATGACATGTTTTTAGGCTCAATGCCCAGTCCCGAGGTGGCGTTGGCCTGAGGGTCGGCATCGATGAGCAGCACCTGTTTGCCACTGGCTGCCAGGGCTGCCGACAGGTTGATAGAGGTCGTGGTCTTGCCCACGCCCCCCTTTTGATTGGCTATTGCTATTATCTTTCCCATGTTTTGTTGTCATTTACTAGTATATCTGTGAACATCTGCAGTTGCTTATTCAGCATACAGTGCCTCAATCATGATTTTCGGCTTGCACGATGTTTGGCTAACATCGGCGGCGCCTCAACCATCGAACCAAGCATCATGATTTCGGCTTGCACGATGTTTCACGGGTGCAAAGGAACATTTTTTTACTCAAAAAACCTCAAAAATTGCCGATAAAATCGCCGAAATGTTTAAAACTACCCATAAATGTTAATAACTCGTGGAACATTCCGTTTTTTATCGTTTTGGCGGCTTGAGGCTACTGGAAAAAGATGGCCTTGTCATCACGACAAGGCCACCAGTTGTAAACCTTAAAACATCTTTTTTAGCGGGTGATACCTATTCTAAAATTTACCCGCTTATGCTATGAAATGATACAAATTCTATTTTTTGAGGAAAGCAAAGGTACTATTTTTCTAGCAAAAACACATGCAAATGCTAGTGAAAATCAACATTTAACTGTATTTTTTAGTGATTTGATGAAAAATGATGTACATTTGCAGGCTGTGTTGACGGGTTTTGGACCATGAAGTGTTTCATAGCTCTTACCACACATCTCGAGATTGAGAAACAAACTATAATTAACCGATAATATGAGAAAATTCTTTTTTTCGCTGTTTATGGCAGCTCTGATGGGGGCAAGTGCACTAGCATGCCCCGCACACCGAGGCATGGTGCAAGTGCCTCAGCCCGATGGCACCTTGGTGACCATTCAACTCAATGGTGACGAGTTTTACAGTTTTAACACCACATCTGATGGCTATACCATCAAGCTCAACAAGGCGGGCGCCTATGTTTACACCCAGCTCGAGGATGGCAAGCTGGTCGAGACCCAAGTGCTGGCCCACGACGAGGGTCAACGCACAGCCGAGGAACTTGCGTTACTGGCTACAACACGCAAGCGCATTGTTGACCACGCTGGCGTGGAACAGGCAAACATGCGCCGCGCTAAACGCAACGTGGACTTGTCAAACTTTGACTTTGAAAACTTCCGTGGCCTGGTGATTTTGATTGACTTCTCCGATAAGAAGTTCACATCCGATAACCCCCAGTCTTTCTATACCGAGATGTTTAGCACCGAGAATCTCACCGGTTTCCATGATCCCGTCACCAATCGTGACGTGTCCTGCCCCGGTAGTGTGCGCGACTACTTTAACGACCAGTCCAGGGGCGCTTTTAAGCCTCCCTTTGATGTATATGGCCCCTACACGTCGAGCCTTAAGGCCAGCCAGTGTAATAATAATGCAACCACCATATTCTCAACAGCGCTCAAGAGGGCCAATGATGATATTGACTTCACCAGGTATGACAATAATAATGATGGCCGCGTGGATATGGTTTACTTCCTGGTTGCTGGTTACTCGGCAGCTAGCAATGGCGTTGAGACTGGCTACTTGTGGCCCCATGCATCATACCTGACAGGTCTCATCTACGATGGCAAGAGAATGGACCGCTATGCCAGCTCTACCGAGCTCTATGGTTGGGAGAATACTCCCAGCACTGTAACTGTCGAGGGTATCGGCACCATCGCCCATGAGTTCAGCCATGTGCTGGGTTTGCCCGACTTTTATGATACTGACTATGAGAGGTCAGGCGGTGAGAGCCATCATCCTGGTGAATGGGATGTGATGGCTGGAGGCGGTGACTTCAACTATGGCCGCTGCCCGGCTGGTTATACCCTGTATGAGCGCTATGCTCTCGGGTGGGCAAACCCCAAGGAGATCACCAAGCCCGGTACCCACTCGATGGGGGCTGTGAATGTTACCCGTGAAGGTTTTATCCTGCGTTCACCTGTCCAGAACGAGTTCTTTACCATTGAGAACAGGCAGAAGACGGGTTGGGATACTTACATCCCTGGCCACGGCATGATTGTGACCCGTGTCGATAGTACGAACGTGAATGTATGGTATAACAATAAAATCAATTGCAATCCTGACCACAACTATTTTGAGATGCTGCGTGCCGGCAACTCGACCTCGGGCGACAGTGGTAGCGATGCGTTCCCCGGATCCAAGGGCAATCCCATGCTGACCAACGAAACCATGCCCAACCTCAAGACTTGGAATGGAACACCCAACAAATTCAATATTGTTGGCATTAGTGAGTCGGACGGTATTGTCTCGTTTACCGTGGTGAATGACGGCGAGACCAAACGTCTTGTTGAGGACTTTGAGAATATGCCCGTTACCAGCACGACCAATGAGACCGACGTGGAAGGTGACTTTGCCAACTGGACCTTTGTCAAGGCTGGTGTTCGTGCACCAGGCGAGGGCAAGGCCGACGGCGAGAATAGTGTGATGATGAAATCGCCCTGCCAGATGTTCACAACCACTCCCATCTATTACAATTGCTACATGGCCAGTATGAACGTGTACAATACGAGCTCAAGCGTGGCCAAGTACACACTTGAATACTCTATCGATGGTGGCGAGACCTGGAATAAGGCTATGGCAGCTAATGGTACCGTTTCAAATGATGTAGCTAAGAATACATCTGCCACTTGCTACTGGCAGCTGAAACTGAATAACCACCAGGGTGCACAATTCCGTGTTAATCAGACGGCTACTAAGGACAAGACCACCTATGTAGACAATTTCACCATCTATTACAATGGCGAAGAGGGTGGTCCTCTGGACTATCCCATTGGCGACGTGAACGGTGACATGGAAGTGGGCATTGCCGATGTGAATGTCATTATCAACATCATCCTGGGTGGACAAGTCGAAGACGACGTTCTTGGCCGCGCCGATGTGAACGAAGATGGTGAAGTGGGCATTGCCGATATCAATGCTGTACTTGCCATTATTCTGAAATAATCATCAGTAAATACTAAAAGTGCAATTATAAGAAAAGTTATGAAGAAAATATTGTTGTCATTCGTGTTAGGGTTGCTGTGCATTCATGCAGGCGCAATCCCTGCTGACCCTACACCCATACAAGTGACCCAACCCGACGGGTC
This sequence comes from uncultured Bacteroidales bacterium, assembly GCA_902774055.1. GTDB lineage: Bacteria > Bacteroidota > Bacteroidia > Bacteroidales > Muribaculaceae > Sodaliphilus. The sequence continues at coordinate 262,113 of CACYGX010000005.1, forward strand.
GAAGTTGACCTTGAGGTTGCAGGGCGATGAGTTTGTGCACTACACGACCACGCTCGACGGATATACTGTCCTGAAGAATGCTGACGGCTATTACACCTACGCCCGCCTTGACGGAGGGCGCTTGGTGGCCAGCGACTGCATCGCCCATGACCTCACGCAGCGCACCAGTGCCGACTATCTTGCCCTGGCTTCAATTCCTAAGGGACTTATCGGCGAGGAGCGCTTGCAGAGCGGCAGGCGCATGATGAATCGCCGCAATGGCGCGATGCGCCGTGTGGGTTCCGACGGCACGATGGATTACGACAATTTCAAGGGTTTGATTATTCTTATCAACTACACCGACAAGAAGTTCTCGATGTCCGAACCGAGTGATTTCTATAATGACATGGTCAATACCCCAAATTACACGGGCTACACGCTGAACGGGCGTCGTGTGTATATGACGGGTAGTGTGAGGGACTATTTCTACGATAATTCCAACCAGATATTTGATCCGTCGTTTGACGTGGTAGGACCTTTTGATGTTTCCTACTCGTGCAGGTATCCCAATGGAACCAGCAATGCCGAGAATGTGTTCCTCGCTGCGCTGAGGGCCGCCGACGACACCGTGGACTATAGCAACTATGACACCGATGGCGACGGATATGTGGATATGGTATTCTTCCTGGTAGCGGGCTTTTCCGCCAACTATTCTGGCAATGATGATTCCTATCTGTGGCCTCACATGCATTATCTTTACGATGCGCCCATTCTCGACGACATGGAGTTTGGCTTGTATGCTTGTTCGACCGAGATTGCAGGCTGGGAGAACTACTATAGTGACGTGAATGGCATCGGAACCTTCTGCCACGAGTTTGGACACGTGTTAGGATTGCCCGACCTGTATGATACCGACTACTCGGGCAGCGGTGGTGAAAGCCGCCACCCTGGCGACTGGTCAATCATGTCTGGTGGCAGTGGTGACAACTTCGGCCGCAATCCGGTGGGCTATTGCCTGTATGAGCGTTATGCGCTGGGATTCACGACACCCACCCTCATCTCTAGCCCTGGGCAGAAAGTGCTTGATCCGCTCGACACGAGCAATCAAGGTTTGCGCTTGAATACGCCCAACAAGCAGGAGTATTTCCTCATTGAGAACAGGCAGTCTGGCAAGTGGGACCGAAACTTGCCGGGCCATGGCATGCTGGTAGCGCGTGTTGACTCGAGTAATGTCCGTGCGTGGGAGTATAACGATGTGAATGTGAATCCTCATCGCATGTATTATTATTTGCTCCGCGCCCAGTATAGTGGACGGGATAGCGGCAGTGATCCCTTCCCTGGAACGGCCAATGTCACGGAGTTGACCAATTACACGAGTCCCAGTCTTCTCACGTGGAATCAACAATTCAATGAGTATGCCATCAAGAATATTACCGAAAGCAATGGCAAGATCACTTTCATGGTCGAGGAGGATAACTCGATGAGGACAATGATTGAAGACTTCGAGGATATGCCCTTGGCGGTGACTCAGTCCGATACCGGCGTTCAGGGTTTGTATGCTAAGTGGGACTTTGTCAAGTGTGGTGTGGAAAAGCCGGCTCAGGGTAGTTGCAATGGATCACAGGCTGTGGGTATGGTTAAACCCAGCCAGATCACGACAAGTGCTCCATTGTCTGTCACTCCCTTCAAGGTACAATTTACAGTATTTAACCCCACGAGCAACGATGCTGGCTTCAAACTTTCCTATTCAGTTGACGAGGGTCAATCATGGCAAACAGCTTCAGAGGGCACGGTAACTGTCAAGGCGGGCACAAAGAGTAACATCATTTGTCAATTGCCAACCGACGCGCCCGTCATGTTGCGTATCAACCAGATGTCAGGAAACGCCAAGGCCAAATGCTACCTGGATGACATCAAGTTGTACTATACCAATGTGGGACCCAGGGGAGACGTTGATGGCGACCGCGAAGTGACCATCAGTGACGTCAATGCGATCATCAACCTGATATTAAGCAGTGACGCTACTGATGAACAGTTGACCCGTGCCGATGTCAATGAGGACGGCGAGGTCAACATCGGTGATATCAACATGCTCCTGGAACTGATACTGAACGCACAATAATCGCACAGATATTAGATAAATCGTCATAAATACTTTAATCATAACACTGTAAATATCAAGATTATGAAACATTCTCTTTTATTCATTACCTTGGGGTTGCTGTGCCTGATCGCGCGAGCAGTCCCTGCCGACCCCACACCCGCACAGGTGACCCAACCTGACGGGACCACGCTCACTGTGGTATTGCATGGAGATGAGTTCTTCAATTACCTGGCGACTAGCGACGGCTACACCGTGGTCAAGAACGAGAAGGGTTATTACACCTATGCTCGTCTTGAGGGCGACCGCCTGGTCGCTGGCGATATCATCGCCCATGACGTTGCTAACCGTAGTGCCAACGATTGGACAGCTCTTGCCAATTTGCCTAAAGGCTTAACTAACTCCGCTATGGTGCAGAAGGGCAATAAACTGCTGAACCACCGCAATAACGTCCTCCGTGGCATTGGTGCAGGTGGACACATGGATTATAGCAAGTTCCGCGGCTTGATCATCTTGATCAACTACACCGACAAGAAGTTTGACGACAACATCCCTTATAACTACACCCCCTATGACTTCTACAATGAAATGGTCAACAGCCAGGGCTATACCGGTTACACCATGCCGTCGGGAACCAAGAAGGAGATGACGGGAAGTGTCCGCGACTTCTACTACGACAATTCTTTCCAGCAATTTGACCCCCATTTTGACATCTTGGGTCCTGTAGATGTGGGTTTTGTATCTACCGATGCCAATCAGATGAGCAACTGCGCCCCCATCTTCTTTGCCGCAATAGATTCCCTGGATTCTCAAGTGAACTTCAGCGACTATGATATCGACGAGGATGGCACAGTCGATATGGTGTTCTTCCTGGTTGCAGGTTGGGGCTCGGACTACAGCAGCAACAACAGGCAATACCTGTGGCCCCACATGAACACCTTTGCGGAGTCACCTACGGTCGATGGTGTGAACTTCGGCTTGTATGCATGCTCTACTGGCATGACGGGTGCCGAACCCCAGTGGGGTAATGGCACCATCGGTGGTATTGGCACCTTCTGCCACGAGTTCAGCCATGTGCTGGGCTTGCCTGACTTCTATGATGCCGACTACAGCGGGAGTGGTGGCCAGAGCCGCCATCCGTCCAACTGGTCGATCATGGCAAGTGGCTTTAAGGTCAATAACGGTTACGCTCCGGTGGGCTACAGCCTGTATGAGCGTTATGCACTGGGCTTTGCACAGCCCACACTCATCACGGGTGTGGATTCCTTGTCACTGGAGCCTGTGGATGTGTGCAATACGGGTTATCGCTTGAACACCAGTGTCGAGAACGAGTACTTCCTTATTGAGAACCGCCAGCAGACTGGCAGCAAGTGGGACAAGAGCTTGCCCGGCCACGGCATGCTGGTGTTCCGTGTCGATTCGACCGATGTGGACATCTGGGAGAATAACAAGGTCAACAACAACCCCAATCACATGTACTATGAGTTGCTCAGGGCCAGCTATAACAACTTTAGCGATAGTGGACGTGACCCCTTCCCTGGCACCTACAATGTGACCACCATCTCTAACTTGACCGAGCCGAGCCTGCGCACATGGGCTGGCCAGTTGAATGCTTACAGCATTACCGACATTGCCGAGGCCGACGGCATCATCACCTTCAATGTGGTGGCCGATAGCACCAAGGCTTCTATCGAGAACTTCGAGAAAATGCCTGTCGGAGAAACGCTCAACGAGTTGGCCGTTCCAGGTGTGTATGCCAACTGGGACTTCACTGCATGTGCCGTAGTCGATACCGCCCAGGTGGGTGTGGAATGTGGACACGTCGTTGCCATGAAGAATGGCAGCTACATCAGCACTGCCGAGAATCTGAACAAGATTCCCAATGTTGTGCGTTATAAAATTTATAATCCCACTTCGGCCGCCGTAATGTTCACATTATATTATTCTATCAACAACGGTTCAAGGTGGCTCGAAGCCGATTATCCTAACACCGTATCGGTTCCTGCTGGCTCGTCGGTTGTTGCCACCGTTTCAACTGTGCCCACCACCGATCCCGTCATGCTGCGCATCAAGCAGACGTCGGGCAGCACCACCGAGTACTGCTATCTCGATGACATCACGCTCTATTATCAGTCCACCTGGACGCCTGAGATTGAGCTGATCATGGGTGACGTGAATGATGACGGCGAGTTCAGCATCAAGGACGTGTCGGCTCTCATCGATTATCTGTTGGATAGCGAGAACAATGTCATCAACATGGAGGCAGCTGACGTCAATGGCGACCATGAAGTTTCCATCAAGGACGTGAGCGCTATCATCGACATGCTGTTGAGCATGTAATCTCCTGTTTGAATAGGGTTTCTTTGCATCGAGAAACCGAATCATTAAATATCAAATTGGGAATTCCTGACGGGGTTCCCAATTTGATTTCTCCCTATTGAAATCAGTTAACCTTTTATAACAATTTTTTTTCAGCAAATGTTTTGTCAGTTCGGATTTTGGTAGTACTTTTGCATCAAAGTTGGAAATATTAATACTATTCATCCTAAATGAACATCGCGTTGTGAAACGGGGTGTTTATTTTTTGCTCTTCACTGAAACATGTGATAGTTAATGGATTTTTATAAGTTTTAGGACAAAAAATTTTGGTGTTTCAGCTAATTGCTATAATTTTGCACGCGTCAAAAAGATAAAGATAATGAGACAAATACTGACCTTGGTTTTTGAACTTTGCCAACTCCCGTTCTCATGTATCGTGTTTTTTTGAATGTATATTTCAATAAGCGATTGTAATAGTACCTTCTTAAGAATTCTTGTATTATTAATCATATTGACATTTTATTATGAAGAAATTACTTTTATTATTACCAATGTTTGCGTTATTTGCGCAAAGCATTGATGCAACGCCTATTACGCTGGATCAGGCTAAGGCCATTGCACAGCAGCAGCTTGCAAGCACTACTAAGTTTACTGCTTCCAATGCTAAGATGACCCTGAGCCATGCTGGCATGAACATGAGGGGCACTGCTGATTACTATGTGTTTAACCGTGATGGTGGTCAGGGCTTCGTAATCGTTGCCGGTGACGACATGTCATCGCCTGTGCTGGGTTATAGCACCACTGGTACGTTTGACCTGAACACTGCTCCCGAACCCCTGAAAATGATGCTCAAGCAGTATCAGAACCAGATGGACTTGAAGCGCAGCAACCACGAGACCACCAGGGCACCCCGCATCAACTATGACCTGCAGCCCTATGGCGTGACGCCCATCTGTGGTGACGTGCACTGGCATCAGTTCCCTCCCTACAACAACAATTGTCCTGCTTCAAGCCATGCACTGACCTCTAACGGTCGCTGCTATGCTGGATGCGTGCCCGTGGCATTTGCTACGATTATGAAGGGTTTGCAGTACCCGACCCGCGGTTGTGGTGAGAATCGCTATACCTATATGTTGGATGGTCGCGAACAGACTGCTTATGCAAAATTCTATGACTATTCTTACAACTATAGAGACATGAAGAATGGTTATGGCGAAAACGCTTGGAATGCCCAGGCTGTATCTGAACTGGTTTATGAAGTAGGTGTCGCTTTCCATACCATCTATTCAGGTGAGAGCAGTGATGCACTCCTCAGGAATGTGTTCCGCGGTATCATCGCTTTCTTTAACTTCAATGCCAATATCCAGTATGTACAGAAGTCCAGCTACGCCTATAATGAGCAGGCTTGGTATGACATGATGTACAACGAGATTGACAATCATCGCCCCGTTTATTACATGGGTTACAGGGTTATTGACAATAGCGGTAACCAGTGCCACATTGGCCACGCATTTGTGCTGGACGGTTATGACAGCAACGGTAGGGTACATGTGAACTGGGGTTTCCAACCCGAGGAGTACAACTCTTACTTTGATTGGGAACTGCTGTCACCGCGCGTCTACGGTGACACCCCCTATGAGCACGATCAAAAAGATGAGGGCTTCAACGCCGATCAGGCTGCTATCATCGGCCTCTGCGAGGATACTACCGGCATCGGTGGCGTTGTCGTTAAGAACGTGGATCTGGTAGCTGACACCATGCCCGCCAACGACCTGCGCATCAAGGTCAACGTTCAGTCTCTGGGCGGTGTTTGGAACGGCAACCTGAGGTATGGTGTCGTAAGCCAGAACTCTGATGGCTCCTACAGCCCCGTTTTCTCCAAGACTGCTACTAATGTAGAGATTCAAAGCGACAGTGTTGCTGTCCTCGACTTGAGTGGTGACTACTCGATGTATTATCTGACCCAGGGTCGTACCTACTATGTTGTAGTATGGACTCCTTACTTCTCCTACAGCTATGACTGGAACTGGTTCCTTGATGATCCCGTGCCCTTCACCGTTGGTGACTGGGTAACTCCTCCCGATCCTCAGTTCTTGCTTGGTGATGTAAATAACGATGAGGATGTGACTATCGCTGACGTATCTGCCCTGATCGACTACCTGCTGTCAGGTGATGGCACCGGCATCAACCTGGATGCTGCTGACTGCAACGGCGCTGATGGAATCACCATCGCTGACGTTTCGGCCCTGATCGACTATCTGTTGACTGGCTCTTGGAATTAATCTCCAACAATAAAACCATAAATTCCTCATGCCCTCCAGGGTGTGAGGATTTTTTTTTATCTATTGATGTCCGGTAAAAAGCCCCGTGAGGGGCAATTAGATCATAGGCAGGTGGTGTAGCGAGGCGGAACCGAGCGTAACCCCTGCAATAGTGCCCCCCTTTGTTTTTAGTGTATCACGAAAAAATGACTTGTTTTGATGCGAATTTTGCAGTTTTTCAGTAATTTTGCAGTTTCAATCCATATTATTAACCTATTTGCACAATTCTGAGTAATTATGTTAAGAAAAATCCGCATAACGCTAGCAGCCATCATGATGGTCATGGTGACGCTGCTGTTTCTTGACGTGAGCGGGGTGCTGCATCATTACCTGTCGTGGACGGCACGCATCCAGTTCTTGCCTGCGGTATTGGCACTCAACGTGGTCATTATCGTGGTGCTGGTGCTACTGACGCTCATCTTTGGCCGCATCTATTGCTCGGTCATCTGTCCGTTAGGCATCTTCCAGGATATCGTGTCGTGGATTCACGGCAAAAAGAAGAAAAACCGCTTCACGGCGAGCCCCGAGCGTCGCTGGTTGCGCTACGGCGTGTTGGTCCTGTTTATAGCAGCCCTGATTGCGGGTGTCAACTCGCTGGTAGTGCTGCTGGCCCCCTATAGCAGCTATGGTCGCATGGTGACCAACCTGTTGCTGCCCATTTATCAATGGGGCAATAACTTGCTGGCTTCGGTAGCCGAGCGCATGGACAGTTACGCCTTCTATAGCGTGGATGTGTGGATGAAGAGCCTGCCCACGTTCCTGATTGCACTGGCCACCTTCATCATTATCGTAGTGCTGGCATGGCGTGGTGGACGCACTTATTGCAACACCATCTGCCCCGTGGGCACCGTCCTGGCACAACTGGCCCGTTTCTCATGGTTCAAGGTTTACTTTGATGCCGACAAGTGCAAGTCGTGTTCCCTGTGCACCAAGAACTGCAAGGCCTCCTGCATCGATTTCAAGACCCACAAGGTGGACTACACGCGTTGTGTGACCTGTGGCAACTGCATCGAGAAGTGTAACTTTGGGGCGCTCCATTATGGCCGCCCCAAGGCTGTCGCTCAGCCTGTTGCTCCTGTCGCCGATGATCCATCGGGCACCGACGCCACCCGTCGCGCCTTCCTCGTGGGAACCGCTATTGTGGGCGCCGATGTCGCTCTGGCCCAGGCTGCCAAGAAAGTTGACGGTGGCCTTGCCATCATCGAGGACAAGAAACCCGCTAAACGTTCGACTCCATTGACGCCTCCAGGCTCGGTGAGCGCTAGCAACTTCTACCAGCATTGCACCGCGTGCCAGTTGTGCGTTGCCAAGTGCCCGAACGGCGTCTTGCGTCCCTCGACCGACCCGCTGCACTTGATGCAGCCCGAACTCAGCTTTGAGCGCGGCGCTTGCCGTCCCGAGTGTGTGGAGTGTTCCAGCGTGTGCCCCACAGGCGCCATCAAGCCCATCACCGTGGCCGAGAAATCCTCGACCATGCTGGGTCATGCCGTGTGGGTCAAGGACAACTGTCTGGTCATGACCGATGGTGTTAAATGCGGCAATTGTGCGCGCCATTGTCCCGCTGGTGCCATCATGATGGTGCCCAGCAATCCCAGTGACGAGACATCGCCCATGGTACCTGCCGTCAACAGTGCGATGTGCATCGGCTGCGGCACGTGTGAGTATGTGTGTCCTGTGCGCCCCTTCAGCGCCATCTATGTCGAGGGGCATGAAGTCCATAGCCAGATATAGTTTTACTCCCTAGCAAGACATGATTATGAACGAGAAACATCCCAAAAACAATAATAGCGGCAAGACATTGAGCCGCCGCACGTTCCTTAAGGCTTTAGGATTGGGCGCCGCCACTGCTGCCGCTCCCGTCATCGTGAGTTGCGCCACGGGAGATGACAAGAAAGGTCCCGCTCAGGAACCGCCCATTGGCAAGATGACCTACCGCGAGAACCCCAAGACCCACGAGAAAGTCTCCATCCTGGGCTATGGCATGATGCGCCTGCCTGCCACCAACGGCAAACCCTTCGGGCGCGAGAACGACACCGAAATCGACCAGGAGATGGTCAACCGCCAGGTGGACTATGCCATCGAGCACGGAGTCAACTACTTTGACACGTCGCCTGCCTATTGCAAGGGCTTGAGCGAGCATGCCACGGGTATCGCACTGAGCCGTCACAAGCGTGACGAGTATTTCATAGCCACCAAGCTGTCCAACTTCTCGCCCGAGACCTGGTCGCGTGAGGCCAGCATCGAGATGTTCCAGAACTCCCTCAAGGAGTTGCAGGTGGACTATATTGACTACTTGCTGCTCCACGCCATCGGCGGCAGTGATGAAGATATGACGGCCATGGAGGTTTTTGAGGCCCGTTACATCGATAACGGCATGCTTGACTACCTGATGGGGCAGCGCGAGAAGGGAGTAATACGCAACTTGGGCTTCTCTTATCATGGAGACATCGCCGTGTTTGACTACCTGCTGGCCAACCACGACAAGTACAAGTGGGATTTTGTACAGATTGAGTTGAACTACCTCGACTGGAAATTTGCCAAGGAGATGAACGAGGAGAATACCAATGCCGAGTACCTGTATGCCGAGTTGGACAAGCGCGGCATCCCCGCCGTCATCATGGAGCCCCTGCTGGGTGGACGTCTCGCCTCGTTGCCAAAGCCCTTGGCCAAAAAAATCCTTGCTGAAGACCCCGAGCGCACGCTCGCTTCATGGGCCTTCCGCTATGCCGGTTCATTCCCTCGAGTACTCACCGTCCTCAGCGGCATGACCTATATGGAGCACTTGAAGGAAAACCTGTGCACCTATAGCCCGCTCGAGGAGTTGACCGACGAGGAAAAGGAATTCCTCTACGGCATTGCCGAGGAAATCGTGGATTTCAACACCATCCCGTGTAACGATTGCAAGTACTGCATGCCTTGCCCCTATGGCATCGACATCCCAGGTGTGCTCACCCACTATAACAAGTGCATTGCCGAGGACAATCTGACACGAGACCGCAAGGATCCCGACTATGCTCGTGCCCGCCGGGCCTTCCTCGTGGGATATGACCGCAGTGTGCCCCGCTTGCGCCAGGCCGACCACTGTATCGGGTGCGGCCAGTGTGTGAGCCACTGCCCGCAGCGCATCCAGATACCGCGTGAGATGGAACGCATCAACAACTACGTCGAAGCGCTGAAACGCAACATCGACCAAGGCCTCCAAGCCTAATTTCAGTAATGTAACCATTAATTACTAATTCCGCCAACAGAAATGAAAATTAAGAATATACTTCAATCTTGCTTAAGAACGATGCTGTTCTTCGTCCTGCTTGGCACAGTTACCTCTGCCATGGCCTATGACTTCGAGGTGGACGGCATCTTCTATACAGCCAGCGGAACGACTGCCACAGTAACCTATGAAACCAGTGCCTACAACTCCTATAGCGGTGACATCATCATTCCCGAGACAGTTACATACAATGGAACAACCTACACTGTCACTGCCATCGGTGATGAGGCATTCTTAGACTGCACAGGCTTGACAAGTGTCTCTATTCCTGTCACAGTAACCGCCATCGGTACGAAATTTGTACAGAATCCGGGTCAGTCATTTGCTAATTGTACAAGCTTGACTAGCATCGTCATTCCTGATAATGTGGAATGTCTTGGTAAGAATACGTTTTTAAATTGTTCAAACCTTTGGAGTGTTACCATCGGCAAATCTATTCATACTCTAAAATTAAAGAGAGGTAGTGTAGTATACAATGCGTTCCAAGGCTGTAACAATATCACTTCCCTGACGTGGAATGCTATTATCTGTCGGGATATGGGTGGCATGGGCACAACAAATATTGAGCAAGTAACTATTGGGCCTGAAGTACAAGTAATCCCAAGTGAATTTGTGAAAGAGTCTAAGATATACGAGGTTACCATACCCAACTCAGTCACCACTATCGGTAACAGCGCTTTTGAAGCATGCACTTCACTCACAAGCATCAATATCCCAAATTCGACGATTTCCATTGACAGCAAGGCATTTTACAACTGTTCAGGAACAGAGAATCTCAATATAGGCAATTCGGTTACCAGTATCGGAAATCAAGCATTTAGTGGTTGTGTTAATCTAAAAAGAGTCAATATTTCAAACCTCGGTGCCTGGTGTGGTTTTCAGTTTGAGAGTGTAACGGATAACCCGCTTCATTATGCTGGAAACCTTTATCTAGACGGACAAGAACTAACCAATCTGGTTATCCCCGACACAATCACTGCAATCAACGCCTATGTGTTTGATAACTGCAAGAGCATAACGAGTGTGACGATACCCAATTCGGTCACTGCCATTGGTGCGGCCGCATTCGAAGGTTGCGAGAATCTTACTAGAGTCGATATCTCAAGCCTCGAAGCATGGTGCACTATCCAATTTGGATTTTCAGGAATATCTAACCCACTTTTTTATGCTCGACATATCTTTCTTAATAATCAGGAAATCAATAATTTAGTTATTCCTAATACAATTACAGTAATCAATGATTATACTTTTGAAAATTGTATTAGCATAACGAGCGTCACTATCCCTAATTCTGTCACTATTATTGGTCCGTTTGCATTTTCAGACTGCTCTAGATTGACTTCTGTGTCTTTAGGCTCATCTGTTGATGGCATTGGGGATGGAGCATTTTTTGGATGCGTTGGATTGTCCAGTATTTCTATCCCCAATTCTGTCACCTACATCGGTTTTGAGGCTTTTGATTATTGTCAGGGACTGACAGAAGTCCTGATTCCGAGTTCCGTCAAATCTATAGGTTGGTGTGCTTTTTCTTATTGCTCTTTAACAAGCATTATTGTAGAAGAGGGTAACTCGGTCTATGATTCACGTGATCATTGTAATGCTGTCATCGAGACAGCGACCAACACGTTGATGATTGGGTGTAATTCAACGATTATTCCACGTTCAGTCACCAGTATAGATCCATATGCCTTTACTGGGGTTTCTGGAATGACCAGCATTTTTATTCCCAGTAGCGTCACGTCTATTGATATTGATGAAGATTATTATCGAAGTGGTCCGTTCTCTGGGTGTGATGCTTTGGTTTCTATCGTTGTGGAGGATGGCAATCCAGTCTATGACTCGCGCGACAATTGCAATGCTATTATTGAGACAGCAACAAATACACTGATTGTGGGGTGCGGAAGTACAATCATTCCAAACTCAGTCACCTCAATCGGCTACAATGCATTCGCTAACTGTACAGGGCTGACGAATGTCATCATTCCTAGTTCAATTACCTCAATCAACGATTTTGCATTCGCTGGCTGTACTAGTTTATCAAGCGTCACAATTCCCAACTCTATGATTGTTACGAATCCTTACACTGCCAGTGGATGGTTTATGGGATGTACTGGTTTGACCAATGTTGTCATTGGTAGCGGAATGGATTATATGGGAATTATGTTCTTTAATTGTCCTAATATTACTAACGTGACCTGCCTAGCAACATCGCCACCGAATACTGATGACTTATGGAGTCAAATTGTGGACGGGCAAAAAGTCTACTTGAGTAACTTTGATCCAGAGGTGTACGAGCAGGCAGTCCTTTATGTTCCTGCCTCATCACTTGAGGCTTATCGGACTGCGCAGTACTGGAAAGATTTCCAAAGTATCAGGCCGCTGGGTGACGACGATGGTGATGGTGCGTTAGGTATCGCTGACGTATCCAGTTTGATTGATAAACTACTGGCAGGAGATACCGATATTATGAATTCTCCTGGTGCCGACTTGGATGGCGACGGCCAGATATCAATCGCTGATGTATCTGCCCTCATCGATCTTCTCTTGAACTCTTAACCACGAGGCATCTCATGTTTCTTGGCCCCATCCTAAGGGTAACCATTGACCGAAATTATTTCGATTATCATGCCGTGTGACTATAGTAGACATGCGGCTTACTTTTATCCCATTCTAGGATTAAGCCGCCATTATGCTTACCGTTTTTAATAGTTAATAGGTATTATAACACTAAAATCCCTTTAATTTTAATAAGGTGTAAAACAAAAACTTGTAAAAAATATGTTTCACTTTCAGAAAAAGCAGTATATTTGCAGGCTGAAAAAGACGTTTGAAGTGAAATTTAACAAAATTTAATTAAATAATTAACAAATCAAATGCAAACTAAAGGTTTTATTCGAGTCCTTACCATTGCACTGTTGTTGATTTGCGCTTTCTACCTGTCGTTCACCTTTGTGAGCAATCACTATCAGAACAAGGCAGAGCAGAAGGCTCTCGCTGCTGCTGGCATCAAGAGTGCCGACACCAGCAATGAGAAGTACAAAGCAGCGCTCAATGAGTGTCTGGACTCCCTCGCCAACGAGAAGGTGTATCTTGGTTATTACACCTTCCAGCAGGTTCGTGAAAAAGAGTTGGGCCTCGGCCTTGACTTGAAGGGTGGTATGAATGTGACACTGCAGATTTCGGTGCCCGACATCTTGCGCGCTCTCGCGAACAACAATCCCGACAAGAAGTTTAATCAAGCCATCGACAACGTGTCGAAGAACCAGACCGCTCAGGACGACTTTGTGGGCTCCTTCTGCAAGGAGTACAAGAAGCTGGCTCCCGAGGGCAGCCTGGCTCAGATCTTCCGCGGTATCGAGCGCGTTAAGGAGAAACCCAATGCTACCGACGCTGAGGTTCAGAACATCCTCAATGACGAGGTGAACAGCATGGTGGACAACTCCTACAAGGTGCTCCGCAACCGTATCGACCGTTTTGGCGTGGTACAACCCAATATCCAGAAACTGCAGAGCACGGGCCGCATCCTGCTCGAGCTTCCTGGTGTGAAAGAGCCCGAGCGCGTCCGCAAACTGTTGCAGGGTGCCGCTAACCTCGAGTTCTACGAGACCTATACCTTGAGTGACGTGATTGGCGCGCTGCGTCAACTCAGTGACCAGGCACAGGCCAACAAGACCGTGGCTCAGAACCCCACCGAGGAGACTACCGAGGAGGCTGCTCCCGCCGATGCTGCTGAGGCTAAGGCTGACAGCGCCGCTAAGGCTGCTGCCGACGAGGCCGCCAAGGCTGCTGCCGCTAAGCCCGCTAAGCAGGGCGAATTGACCCTTGCCCAAATGACCGGTTTTGAGGCTCTGGCAGGTGCAGGCGCTGGTTCTCCCGTCGTGGGTTATGTTGGTGTTGCCGACACTGCTGCCGTTAATGCCATCATCCACTCGCCGGTTGCGAAGACCATTCTGCCCGCCGACCTCAAGTTGGCTTGGACCGTTAAGCCCGAGAAGGGACGTGACGGCCATGAGGTGTTCCAGCTCGTTGCCCTGCGCACTGTTAACGGCCAGCCCGTCCTGAACGGTGATGTCGTTACCCGTGCCACCAGCGAGTTTGACAACCTCCAGGGTCAGGTCGTATCGATGAACATGAACGATGAGGGTGCCCGTCAGTGGAGCCGCATCACCGGTCAGAACATCGGTAAGGCTATCGCCATCGTCCTCGACGACCAGGTTTACTCGTTCCCCAATGTGAACAGCCAGATCGACGGTGGTCGCTCGCAGATCAGCGGTCGCTTCACCGTTGAGGAGGCAAACGACCTTGCCAACGTGCTCGAGTCCGGTAAGATGGTAGCACGTGTTAACGTGGCTAGTGAGAGTGTGATTGGTCCGTCGCTGGGTAAGGAATCCATCGAGAAGGGTCTCCGCTCATTCATCATCGCCCTCGTGCTGTTGATGTTCTTCATGTGGTTCGCTTATGGCTGGCAGGCTGGCTCGATTGCTAACCTCGGTCTGTTGATGAACCTGTTCTTCACCATCGGTATCCTGGCTTCGTTCCAGAGCGTGCTCACCCTGCCCGGTATCGCTGGTATCGTACTGACACTCGGTATGGCGGTGGACGCCAACGTGCTTATCTTCGAGCGTTGTAAGGAGGAATTGCGTGCCGGTAAGGGCCTCAAGGCTGCCGTCAGCGATGGTTACAAGAATGCATTCTCGGCCATCTTCGACTCCAACTTGACCACCATCATCACCGGTATCATCCTGATCCTGCTCGGTTCTGGTCCCATCCGCGGTTTTGCCGTTACCCTGGTAATCGGTATTTGCTGCTCGTTCTTCACTGCAGTGTTCGCAACCCGTCTGGTGATGGAGCACTTCGTGAACAAGGGCACCTTCGACAAGATGACCTTCAGCACCAGCCTGACCCGCAACCTGATGCAGAACGTGAACTTCAACTTCATGGGCGCTGCCAAGAAGACCTCTGTCATCGTGCTCGCCTTGATCGCCATCATGGCTATCCTGTTCGCAGTTCGCGGTTTGAATCGTGGTATCGACTTCTCGGGTGGTCGCAACTATGTTGTACAATTTGACCATCCCGTCAAGACCCAGGCGTTGGAGGACCAGCTCAGAGATCTGCTGCCCGGTGCCAACACTTCGGTCATCACCATCGATAACGACACCAAGGTGCGCGTTTCGACCAACTACAAGATCGAGGACACCAGTGAGGGTATTGACGACCAGATCATGGACCTGCTCTATCAGGGCTTGAAGAGTGACCTCGGCTCGATGAGCAAGGCAGACTTCAGCATGTCAAACGAGAGCGTGGGCGTCGTATCGAGCGAGACCGTAGGTCCGAGCATCGCTAGCGACATGACCCGCCAGGCCGTTTGGGCAGTGCTCTTCTCTCTGCTCGCAATGGCACTGTACATCCTGTTCCGCTTCCGCAACATCGCCTTCTCGATTGGTGCGTTGGCAGCAGTTGCCTTCACCTCATTTGTGGTAATCGGTTTCTACAACCTGCACGGCCTGTTGCCCTTCTCTATGGAGATCGACCAGACCTTTATCGCCGCTATCCTGACTGTTATCGGTTATCAGGTGAACGATACCGTGGTTGTATTCGACCGTGTGCGTGAGTACCGCACCCTGTATCCCAAGCAGGATCTGTACACCACCTTCAACAAGGCCCTGTGCAGCACCCTGTCACGAACCATGATGACCTCTATCACGACCCTGCTCGTGCTGTTCATCATGTTGTTCTTCGGTGGTGAGTCAATCCGCAGCTTCATCTTCGCGATGATCCTCGGTGTTATCATCGGTACCTGCTCCTCACTGTTCATCGCTTCGCCCGTGGCTTACTGGATTGCCCGTCGCAGCGACAAGAAGGAGGCAGCTCTTGCAACCGCAAGGAAGTAATTCCTGAAGAAACAGCATCGGTTGGCGTGAAGCCATGCCGGCCGATGCTTTGATGCTCCTGTAGTTCAATGGATAGAATGGAGGTTTCCTAAACCTTAGATTTGGGTTCGATTCCCAGCGGGAGTACATCGATATTTTGCTAACAACCTAGTTATTAGGTAGTTAGCATATTTTTTACAAACATCGCAAGGAGAAAAGTTTCACAAAAGTATATAAAGAGGTTTATGTTATAAACTAATTTATATCACAAACTTAAAGATAAGTATCATATTATATTTCATTAGTCCATCATTAAACCTGATGCACCTGGGAAAGAATAGTATTTGTTTTGCGGATTTTGCCGTAAAAGTTGATAATCAACATCTATGCTGTTTATTAGTTTATGCTGTTTACTAGTTAACTGACTGGTTTTCAGTCGAAATGGAGCAAAATACCATAAACTTGTTGTATGGTTGTATAGTTTCTAACAGGATTGCGGAAAACCTTTAGAACATCTATTTGACTTTTGACTTTTGACGTTTGACTCTATTTAATTGGCTGATATTCAGCTATAAACGTGTGAATTTTGGTCAAAATGACCCCCTACACCCCCAAAAGGCAGAAATTTGCCGAGTATGTGACCCCCTGCCGAGATTTTTTAATTTTTTTCATTGGCCACAAAAAAAGCCGTCCCGCTGTGAAGCGACACGGCGATAAAAAGGAGGCCTCGGTTGTCAAGCGCAACAAATCACATTCAAAACGGCCTACTTTAGACCGCATCAGCAAAGATATAATAATGTTTTTGAATAGTCAAATTCTTTCCTCGATATTTTTTGTTTAACTATCTGAATATAAAGCGGTAAACGTTTCTTGCTGGTCTTGTCGGTAATAAGCAAGAAATAATGGAAACGTCAATTTCCACTATAAAATTTTTCCTCCCATTTTTCGGCTGTTAATTTTGCGCTGAGGTTGTCAAATCAACCACCAGTTTTTATAATGAGCGAAACGAAATTTATAATTTTAGAACAAGCGCGGCGCGATAACCGCTCCTTGCTTCGGATTGCTGTAGAAGCCGCGACCAGGGCGGCAAAAGCCCTCACGCTTCATGAGGATTTGCCAGGCATCTATGTCGACGAGCCAAGCGGGTACACCGTTGAGTGGCTGCAAAAGTCCATCGAGGTACACGTCAAGGCCATCAAGGACGACCCGACGCTCACAGCCGAGCAGCGAGCCGACTATCTTGGGCGCTGGCGCAACATACGTAAATCCGCAGCGCGCCATATTGACACCATCCAGCACTTTGTTAAAGAATGGCCGGAGGTCAAATGGTCGCGCGAGAGCGACGGTCTTTTTTATGTAACGCAAGATGAAATAGACCGCATAGCCGAGGCGCGGGCTACACTTCCAGTACCTGAGGTGCTACAGGAGCAATGGGCGCGGCTTAACAACGTACTTGAGGAGTTGCGCCAGCTTCGGCAGTGGGAAACCGATAACAATCTTACACACCCCGAATTGCGGGCTATTTGCTCAATGTCGGAGCGCACGTTTTATGACAATGCTTTAAGCGCACGGCTGTCGGCTGTTGCAGAGCGATACCGTCAACGCCAACAGAGATTACAAACACATTTAAACATCATTTAATATGGAAATTTCAAACGACCTGAAAATTAATCTTTTTGCCTGTTTGGGCAAACAGCTTGTTGATGTTCTTACCGCCGACGAACTCAAGGCCATCAACGCAATCAGTGAAAGATTATCGGCCGACCCCGAACTAGTTAAACGTTTCTCGCGTGGATATGTCAACGACTGCCTGTCCCGGTATGAGGAGCAGGAACGCAGAAGCAGAAATTATCAATCCCAGCTAAAAGCATCGATGCAATGATTACCAGGCGAAACAAACTCAACTTGGACGCGAAGGAAGTACAGCTGGCTATCAGCTTTAGCTCCGCCGACGTTAAACATTGGCTCCGCGAGTATATGAGCCGTTGCAACGGTGGGGCGCTCACCGAGGATGAGGCCAAAACCTATTTTAGGGCCGATTATTTGAGTGAACAAGAAGTGCGTTATTGGAGCGAACGCGACCCAATGGTTTTCGGAAATTTTGATCAGCCCTGGCGGTCGAGGCTTAGCGGCTGGCTGTGGTCGCGCATACTAGCTGAAGGCTACCTTGTGCAGTCGAGCAGCGAGCCTGACAAGTATTACTACACGGACAAGGGAATTGCGCTGTATCGTCACAACTTTTCGCGTCGATAGTTTTAGCCAACCCCCCTTAGTAAAGTTTCTTGCCGATTTTTGGTGGCAAAGGACAACGTTATACTATAATTTGCCCCAAATTATAGCAAAATACAAGGAAAAAGCCGAGTTTATAAAGAGAATTAATGGAAAATGGCAGCAAATCGCCATAATCCGTAAAATAAACCATTATTAACAGGGGTACGGGTACACCAAACCCCCATTAAAAACAAAATGTATGTCGAATATGACAAAAACGGTTTATCAGATTGAGGCTGATGACCTGGAGCAGCTTATTATTCGCGCTGTCGTTGATGCGATGTCGCAGTACTGCACCCCGTCTAACACACAGGCTGTCACAGA
Organism: uncultured Bacteroidales bacterium; assembly: GCA_902774055.1. Taxonomy (GTDB): domain Bacteria; phylum Bacteroidota; class Bacteroidia; order Bacteroidales; family Muribaculaceae; genus Sodaliphilus. The sequence goes on from CACYGX010000005.1 coordinate 280,566, forward strand.
TAGCCCGGAGATGCTTACACGCGATGAAGCCGCAAAGTTTCTTCACGTCACAACAGCGACGCTTTCTAACTGGGCAAAAGTCGGTTATTTGATCCCCACCCGAGTAGGTCGTCGAGTTCTGTATCCTGTTGAACTTTTGCGGCAATTCGCCACAAACAACAAGTAAATTAACTATGGAAAAAAAAGAAAGCGGCCATGAGCAGACCGCAGGAACGATGAAGAAGAATAACGAGGTTATTGACAGCACAAAGATAGTGCAAAATTTTGGCACTGGCAAGAGCGGAGCCAAAAATGTTACAACAATCTTTGCAAGTTCTCAACGGAATCTCCCGCCGCTTGGTGATGTCCTGAACGGCAAAACCGGAGAACTAGGCGCAAACGATTTTCCACCATCAGCCGAGGACTTGAAAAAGTTCCCCCTTTGGGGCTTGCCCCAGGAACTCCAAGACGTTATTATCGATGTGTCCAAGGGCTATAAATGCTCGCCCACCATCCCTGCTGTTGCAATGCTCGCTTCCGCTGCTGGGGCTATCGGAAAAGGAGCAGAAAGCACCATCGACAACCACCATAATTACCCGTCAATCTGGCCTGTCATTATAGGCACACCGTCGACAAGTAAGTCCGGCCCATCTAGTTTTTTTACTGACCCACTAGACGAGGCAGACGAACAGGTAGAAAAGACCTATAACGCAGATTTGGCCAACTGGATCAGTGGAGGTCGAAAGGGGCAAGAGCCTAAACTCCATCAAAGAGTAATCGGTGTTACATCGGACGAAAATTTGTTAAAGATATTGGCAGACAACAATGGAACAGGCTTTTTGAAACTTGACGAATTTGCGACAATGGCGGGCAGTTGGGGCAGATACTCAAAGAATGGTAACGGCTTAATACTTGGCATCCTTGAAAGCATATTCAGCCAGCAGAACACAAAAGTATCTACTATTGCAAGAGGTACGGCAACAATCAAGAAGCCAGTATTAAGTATATTCGCCACAAGCAACCCCACGAACTTTCAGCGCATTTTCCGCTCGTTCCTAGCTGATAGTGGCGGTATATTTGAGAGGTTTTTGCCAGTCTTTGTAAGCAAGGTCAAGGGCGAGGAAAAGCGCAAGCGTCACAACATCAGCGAGCAGTCGCGGCAGGTGTGGCGGGAATACATAGACCGATTATTACACCTACCCCCAGGCGGGCTTGTATTAAAAGAGGCTTTAGGGGCGGCAGATTGGCGAATAAAAGCCGAGGACTATTGGCAACGATGCGGAGAGTTGGCCGAGGAGTGCGAGCCAAACCAGTTGGGCGAAATACAAGGTTCTTTGTACTGCAAAGCATCATACACATTACATCGTATGTGTTTAATTGTAGCAGTATTGAAGGGCGAGGACACAATTAACGCGCTGACGATGCGGTATTCTGCCGAGGTTACCCAGTTCTTTCTAAACCATCAAATATCCGCCGCGGTCAAGCTGTTGCGCCCTGAAGACAACGCACCAAACAAGACGGAAACGATACGGTATTTGCTTCTTCATTACCCAGGGGCGAATGTGTCAAAGTTGGCCAGCGCGATCGGTGTAAGTCAGTCTTGGCTATCGGGCATCAAGAACGGCAGAAAATGATTATTATGGGTTATAGGTTATACCTATTCTAAGATGTTGATTTTCAATTAAATATGGTATAACCTGACTATAACCCGATAAAAGAAGCGACAGCAAATTTTAGGTTATACCCAGGTTATAGATTAAATATCTAAAAATCAGTTACTTAACGTAACTATAACCTATAACCTAAAATAATACGATAAACTGATTTCCGACTAAACAGGGTTTATAATTTCTTCATTTTGACGACAAAGGGAGTTACCGCGATGGTAGCCCCCTTTGTTACTCTTGTCCTGGAATACTTAATTATCGTACTAATTCGCTAGCCTCTTGCTTCGTGATACACTATCAGCCCAGCGCAACCACTCAAAACCCGATAATCGGTGCAATTCGGTAAGACACTGAAAAAGAATTTCTATAGCCCCCTCGCTGATAGGCTTGCCAGTGATATTGTACTCCACTAGTGCTGTGTAGGCATCCGCTAGTAGCAACTGAATGTTGTTATACTCCTCGTCGCTGTTGATGGCAAATGCACCATCGTTTTTAGTACTCAGTGCTGCTGATACCTTGTCGTTAAACCTCTTGTCGTCCATTAAATGTTTTGCAATCGTTTCTGCTTCCATAATGTTTTGGTTTTAGTTAGAGTTGTAATATATCCGTAATCGTTTCATCAGATAAATATGGCAAGTGACTAGAGTCTATCACGTCGTTGGGGTATTCCCAGCGGCCTGCCGTTTCAGGCCATTTTCGCATAAATTCATTTTGAATCCTCATCGATAAAAGAACAGCCGGACTATTATCTGAATAGCGTTTGTCCAAAAAGACGCGCATGGCAAGCTGATCAAGCTTGTAATCTTCCACTAATCCCATAATTCCTATTTTTTTGAGGATTCCTGCTTGTGTTCGTCCTCGACTATTGAATCAAGCATAACAAACAGGTTGCAAACGTTCTCACAATCGCGGGCGGGCATATCCGCTTTGTGTACGGCCACAAACGCATCTGCCAAATAAATCTTCATTGATTCGTAATCAACGGTGTTTAATAGTCTTTGAGCTTCCATAATGTTTTAGTTAAATATTAGTATGTTAATTAACTCGTTTCTCCATTTCTTCAAACTGCTTCATCATGCGCTCGGCGTTCTCATCCTCGGACACTTTGATATAGCCTAGGAACGCCTTTTCGCTTGCATGGCCAGTTATTCTCATAATCATAAGAGTGGGGAAATTCCGAAGATACATATTTGTCGCAAAACTTCTTCTTGCGGTGTGGACTTTCACACACTCCCACTGCTTATATCTTCTCACTACTCGTTGAACTTTACCGTTCTTCTTCTCGGTGTGGGTAATCTTGACTTCTCCATCAAGCCCAGCCAGTTTTGCTACTTCCTTGACATATTCATTTAGCTTCTGGTCGCTCATGGGATTGGGGACGCAGTAGTCATACTTCTCCATTATGGCATGTACGACAGGAAAGACCGGGATAGTCGGCGTGGCTTGCGTCTTCTGTTGTTCAATCTTGAAATATTCCCTTCCGTTCCTAATAACGATATTGTCTTTGTTCAGTTTACCTAGGTCGCTATATCGACAACCAGTCCAGCACAACAGGAGAAATTGATCCCTTGCTTTATCAAGATGTCCTGATAATTCCAAGTTGGCTATCTTTGCGAGTTCATCTTCGTTCAGGTAGATATTGGCAATATCCTCTTTTTCTTTTTTGCATTCCTTATCGTGAAGCAGTTCGCATGATGCGCGCTGGGTAAAGGGTAACGAGTTGAGAACGGCTTTCAGATTCTTGATAAAGTAACCTACCGTATTTTTCTTGTAGCCTTTATTGTAGAGAAAGCTAACAAACTCATAATAGAATGTCCTGTCTAACTCGTTTGTTTCTTTGTCCTTGCCATCCAGGAACTCACACAACTGGGTATTTAATTGCCCATACTGAAACCTTGTGCGCTGGGCTATATTCCTAACCTCAGCGGCTTCAATGTAGGCTTCAACGGCTTCCATGAGCGTCTTTGGCTTCTCCACCTTTGGCGCATACTTCTCAGGATAGAGAAACATATCTATCTCTTTCTTTAACCACTCCTTCGTTATCTCATCCTCGACGACTCCGGCTATCTTGTGCTTGATTGCGGCTTTCAAGTCTTCCAGCCGCTTGTTAGTGTTGGCAATCTCCATCTTATCTTTAGGAGAAATAAACTTGCTTGTGGTCTTCATTTCTCCCTTTTCGTCGTCCCAATATGTACGGAACACCGAAATACCATGTACTTTGCTTTGTACCTTCTTTGCGTTGCTGATAGTCAGCTTGAGAGTCACTTCGGGACGATCCCCGCCGCGCTTTCCGATAATGTAAGTGATTGTTGCCATAATAGTAGGGTTTATTGATGTTGTTTATTACACTGCAAAGGTACAAAAAGTTTCACAAATGAGAAACATTTTTTTGATTTTATTTGATGTCGCTTTATTTTATTTTAACTTGAACTTAGTTTAATAGATTGTATTTCAGCAAATAAACATAAAACAAACCGAATAGGAAACAAAATCGGTTACTCCCAGCGGGAGTACATCAAAAGAAGCGCCATTAGTCACATCGACTGATGGCGCTTCTTCCGTTGTGCCAGTTCCCGTAATTTTTTAGGCACCTGTTGATTGCATATGGCTTCAGGAGAGTCTGCTGTAATGCTGTTGATGGTACGTAGGGCCTCGCCTTGGCGTGGCCGCTGGGTGGGGCGGTGATCGCTTGCAGATAGACCTAATCCCTGTCTTTTACATGTATGTCCTGATGGCTTGTCCAGCAGTAACGGCCACGCCAAGGCGAGGCCCTACTGTCATAGTTAGGGGCACATAGTTCAGTAATGCGCCTAGATTTGTTATTGACCTGAAGATATGTAGACAGAAAAACGGTCGTCCCGTGACATGGGGCGACCGTTTGTTAGGTAAGCGAGGGCTACTGTATTACTTCTTGAAGAAGCGGTTGTACAGGCCGGTAAAGCCCTGGCCGTGGCGAGCCTCGTCGCGTGCCATCTCGTGAACGGTGTCGTGGATGGCATCGAGGTTCTGGGCCTTGGCGAGCTTGGCGATGCGGAACTTGTCCTCACAGGCGCCTGCCTCGGCTGCCATGCGTTTCTCCAGATTGGTCTTGGTGTCCCAAACGACCTCGCCCAGCAGTTCGGCAAATTTAGCGGCATGCTCGGCCTCCTCAAAGGCATAGCGCTTGAAGGCCTCGGCTACCTCGGGATAGCCCTCACGGTCGGCCTGGCGTGACATAGCCAGATACATGCCCACCTCAGAGCATTCGCCCTCGAAGTGTGCCTTGAGGCCAGCGAGGATTTCGGGGTCAACGCCCTTGGCAACGCCGATAACGTGCTCGGCGGCATAGGTTACTTCTTCGTCTTCCTTGAGTTCCTTGAACTTCTCGGCGGGTTGTTTACACTGCGGACATTTCTCGGGAGGTGTGTCACCCTCGTGCACATAACCGCACACGGTGCAGATCCATTTTTTAGCCATAATTGTTGATTAGTTGTTTTATTGCTTGATTTGTAAGTTAAACAGATAGTTGTTCTTTAAATAATAAATAATGTGCAAACAGCGGGTCTTACTCGGTCACTTCCTCAAAGTCCTCGGGTCCAACACCGCACAGTGGGCACTCTTCGGGGGGTGTGTCACCCTCATGGATGTAACCACACACAACGCATTTCCATTTCTTCATTGCCGTGAAAAAGTTTTAAATGGTTAATAATATTAATTTAGTGATTACAAAGTTACAGCATAGGAAGCCTATATTCCAAATTTTTTATTGTTTTTTATGAAAAATCCCTGCAAGGCGTTTTGCCCTGCAGGGAATGATAGGTTGTTAATCAATGAGGCAGATTAGCCGTTGTGCTTCTTCATCACCTTGATGAGGTCGAGCATCTTGTGGCTATAACCAATCTCATTGTCATACCATGATACCACCTTGACGAACTTGTCGGTCAGGTAAACACCTGCGTCAGCGTCAAAGATGGAGGTCAGTGCGCAACCCAGGAAGTCGCTCGAAACGACCTTGTCCTCAGTGTAACCCAGGATACCCTTGAGCTCGCCCTCGCTGGCTTTCTTCATGGCAGCGCAGATCTGCTCCTTGGTGGCGGGGTTCTTCAGGTTCACGGTGAGGTCAACAACCGACACGTCGAGGGTGGGGACGCGCATCGAGATACCGGTGAGCTTGCCATCGAGCTCGGGGATAACTTTACCTACAGCCTTGGCAGCGCCAGTCGAGCTGGGGATGATGTTGCCACATGCTGCACGGCCACCGCGCCAATCCTTTGCGCTGGGACCGTCAACGGTGCGCTGGGTAGCGGTTACCGAGTGAACGGTGGTCATCAGACCGCTCTCAATGCCGAAGCTGTCGTTCAGCACCTTAGCGATGGGAGCGAGGCAGTTGGTGGTGCAGCTGGCGTTGCTGACGATGGTCTGGCCGGCATACTTGTCGGTGTTCACGCCGCAAACGAACATATCAGCCTGACGGCCGTCGTCACCCTTCTTGCTGGGAGCTGACAGGACAACATACTTGGCACCAGCCTTGAGGTGCTGCTCGGCACGGTCCATGGTCAGGTAGAAACCGGTGGATTCAACGATATACTCGGCACCAATCTCACCCCAAGGGATGTTCTGGGCTTCCTTCTCGGCGTAGATGTGGATGTGCTGACCATTTACGATGAGTTCTTTCTTCTCCAGGTCATAGTCCACAGTACCGTCGAAACGGCCGTGCATGGTGTCATACTTGAGCATATAGGCCATGTAGTCAACGTCCAAGAGGTCATTGATACCTACAACTTCGATATCGTTAACATTCTCAGGCTCAAAAGCTGAGCGGAATACAAAACGGCCAATACGTCCGAATCCATTAATACCGATTTTAATCTTCTCCATAATGCTTTTTTTAATGATTTTTAAAAATTAATGTAGTTATATAACTATTAGTTTATTTTTTTACTATCTTTGCAATGGCGTAACTGTCATGACAGTCGCTTTGCGACTGCAAAGTTAAGTAAAATTTTGATATGACCTTGACTTTGAATGGCAAAATGCAGGTTTTATCACACAATTAAGATTGTTTAATACTCGCCAGAGATTGAGATTTAGTATTACATTATAATATTCATTTTAAAATTGTAAGAATTATGGGTTTTTTCAAAGAATTTAAGGAGTTTGCCATGAGGGGCAACGTGATGGACATGGCTGTCGGTGTTATCATCGGTGGTGCTTTTGGCAAGATTGTCTCTTCGCTTGTTGATGACGTGCTGATGCCTTTTGTCGGCCTGCTCACTGGCAACGTTGACTTAACTAGCCTGGAGTACAAGATCAAGCCCGTTAGCAAGCTTGTTGAGGATGCCGCAAGCACTGTGGGGGCAGATGGCGCAGTCGAGGCTGTGACCGATGCTGCTAACAATGCAGCCGCTGCCGCAGGTATTGCTGGCGAGGCTACTGGTGCCGTTATCAAGTACGGTCTGTTCCTCCAGAACGTGATTGACTTCTTGATCATCGCACTGTGCATCTTCCTGATGATTAAGGCTATGAACAAGCTCATGCCCAAGAAGGAAGAGCCCGAGGCTCCTGCTGGTCCCACTCAGGAAGAGCTCCTGACCGACATCCGCGACCTGCTCAAGGAGAAGAAGTAAATCTTTGCTTCTACTAGCATCATGCATCAAGCACGCCTGTGGCTCGAGGGCCGCGGGCGTGCCTTGTTGTTATGGGCCGTAGTGACATGGGCCGACAAAAAAAAGGCTACGCCGCAGTGGCATAGCCTTGAATCGTTTTAGGGTAGAGTTTTGTTAATTAATCGTTGATCTTTAACAATCCTGTGCGGTATGCTTTGCCTATAAGCTCTGCAACGTTGCGGGAATTGGTTTTGCGCAACAATTGCTTGCGGTGATACTCCACAGTGTTTGAGGAGATGAATATTTTCTCTCCGATTTCCTTGCTGTTATACCCTGATGACAGCAATTCGAGTACTTCCTTTTCTCTGGAAGTTAGTTCAATTTTGGGGGCACTCATAAAATCACGAATATTGATAAGATGCTAATTTTAACATACTTGCAAAAATATAAAGTAAAACCTATCAAACCAAACAAATTTGCAATAAATTAGGCAAAATGATATCAAAACTATTTCTTTCAGTAGAAAAATATGATTAAATGCAACCAATTGTTAGCATAAATAGGGTTTATAGAACCCATTTCCTCATTTTTGAAGGCCATTATTTTCGGTTATGAACAGTTGATAGGGGGCGTTTCCCTGGCCAATGCGGCGCTACAAGTCGATGATGGCGGTGTGGTCATTAATGATCGTCTCGTGCTTGGTGCCGATATCATTCCGGTCCTCGAGGATACTGCGTAGCACGAGCCTCGCGATGTCATAGATGCGGAGCCTCATCGCCGCCTTGGCCAGGGGCTTAAGGATTCCCCTGACGGTCTCATTGACCACATTGTCAACGCCCTTGATGAGTTGTTCCACGAGTTTGCGGTTATCGCTACCGCTCTCGTTGCCCTCGGCAAAGCTCATATAGGCTCGGGTGACCGGTTCCTGCAGGTGCTTGAGCAATAAGTCGGCAATGGCTTCGGGGGTGTCGGGTAGATTTACATATCTCATCATGAACGGGTGCTTGTTGCGATAGTTGTCGATGGCTTGGCTGATTTCAGACCAGTAGCGGTTCAGGACACCGCGGGTGATGGTGGGAATGCTTGCCGAGAACACGTTTCGGGCATTTTCGCCGAAATCGGGTTGTGAAGGCAGGCTGAACAGCGTGCGCGTGTGCAGTTGCATCTTGCCAGCCGTGGTGTTGCAGGTGGCGACGCGCCACTGGCAGGGGTAACCCACTGCCGCAGCAGTGGCAATCTCGACCATTTTGCCCTGGTGGTGGCTGATCTGGCAAACGTCACTGATGTGCAGGTGACCGGTGAAGATGCCGTGCACACCAGCATCGATCAATCGCTGGCACAGCTGCTTGGCGCCATGTACCATATAGGGCGCTGCCAGCGTCTCCTCCATGTGGAAGTGGGGCACCAGGTGATGATGCATCATGGCGATGACGTGTTTGCCGCTGGCGGTGGCACGTTCGGCCTGCTCGACCAGCCATTGCTGGCTAGAAGCATCGAGTGTACCGCTGGTTTTACAATGGTCCCTAGCATCTCCCCTCGAGACAAAGGTGTTGAACCGATCCATGCAGGCGTCAATGGCCAGGATGGTGAGGCGGTCGCTCACTTCGCGGCAATAACTCAAGGTGTCAGGATCTCGCAGCGACCGTTCATCATAGCCCATGTTGTGGTAGATGTCGGCAAACTCATTGCGGGTGATGGTGTCGGTGGGTGTGTCAACGTCCCCGTCATACACCTTGGCATCTGGATTGTTGATGTCGTGATTGCCAGGGACGACAAGTACCTGGATACCAGCATCCACAAGCCGCTGCAGTTGACAGGCCACTATCTGGTGGCTCAATCGCTCACCGTCCTTGGTGAGGTCACCCGTTACAAGCACCAGTTGGGGCTTGAGTTCCAGGATCTCGTTAACCAGTGTCTCAAGGATCTCAGGGCTTTCCTTGAGCATCTTGCGGTCGCGGTTCAAGTATTGCTGAAAAGCGTCCCCGTCCTTGATGAGCAATTCGGGCGCCATCACGTGCAGGTCGCTGATGATAGCGATTTTTACGATTGGGCTGGAGGAAGAAAGGGTATTCATTGTTTCTTTTTGTTGTATTTGGCGGGTGAGTCAATTCACAAGCTGACCTTGAGGTGCAGATCGTTGGAATGGGACTCATCGGGAGCGCCCACGGCGTTGTGGTCCTCAAGAATGCTGCGAACCAGAGGTTCCAGCTTGGGATAGACATCGTGCTCAAAGAACTCCCACAGGTTATCGGCTTGACTTGGGGCAACTTCTTCTATTATGCCGCGGATGCCTCGCTTGCCCTCGTTGATGATGTCCTCGATGTCCTTCTCCTGCTCGTTGCCCTCGATGACCGCGAGCATGGAGCGGGAGAGCACTTCGCTCAAGTGGCGCAGCGCCAATTGTGTGGCCTGCTGGGGGGTCTCGGGCAGATACACCTTACTGCCGTTAGACTCGAGCATGGCCTTGATTTGGCCCATCTGGCCACCCAATTTGTTCCAGGCCTTGCCCGAAATCATCGCTGCCAAGCCAGGGGTGGAATTAATGATGCGTTGGCGACCCAGTTCTCGCAGGGTGGGGCAGGATGGTGTGGCGTTGAGCCAGCGGGTGTCGATGTCCAGCATGCTGTGCTTGCTGTCAAGCGCGGCTATACGCAGGGCAAATGGGTAACAGATGCTACTACCCGTAGCCACCTCGACGATGCTGTCGGTGCGGTTATTATAATATTGTGTAGCGGCATCAGTCACATGCAGGTGGCCAGTGAAAATCGTGTGGATGCCGGCCTGCATGAGTTGATAAGCGATGCTATTGTGGTCTTGGACGATGTAATTGGCCAGGAAACGCTCCTGCTGGTCAAAGTGGGGCACCAGGTGATGGTGCATCATGGCGATAACCTGCTTGCCCTGGCTCTTTGCTTTGCTGGCTTGGCCAATAATCCATTGCAGCGTTTCGGGCTTGATGCGTCCACCGTTATAATAGGTGTCAGTGCTGTCCCCACGACTGACAAGGGTGTTCTTCTCGTCCATGTTGCTGTCGATGCCGATGACGACCACGCCCTTGATGGGTTCGCAACAGTAACTGAGCGATGCGGGGTCGCGTTGGACGCCCTTGCCGTAGCCATAGTTGCTGTAAATCTGCGCAAACTCGTCACGGGTTACAGTGGCTACAGGCAGGGTTTTGTCGCCCTCAAAGCGGCGGGCGTAGGGATTGTTGCAATCGTGGTTCCCAGGAATGACCAGCGGCTGGATGCCGTGTGATGCCATGCGGTCCAGGAATTGCACCATGCGTTCATGACTCGCGCGCTCGCCGTTATAGGTCAAGTCGCCCGTGAGCAGCACCACACTTGGCTTGATGTCTATAATGCTATCGGTGATGGCTGCCATGATTTCGTCACTCATGGCTACCATTTTGGTATCTACACGGTCAACGTTGTCGATGGCAGAGCCTGGCATCACCAGTTCAGGACTGAGCAGATGGGGGTCGCTGATAATAACCATGCGATCGACGGCGGTGTGGGCAGTACCTTCAAGTGCGAATAATGTGGATAGTATCATTATTAATAACGTCGTTTTCATAATCTTATCCTGCTATTGCATTTATTGTGCCAACTGATTGATGATGAAGCCCGCGCGCTCCAGATGGCGCCAAAATGCGGGATAAGACTTGTCCACCACGGCGGCATCGGTAACGATGAGTCCTGGGAAACGCACCGCCGCTGGGGCAAACGCCATGGCCAGCCGGTGGTCACCATGAGGGTCGATGACAGGAGGCTCTTGAGCGACGGCAACACGCTCGCCATACCATGAGATGGCATCCTCGCCTTCGATTTTGAGGACGTAACCCAATTTGAGCAATTCGTCACGCAGGGCCTCCACGCGGTTGCTCTCCTTGATGTGTAGCGTTCGCACTCCAGTCATGCGGAACGAACGTTCCAGCAAGCACAACAGCACTACCCATGAGGGCACCAGGTCGGGCGTGGCTGCCATGTCGGCAAAACACGAACAGCAGCAGCCGATGAAATGGCTTGTGTCGAGGGTCGCGCCCTTGGCGTCAAAGTGTGTGTCAATGCCCAATTTCCTGCCCAGTTCCACCAGGTGGGCGTCCCCTTGGATGCTGTCGGCTGTCAATCTCTCGAGCGATAGCGACGAGTTGGGTATCAAGGCTGCAAGGGCATACCACGGTGCGGCTGCACTCCAGTCGGTCTCGACCTGGTAGTCGTTGCCCTTGTAACCATTGCCGATGGTAATGGTTGCTGATGTGATATCGACTTGTGCACCCATGGCTGTCATCACCGCTGCTGTCATGTGGATATAGGGCATCGAGACGATATTTCCCGTGAGGTGGATTGTGCCGCCACCAATGTCGGGCAGTATCATCATGACGGCTGAAATAAACTGGGAACTGATGCCGCCGTCCATTTCCACGTGCCCGCCGACCATTGTCGTGCCCGTGATGCGCAAGGGCGGAAATCCGTCCTCACCCAGGTAGTCGATATGTGCTCCCATCGACCGCAGGGCATTGACCAACGGGCCGATGGGACGCTGCCGCATACGTTCGATACCGTCAAGGGCCACCACGCGGCCTTCACGAGATGCAAAGTAAGCTGTCAGGAACCGCATGGCAGTGCCAGCCGCTCCCACGTTGATCTCATCCTTGTCTTGTGACAGGGCATCGACCATGACCCGTGAGTCGTCACACAGGGCTGGGTTTAGCACCATAGGATCGCCTTGACACAGAGCCGCGATGAGCAGGGCACGGTTTGAGATGCTCTTGGATGCGGGCAGTGGGATGCTTGCACAGGCCTGTTGTGGTGCGGTGAGTTGCAGGTTCATTGTTCAGTTATTAGAATCGTTGTTGAGAAACAGCATCTTGTGTCTCGTTAGTCATCCCTTTGGGAGATAATCTGTCATGTCCTCGGTGGGTACTGGTTCAATGAGGTCGCGGTAGAGCTTGAGGGAATCGCTGGGCATTTTCTCGCTCCCCAAGACCAGTGGCATCAGGTCGAGGGTGAACTCGTAAGGCTTGTTGTTCAACATGTGCTCGGTACCGAAGGTGTCCATGTCGGGATTGAAGGCATAGAGCAGATTTAGACCGATGCTCAAGATGAACGCATACTTGAACATAAACAGCAGTGAGCCGCCCAGTTTATCAATAAACCCCAGGTTTACTGACCTTAAAGCACCCTTGAACAACCTCATTACCAGCCTGATGGCTACGAGCACGAGCAGGAAGGTAAATGCCAGCGCTACGGTCTTGACGGTGATGCTCGACAGTGGCCATGAGGCGGCACTGGGCACGATGGCCAGGAAAAGGTCCCTAGCTGCGTCGCCGCACTTGTAGCACAACACCATCGCCACCACCCACGAGATGAGTGACGACAACTGCCCGATGAGGCCCTTGCGGTAGCCTAGCACCAGACCGCCCAGCACAATCAGCAGGATGATAGCGTCAACAATGGTCATATCGCAATTGTTATTGTTTGTGGAAACGCAAAGTGTTGCGCTCCAGTGAGTGGATTAATCAGCATTCAGGAGGATCTCATCTAACCATCCATCCTTGTGGAAACGGCACAGGTCCACATAGGAATCGATGCCGGGAATAATCCCCGATTCGCTATATTGCCAGATGGTGTACTCCCCCTCCCAATTGATTTCGGGTTCGGCGCTGGAATAGCGTCCGATGTACAAATGGTGCTTGTTGAAATGGGGGGTCAGATTTTTGTTGTAAAACCCCATGGTACTGTAAATCATGGGCTGTACACCATAGTGTCGCTCAACAAGTTCACAGAACTTGTCCACACTGTCGATGAGCTGGCTGCGGGACCAGTTGCCGCGCACCTCGACATCGAGCATCGGAATCAGGTCCTGGATGGACTTGAGGGCAAACGAGGAGAAGTTCTCAAACTGCTCATCGATAGTCGAGGTGGAACTGAGGTAGTGGTAACTGCCCACGAGCAGGCCGTGGCGCCTCGCTTGGGTGATATTGTGGGCGTAGTGGGGCGAACGGTAGGTGGAACCCTCGGTGGCTTTGATATAGACAAAACGGATGTCCTTGTCGCTGCTCACCTTTTCCCAGTCAATATAGCCCTGATAGCTAGAAATGTCGATGCCGTCATACTTGGCCTCGGCATTACGTGGGGCGATGTTGCGGGAGCCTGATTTCTTGTTGATAGCCCCTTGGCAGGCACACAACATGACCATGGCCACCATCAGCGCCATTGCTGTCAGCGGTGCTGGATGCTGGCTATGGTGCAGGTTAATCATTGTCGGCCGAACTCTTATTGGTTTTGCGGCCCTTGTTTTTCGAGGCGCGGATGCTGTCGTTGCGCTGTGACTGCGACAACTTGGATGATGAGGTCTGCAACAGGCTAGTGGATTTGTTGGACTTGCCTGTTGAACTCTTCTTGGCTTTCTCCTCACGGGTCTTTTCCTCACGTGCTTTTTTGGCAGCGGCTTTGCGTTTAGCCTTTTCCTCAGCCTCCTTCTTGAGGGCGGCTTCGTGGGCTTGCTGGCGGGCCTTTTCCTTCTTCAGGCGCTCGGCCTTTTCCTGGGCCTTCTTGGCCTCTTCAGCCTTTTTCTTGGCCTCTTCTTCGGCTAACTTCTTGCTGCGTTCCTTGGCCTTCTTTTCTTTATCGGCCTGTCGTTGGGCTTCTTCTTGCTGCCGCTTGGAAGGCTTGGGAGCTTCCTTGGCCTTCTGCTCGGTGAGGTTCACGCTTGTCGGTTTTTCCTTGCGGTCCACAGCGTCGTGCACACTGCTTTTGGGCTTGTGCTTGCTGGGATGATACAGGATGTCATTAATAGAGCAACCCTTGTTGAAGCGACTCAGGTCCACCTCTCCCGCGTTACCCTTGACGGCGGGCTTGAAGACACCGCAGTCTGAGAATTGCCACATAATCCATCGGTAGCCGATATTGGGCTGAATGTTGCTGTATTTGGCGATGAAAAGGGGATAGTCGGCAAATGCGCGACCCAGATGCTTGGTGAAGAACTTCTCACTCGTGTAAATCAAGGGCTTGCAGCCGTAGTAGTCTTCTACCAGGTCGGCAAACACCTTGAGGCTGTCTCGCAACTGTTGGGAAGACCAGCGTCCTGTAACCTCGATGTCGATGACGGGCAACAAGTCTTGCTCCTCGCGGTTGGCTGTGCGGATGAAGTTCTGGAACTGTGTCGTTGCGCTGCTCTTGGTGGACAAGAAGTGGTAACTTCCCACCTTGAAACCATGCTTGCGGGCGTTGCGGATGTTCTCCTTGTAGCGGGGGTCAACATAGTCGCTGCCCTCGGTCGCCTTGATATAGACAAATTTGATCTTAGAGTAGTTCTTGAGTTGTGCCCAGTCGATGGTTCCTTGATGTTTCGACACATCAATGCCGTCAAACTGCACCTTCTCGGGGTTGAGGGTCTGTTTGGGCGGTTTGACGGGGGCTGCCTTGGCTGCTGAGTCCGAGTCCGCTTTAGAAACGGGTTTGTTGGCAGGCTTATTATCCGCAGGCTTAGCGGCAGCTTGCTGCTGGGCTGCGGGTTTGGCGGGCTGCTGTTGAACTGCAGGCTTAGTGGACTGCTGTTGGGCCGCGGGCTTGGCTTGCGGTTGTTGGGCAGCGGGCTTTTCTTCTTTCTTGTTGGAGTTCTTGGCGTCTTTCTTGTTGTCCTTGGTCTCGGACTTCTTTTTATCGTCGTTTTTCTTGTCTTTTTCTTTCACACGGGTGCGCGTGGGCTTGTTGATGTCAGTAGCCTGCTGAGCCACCGCACCATTCGTTGTGAATGTGGCGAGTAAAATGATAATAAATAAATGATATATGATCGTTGGACGCATAGTCAATATAGTAAATTGGGTGTTCCTTTTGCCGAAGTTGGCCGCAAAGTTAAGAATAAAACCGCGAACGGCCATATTGAAACTATGAAAACTTCTTAGAAAAAGTGTTAATCCACTATGAGTGTGATGACGCTCAATAGGTGCTCTACAAGCCGCTTTTTCATAAAAAATGCGAAAAACGCAGTCCATTAGTGGCATTTGTGAGCAAATATCATTATCTTTGTAGGTTAAACGGTTTGAATTTAAAACAACGATACAAGAATATGGCAAGAAAAAGCGGACTGCAATCTTTGAGACTAGAGCGTCGTGAGTTTCACGATAGGGTCATCAATTTTTTTAATGAGCAAGGCGAGGCTCCGTTCAACTACAAGCAGGTGTCGGCAGCTGTGGGTGCCAATACGCCCAAGCGACGCACTGTGATTGTTGAGATACTTGAGCAACTGGCAGTTGACGGTTTCCTGGTCCAGGTGGGCCCAGGAAGTTATAAGGCTGCTAACCGCTCGTCGGTGGCCGAGGGTATTTTCATTCGTCGTAGCAACGGCAAGAACAGTGTGGACACTGCCAGCGATGACGGATTGCCCATCATGGTCGCCGAGCGCAACTCGATGCACGCCCTGAATGGTGACCGTGTGCTGGTGCACATCAGTGCGGCCCGTCATGGCCTGGAGCCCGAGGCCGAAGTGGTCAAAATCCTTGAACGCAAGGAGCAGGTCTTTGTAGGAACCCTGCAGGTGCTCAAGTATTTTGCCCAACTGGCGACCGACAGTAAGTTCCTGGCGACCGATATCTTTATCCCGCTGGACAAACTCGCTGGCGGCAAGACTGGCGACAAGGTGGTTGTCAAGATTGTTGACTGGCCCGAGAGTTCCAACACGCCCATCGGCGAGGTCGTTGACGTGCTGGGCGTGGCGGGCGAGAACAATGCCGAGATTCATGCCATCCTCGCCGAGTTCGGCTTGCCCTACAAGTATCCCGAGAATGTTACCGAGGCTGCCGAGGCCCTGGATGCGGGCATCACGCCCGAAGAGATTGCCCGTCGCCGTGACATGCGCGATGTGACCACATTCACCATCGACCCCGCTGACGCCAAGGACTTTGACGATGCCCTGTCAATAGAGAAACTCAAGAATGGCAATTGGGAAATCGGCGTGCACATCGCCGACGTGAGCCACTATGTGATGCCTGGTTCCATCATCGACAAGGAGGCCTATGAACGTGCCACCTCGGTCTATCTGGTGGACCGTACCATCCCCATGCTGCCCGAGAAACTGTGCAACAACATCTGCTCGTTGCGCCCCGATGAGGACAAACTCACCCACTCGGTGGTCATGGAGATGGATGCCGAGGCCAAGGTGAAGAAATACAAAATCTGCCATACGGTTACCCGCAGTAACAGGCGCTTCTCCTATGAGGAAGCACAGCAAATCCTGGAAACCGGTAAGGGCGACCTGGCCGACGAACTCGCTGTGCTCAATGACATGGCCAAGAAATTGCGCGCCCGCCGTTTTGACGAGGGCGGCTCGGTGTCCTTCAACCGCGAAGAGAAGAAATTTGAGATCGACGAGACGGGCAAGCCTACGGCTGTCCATATCCACGTGGCCCAGGATGCCAACAAACTCATCGAGGAGTTTATGCTCCTTGCCAACTGCAAGGTGGCCGAGCACATCGGCAAGGTAGCCAAGAACAGAACCGCTAAGGCCTTTGTCTATCGTGTCCACGACCAGCCTGACTTGGACAAGTTGCAGAATTTTGCCGACATTGCCGCTCATTTCGGTTACAAGGTGCGCACCAAGGGCTCTGGCCGCGACATCAACAAGTCTATCAACAAGATGCTGGAGCAGGCCAAGGGCAAGCCCGAGGAGGAGATGCTCGCCATCCTTGCTATCCGCTCAATGGCCAAGGCCATCTACAGCGCAACCAACATCGGCCACTATGGCCTGGCGTTTGACTACTATACCCACTTCACCTCGCCCATCCGTCGCTATCCCGACTTGACGGTACACCGCCTGCTGGACAAGTATGCTGCGGGCGAGAAGAGCGTTGATCCCGTCAAACTCGAGGAGCAGTGCAAGCACATGAGTGCCCAGGAACAGTTGGCAGCCAATGCCGAGCGTGCCTCCATTAAATACAAGGAGGTTGAGTACATGGGCCAGCGCTTGGGTGGCGTTTTCACGGGTCACGTTTCTGGTGTGACCGAGTGGGGTCTGTATGTCGAACTTGACGAGACCCATTGCGAGGGTTTGGTGGGCATCCGTGGCCTGGACGATGACTTCTATGAGTTCGATGAGAAGAATTACTGCATTCGCGGTCGCCGTCGTGGCAAGGTTTATCGATTGGGCGATCCCATATCCATCCAGGTGGCACGAGCCGACCTGATTAAAAAGCAGTTGGACTTCGTTCTTGTGGACAAGGAAAATCCTGCCAACACTCACCGCATTGACCGTGAGCCCATTACCGAGCAGAACAGTCGCAGCGTGGGTGGCCGCCTCTCGCGAGACGAGCGTCAGCGCTTGCAATATGAGGGCGGTAGCGCATCGCGTCGGCAGCAGCGCGGCAGTCGTGGTAACTCTACACGCCGTCAGGTGCAGGAAGCAAGAAACTCCAGTAAATCCGGCAGGCCCGGTTCTTCGAGAAAATCTGGCCGCTCGGGCAAACCCCGTGGCCGCAAGAGATGAGCAGTACGTCTCCACATAGGGTAAAACTAGAGACGTTGGGCTGCAAACTCAACTTCTCGGAGACTGCCACCATGCAATCGTTACTTGCCGAGCATGGCATCATGCCTGCCGCTCGTGGCGAGGTGCCCGACGTGTGTGTCGTCAACACCTGCAGTGTGACAGCCCTCGCCGATAGCAAATGCCGCCAGCACATCCGCCACCTTATCCGTCAGTTCCCTGATGCTCTGATGGTGGTCACTGGCTGCTATGCTCAGCTCAAGGGCAAGGAGATTGCCGAAATTCCTGGTGTAGATATCGTCTTGGGTAGCGAACACAAGGCTGACATCGCCCGCTATATCCTGCAGTGGTTTGAAGACAGGCAGCAACGCTTGGAGGTGACTCCGTCGCTGGATATCCGCACTTTTTCGCCCTCATGCGACCGTGGCGATCGCACTCGCTACTGGCTCAAGGTGCAGGATGGCTGTGACTACTGGTGCAGTTATTGCACCATTCCCGCAGCCCGCGGTCGAAGCCGCAGCGGCACCATAGTACAACTCACGGCCCAGGCTCGCGAGGTGGCAGCCGAGGGTGGCAAGGAGATTGTCATCACGGGCGTGAATATCGGTGACTTTGGCAAAAATACAGGCGAGAACTTTCTCGATTTGCTGAAATCGCTCGATGAAATCGAGGGAATTGAGCGTTACCGCATCTCTTCGATCGAGCCCGACTTGCTGACCGACGACATTATTGACTGGTGTTCACGCTCGCGGGCTTTCATGCCGCATTTCCATATTCCGCTGCAGAGTGGCAGCGACCCCGTGTTGAAGTTGATGCGTCGCCACTATGACCGACAGTTGTTTGCCGACAAGGTGCAGCGTTGCCGTGAGTTGATGCCCGACTGCTTCATCGGTGTGGACGTGATGGTGGGCACACGTGGCGAGACGCCTGAACTGTTCGAGGATAGCTATAACTTCATCAAGTCCCTTGATGTCCAGCACCTGCATGTGTTCCCCTACAGCGAGCGCCCCGGCACCATGGCCCTGCGCATCCCTTATATTGTCACCCAGCAGGACAAGCAGCAGCGGGCGGCCCAGATGATTGCCCTGAGTGACGAGAAACAGGCCGAGTTCACGCGCCGTTACTTGGGCACCGTGCGTCCCGCCTTGCTGGAGCATGGTCGCGGCAAGGGCATGATGCACGGCTTCACCGACAACTACATTCGCGTGAATGTGGAGCCAGACATGAGCCTGGCCAACCAGATCGTGAATGTGAAACTTCTGACCCTCAACGACGACCTCACCGTCGATGCCCAAGTCATACCCACTTTATAATTTAATGTGTTGATGAAACGAGTTGCTGTCATCATATTGAACTGGAACGGAGTCGATCTGCTGCGTCATTACTTGCCCACAGTGATTGCGGGAACCGATGACTCTATTGCCGACATCATTGTTGCCGACAACGGCAGCTCCGATGGGAGCGTGCAGTTGCTTCACGAGGAGTTCCCAGGGATTAAAGTATTGAAGTTTGAACAGAATTACGGTTTTGCCGAGGGCTATAACCTGGCTATCGGCCAAACCATGTACCCCTATACCGTGCTGCTGAACAGCGACGTGCGCACGCCTGACGGCTGGCTCAATCCGTTGCTGGACTATATGGAAACCCACCCCCAAGTGGGTGCTGTGATGCCCAAGTTGCTGCACGACAGCGAGGACGACTCAGCGATGTTTGACTATGCTGGTGCTGCTGGCGGTTACATCGATTGCCACGGCTATCCCTATTGCCGCGGGCGCGTGTTTGAGTATGTCGAGGACGACCATGGGCAGTATGACGACGTCCCCAAGAGCGTTTTTTGGGCTACAGGCGCGTGCATGATGGTGCGCAGCCAGCTCTATCAGGACGTTGGCGGCTTGGATAAGGATTTCTTTGCCCACATGGAGGAAATCGACCTGTGCTGGCGCATCCGCTTGGCGGGCAATGACTTGATGATGATTCCGTCGAGCCACGTCTATCACTTGGGCGGCGGCAGTTTGGCCTATGGCAACCCCAGGAAGACTTACCTCAACTTCCGTAACAACCTGCTGTTGTTGCACAAGAACCTGCCCCAAGACGAGGGCAAGCGCCTGTTGCTGGTGCGCCGCTTGATGGATGCTCTCGCCTTTGGCATGGCCTTGGCTAAATTCCACTTCGGTGACGCCAGGGCGATTATCCGTGCCCACCGCGACTTCCGTAAGATGAGAAAAAACTACACTTCACAGCCCACTGTCAACCTGTTGAGGCAACTCCCCGAGGAACGCGTCAACATCATCACCGCCCACTACCTGCGTGGCGTGAAACGCTTCACCGACCTGGAAATTCCAACTAAAAACTAAGGACTAAGGACTGAGGACTAAGGACTAAAAACTAAACAACAATATGAGAAAGCTTGGATTTGGATTGATGCGTCTGCCGCTGGTAAACCCCGATGACCAGTCGAGTATTGACATTGAGAAGTTTAAGGCGATGGCCGACAGGTTCATCGAGCGTGGTTTCACCTACTTTGACACGGCCTATCCCTATCACGGCGGCAAGAGCGAGGAAGCGTTGCGCGAGGCCGTTGTTAAGCGATATCCGCGCGAAGCCTTCACGGTGACCAGCAAGATGCCCGTCTGGGCCATCAAGGAACAGGACGACTTGGAGCGCATCTTCAACGAGCAGCTAGAGCGCTGCGGCGTGGATTACTTTGACTACTACTGGCTGCATGCCCTCAACCGCGAGCGCGTCGAGGTGATGGACCAGATGGACGGTTGGGGCTTTATTGTCCGCAAGAAGGCCGAAGGCAAGATACGCCACGTAGGCTTCTCGTTCCACGACGACTCGGCGTTGCTGCGCGAAATCCTGGAGAAACATCCCGACATGGAATACGTCCAGTTGCAGATCAACTACCTCGACTGGGACAGTCCCGCCATCGAGAGCAAGACCTGCTATGACCTGTGTGTCAAGCACGGCAAGCCCGTCATCGTCATGGAGCCTGTCAAGGGCGGTTCGCTTGCCCGTGTCCCTGAGGCCATCGAGCGCTTGTTCAAGGACTATAATCCCGATGCCAGCCCCGCGTCGTGGGCCATCCGCTACTGCGCTTCGTTGCCCAATGTGTTGACCGTCCTCAGTGGCATGAGCACCATGGAGCAGCTCGATGACAACACCACCTATATGCAGGATTTCCAACCCCTCAACGACGAGGAACAGGCCATTATCGCCCAGGCGACCCAAGTGATCCGCGACGCCATTGCCATCCCTTGCACCGCCTGCCGCTACTGCGCTGAAGGCTGTCCGCAGCAGATTGCCATTCCCGAGTACTTCAACCTGTACAACATCGTGCAGCAGTTCCCCGAGTTGAAGAGTAACAGCAAGCTCTATCATGACCTGATCGCCAAGAGCCACGGCCTTGCCAATGAGTGCCTCGAGTGTGGCCAATGCGAGGCCCAGTGCCCCCAGCACATCGACATCATCGACAACCTCAAACTCGTCGCCGAGACCTTCGAAGAGGTAAAATAGAGAAGGATTATTTTTGCAAGCCAGAGGCTTGCAATACCTCGACGGTGAAGAGGCGTCAAAAAGCAATGGGTGCGTTTTTACCTTCGTTTTTATAACCCATTGATTTCCAGTGTTTCCTTTGAGGGTTCCATTCAAAATAGGGTGGAGCGGAACTGTTAATGAAGTGTTAAAAGCATTATAGTCCTCATAGTGCAAAGGTAGGACAAACTCCATCATCCTACTATGCCAAAAAGTTTGGGGCCCTACTGGACGGGCTGGATGGACTGGACCGCCGCTGACGCGGCTCAACTGGACGGCCACGCCAAGGCGAGGCCCTACAAGCGTTCGAAGGGCTAACATTTTTGCTGTTTTTATGAGGTATCTATGAATAGTAATTAATTAAGGGCGCAAAAAGTAATAAAAACGCAAAAATACTTTGTTCATTCGAAAATAGTGAGTAATTTTGCACCGTCTAATTGTTACCATGAACCGTAGTGTGACATGGTTGCAAGAAGACATCGCAGTCATGCGATACTTTTTGATTCTTGTTTCGGAAAAATCGGCAATTTTTTAAGAAGCAATCAAGAAAAGTTCAACTGGAATAGGATTGAATCTGTATTACATTCTAACACGTGGACTTTTAGCTTGCCAATGATTGCTTAGGTGTTTGCCGATACCTCCGAAACATTGGCACGGGCATAGAAGTCCATGTTTTTTTCAAAGGTATCCATGACATGAATGATTACTATGAGATATAATCAGTGCTAATGCTGAATTTGGTCAAAAAATACAAACTAAACCGCTGTATATCAGCGGGTTTTACCCCCCCCTCACAGTCGTTCTCAAATGTGAGGATGTGGTACGATGTTCCATTTTCGGTACTGGATTCTTCTTGCCCGGATGCCTTCATCGGGGTAAAGTGTTTGTGCAATACATTAATGTGTGTTGCGGCCGTTCTCGTGACAGCGACATGGCAGTCGCCGGCAGATGCTTCGGTGTCATGTCTTCAATTCATGGATGAATGGAGTAATTGTGTGTTCATGCTAGCTTAAATGCCTATGTAAAAACCTGAAATCATCAGACTACATATCTACACATCTTTTATTTGATTCTTGTTTCGGAAAAATCGGCAAATTTTTTAAGAAGCAATCAAGAGTGAGATAATTGACCCCAATCCACGTGTGCGCGCGGACTTATATCTCTAGCTCGACAAAGTAATTGATTGCCTAAAAACCGATGGAAACCGAAACGTGAGCTCAAGATAAAGAGTCCGCGTTTTTTATTGTATGTGGTGATCTCAGCAAATATAACTCGTTAACCAGACGCTATATATTATATTAATTTTGATTTTTTTGTAACATTAATAATAACTAAATCAGACGAAAGATGAAATTATTTACTCTTGCACGTCTCATGG
Source organism: uncultured Bacteroidales bacterium (assembly GCA_902774055.1). Lineage (GTDB taxonomy): Bacteria > Bacteroidota > Bacteroidia > Bacteroidales > Muribaculaceae > Sodaliphilus. The sequence goes on from CACYGX010000005.1 coordinate 303,188, forward strand.
TTGTGATAGCAATCATGAGTCTCGCGGCTCAATTACAGGCCGCGCAAGTCTTTCTTGATGCTCAGGCTCCGTACAGCGACAGCAATCCGCAGTGGAAAGTATGGGCCTGGGCCGATGGCCAAAATGGCTATTGGGTACAAGGCAATGACATTGTCGTCTTGAGCAATGGTCTCATTGAGGCTACGGTCAACGAAGACAACTTCCAGTTTGTCCGTTGTAGCTCTGACGGCAACACGGAGTGGAACCGTACTGTAAACCTGAGAACTGTTGCCGACGCTACCTACACCATCACCGGTTGGGGCAGTGGCGGTGGAATGACGGTCGATGTGACCAATCCCACCTACAACACTGTGACCCTTGACCTGTCGAAGGTGAGCGAGACGGACAATGTGTGGTATGCGTGGGCTTTTGCTACGGGCGGTAACGGTTCGTGGGTTGCCGGCACGCAATCGGGCAACGATATTGAATTCAACGTTGCCAGTCTCAAGGACAAGGTTATCTTTGTCCGCATGAATGCCAATGGCGCTCCCTCATGGAATAATGGCGTCAAGTTGAACCAGACCGATGACCTGACGTTACAGCCTGATGGCACATACGTTATCACCAACCTGGAAAGTACCAACATGACTGGTTACTGGAAAACCTCGGTTTGGCATCAGGATCCCAATGGTGACCCGGATTCTTACTTGGGCAATCGCCGAGCTCTCGTTGGCCGCCATTGCATGGTTAACAAGCTCATCAATGTGGTGGGCGTAGGATCTTGGATTACCGATCTCAACAACCTCGTTGATGAGGACTTGAGCAACTATGCCACCTTCCCCAAGATTGCTGATGTGGGCGTGGGTGTGAACCCCGTGACCAGTGTGCGTGATACCAAGAATCACTACGCTGCCGGTACAACCGCAGGCTTCAATGTGGTGCTGGCAGCTGATGCGTCATTGCTTGGCCTTGATTTGGCCAACTGCTTTGCCATCGCGTTCTATCTTGAAGGCGAATTGCAGCAGACCGTGGCCGTCGATGCAGGTCAAGCCTTCGGTGGCATCGGCCTGTCATTGATTACCTTGCCGGGTTCAGACGAAGTCAGTCTTGACATCTCGGCAACGGCTCCTTGTGAGTTCGATGAAATCGCGTTGATGCCTGCTGGTGTGCAAGCCGATGTTGCCAGCGCAGCCAGCATTCGTTATGCCTTTGTGGGCGACCTTATTAAGCATACCATCACCCAAACTTCAATGCAGAACTATGCTGAAGATCATGGTCGCCTGCCGTTCACTCTCGACCAGGGTGTTATACCACGTGATGGAAGGGAAAATGGTATAATATTAGTTGGATACGGTTACTGGGCAGGTAGTGACCTGATTAACGATGACTTGACAGATGGTGTGGCCTGGGGATTGCTTTCGGTAGGAACAGCAATGGATGCTCGAATCGGTGCCGCTATGAACCGTCAAGATCCTGATCAGTCTCAGCCCTTCAAGGCAGGCTCAACTGTGGGCTTTAGTTATGGTAGTGGTAGCCTCTTAAACCTCCCCTTGGGTGATGCGATTCGCATCAGGCTTTATGAAGGTCACTGGGTAGAAAAATCATCACTTGTTTATGGTACCTACTATGAGTATGAGGAAACTGAAGTACAAGACGAGAGCGTGAAGATTAATGTTTTGTCGCTTAAATTGATTCATGGTGGTGATTACCAGGTGACCATCACTGCCGATCATGACTTCTCGCATGCGCGCATTTCGTTCCCCACAGGATTGAATCTTAACGTTGGTGGCACTAAGGTGAAATATGCCTTCATTTGTGATCCTGTTGAGGGTTATCACAAGTGCAACCTGGGCGTGAGCGCTAATGTGGCCCTGTGTGCCGACGATACCCAGTATCAGTTGACCGCCAATGGTGGTGTTCCTGTTACCTGGACGCTGGTTGATGCTCCTGCTGGTTCCACCGCTACTGTGGATGCTCAGACGGGTCTGCTCACTGGCATCGATGTTGAGGGTGAGTATCGCGTTCGCGCTACCGCTGCCGATGGCTGCTATGACGAGATCGTAGTGAAGAGCGGTCTGGATTTCGATACCCGCTGCGACATGCCCATCTCTGGTGATGAGACAGAGTATGTTTTGAGCGAAGAGCTGCCTGGCGCTGATGGTGCCCTGATTAATATCAACGGCTACCTGCTGAACAAGGAGAACGTGCTCAATGCCAACTATAATGACTATGCCACCTTCAACAGCGCGCTTGACGCTACCGTCGTCGAGAACCTGCCCATCGTGGGTGTGAAGAAGGTAAATGGCAATTTCTCCACTGGCTCCAAACGCCGTGTGGGCTTCGTGGTAGAGACCAAATCGACGGGCCTGAGTGCTGACGTTGCCGACCTGTTCAATATCCGCTGCTACAAGAACGGCGTGAGGACCTATTGGAAAGTGATTGACGAGACCAACGTGGTTAAAGCCAAGGTCATCGGCTCTGATAAGGTGCAGAAACTGCGCTACTCTATCGAGGTTCCCGCCGGTGTGGAATTTGACGAGTTCGCATTGTGGAAGAGCGGTGTGCTCGATCTTGAAATTGAGCGCTTCAAGGTTTACTACGCCTTTGACGAGGACGCCGAGGGTCAGGATGCTCCCGACGACTGTGGCGACCCGCTGGGTTGTGCAGGAAAGATGGTTTCCATCTATGACAACGCTACGCTGAACAGCAACGAGATCCAGTTTGCCGGTGCTATCAATGCCGCCAATGTGGTCGATAACCTGAGCTTCCTGGTAGATGATGATTTAAATACCGGTGTCAGTGTGACCAATACTGTATCGGCTGGTAACGGCATCGTGTTTGCCGTTGACCTGGGCCGTGTTTACAGCCCGAGGCACCAGATTGGTATCGTGCTTGACAGCAAGACTTATCTTGCTAACGCTAAGGTAGGTAACTGGCTGACCATCAAAACCTATCGCAATGGCGTGAGAATGGATTCGATTAGCGATTGGGGCGTCATTGGCGTCAATGTCATTGGCTATGGCGACAAGAGCTACTTGTATCTGACTCCCACCATGCCCTATGACGAGGTGCGCATTACCGTTGCTGCCCTTGTTGATGCGTTGGACTTTGACACCAAGTACTTCGGTATCTTTGTCCGCAGCGACTATGACGGTGACGGCACGCCCGACTGTCAGGACGACTACATCTGTCCCAACCCGCTCGGCGTTGACGTGAGATACGAGAGCGAGTTTGATGCCGTTAACGAGCGTAACCTGTACAAGAACACTGTTAAGGTTTACAACCTGCCTGACTCTCCCGTGATGGTTGAACAGTTGACCGAGGGTTCAGAAATCAGGGTTTATCGTGTGGACAATGATGCGCTGGTAGGTACCGCCACCGTGACTGGTGTTACCACCAACCAAGACGGCTCTTACAGCATCGCTTACAGCAATACTCCTAACTCCTCGAGTCAGGATCACGTGGATGCTAACCGTTATCCCGATGCGACAGGCACCCTTACTGCCGATGAATGGGGATATGTGAACTTTGAGGACCTGTTTATCCTTGACCAGTTCTCGGCTCCCACCAGCACTAACATGCACAGCACTGACTATCACTACAAGGCTATCTTGATCAATAACCTGAGGAGTCAGCGCACCGAGAGCCAAGTGATGGAGGTTCCCGTCCTGAAGACCGCACATGTGGCGAATGCCGCAACATTCACCCTGGAAGATGTCCAGAGCGACACCGATCACCACCTGGCTAACGCCCCCGTCGATATCTATGTGCAGATGAAGAATGACCTGGATATCCAGAGGTATGAGGCCCTCAGGGTTGCCAACAATGCCGCAGAAACTGTGGCTGCCGCTACCCGCGTCGATGACCTTACCTTTGCAAGAACGAGCAAGCAAGAGGATGGCCAGATGAAGAATTGGGGTACTGTAGTCTTCTCAAATGTAGATGACGTGCAGACCGTTGTCCTGCGTGACAGTACGATGCAGTCGCTGGCTGAATATGTGCCCACCATCTTCGCTTACACTCCCAGCTATGATAAGGTGAATAAGGATCAGATTGTCCTGAGTTCTTATGGTGCTGACCGCTTGACCGACGACATAGCACACTTGAACATGTCGGTAATGGCCGTCGAGAAGTCAGAGCCTTACAATGGCTACAGGTCCTATACCGCCGACATCTCGTTGAACGGTCAAGTACCCAACGACATGGAGCAATACTATTATCGCATCTGGCGTGTAATGCCCGATGGATCAGAGGTGCTGCTCAATACCCTCGAGAGCCAGAGTGGTGGCACAGGCGAATCGGCCTGGGCTCAGAACTACGAAGCGTTGAAGGGTACTTATCCTGGCGCGACAATCAGCGTGCGCGACATCTTCGCCGCTCCCTCGATTGGTGAGGGTGAGTCACTGACTATTTCCTATATCGCTCGCTTGTATGCCGAGAAAGAACTTCCCAGCCTGCAGTTAAGGAACAGGGCTGGTGGCTCGGGCTATGGCATTGCACCCGCTGGCGGTTCAGGCGAATGGAATGATGGCACCCCGACCGGCGTCAACGAGATGACCAGTGCTTTGGTACCCATGAAGACGACGTATTACAACGCTCTGGGTATGAGTTCAAGCACTCCATTTGATGGATTAAATATTATTGTAATTCAATACACTAACGGAAAAACCGTGGTTCAAAAACACACGTATTAATGTCTTTTTAAATAAAAAGAAGTTAGTAATTTTTCATCATTATCCTAAAAGTGTGGGGGCATGTCGTGAAGACATGCTCCCATTTTAATTATCGCGCAGTGCGCGCGAGAAATCGAGAAAATATTATTGTGCAGGAAAAAACGTCGGAGATGTTGGCGGTTCGAAGAACCGATTTCAATGATAAAGACCATGCAAGAACCTCGGAGAGGTTCGCAGCTTGGTCGCAGTACTGAATGAGGCAAGTGCCTCGAAGAGGACCACACACTCCAGGCTAGGGAAATGTCGCAGTTAGTGGCCCCTTTCAGGGCCCGTTATTACTGTCCTGACGGTCCCCAGGCTACACAGACCTCCGGCCTGTGCACCCTGGGGTTTGTGCAATTCAAGGCCGCTGGCCTTGTGCAGGCCTTCGACCTGCTTGGACACAACAATCGCAATTAATGACTTCACATCGTGTCTCAATGCAGAAAACAGGAGAAATCGAGAAAATATCAGTGTCCAGGAAAAAACATTGGAGATGTTTTTATCGGACATCCTGATGTTTTTTATAGTACCTTCGGTTCTTGTGATCGGGAGTAGGTACGGCCACGCCAAGGCGAGGCCCTACAAGCATTCGAACCGACAACATCGATGTGTTCCATAGGCACCAATTGGTTTTTATGCACTTTTTGATTTCTCGGGCGCTAGGCCGATTAAAACCGCGTCAAGGGGGAGTTTTGCAGCACCTGCCTGGCTGTCGTTGGCCTCCACAAAACTCAAAAAAAGGGTTAAAAGTATTGACAAGGGCCGCTCGATGTTGTATTTTTGCACCAAATTGCGGAACTATGTGCTATAGCGCGCTATTACCGCAACCGCAAACTAGGGACTTAAACTAGAAACTATTAAAATGGCTAAAGAAGAAAAGAAAGCACAAGTTGAGAACAAGGAGAAGGGCAAAGTGTCCTATCCGTTAACAAAAATCAATTTCATTCTTATGGGCGTCTGCCTGCTGTTGATCATCATTGGCTTCTGGCTGATGACGGGTGATGCCAATGTGGGCGAAACGTTCAACAAGAACCTGTTTGAGAGCAGCCGTGTCACCACGGGCCCGATTATCGCCTTCCTGGGCTTTGTGCTCATGGCATTCGCCATTATTTACCGCAAGAAATAGGGTTTATTTAGGCTTTAGGTTTTAGGCTTGATTATCAAACAACTAAAACAACTATGAACAATAGTAACAACATTTTTAGTTTTAAGTTGTATATGTTGTTGTTTGTTGTTCAAGTTGTTTGAAAAACTGAAAACTGAGATATGGATTGGATTCAAGCGCTGATTCTGGGTATTGTCCAGGGTCTTACCGAATACCTGCCCGTGAGCAGTAGCGGCCATCTGGCGATTGGCAGTTACCTGTTTGGCATCGAGGGCGCCGACAACTTGGCGTTCACGGTGCTGGTGCATGTCGCTACCATTCTCAGCACCTTTGTCGTGTTGTGGAGCGAGATTGACTGGATTTTAAAGGGTCTGTTCAAGTTCAAGATGAACGACGAGACGAAGTATTTCCTCAACATCCTGGTGTCGATGATTCCCGTGGGCATCGTCGGCCTGTTCTTTAAGGACAAGGTCGAGGAGATATTCGGCAGCGGCCTGCTCATCGTGGGTTGCATGCTGTTGCTCACTGCCGCCTTGTTGATCTTCTCCTACTATGCCAAACCGCGTCCCAAGGAGAAAATCTCGTGGAAGGACGCCTTTATCATCGGCATCGCACAGGCGTGTGCCGTGATGCCGGGCCTGTCGCGCTCGGGTAGCACCATCGCTACGGGTCTGTTGCTGGGCAACAAGAAGGAGTCGCTCGCACAGTTCTCGTTCCTGATGGTCATCCCGCCCATCCTGGGTGAAGCCTTGCTCGATGTGCTCAAGGCCGTCAAGGGCGAGGAAGCCTTTGGTGGCATCGACACGTTGCCGCTGATTGTGGGCTTCGTGGCCGCCTTTGTTGCCGGCTGCCTGGCTTGCAAGTGGATGATCAACATCGTCAAGAAGGGCAAACTCGTGTGGTTTGGCGTCTATTGCATCGTCGCTGGCCTTGTTGCCATCGCCTTGTCGCAACTGATGCCCGCCCCCGCCCTGTAAGGGATAAAAGATAATAGATGGCTGATGCCAGCTAGGGACTAGAAACTAAGGACTAGGGACTTAAACAATGCTTAACCCGATAGAAGGCGAAATATTCTGTATCGACAAGCCGCTCAGGATGACCTCCTTTGCCGCGGTCAAGAAGGTGCGTGCCGTCTTGCGCACCCACTTGAAGACGCGTAGCGTCAAGGTGGGCCACGCCGGCACCCTCGACCCGCTGGCGACGGGCGTGCTGCTGCTGTGCACAGGCCATGCCACCAAGCGCATCGATGAGTTGCAGGCGGGTGTCAAGGAATATATCGCCGACCTGAGGTTGGGCGCCACCACGCCCAGCTTTGACCTGGAGACCGAGGTGGATGCCACCTATGAGTGGCAGCACATCGACCGCAACCTTATCGACCGCGTGCTGCAGGAGCAGTTCACGGGTAGCATCGAACAGGTGCCGCCCTCGTTCTCGGCCTGCAAGATCGACGGCAAACCCGCCTACAAACTGGCGCGTAAGGGACAGGACGTGGAAATCCGCCCCAAGACGCTTGTCATCGACGAGATTGAGGTCTTGCATTGCGGCTTGCCCGAGGAGCCTACGCTCCAAATACGCGTGGTGTGCAGCAAGGGTACCTATATTCGCGCCTTGGCCCGCGACATTGGCGTGGCCCTGGGCAGCGGTGCCCACTTGACTGCCCTGCGCCGCACCCGTGTGGGCGACATCACCATCGACAAGTGCCTCACCCTTGAGCAACTGGTCGAGAAACTCGATGGTGAGACCTACGTTTCGCCCGAACAGGCTGCCGCCGAACGGCTGGAGCGTGAGCGCCAGGAGAACCGTGAGCGCGCTGCCCGTCAAAAGGCAGAACGTGCCGCCCGCCAACAAGCGAAAAAATGTGATGTCCCACCCAAACGGACTTCACAGATCAAATAAAGACACAAAACCAATCATAACCGTATCGCCTTAACGGCTTGGCTAAAGGCCAATAAGGCAATGCAAACCAACAACTTATAAATAATATATGAAACTTTCAGAATTCAATACCAAGATGCCTGAGGAGCTCATTGCCTCCTATCCTGCTCCCGTGCGTGACGAGTCTCGACTGATGGTGTTGCACAAGCGCAGTAACCAGATTGAGCATCGCGTGTTCAAGGAGATTCTTGAGTATTTCAACCCCCATGACATGTTTGTGTTCAACGATACCCAGGTGTTCCCTGCCAAATTGTTCGGCAACAAGGAAAAGACGGGCGCCCGCATCGAGGTGTTCCTGCTCAGGGAGTTGAACCCCAACAACAAACTGTGGGACGTGCTCGTGGAACCTGCCCGCAAGATACGCATCGGCAACAAGCTGTACTTTGGCTTGGACGACTCGATGGTGGCCGAGGTCATCGACAATACGACTTCTCGCGGCCGCACCCTGCGTTTCCTCTATGACGGCGACCATGACCAGTTCAAGAAGGACCTGTATAACCTGGGTCACACGCCGTTGCCCTATTACATCCAGCGCGATGCCGAGCCCGAGGATGCCGAGCGTTATCAGACCATCTTCGCCAGCAAGGAAGGTGCCGTGGTGGCTCCCGCCGCCGGCCTGCACTTCTCGCGCGAATTGATGCGCCGCATGGAGATCCGGGACATTGACCGTGACTTCATCACGATGCATGTCAGCCTGGGCAGTTACCGCGACATCGATGTTGAGGACTTGACCAAGCACCGCATGGACAGTGAGGAGATGGATGTGAGCGTCGAACTGGCCGAGAAAGTTAACGCCCTGCGCGATGGTGGCAACAAGGTGTGCGCTATTGGCACGTCGGTTTTGCGCGCCTTTGAGACCTGCGTGGGTATGAATGGCCACATCAAGCCCTATGGCGGATGGAGCAACAAATTCTTGTTCCCGCCCTACGAGTGCACGACCTGTGACGCCCTGGTGACCAACTTCCACATGCCTTACTCCATCATGCTGATGGCACAGGCCTCGTTTGGTGGCTATGAACAGACGATGAACGCCTATCAGGTAGCCATCGAGGAGAAATACCGCTTTGGCGCCTACGGCGACGCAATGCTCATCCTGAACGATTAATATTCATTTTTTAGACTTAAAAGTGAAATTTTTTATTATCTTTGCAGGATATTGTAAAAATTAACAAAATAACAAATCAATTAATAACTAAAAAATCATCAATTTTATGTGGTTAACTAATTCATCTGTAGGACGCAAGGTTGTGATGTCGGTAACCGGCCTCTTCCTTGTCCTATTCGTCACATTCCATGCGCTGATGAATGCGGTGGCAATCATTTCCTTTGAGGCTTATGATGCCATCTGTGAGTTCCTCGGTGCCAACTGGTATGCTGTGCTGGGCACTCTCGTGCTCGCTGGTGGCTTTGCGATTCACATCATCTACGCCTTCTGGCTCACATTGCAGAACCGCAAGGCTCGCGGTAACAACCGCTATGCTGTGACTACTAAGCCCAAGGATGTCGAGTGGGCATCACAGAACATGCTCGTCCTCGGTATCATCGTTTGCTGCTTCCTGATTCTGCACCTCGTGCAGTTCTGGGCCAAGATGCAGCTGCCCGAACTCATGGGAGAGCACATCATGAGGGGCCAGGATTACCTGCAGGCTACCTTCAGCCAGTGGTGGGTACTTCCCGTTTACCTCATCGGTTTTGCCGCCCTGTGGTTCCACATCAGCCACGGTTTCTGGAGCGCATTCCAGACGCTGGGTACCGCTAACGACAAGTGGATTCCCCGTTGGCAGTGCATCTCGAAGTGGTGGGCTAGCATCGTGTTTATCCTGTTTGCTGTAGAAGCCATCTATTTCACGCTTCACTTCACTGGCGTTATCAATTGCTAATCGCTGAGTATTAACCCTTTAAAATTTGTAACACAAATGGAAGAAACAAAAATCAACGCTCAGCCTATCGATTCCAAGATTCCCGAGGGACCCATCGCTGAGAAGTGGACCAACTATAAGGCTCACCAGAAACTCGTCAACCCCGCCAACAAGCGTAAACTCGACATCATCGTCGTGGGTACCGGTCTGGCAGGTGCGTCGGCAGCCGCCACGCTGGGCGAGATGGGCTTTAACGTATTGAACTTCTGCATCCAGGATTCACCCCGCCGTGCTCACTCAATCGCTGCACAGGGTGGTATCAACGCAGCCAAGAACTATCAGAACGACGGTGACTCGGTTTACCGCTTGTTCTATGACACCGTCAAGGGTGGTGACTACCGTGCCCGCGAGGCCAACGTTTACCGCCTGGCCGAGGTGTCGAACAATATCATCGACCAGTGCGTGGCACAGGGTGTTCCCTTCGCTCGCGAGTATGGTGGCCTGCTTGCTAACCGTTCGTTCGGTGGCGCTCAGGTAAGCCGCACTTTCTACGCCAAGGGTCAGACTGGTCAACAGCTGCTGCTCGGTGCTTACTCAAGCCTGAACCGCATGATCCATGCCGGCAAGGTAAAGAGCTACAACCGCTATGAGATGCACGACGTGGTCATCATCGACGGCCGTGCCCGCGGTATCATCGCCAAGAACCTGGTGACTGGTAAGCTCGAGCGCTTTGCCGCCCACGCTGTGGTTATCGCTACTGGTGGTTATGGTAACACCTACTTCCTGAGCACCAACGCTATGGGTTGCAACTGCTCGGCTGCTATGGCTTGCTATCGTCATGGCGCTTACTTTGCTAATCCCGCCTACGTTCAGATTCACCCCACCTGCATCCCCGTGCATGGTGACAAGCAGTCCAAGCTGACGCTGATGAGTGAGTCGTTGCGTAACGACGGTCGCATCTGGGTGCCCAAGAACATCGAGGACGCCAAGAAGCTGCAGGCCGGACAAATCAAGGGCAGCGACATCCCCGAGGAGGAGCGCGACTACTATCTGGAGCGCAGGTATCCCGCCTTCGGTAACCTCGTGCCCCGTGACGTGGCCAGCCGCGCTGCCAAGGAGCGCTGCGACAAGGGTTATGGTGTGAACAACACCGGTAAGGCCGTATTCCTCGACTTCAGCGAGGCCATCAACCGCCTGGGTATCGACGTGATTCGCCAGCGCTACGGCAACCTGTTCGACATGTATGAGGAGATTACCGACGTCAATCCCGGTGAGCTCGCTAACGAGATCAACGGCGTGAAGTACTACAATCCCATGATGATTTATCCCGCCATCCACTACACGATGGGCGGCATCTGGGTTGACTATGAGTTGCAGACCAGCATCAAGGGTCTGTTCGCCATCGGTGAGTGCAACTTCAGTGACCACGGCGCTAACCGCCTCGGTGCTTCGGCGCTGATGCAGGGTCTGGCCGACGGCTACTTCGTGCTGCCTTACACCATCCAGAACTACCTGAGCGACCAGATTACCGTGCCTCACTTCTCGACCGACAGCCCCGAGTTTGACGCTGCCGAGAAGAAGGTACAGAAGAATCTCGATGACCTGATGGCTATCCAGGGCAAGCGCTCTGTCGATAGCATCCACAAGGAGTTGGGTAACGTGATGTGGGACTATGTGGGCATGGCGCGCACCAAGGAGAGCCTTGAGACCGCATTGAAGAAACTTAAAGAGCTGCGCAAGGAATTTGAGACCAACCTGTTCATCCCCGGCACCCAAGAGGGCATGAACGTCGAGTTGGACAAGGCCTTCCGACTGCGTGACTTCATCACCATGGGCGAGCTGATTGCCTATGACGCACTGAACCGTCACGAGAGCTGCGGTGGCCACTTCCGCGAGGAGCATCAGACCGAGGAAGGCGAGGCTAAGCGCGACGACGAGAACTTCTTCTATGTCGCCTGCTGGAAGTACAACGGCAACGATGAGACCGCTCCCACGCTCATCAAGGAGCCGCTCCACTACGAGGGTTTGGCGTCAGAAGGACGCTCATGCCACGGGTGGCTTTGAGACCTACGAGATGCATGACATCCCCACCGACACTTCCTTCCTCGAGATGATGGACATCCTGAACGAGATGCTCATCGAGAAGGGCGAGGAGCCTGTCACCTTTGACCACGACTGCCGTGAGGGTATCTGCGGCATGTGCTCGCTCTATGTTAACGGTCATCCCCACGGTCCTGCTACCGGAGCAACCACTTGCCAGCTCTACATGCGCCGCTTCAAGGATGGTGACACCATCACCGTTGAGCCCTGGCGCTCGGCAGCTTTCCCCGTAATCAAGGACTTGATGGTTAACCGCAATGCCTTTGACCAGATTCAGCAGGCTGGTGGCTACGTAAGCTTCCAGACCGGCGGTGCCCAGGATGCTAACGCTATCCCCATCAGCAAGGAGGCCGCCGACGAGGCTATGGACAGCGCTACCTGCATCGGCTGCGGTGCCTGTGTGGCTGCCTGCAAGAATGGTTCGGCCATGCTGTTCCTCAGCGCCAAGGTGAGCCAGTTTGCATTGCTGCCCCAGGGCAAGGCCGAGGCCAAGCGCCGCGTGAAGGCTATGCTGGCCAAGATGGACGAGCTGGGCTTCGGTAACTGCACCAACACGGGTGCCTGTGCCGCCGAGTGCCCCAAGAACATCAAGCTGAGCAACATCGCCCGCTTGAACCGCGAGTTCCTGTGCGCCAAGTGCAGCGACTAAGCCGCGATCAGTAAACAGTTCTATAGGATATCATGCCGTGTGGCTCCAGAGCCATGCGGCATGTTGTTTTACTGCTGGTGGATTAAAAAATCTCGCCAAATGGGGTGATTTTCTGAAAAATGCACTATATTTGCAAGAGAATACTTTTAATATCTATTGAATTATGAAATACTATATCGCAGAAAACGGCCAGCAGGTTGGACCCTTCGAGCCTAATGAATTACTGTTGCACGGATTAACGGTCAACTCGCTCGTGTGGTGCGAGGGAATGGCAAACTGGACCTCGGCAAGCCAAGTGCCTGAACTCATGGCCTTGCTCTCGGGGCAGACTTTCAACCCGGGGAATGTAGATACTCAGTTGCCCCCAGTGCCTCCCATGGGCCAGACCCCGCTGCCTCAGGTACCGCCCTTTGGTGGCACCCAACAGCCGCCCACACAGCCCACGACCACTGGAACCCCCTACGGCCCAGGTACGCCCAACCAACCCTATGCACCGCCCCAATACGGCCCAAGCACTAACCAGACCAACCCGCAGCAGATCATGCCCAAGACTTGGCTCACCGAGTCGGTCATTGCCACCGTTGTGTGCTGTATGTGCTGCGGTGCGTCATACTTCGGCTTGATACCTGGTGCCATTGCTATCTTCAATGCCTGGGGCTCGAAGACTTGTTATACTAAGGGCGATATCAACGGAGCGAATAAGAAATCGGCTTCGGCCAAGATGTGGTTCTACATCACGCTTATTGTGGGAGTGGTATTTACATTATACACTTCTTATCAGTTGATATCCAACCCGAACCTGATACAGGATATCCAGAACGGCAATTTCGGATACTTCTACCATATCTAGTAACGGAATCTCGACCCTGGGTGAATCACGTTTGAGAGTTGTGGGTGCGGACGACGAGCCACACGCCCGTGAAGATGAGGGCCGCTGCCACGCCATGCATCCATTGTGGTGCGGCAAGCCCCATCGCCATGCTCGCAACGACGGCGACAAAGGGTTGAACATAGTTGTAAACGCTGACGGTGGTGGGCAGCAGCCGGCGCTGGGCAAACACGACCAGCAGGAAGGTAAAGAACGTCGCCGCCGCCACGATATAGACCAGCTCGGTTGCCGTGCGGGCACTCAAGCCCGCCCAATCGATTTGGGCGATGTGGGGTAGTGTAAACGGCAGAATCATCAGGCTGGCAAAAGTAAACGTCCACTTGTTGAACGTGAAGGCGTCATACTTGCGGATGACGCCCGAGAAGTAGGTCAGATAGAAGGCATAGCCCACCTGAGAGGCTAGGATGAGCAGGTCGCCGCGAAAGTCGGTGGCCCTGCCGCCACCGCCCGTGGTGCGGGTAATCAGCAACACAGCGCCAGCAAAGCCCAGGATGATACCCAGTGCCCGACGTGGCGTGATGCGCTCGTGAAGGATGAAGGCCGACAGGATGAGCGTGAAAATGGGCATCGTGGTCAACTCGATGGTGGCGTTGATGGGCGATGTGAGGCTCAGCCCCACGATGTAGCCGCCCTGGGCCATCACAAAGCCAAAAAAGCTGGCCCCCACAATCTTCAACATGTCGCGTCGCTCGACATGCTGCTGCGGAACAATCAGCGAACCCGCCCAGAACAGGATGGCAGCGCCGCAAATCCTGAATGCCACCAATTGCGGACCCGTGATGCCGCCGTGGGTGAGCACGTCCTTAGAGAACGTCGCCATCAGTCCGAACAGCACCATGGCCAGCAACATCGCGCCATGCGCCTTCAAGTCTTTATTGTTGTTTGTCTGTTGATCAGTCACCATATTCTCCCCGCAAAATTCCAGCCCCGAGTAATGGCTGTTTCAATACTGGCGGTTTCTTTCATGAAAAAGGGGAAAACAAGAAAGACAAGATGCGATACAATCGATGGGATTGTTATTCTTGTCTTTCTTGTTGTGTTAATTCCGTCGTGCGGATGCCAATTGGTTGAATTGGCGTGATTCGTCGTTTAGGGTTACTTCATGAACTTGGCGAAGTCGGTCTTGCGCATGTCGCCGTCGTGCATCAGCGTGCTGTGGAAGGCGAAGGCGATATCGGGATTCATCATCACGTGGCCCTTCTTGGCGAGGTTGAGGTACTCACGCAGCAAGGGACGGTAAACGGGATGAGCAGCATGCTCGATGATCTCGTGTGCGCTCTGGACGGGATCCTTGCCGCGCAGGTCGGCGATACCCTGATCGGTGATGATGATATCTACCGAGTGGGGGTTGTGGTCGGGATAGGAAACCATGGGCACGATGGTGCTGATGCAGTCGTCCTTCTTGATCGACGGGCACAGGAAGATGCTGATGTAGGCATTGCGGGTGAAGTCGCCCGAGCCGCCGACACCGTTCATCAGACGAGTGCCGCTCACGTGGGTCGAGTTGATGTGACCATAGATGTCGGCCTCGATGGCGGTGTTCATCGTGATAACGCCCAGACGGCGAACCACCTCGGGGTTATTGCTGATTTCGCTGGGACGCATGAGCACCTTGTTGTGCAGGGCCTCACCCTTCTCAAAGAACTCATTCATGGCCTGGCTGGAGAAGGTCATCGAACAGGTGCTGGCAAACTTGCACTTGCCACTCTCGAGCAGTTCGAGAACGCTGTCCTGGATCACCTCGGTATACATCTCGAACGGGGGGATGTCGTCGCTCTTGTCAAGCGCGTCGAGCACGGCGTTGGCGATATTGCCCACACCACTCTGCAGGGGCAGGAACTCCTTGGGGATGCGGCCCTGCTTGAGCTCATTGACGAGGAAAGCACACACGTTGCGGCCGATGGCGGCTGTCACGTCGTCGACGGGGGTAAAGGCGCCCTCCTTGCTGATGGGCAGCGAGGTGCGAACCACACCGATGACCTTCTTGGGATCGACATGGGCGGTGGGGGTGCCCACACGGTCATGAGGCGTATAGATGGGAATCTCGCGGCGATAAGGCGGGTCAAACGGCGTGTAAACGTCGTGCATGCCACGGATGCTCTCGGGAATCTGGTCATTGAGCTCGACGATCACCTTGTCGGCCATCTTCAGCCAGGTGGCGGTATTACCCATCGAGGTGCCCAAAATGAGTTCACCGTCGTCGGTGATGCTCTGTGCCTCGACGATAGCGATGTCCATTTTGCCATAGAAGCCATAGCGGAACTCCTGGGCCAGCTCGCTCAGGTGGCGGTCGTTATAGTGAATGGCATTGGCATTGATGGCCTTGCGCATGTCGGGATGTGACTGATAAGGGGTGCGGAAGTTCAGTGCGTCGGCACGGGTCAACTCACCATCGATGTGGTCGCTGGTCGATGCGCCACTGAAAAGGTTGATCTTGAACTCGCGGCCAGCCTCGTGCTCACGCTTGGCGCGCTCGGCGATAGCGACGGGCACTACTTGAGGACAACCCGGTGAAGTAAAACCAGAAACACCCACTGTGAAGCCATTTTGTACAAATTCGGCGGCTTCCTCGGCCGAAATAATCGGATAAATCATTTTATTAGTTTTAAGTTGTAAGTTTTGAGTTCAAAAACTACTGTATAAAAGGCAGATGTCTGATGACTATTTAGCTAAGTTTCTCTTTAATGGCTTTGGTAGCCTCTTCATAACCGGGCTTCTCGAGCAGGGCAAACATATTCTTCTTGTAGGCCTCGACACCAGGCTGGTCGAAGGGATTGACGCCCAGCATGTAACCACTGACGCCGCAAGCCTTCTCAAAGAAGTAAATCAGTTGACCCAAGTAGCGCTCGTTGACGGCGGGCATGGTGATGAGCAGGTTGGGCACGCCACCATCGACGTGAGCCAGGCGGGTTCCCAGTTCAGCCATCTTGTTGACGTAATCCACGTTCTTGCCAGCAATATAGTTCAGTCCATCAAGGTCCTCTTTGTCACTGGGGATGAGCACCTCATGCTGCTGGTCTCCCACGCTGAGCACCGTCTCAAAGATGGTGCGCTCGCCGTCCTGGATCCATTGTCCCATGCTGTGCAGGTCGGTGGTGAAGTCCACGCTGGCGGGGAAGATACCCTTGTGCTCCTTGCCCTCGCTCTCGCCGTAGAGTTGTTTCCACCATTCGGCGATATAGTGCAGGCGTGGGGTGAAGTTAGCCAGGATTTCAATCTTCTTGCCACTCTGGTAGAGGGCGTTGCGGGCGATGGCATAGTCGAGTATCACTTGGTCGCCATCACGCTCCATCTCGACGGCACCAGCCACGAGCGCACGGATGTCAAATCCTGCTACTGCAATAGGCAGCAATCCCACAGGGGTGAGTACCGAGAAACGTCCACCCACATTGTCGGGGATGACATAGGTCACATAACCCTCCTGGGTAGCCAGGCCACGCAATGCGCCACGGCGGGCATCGGTAACGGCGATGATGTGCTGCTGGGCAAAGGCCTTGCCTTCCTGCTTCTCAAGCATGTCCTTGAACAGGCGGAAAGCGATACCTGGCTCGGTCGTCGTGCCCGACTTGGAGATGACGATGATACCGAACTTGCGGCCACGCACCAGGTCCATAAGGTCATAGAGGTAATCCTCGCCGATGTTGCTGCCGGCAAACACCACCTTGGTGCCACCAGCTTTGTAGGCCGCAAAGTGGTCGCTCAATGCCTCGATGACGCACTTGGCTCCCAGATAACTGCCGCCGATGCCGATTGTGATGACATACTCGCAGTCGCTGCGCAGCAGAGCCGCACTTTTCTCGATAGACTGAAATTGTTGCTCGTCAATGCTGCTGGGCAGGTGCAACCATCCCAGGAAATCATTGCCGGCACCGCTGCCGCTCTCCAACGTTTGCTTGGCTGCAAGGGCAGCGTTGTCCAGTCCTTGTACATTCAGCCCCTCAAGGGCATACTTGCTGATGACTTGAATTTTCTCGTTCATAATTTTTTAATATTATTTTTCTAGATGATCTAGATGGTCTAGATTTTCTAGAGATGTTTATTTTTTCTAGATTGGTTTAGTGTATGCGCGACGGCGCTTGTGCTGGTCGGTTTCAAAGTATTCCCATTGCTTCAGCACCTTGGAATTGAGTTCCAGTTCGCGGTTGCTTTCGGCATACTTGTAGCCATAGGCGTTGAAGTGGGGGATGAGATCGGTAAACAGCAGTGAGTTCACGCCCTTGTTTTGGTACTCGGGCTTGACAGCGATGAGCATCAGGTCCACGACATCATTGTGCTTGAAGGCGCGCAGCAGGGGTATCCACCCCAAGGGGAGGATGCGACCACGGTTCTTGATGAGTGCCCTGGCCATCGAGGGGATGGAGATGCCCACGGCGATGAGTTCGCGCGTGTCCTTCTCAACCGCCATCGCCAGGTCGTTCAGCGGCAAGAAGGGCAGATACATCTTGATGTAGTGCTTGATTTGCTTGTCGGACAGGGGCGAGTAGCCGAAGATCTGGTCATAGGCCTCATTGATGAGTTTGAAAATGGCGTCGCCATAGTCATTGACAAGTTTCTTGCGGTCGGTGTACTTAATGGTCGTCAGGTTGTAACGGTCAGAGACGATGCTGGAGATGCGAGCCATCTTTTCGGGGGTCTCCTTGGGGATGGTAATCAGCATCTCGATCCAGTCGGCATCCTTGACAAAGCCCAGTCGATCCATGTGCTTGGGATAGTACGGGTGGTTGTAGATGCCGCCGCTGGTACCCACGCGGTCAAAACCCTCGACGAGCATACCCTCGGGATCCATGTCGGTGAAACTCAGCGGACCTGTCAGGTGTTCCATGCCCTTGGACTTGCCCCACTTGGTCACAGCATCGATGAGGGCGTCAACGACCTCGGCATCGTCAATAAAGTCGATGTAGCTGAAGCGGGCTTCCTTCTTGCCTGAACGCTCGTTGCACACGTGGTTGATGATACCCGCCACGCGCCCCACGATTTCACCGTCGCGGTAAGCTAGGAAATAAACAGCCTCGCAGAATTCAAACGCTGGGTTCTTGTCTGGGCGCAGGGTGTTGATTTCGTCGGTCACCAGTGGCGGGACGAAGTATTTGCTGTCGCGGTAGAGCGTGTCAATGGGGAAATGCACAAACTTGAGCAGGTTGCGCTTGGTGGGTTGGATTTCTCTGATTTCAACCATATCTTGTTTTTTAGTTTTTGGTCCTTAGTCCTTAGTCCTTAGTCCTTGGTCCTTAGTTTTTGTTTTTTAGTCCTTGGTCCTTAGTCCTTAGTTTTTAGTTGGGGTTATCCCGTATAGACGACGTTATTGAGCCACCATAGCAGGGCCAGCAGCCCCACTATGATGATGTTCAGCTTGAAGAAGAACCAGAAGTAATAGCGTCGTTCGGGTGTCATGAAAAATATACCATTCAATTAATTGGCATTTTTAGCCTTGTCATGCACCAGGTCGTAGGTGATAGAACCATTGCTCGTCTTGATGAGCACAGTGTTATCACCACTGAAGCTGATAGCCGATGCAGAGCCGTTTTTGCCAGCATAAACGGTGAAATACTTGCGGGTATTCTTGTTGAAGCCTACAACCGAGCCCTTCGTGTCCAGGAAGACCAAGTAACGGTCATTCTCGAGCTTTTCCTTGATCTCCTTCATGTTGATGATGGGCTTGTCGTACTGGGTGGGCTTCATTTTCACTTCTTCACCCTCCTTGAGCTTGTCCATGTTCTCAGAGTTATCGTGATCCCACTTGGCATCGGCATTTTCCTCACCGCTGAGGGCTTTTTCCTCTTCTTCCTTGGCTTTGGCTTCCTCTTCGGCATCAATCTCGTCCTGGGTGGCTACGCGAATCGAACCAATGTTGGCGGCTTCTTGCTGGAGGAACCTGCGCTCGCTGCCACTGGTGCTCTCGAGAGGACCACGGCTGTAAACATACTGGCGGCCATCGCTGCGCGACCTGATGGAACCGTCATAGGTCAGCGTGGTGATTTTCTTGCCTTCGGGCTCATAGAGGGCCAGTGTCACACGGCCTGTATTGCCCTCGCCAGCACCCTTGAGGTGGTTGAGGAAGGCAAAGTAGAGGTATTGTTTGCCCTCGATGGTGACGGCGCGGGGCACATACATCGCGTCAGCAATAAGCGATGAGTTGTCCATGATGATGTTACGGCCGTCATAATACTTGGTCTGTCCCAATTCGGTTTTCCAGCCGCCACCTTCACGAGTGAGTTGATAAACCTTGATAAAGGGGCGGTCGGCATCGTTCTTGTAGGTCACACCCACGATGCGGTCGGGCGTGTCGGGGTCTGTCCCGGCAAACTTCACGGCGCAGCCGATGTTGGCGCCGTCTTCGGTAAAGTTGTTACGGCTCAACTCAGCACTCATGATGGCCGTTTCGTCTTGGCTGTTGTCAGCGATGACGGCAGCACTGTCGGCGCGGGCCTTCAGGCTGTCATTCTCGCGGCTGTTGCAGTGCTTGAGCAGACTCAGCAAGCCGATGAGCAATGCAGCGACCACAATGCCGATAATCAGATTGCGGTCGTAGTGTGAACGGCGGCCTGCGCCATTGTCATCATCGTCATATTCTTCCTGCTCAACGGGTGGCTGCTGTTGCCAGGCATTGGCTTGACGTTGGGCCTGGCGCTGGGCCTCGGCGCGCTGCTGATTGTAGGTCACACCCTGTTTAGGCGTGGTTTTTTCCATGTCGATAGCCTTACCGCAACTGGGGCAGAATACCGATGTGGAGGGAATCTGCTGGCCGCAGTGGGGGCAAGCCATATTATTACTCATGCGGTAGCCGCATCGGTTACAAAAAACTGAACCATCGGGCACCTCGTGTCCGCAATGTTGGCATCTCATCATCTTAGTTGTATTATCGTGGATTAAACTTCGTTTAAATTCAACCTGCAAAGGTATTTATTTTGCTTCAATTAACCACTCTGTTTTCTTGAAAAAAGACTATTTCATCAGCGCGGCAGCGGTCTTGGCGGCCAGACGGGCATTGTTGAGCACCAGTTGGATGTTGCTGGCCAGGCTGTCTCCGCCAGTCAGGTCTTTTACCTTCGCCAGCAGGAAGGGCGTCGTTTCCTTGCCACGGATGCCCAGACGGTTGGCCTCGTCGATGGCTTGGTCGATGGCCTGGTTGATGACGTCGGCAGGCATGGAATATTCTTCAGGAATGGGGTTGGTGACGAGCATTCCGCCCTGCAGCCCCATGTCCAACTTGGCACGGAAAGCGGCAGCGAGGTCCTCAGGGGTATCGATGCGGTAATCCACCTTGAAACCGCTGTGGCGGGTGTAAAAGGCTGGTAATTCCTCGGTGCCGTAGCCGATGACCGGCACACCCTTGGTTTCCAGGTATTCCAGTGTGAGGCCCAAGTCAAGGATAGACTTGGCGCCAGCACAGATGACCATGACTGGCGTCATGGCGAGTTCCTCGAGGTCGGCACTGATGTCCATCGTGGTCTCAGCACCGCGGTGAACGCCCCCGATGCCGCCAGTGGCAAAGACCTTGATGCCTGCCATTGCGGCGATAATCATCGTTGTGGTCACGGTGGTGGCGCCATCCTGGCCACGGGCGATAAGCACGGGCAGGTCGCGGCGAGAGGCTTTGGTTACCGCCTGGCCTTTCTTGCCCAGGTATTCGATCTCGTCTGGAGTGCAGCCCGCTTTGAGGCGTCCGCCGATGATGGCGATAGTGGCTGGAACGGCCCCGTTGTCGCGGATGGTCTGCTCGACACGCAATGCCGTTTCCACATTTTGGGGATAGGGCATGCCATGGGAAATGATGGTGGATTCGAGGGCGACCACGGGTCGGCCCTCATCGAGTGCCTGTTGCACTTCAGGTGAAATAGAAAGATACTTGTTCATTTTATAGATATTTTTTGATGTCAGGGTTAACAGTCTGGAGTGAGAGGAGTGTGGCATGGGCGGCTTTCAGGCCCGTTTGGGCGCACTCCGGGAAGGGCACACGGCACATTTGGGCATGGGCCAGGCCGGCGATGAAAGCGTCACCCGCCCCCGTGGTGTTGAGGACACGGGTCGGGATGGCCTTCAAGTGCTCATGGCGCGAGCCGTTGCTGCAAAACACGCCATCGCTGCCCAAGGTGATATATACCTCCTTCACACCCATCGACGTGAGGCGCTGGGCGGCCTCCATGGCTGTGTCGCAATGGGTGACTGCTTGAGCCTCCATGAGGTTGAGTTTCAAGGCGTGGAGGCGTTTGGACTGGCTTTGTTGCAGCGCCTTGATAATTCGGGGCGCCTTGGCGGTACTCACGGTATCAACAAATAGTGGAGTCCCCGTACAATGGTCAATCAAGTACTGCAGGGACTCCACCGGAATGTTGGTGTCGGCAACAACAGTTGCCGCGGCGTTGATTTCGCCGATGCGTTTCTCAAGAAAAGTGGGCGTTATGTGGTCCACTATATCGGTATCGGCCACGGCGGCGATCATGTCGCCCGTCTGGTCGTTGACACACAGGTACAGGCCGTTGCGCAGGTTCTCGCCGCGCTCACTCAGCGTGAGGTCCAGCCCGATGGCTTGGCATTCTCGCCAACACATCTCGCCGAAGGTCTCTCCGCCAAAGATGCTCACAAATTTCACTTCGTGACCCATCAGCCGCAGGTTGTGGGCGATGTTACGTGCCACACCGCCACAGCCCAGGGTCACTTGCCCAGGCACTGAGTCGGCGGGGACAAACGGCGCCGTCAATGCCGCCGAGATGTCCATGTTCACGCCCCCAATCACTGTTATGTATTCACTCATCTAGATGTTTTCTTATATTGTTTTTTTTGACATGCAAAGTTACGCTAACCGACTCGTTTAGACAAATGTTAGAGTCACCTCCCCAGGAGGAATACCAGAGGCTGGTCTAAGCGCTTGGCCCATGCGGTCTCGTTGTGGCCTTCGCCTTGAAATACCAGACTCCTGTAGTGAAGGTTGTCCCAACCCTTGTCGATCATGGCGCTGTCCAGCAATTCCTGGTATGGGCCGTAATCGGCATCAAAATCCCTAGTCCCATGGTCCATATAGATAAGGCTGGTATTGGCGTCGGCCAAGTGCTCTGTCACATAGTTGCGGTAGGCCACTGGCCAGGCCATGTTGTCGATGCCGTTTTCCAGATGTGCCATCGACAGGTGAGTCGATAGACAGGCCACACCTCCAAACACCTGAGGGTATTCGCACAAGGCATAAAGCGATATCAGGCCGCTCATGCTAGAGCCCATCATGAAGGTGTGCTCGCGTGAGGTCAGCGGCTTGTAGCGCATGTCAATGAAGGGCTTCAATTCCCTGATGATGAACTGCAGATAGGCATCGCCTTGGAATTTTGCGGTGTCGGTTTTCATGCGGTTGGCCTCGTTGACATATTGCCACGTCTTGTCGGGGAAATACTCGTTGAGACGGTTTTCGGTATTGTTGATGGCGACCACGATGCAGCGGCGTATTGAACCCGCCTTGATGAGCGAGTCCAGCATTTCATCAACCGCCCATTCCTGGTTGTTCCACGTGGTAGCGGCGTCGAACAGCATCTGTCCGTCATGCATGTAGAGCACGTCGCAATCCTCGCCAGGCTGATAGTCCTCGGGCATCCACACAGCGACATCCCGCGCCGGAACAAACTGTGACTGGAACTGCTGGTAGCGGTCTAACCTCCCGTGGCTCACCTTGGGAATAGTATTCTTGGTACTCCACATGTGCCACACCAGACCCCCAACGAGCAGGAGCACTAACACGTCAATAATCCAAAAAACCATTTCCTTACTTCTGATAGCCATAGTTTTATCGCTTTACTCAACTGCAAAGATAACACTTTTTCCTAATAATTACTTAGTGTCCCGTGAAAACATCAAAGTTGCCACCAAAAGTGTGGCAAAAGCCCTGCTCCTGATATAGAGGCTACCTCAAATTCTCATATAATCTAGGCTACAATAAAAGGGATTTTTAATACCAATTTTTCTAATTTAACAGATTGATTGACAATATCTTAAGACAATAGGTCAAATTCGTGAAATTAGCATTTACCAGCAGGGCCTATAGTGATGATTAATGGAAAAGAAGCATATTTTTCCCTAGAAAGTGAAAACTTTAGGCAAAAATTCCTACCTTTGCAGGTTAGAAAGAAGTGAACCATAAAACTAAACGATATGATGACCGATAACGATAAAGTGCTGGATCCCGATGTGAAACCATTGTATATTGTCACTGGTTCCACCGACAGCATGGGAAGTGTGATTACACGTAAACTGGCTGAACAAGGCAAGGCGGTGTTGCTCGCAAGCCGCGATTTGCAAAAGGCCGAAAACTATGCCTCGCAACTGCGCTCGGTGACCCGCAACAAGGACATCTCGTGCCTTCAGTTGGATCTCAATTCGTTCGCGCTGGTCAATGACTTTGTGAAGCGCCTCCGCGCATTGAACCGTCCTGTAGCAGCACTGATTAACAATGCCGGTCTGCTGCCCAGACGCAGCGAGATTTCGGAAGATGGCTTTGAACACTCGGTACAGGTCAACTACTTGAGCACGGTGTTGCTGTCGATGAAAGTCTATCCCCTTATCGAGGAGGGAGGACACATCATCCTGTCTACGAGCGTGTCGCGCCGCCTGGTGACCCTCCCCTATGAGTTCCCGGCCGTGTCCCACTTCACTCCGCTAGGAGCCTATGCCCAAAGCAAGTTGGCGCTCACCCTGTTCTCGATTTACATGTCGAGTGTGATGAAAGTGCGTCGCGTGTCGGTCAACTGTGTGAATCCTGGCATCATCAAGAGCAGCGCCATAGCCATGTCGCGATGGATGGACCGTGTGCCTGATTACCTGACCCGTAACATTCCCAGCCCCGAGGCTGGCGTGGTACCCACCCTGCGCGCACTGGAAAGCAAGGAAACGGGTTACCTGTTCTCGGGTGCTGACAAGCAGGTGAAGACATCGACCATGCTCAGGAACCGCGAGATGTTCATTCGCGTGTGCAACGATACCATGCGCATCTTGAAAGAGCATTTGGACTAAATATCGATGGCAGGGATTGGGTCAAGCGAGGCCGGTGCCCTGCCGATGCTTTCTTATAGAACGATAGAGAATGAGAATATTGGGCGAAAATGAACGCCTGACACAAGGCTCGACTGTAGCCACAATAGGCATGTTTGACGGAGTTCACCTCGGACACGTCACGCTGGTTGATTTTCTCAAACGCCAAGCCTCGGTTTTAGGAAAGCAGTCATTGGTCATCACGTTTTTATCTCACCCCCGCCAGGTTTTGCACCCCGATGAACCGTTCTCGCTCATCATGCCGATGGGTGAACGTCTCGCCCGCTTGCAGGAATTGGACCCCGACATGCTGTTGCCGCTGGACTTCACCCGAGAGTTGTCGCAGCTGAACTCGGTCCAGTTTATCGAACTGCTGCGCGACCGCTATGGTGTGGCGATGCTGGTCGTGGGCTATAATCATCGCTTCGGGCATCAGCGGGGAGAGACCTTTGAGGATTATCGCCGTCATGGCGAGGCTCTGGGCGTCCAGGTTGTCAAGGCGCCAGAGTATCTGGGCGAGTATGCCCCCGTCAGTTCCACCATTGTTCGCAGCCTGATTGCTGCCGGTAAAGTCAAGGACGCCATGCACTGCATGGGGCGTCCCTTCACGCTATCGGGTCGGGTGGTACACGGTTTCCACAACGGGCGCGGCATAGGATTCCCCACTGCCAATGTGGGTGAGACCGATCCTGATATCTTGTTGCCTCACAATGGCGCTTATGCCGTCCTGGCCCACGTGAACGGCCTTGTGCTGCAAGGCATGGCCAACATCGGCAAGCGGCCCACGCTCGACAATGGTGATAACATCAGTATCGAGGTCAATCTGTTTGATTTCGATGATGATATCTATGGCATGGACATCACCTTGGAATTCATCAGTTTCCTGCGCCTGGAATTTAAGATGTGCAGCATCGACGAACTCAAGCATCAACTCACGCTGGACCGCAGCAATGCGCAGCGACTATTACACGAATATTTAACCCAAAAACAATCATAGAGAGATGGAAATAATCAACTTGTGTGAACACAATTCGCTCGTGGGACAGTTCATGAGTGAGATCCGCGACAAGAACCTGCAGCAGGAGCGCCTGCGCTTCCGTGTAAACATCCAGCGTCTGGGCCAAATTATGGCCTATGAGATTTCCAAGAGACTGAAATACAAAACCGTGGGAATCGAGACACCGCTGGGCGTGAAGCAGTGTAATGTGTTGGACGACCGTGTCGTTCTTGCCACCCTGCTGCGTGCAGGCCTCCCCTTCCATGAGGGATTCCTGAGCTTCTTTGATGGCGCAGAGAACGCTTTTGTGTCGGCCTATCGTAAGTATTTCCCCAAAACCGATGACTTTGTCGTTCACATCGAGTATATAGCCAGCCCCCGTCTTGACGACAAGACGCTGCTCATTGTTGACCCGATGCTCGCTACTGGCTCATCGATGGAACTCGCTTATCAGGCGTTGGTCACCAAGGGGCATCCGGCCCACATCCATGTTGCAAGTGTTGTTGCTACGCCTAAGGCCATTGAGGTGGTACGGCAGCATCTGCCCGATGAGAAGACCACGTTGTGGACCTGTGACATCGACGATGAACTCAACGAGCACAGTTATATCGTTCCTGGCTTGGGCGATTGCGGAGACCTCCTCTATGGAGAGAAAGAGTAATTTATAAATGTAGAAACCCAGAATATGGTACGCAAATATGACTATCTCATTATTGGCTCGGGTGTAGCCGGTATGAGTTTTGCCCTCAAGGTGGCAAAGACTGGTACAGTGGCGCTTGTGTGCAAGTCCAAGATGGAAGAGGCTAACACCGACCTGGCACAGGGTGGTGTTGCCACGGTGACCAACCTCGAGGTGGATAACTTTGACAAGCATATCCACGACACGATGGTGGCTGGCGACTGGCTCAGCGACCCCGAGGCCGTGAAAAAGGTCGTTACAGAGGCTCCAGCCCAGATTCAAGAACTGCTGGGGTGGGGCGTGGATTTTGACAGGAATGAGAAAGGCGAGTTTGACCTGCACCGCGAGGGCGGCCATAGCGAGTTCCGCATTCTGCACCATGCCGACAACACGGGCCACGAGATACAGGTTTCGCTTATCGAGACGGTGAAGGCCAATCCCAATATTGACGTGTTTGAGGACCACTTTGCGGTAGAAATTCTCACCCAGCACCACTTGGGCAAGATTGTTACTCGCCGCACCCCTGGCATCGAATGCTATGGCGCGTATGTCCTCAACCAGGAGACGGGCGAGGTCGATACCTTCCTGTCACGCGTCACCCTGATGGCGACGGGCGGCATCGGCTCGGTCTATCGTACCACCACCAACCCGCTGGTGGCCACTGGTGACGGTATTGCTATGGTCTATCGTGCCAAGGGAACCGTACAGGACATGGAGTTTGTTCAGTTCCACCCCACCGCATTGTACCATCCCGGTGACCGTCCCGCATTCCTCATCACCGAGGCGATGCGTGGCTATGGTGGCGTGTTGCGCAACCTGGGCGGCGAGGAATTCATGCAAAAGTATGACCCACGCCTCTCACTGGCTCCACGTGATGTGGTGGCCCGCGCCATCGACAACGAGATGAAGCAGCGAGGCGAGGACCATGTCTTCCTGGATGTGACCCACAAGGATCCCGAGGAGACCAAGCACCACTTCCCCAACATCTATAAGCACTGCCTGGAGTTGGGCATTGACATTACTAAGGAATATATTCCCGTGGTACCTGCTGCTCACTACCTGTGTGGTGGCATCAAGGTGGATCTGAACGCCTGCTCGAGCATCAAGCGCTTGTATGCCGTGGGCGAATGCTCCTGCACGGGTCTGCATGGCGGTAACCGCTTGGCCAGCAACTCGCTGATCGAGGCTGTCGTCTATGCCGACGCTGCAGCCAAGCATGCTATCGAGCACCGCAACGAGTACAGCTGGCGAGAGGATATTCCCGCGTGGGACGATGCCGGCACGACGCACCCCGAGGAAATGGTGCTCATCAGCCAGAGTGAGAAAGAAGTGGGCGAAATCATGGCGACCTACGTGGGCATCGTGCGCAGCGACCTGCGTCTGGACCGTGCCTGGAACCGCTTGGACATCCTCTATGAGGAGACCGAGAAACTGTTCAAGACCAGCAACGTGTCGCGCCGCATCTGCGAGTTGCGCAACATCATCAACGTGGCCTACCTCATCACCCGCCAGGCTAAGGACCGCAAGGAATCACGCGGCCTGCACTACACCATCGACTATCCCCCTCAACCCAAGAGCGAGGACGACCTGAAGCTGTAAACATCAGTTACTGGTATCTATAAATAACTGAACACTCTGAAGAATCTGATAATCAGAACATCCAGAGTGTTCAGTTGTTTGTTATTGTTGGGTCAATCCCTAATCTCTTCGTATTCGGCGTCGGTCACCTGTTCTTCGATGATGGTACGGGTGTCGTCATTGATGGTGGTTTCCTCAATGATGGTTTCGTTGACTTCTTCAAAGTCGGCATATTCGCCCTCGTTGCTGGTGAAGATTTTGCGTTCACCGGTTTCGGTGTATTCTTCTTCTTCGTCGTCATATTCGCGGCGTGGACGCTCATGCTGCTGACGTCCGCGGAAGGACTCATTGACGCGGCGACGCATGTTCTGCACATAGAGCCAGCCCCTGATCAGGGGAATCCCTACCATCAGGAACAGAATGAGCAATATGAATAAAAGGAAGCCTCCCATTTATTTTTCTCTTTTAATGATTGAAAGCAGCACATAGAGCGTGATGGCGGCAGCCAGGCCTGGCAGACCCATCAGCACCACAAATGCCACTGTAGCCACTACCTGCAAATATTGTGCCCAATTCTGCTTGAGTGACGACAAGTTGTGCATCTTCAACGAGAACATGCGCAGGTTGCACACCATCAGCAAGGACAATACCACGATGAGCAGAATCACGACCCACAGGGGGACAGGGTGCATCGCATACCACGCCGTGAAGCCGATCCAGAAGATGGCGTTGGCAGGAATGGGCAGGCCTGTGAAAACTGTACTCTGGTTAGGATCGATATTGAAGCGGGCAAGCCTCAGAGCCCCAAACACGGGCAGCAACAGTGCAAAGAGCGCCCAATGGCCGGCACCTTGACCTATCATGATGTTATAGAGCACCAGCGCGGGAGCGAGTCCAAAACTTACCGAATCGGCCAGCGAGTCCAGTTCCTTGCCGATACCACTCACTGCATGAAGCAGCCTGGCCACCAAGCCGTCAAAGAAATCGGCTACTGCCGACAGGGCAATGAAGATGAATGCCCACTGATAGCCCTTGATTGAAGTGCCGCACATGGGGTCAAAGCAGTGAAATGCCATGATGCAAGCCATGCAGCCGAATAGCAGGTTCAGCGAGGTGATGGCATTGGGAATGTTGTTGCGAATCGCTTTAATCATGCTTTTTGATGGTTTTTGAGTCGTGCGACAAGGGTTTCACCCCCCCAAGTGCGGTCGCCCAGTTTGACTTTGATTTCGGTGTCGAGCGGCAGGAAGATGTCCACGCGGGAACCGAACTTGATGAAGCCGATGAAGTCGTTCACGTCAACCGTCTCGCCTTTTTCCACATAGGTGACAATGCGCCGTGCCACAGCGCCGGCAATCTGGCGAACCAGGATTTCCTCACCCGTCGAGGTGCGGATTACAATCGACGACCGCTCGTTGTCGCTGCTCGACTTGGGCAGGTTGGCGGCAAGGAAACGTCCAGAGTGATGTTTATAGTAGGTCACTTCGCCCTTGACAGGCACCCAGTTGGCATGAACATTAAACACGGTCATGAACACGGACAACTGAATGACATTGCGGTGCAGATACTCATCCTCATAGACCTCCTCGAGCGCTACCACGGTGCCGTCAACACTCGATACCACGGCGGTGCCATCACTGTTGTCGCCCTTGAAATGGCGACGGGGCAACCTGAAGAAGTTGAGTACAAGTAAGAACAATATGGCCATCAATGCTATCAAGCACCAAGCCACAGGTTTGTAGTCAAAGAACCTGTATGCCATGGCACCTGTCGCACCGATAATCAAGAACAGTATCAACAGGATATTCTCGCCCTCATGATGGATTTTAACTTTCATTCTCGCGGCTGATAATCGATTAACTCGCAAAGATAGTAAAAATTTTTCAGTTTTCAGTTTTCAGTTTTCAGTTTTTTTAAGATAGCCAGGTAATTTCAAAGAATTTTCAAGAAAACGGAGGGGACGGGTGTGATGGAGGGGGACGGATGGAGGCGTCAGAAAAACGGCAAGGTTGCAGGAAAATGCCATCGTGTGAAACTGGGTGTAACTTTGCAATGTCATCGGGAAAACCCCGAAAAAAGCATTTATTCACTCTTTCATTCAATTGACGATATGAAAACTCCAATTACTGTTTACAATGTGATTATTCTCGACAAGAGCGGCTCCATGTCGAGCATTGCACGCCAGGCCATCGATGGCGTGAACGAGGCCATCGGTTCCATCAAGAGTGCCCAGGAAAAAAATCCCGACGAAAAACACCTGGTGACGCTTGTCGCCTTCTGTGGCTGTGAGCAGCGGCTCATCTACGACAATCTGCCTGTTGTCGAGGTCAAGCCCCTTACCGACAAGGATTACCGTCCCTGCTGCATGACGCCCCTGTATGACGCCGTGGGCACGACCATCACGCGTGTTCATTCGCTCAAGAGTTCAGACCCCTCATCGCTGGCTTTGGTCACCATCATCACCGACGGCTATGAGAACGCTTCTCAAGAGTTTAGCCAGACCGCCATTAAGTCGCTCATCGAAAGCTACAAGGACCAGGGCTGGCAGTTTACCTACATCGGTGCCGACCATGATGTGGAGCGGGTGGCCTATTCACTCTGCATCGAACACAGCATGGAGTTTGACAAGACTCCCAAGGGTACTGCTAAAATGTTTGCCCAAAACCGCAGGGCTCGTAGTCGCTGGATTAACAAACTGAAATCCATCATGACGGATGAAGATATGGATGATGAGGAGCGCCTGTCGAACATCAAGAGTGCCAACCACGATAGCTTTTTTATTGATTAACTATTATTCAACCCCGAAAATCAGTTGAGATATGCTGAGGACTATCAAGGAATTATTGCTGGAATGGTGGGCCGGGAACTCGACGACCCAGATGCCACTACCGACGCGCTACACCTATGATGTAGAGGTGGATGGCAAGATGATCCAGATCGAGAGCTTCAGTTGCAGCAGGATCTATGTCCACTATCAGGTGAGAAAAAAGTATCCTGATGCCAAGCACATCAGCGTTAAAAGGCAAATCAGGCAATACTTCATAGCCTAAGTCTGGAAGTGAGCTATGCGGGGAATTATCTCCGCATAGCCCTCTTTATATCAAGCCCTTGCCGTTGGCATGGTTTTTGCTGTGTACTACTTTATTAGTAACACCTCAATCCCCCCTTAAGAATATGATGCAGCCCAATCTTCAAGACCTCAAGTACGGAATCATTTATTTGTATTGTGACCGGAGACTTTCATCAAGATCGCAAGGCATCGAAGATGTCGTCAACAAGTTAGTTCGCCCCATGCAAGTCGAATGGGTCAATGAGCCAGGCCGTGAAGACCTACTATTGATTGCGAGACGTTTCAATGTGGGTAATATAGGTCATTATGCCACCGTGAGTCTGTCACTTAGCCTCATGAATAATTCGGGTGTCTGGCTTGAGGCGATACACCATTTTGCTGATGTGCTCATGGGTCTTGACGATATGGGCGATGGTGATATTGTGCTCAGTGAGGAAGACTTTGGCGCTATATGTTTTGACATGTGCCCGTCGGGCTCTGCTTCTTCACTGCCTGCACCCCAGGATCACACGCGCGTTGAAGCATCTCGCAAGGGCAATCGGTGGGCAAGGTTCCACCAGCGGCTTCGCAATATCATGACTAGCGTCAAGGATGAAATTGTGTTATGTGACGAATCGCAGGACAAAGCAACAGTTGATTATTGTAAAGACATTGCGGAGCCTGAACTTGACATCCTTCAAGAGGAGGAGAATGATGAAGTCCTGAAGATTGAACAGGAGCGCAAGCAGGCGCTGGAACGCATCAAGCGAGAGATTGTCAACTATATAGCCCACTACCACGATGACCCCCAAGAGCTGATGAAGGAGTTGCTGCGTGGCAAGGTGGTTGTGGGACAGCCCGGGCGGGTGCTGGTTAATGGGGACATGAAAATTGTGTTGCCCGAGTATGACGAAATGGAAATCAAGATGCCAGCCCTGTGCCGTACGCTCTATATCCTGTTTATGAAAAACCGCAAACAGGGCAATAAAGGCATTGTCTTAAAAAATATGGATGAATTTCGGGACGAAATCCTGGAAATTTACGGCCTGGTAAAGCCTGGTGCCAGTGAGCGTCGTGTCAAGCAGTCGGCCAGCAATCTTTGTGACCCGTTCAGTGACTCGCTCAACCAGACGATTTCAAGGATTAACCGCTGCATCAAGAACGTTATTACCGATAAGGAACTTGCTAAGGCTTATACCATTACAGGCATGAAGGGCCAGCCTTACAGCATCGCCCTGGCTCCAGAGTACATAGAACTCCCCCGTGCCGTAACAGGTGCCTGACGCATCTGATTAACTGTGGAAGCGGTATTGGACGAAGGCCTCGATGGCCTCGTAGGTGGCGAGGCCCAGTTGTTGGTATTTCTCGGCCAGGTCGCGGTTGCGCTCGATGGAGCGTTGCCATGGCAGTTTGCCGTCGGCGCTGGAACGGAAGGGCGCGTCATGAATCTGTGAATGGAACTGGAGGATGGCATTGCGCTTGTCCCCAAATTCCTCGGGGCTCATGGGCACCGCCATTTCCACTTGGTCCACGTCCCACTGGCCCCACTGGCCGCGGTACATCCACACGCGGCAATCCCGCATAAAGTCCTCACCCTTCAGGTTATCCAAGGCATGCATCACTGCTCCAGTGGCGCGTGCATGAGTCCCGTGCGGGTCCACCAAGTCGTTGTCGAGGAAGATCTGGTGAGGCTTGATTTGGGCGATGAGGTCTTGAATCACTGCGACATCGTTGTCGGTGAGTTTGCCCTGTCCGTGAGGGCCATTGACATAGAATGGCATGCGCAGGTCGTGAAGGTTCTCTTTGGGAACCCCCATCTGGCGGCAGGCCATCATGGCCTCGCTCAGCATGATGGAGCCCTTGAAGAAGCGGATGTCGTCGTTGTCCTCGCTAGTGGTCGTGTTCTGGATGAACTTGGTCAACGTCTCCTCGATGAATTTGAATCCCACGCCCTCAAAACGCTTGGTCAAGCGGTCGGCCAGCAGCAGGGTGCGCATCATGTCGTCATCGCTCACGGCCACATCGCCGTCGGTCTGGAAGGCGATGCTCACGTCATGGCCTTGCTGAACCAGTCGGCGCACGGTGCCGCCCATCGAGACGATGGCGTCGTCGGGGTGTGGACTGAAGATGAGCACACGCTTGGGGTAGGGGTTCTCGCGCTCGGGGCGGTAGGTGTCGTCGGCATTGGGCTTGCCGCCTGGCCATCCCGTGATGGTATGCTGCAAATCGTTGAATGTCTTGATGTTGACATTGTAGGCCGAGTCATACAGGGCCACCAGTTCGCTCAATCCATAATCGTTGTAATCCTCATTAGTGAGTTTGAGAATGGGCTTGCCCGTCTGCTCACACAACCACACGATAGCGCGACGGATGAGATAGTCATTCCATTCACAGGAGGTTACCTTCCACGGGTAACTGATGCGCGTCAGCCTTGACGCCGCGTCCAGGTCGGCATAGATTTTGACGTCATCATGAACCTGCAGGAAGGATGCGGGCACGAGGTCTGTCATCTTGCCTTCGACGGTATTGAACAGGGCCGTTGCCGAGTCCTCTTCCCAGGCTACACAGATGATTTTGCTAGCCCTCAAGATGTTACCGATGCCCAAAGTGATGGCCGTTTTGGGGGCGGTATCGCTCTGGAACGCCTCGGCAATCCTGGTGCGGGACTCGTTGCCCAGCAGCATCAGGCGGCAGGCGCTGGTGCGGGCCGACCCCGGCTCGTTATAGGCCAGAGAGCCATCGGGTGTCAGGTCACACAAGACTAGATCCAGACCGCCCGCATCGATGATGTCGCGCTCATAGGCTTTGCACAACGCGTGAACATTCTCACTGGCACTGTGGCGATTAATCGTGTGGATGTGGTCGGGCTCGATATCTACCTTGGCATACAAGTGTTCGCTGATGAGTTTATTCAGGCTCAACTCTTGGTCATCGGTCATTCCCAATTCGCTCAGGTTGAAGGCAACGACGTCGGCAAAGCTCACTTTGTCGGCAAAATAGAGTTTGACCAATTCGTCATAGACCTTGAACACATATCGTCCAGCACCAAAGCCAATGACGCACCTGCCGTGCTTCTCGACACACTCATTGATGACGCGCGCCACATCGAGCGCGGCCTCCTGGGCGCCCGCCTCGGCACTTTCCATGACTGTGGCAGGGACTTTCTCATATCGCGTGAGCGATGCGAGTTCTATCTCATTTTCAGGACGATAATACCTGTTAGAAACCTGAAAAAACTTGATATTGGTCTTCAAATCCGTCTTCATCTTTTTTACCTTAGTCGTTACAACATAGCAAAATTAAGTAAAATTTCATAATCACCAATAAAATTTCGTAATTTTGCAGTCTTGAACCGGATAAGTAAATAACATGGCAATAAATTTGATATACGACGGCCAGGGTGACACCACCAAGCGATTGCTGCTTGAGACCTATGGCTGCCAAATGAATGTGGCCGACAGCGAAGTAGTCGCCACGGTGATGAAGATGGCGGGCTACGAGACCACTGAGGATATCGACGATGCTGACGCGATATTCATCAATACGTGCTCGGTGCGCGATAATGCCGAGCAAAAGATTTTCTCGCGCCTCAACCAGTTAAATGCCTATCGGCTGAAACGCCAGCGCCGCCTCATTATTGGCATCATCGGCTGCATGGCCGAGCGCATGAAGGAGGTGCTCATCAACGAGCATGGCGTGGACCTGGTTGCAGGCCCCGACGCATACTTGGATTTGCCTTCTCTCATCGGCATTGCTGAGCGTGGTGATAAAGCCATCAATACCGAATTGTCCACTACCGAGACCTACCGCGACATCATCCCGTCGCGCGTGGGCGGCAGTAAGGTGAGCGGCTTTATCAGCATCATGAGGGGCTGTAACAACTTCTGTACCTACTGCATCGTACCTTATACCCGCGGCCGTGAACGAAGCCGTGAGCCCCAGAGCATCCTCAACGAGTTGGCCGACCTGCGTCAGCGCGGCTTCATGGAGGTGACGCTACTGGGACAGAATGTCAATTCCTACCTCTACAAGCCAGCAGATGGCAGCGAGCCTGTGGACCTGGCCCGCTTGCTAGCTATGGTTGCCGAGGCTGCACCCGAAATGCGTGTTCGCTTCACCACCAGCAACCCCGAGGACCTGAGCGACGCCATCATCGACACGATGGCGAGCCACAATAACATCTGCAACCACATTCACCTGCCCGTGCAGAGCGGCAGCAATAAGGTGCTGAAACTGATGAACCGCAAATATACCCGCGAGTGGTATCTGGACCGCATCGCCCGCATCCGTGCCGCGATGCCCGATTGCGGCATTTCGACCGATATGTTTACGGGTTTCCACGATGAGACCGAGGAGGATTTCCAAGAGACGCTGTCGCTGATGCGCGAGGTGGGCTTTGACTCAGCCTTCATGTTCAAGTATAGCGAGCGCCCTGGCACATTTGCTGCCAAAAATCTGCCCGACAACGTCCCCGAGGACGTGAAAATCGACCGCCTCAACCGCATGATTGCCCTGCAGAACGAATTGTCGCTATGCAGTAACCGTAATGACGTGGGCAAGACCTTTGAGGTGCTTGTCGAGGGTTATAGCAAGCGCAGCCGTGACGACATGTTCGGCCGAACCCAGCAGAACAAGGTCATCGTTTTCCCCGCCAATGGTGAGAAACCCGGCGATAAGGTGATGTGCCGCGTGCTCAGCGCGTCAAGTGCCACCCTCAAGGGCGAACGCGTAAAGGACTAAAAACTATGGACTAAGGACTAAGGACTAATAACTAAAAACTAAACATATGACTTTTGCAAATAAGAGTAACGAGATTTTTGACCAGGTGGTGAAATTGTATCACGTCACCGACGACGTTGACGCCGTGTTCAACAACCCCTATGAGGAAGGAACGATTGAGAACAGCCTGGCCCGTAAAAACTGGATTGACGCCGTGCAGTGGCACCTTGAGGACATCATCCGCGATGAAGCCATCGACCCCGTTGATGCCCTGGCCCTGAAGCGCCGTATCGACCGCAGTAATCAAGACCGCACTGACCTCGTGGAGGAGATTGACACCTACTTCCGCCAGCGTTATGCCGGTGTTGCTGTTCTTCCCGACGCCACCATCAACACCGAGAGCCCAGCGTGGGCCATCGACCGCCTGTCAATCCTGGCACTCAAGATCTGGCACATGCGGGAACAAACCCAGCGCACCGATGCCGATGCCGCCCATATCGCCAAGTGCCAAGCCAAACTCGACGTGCTGCTGGAGCAGCGTGTGGACCTCACAACGGCCATCGACCAGTTGCTTGACGACATCGCAGCCGGACGCAAGTTCATGAAGGTTTACCGCCAGATGAAGATGTATAACGATCCCGCTACCAATCCTGTCCTGTATGGCAAAAAGTGACAAGCCATCGCGCAACGTGCTCGTGATTCGCTTCTCGGCGTTGGGCGACGTGGCGATGACTATTCCGGTGCTTTATCCCGTGTGCCGCGCTAACCCCGACACTCGGTTTATCATGCTCACCAAACCCTGGCCCGAAACCATGTTTCAAGACCGGCCCGAAAACCTGGAGGTGGTCGGTATTGATGTCTCTAAGGAATACAAGGGCCTCTTCGGACTCATGAAGTTGGCTTCATTCTTGCGCAAAACCTATGACATCGATGCGGTTGTTGATTTGCACAGTGTGATGCGGTCATGGGTCATTGGCACCTGGATGAAATGTCATGGTGTGCCCGTGTCGCGCCTGGACAAGGAGCGCAGCAAGCGCAGGGCTCTGGTCAGTCACAAGTCAGACTTGCCTGTCACACCAACGGTTGAACGCTATCGCCGCGTGTTTGAACAGCAGGGATTGGAGGCTCCAGATCATTTCACTCGTTTGTTCGATGGCAAGGACTTGCCCGTCAGCACAATCGTGCTCGAAAAAGAGCCAGGTCAGCGCTGGGTTGCCATTTCGCCGTTTTCGGCCCATGAGGGGAAGGTCTATCCGCTAGAACTCATGGAGCAGGTGATTGCTGAATTGACAAAACGCGACAATTACTGGATTTTCCTTATGGGCGGCGGTAAAACCGAGAAGATTGCCTTGCGTCCCATTGCCCGCAAGTACAAGCACATCATTTCTCTGGCCGAGCTAAAGCACGGTTTTGCCGACGAGTTTGCGCTACTAGCCCACTGCGATGTGATGCTCACGATGGACTCGGCTAACATGCACCTGGCATCTCTCATGGGACTCAAGTCAATCACCATCTGGGGTGCGACTTCACCGGCCTGTGGCTTTCTCGGTTACGGCAAGGACTCCAGCGATGACATTCAGCTCGACATGGAGTGCAGGCCCTGTTCCATCTATGGTGAGCGCCCCTGCCGTTATGGTGACTATCGGTGCATGAAGAATATTCCTCCCCAACTCATTGTTGACCGTGTGATATCAACTGTGGAAGGTGCCGCTGCACGGCCATAACAGATCCTTCTTAAGTTGACTGAAAATAAATAAATGTCAGATTGTTGCATGTTTCATTGACTATTTGTAACTTTGCCACACAATAACTGAATAAGATTATCTTTTCCCATATGGCTAAGGATCACCATCAGCATCGCAATGTGCTCGTCATGCGCTTGTCAGTATTGGGCAATGTGGCGATGACTATCCCTGTATTATATCCCGTGTGCAAGGCAAACCCTGACACGCGTTTCATCATGTTGACCAAGAAATGGCCTGCGTCGATGTTTCATGACCGGCCCGCTAACCTGAAGGTGGTGGACTTTGACGTCAAGGAAAATCATAGTGGCTTGTTTGGCTTGCTCAAGTTGGCGGCTCAACTCTACAAGATGTATGATATCGATGCTGTCGCCGACCTCCATAATGTGTCGGGCACCAAGGTCATCGATGCCTACTTGAGGTTCAGGGGAGCCCAAATTGCACGCCTGGATAGGGAAAAACCCAAGCGCCGTGCGCTGGTCAACCACAAGACAAAAGAGCCTGTTACCCCCATCCATGAGCGTTATCGTGATGTGTTCAGGAAATTGGGATTTAAAACGCCCGATGACTTTACCCACCTGTATGAGGGCCGTGAGTGGCCTGTAAGTCCCATTGTCCTCAAGAAGGAACCTGGCCAGCGCTGGATTGCCGTTTCGCCATTCTCATCCCATACCAATAAGGCTTATCCGCTCGAGTTGATGGAACAGGTAATTGCCAAGTTGTCACAACAAGAGAATTATTGGATTTTCCTCATGGGTGGCGGCAAGGCCGAGAAGATTGCCCTTCGCCCCATCGCTCGCAAGTATAAGAATGTCACTTCAATGGCCGAGGTCAAGCACAAGTTCATTGACGAGTATGCCCTGCTGGGCCAGTGCGACCTGATGCTCACGATGGAGTCTGCCAACATGCACTTGGCGTCTCTGGTCGACCTTCAGGCAATGACCATCTGGGGACCCACATCGCCTGCCTGTGGCTATCTGGGTTACAATCAGGTGGAGGAAGACGACATCCAGCTTGACATGGACTGCCGTCCCTGCTCAATCAACGGTGACAAGGCCTGCAAATATGGTGATTACCGTTGCCTGAAGAATATCAAGCCCGACGATATTGTCCAGCACGTTATTAAAGCTGTGGAGTATAACGCCAAGCACAAGACCAAATCAACCCGCCTGGCCATTTCCCGCAAGCAAGAACAAGAATCACAAGACGACGTTAAAGAATGAAAAGCATTCTCATTACCGGTGCGGGCGGTTTCATCGGCGGATTTCTTGTCGAGGAAGCGCTCAAGCGAGGCTATGACACCTGGGCTGCAGTGCGCTCCACCACGAGCCGCGAATACTTGCAAGACGAGCGCATCCACTTCATCGAACTGGACTATGAGGACCAGGATCGACTCGAGGAAACAATACGCGACCATGTGGGTGAATGGGGCCGATGGGACTATATCGTCCACAACCTGGGCGTGACCAAGAGCACCAACTATCTCGACTTTGAACGGGTCAATTTTGGCTATCTGAGAACGTTTGTTGATGCGTTACACAATACGGGCTTCGCTCCTGGTGTTTTCTTGATGATGAGCAGCCTGAGCGTGATGGGACCGGGTGACGAAAAGAATTATAGGCCCATTGCGCCCAGCGATGTGCCCATGCCCAACACCTTCTATGGCGTTTCAAAACTCAAGGCCGAGACCTACTTGCAGTCGGTAGATGGTTTCCCCTATACCATCTTCCGTTGCACTGGCGTCTATGGCCCCCGTGAACGGGACTATTACTTGATGATCAAGAGTATCAAGCGAGGATTTGACTTCAGTGTGGGCTTTGATAAACAGATGCTCACTTTCATCTATGTCAAGGACTTGGTTGCTGGAGTCATGGACGCATTGGAGAAAGGACCGCTCCGCAAGGCCTACTTTATCAGCGAGAATAAGGCTTATACCCAGCAACAGTTCCGAAAAATCGTCTGTGAGGAGTTGGGCAAGAAGTTTGTCATCCCAGTGACGTGTCCCTTGTGGTTGGTGAAAATTGTGTGCAATATCGCCGAATGGATAGGTAAGGTTACTCTCAAGGCCAGCACCCTCAACCGCGACAAGTTCAAGATCCTCAAGCAGCGCAATTGGCTGTGTGACACCAGCGAGGCACAATGCGACTTTAACTTCAAACCCAAGTACTCGCTGCGCGAGGGCATCCGCGAGGCTATCGCCTGGTATCGCGAGGCGGGATGGCTATGATGAAGCCTGTTTTTCTCATTGGATATATGGGCTGTGGCAAGACCACGCTTGGCGAGGTGCTGGCCCGGCAGATGCAGTTGCGCTTTATCGACCTCGATGAGTATATCGAGGCCCGTAGTGGCATGTCGGTGGTCGAGATATTCGATGAAATGGGCGAAAACCATTTTCGTGAACTCGAAACGGCAGCGTTACAGAAAGTGGCCACGATGACCGATGTCATCGTCAGTTGCGGTGGCGGTACTCCTTGCCATGGTGACAATATGGCGCTGATGAACGCGTCAGGCGTCACCGTCTGGCTCACCACTAGCCCTGAACGTATTACGGCCCGTTTGCTCCTGCCCGAACAAAAGTGTAAACGGCCAAAAATCAATACCTTGTTGCCCTCCGAGGTCCTGCCGCTGGTTCAAAAGGAATTATTGTCCCGCAGCGTGCATTATGCCAGGGCGCAGATGCAATTTGACTCGACCGACATCGAGACAGCCGAAGCCACCGAACGCACGGCATGCCGTCTCGCCCAGCAACTCAAACTGTTGAGTTAACCCATTTTCTTCTTCCCTTCATGCAATTGGGCCTGATTTTTGCATCTCGCTCGAGTGCGCTTTTGCCGCTTTCAGAAATTTAATGTAATTTTGTCGTTTCAAGTAATCTAGAACAAGGACTCATGGCAACGGACAATCGCAAGTGGTATGTCGTGTGGCAGGGAACTGAACCTGGCATCTGTGACTCGTGGGCCGAATGCGAGTTGCGTGTCAAGGGCTATCCTGGAGCCCGATACAAGGCCTTTAACTCTCAACAAGAGGCGGTAGAGGCCTTCCGCAACGACCCTGGTGAGATGGATATTCTCAGGGCCATTGCGCGTGCGCCACGTGAGTTTGTCAACTACGAGGCCATTCCCGGCATTGTGCGTGACAGCATCGCAGTGGATGGTGCCTGTTCGGGAAACCCAGGCATCATGGAGTATCGTGGTGTGGATGTGCCCACGGGTGTGGAGCTTTTTCATCAAGGCCCCTTCCCTGACGCTACCAACAACATCGGCGAGTTTTTGGCCATCGTCCATGCCCTGGCCATGTTCCATAACCAGGGCAATGACCACACTGCCATCTATAGTGACAGCAAGACGGCTTTGGCCTGGGTGCGCAACAAGCAGTGTCGCACAAAGATCAATCGCACCGACGCTAACGCGCGACTGTTTGAAATCATCGGCCGTGCTGAGCGATGGCTTGCCACCCACACCTGGCGTAATGCGTTGCTCAAGTGGGATACAAGCGAGTGGGGTGAAATTCCTGCTGACTTTGGCCGCAAATAAGTAAGTAATATGGCTGAAAAGAGAGTAATGAAATATCGTGACGAACTCGACAAGAGTTATGGCGTGGCCGGTATGGCCTTGGGCTTATCTGTTTTTGACGCCAGCAACCTGTTTACGGCCGTCACGCTCGATGGTGATGGGCCGGGCTGCATTCAGTTCACGCCCGAGTTTTTCTTCGCTGGCAATCCGCGGTTGTCGCCGCGTGGCGCGTGGAAGTATATTTTGGGCCATTACCGCATCTCGGTGGGACTGGCTGTCGCCAATGCCCTGTGCCGCCGCATGGTGCTTGACAACGACAAGGTGGACAATAAGCTGCGTGACGAACTGTTTAACGCGGCCTTTGAGGATGGTCGCGACTACTGCCAGCTGGAGCGCGACGAGGTGGAGCCCATCTTTGACGAGGCATTTAACAACATGGTCCGCCTCTTTAAAGACTCTCGGGTGAGAAAGGCCATGGATACCTTTGCCGATGCCTTGCAGCAGCGCCGCACCCTTTCCCATATTGATGTCATTGATATCCTGCAGCAACTCAACCTTGTCTAGGGTTTTATTATATATAATGTGTAACTGAAACTAAAATGAAAACCGATATGCAAACAGTATTATTCCATTCAACAATATACGGACCCATCCACAGTCGCAGGTTGGGAATGTCCCTTGGTATCAACCTCATGCCCAACGACGGCAAGATATGTTCTTTTGACTGTGTTTATTGTGAGGCTGGCTTCAATGCCCAGGGCCCTGGTAAGGACGGCGTGCCCTCGCGCGATACTGTCAAGAAACAACTCAGGCGTAAACTCGAAGAGATGAAACAGGAGGGCCAGACCCTTGATGTTATCACTTTCTCGGGCAACGGCGAGCCGACTCTTCACCCCGAATTCAAGAAGGTGGTCGAGGACGTGCTGAGACTGCGCACCGAGTTTTTCCCGAATGCCAAAGTTACCGTCTTGAGCAACTCGACTATGGCCAGCAAGCCCCAAGTGATTGAGGCGCTGCTCAAGGTGGATAACAATATCCTCAAACTCGATAGCGCGATACCCCGCACTTTTATCGCTGTCAACCGTCCTGTTTCTCCCAACTGCCTCCCCGAGGGAGTCATCGCTGACCTCAAGCGTTTCAACGGCCAGTGTGTGGTGCAGACCATCATGATTCGCGGTGAGTATGACGGCAAGCATTTTGACAACACAACCGACGAGGAGCTTGACGCCTTGTTGAGTGCCTATTTACAGATCAAGCCCCGCGAGGTGATGCTTTATAGCATCGATCGTAAGACCCCAGCCGAGAACCTGGAGAAGGTTTCCAAGCAGGAACTGGAGCGCATTGCTCAGCGTTTTCGCGATGCCGGAATCAAGGTACAAGTCAACGCTTGATTTTCTATCGATAATTTCCTGACCATTTTTGGTAGGAAGAATCACATTTCAGCCCATTTATTCCATTTATTTGTTAACGCGAGTTAAATATTTAATTTTTTGATGGAAATATTTGGTGGGTTTGGTGTGCGGTTGTAATTTTGCATCGCTTTTGCGGCTCACAATATGTCAAATTGCGTGAGCGATTTTTTTGACGCCTTTTCGAGAGCGTCTCCGGGCCGCGGGGCTGAGATCATTGAAATGTTTGCAATGAGGAAAATTGACAGTGCAGAGACAAGGAAGGGAAACCCTTAGGCGTCCACGTCAAGATTCCGAGAACAGGTAGAA
>CACYGX010000006.1 GCA_902774055.1 uncultured Bacteroidales bacterium
CAACAAGCATGGTAAGGTGCGTCGCGCTAAGCTGTATTACCTGCGTGGTCTCACCGGTAAGAAGGCTCGCATCAAGGAGCGCCGCATTATCAAGAAGGAGGAGGCATAAGCCGCCGATTTCTAATAAAACGTCATCAAGGACCGAGGCACATTACCCGTTGCCCCGGTTCTTTTTTTATGCTATCGTGACCTTCATGCCCGTGTTTGACATGGGCATTTTTCAAGATATTTTTTTGCCATATCACGGACTATGATTAATTTTGTTGCCGAACATGCCAACCAGTAAATTGATTGTTGCAAACTGACAGATGGAAATCATGTGAACGGTTTCCATAGTCAAACCAAGGTGTTAGTAAATGCCAATAGAAGAGAATACCAACCAATCGTCTAGCGGTACACAATTGGAAAAGCCAGCGATTGACGAGAATCTGCAGCCCATAGAAAAGGCTGAGGAGTCTCCTGAACCCACTGTTAGTGGGCAACGGGTGGCCAAGAATGCCATTGCCCTATATTTCAGGATGTTTATCTCGATGGCCGTTGGGTTCTACACTTCTCGTGTCGTTCTTAATGTTCTTGGCGTTCAGGATTATGGTATCTATTCGGTGGTGGGTAGCATCATCACGATGATGGGTTTCATCAAGACGTCGATGAGCGGTGCCACCAGTCGTTTTTTGACTTTCGAGTTAGGCCGGAACAATAAGCAGAGGTTGTCCGACACGTTCAGCAGCGCCATGATCATTCACATTGGCATCATGCTGCTTATTTTTGTGCTTGGCGAGACGGTTGGTCTTTGGTTCCTCGAGAACAAATTGGTCATCCCGCCCGAGCGAATGGTAGCCGCCCGATGGGTCTATCAGGCAAACATTATAGGTGCCATGCTCACCATTACCCAGGTGCCCTATAATGCTGTGATTATCGCGCATGAGAAAATGAGCATATATGCTTATCTCGACATCTTGGCCGTCACGTTGAGGCTGCTGATTCTATACTTGCTTGTTATCGGCAGTTTTGATAAGCTCATCCTGTATTCCATTCTATCACTGGCGGTAAGTGCCATCATGATGGGTCTGTACCGATTCTACTGCATCAGGCATTTTTCTGAGTCTCATTTCCACTTTGTGTGGCGCAAGGATATCCTTAAACCCATGCTCTCTTTCTCGGGGTGGGATCTGTATGGCAACATGAGTGATGTGGCGAGAACCCAGGGCGTAATCATGCTTGTAAACATGTTTTTTGGTCTGGTGGCCAATGCGGCGGTTTCCATCGCATTTACGGTACAGGGAATCGTGATGCAGTTCACCTCGGGAATCACGACAGCGGTGCGCCCCCAGATTGTGAAGACCTATTCTGTCGATGACCACGTGCGGATGTCTTCACTGGTCTATATGTCGGCCAAGTATCT
The DNA here is from genome assembly GCA_902774055.1 of uncultured Bacteroidales bacterium. Taxonomy (GTDB): domain Bacteria; phylum Bacteroidota; class Bacteroidia; order Bacteroidales; family Muribaculaceae; genus Sodaliphilus. The sequence continues at coordinate 1,403 of CACYGX010000006.1, forward strand.
CTATCTCTTGCTCTTGATCGTGTCGGTTCCTGTCTTCATGGAAACCCATTATGTCCTTGAATTGTGGTTGAAGATCGTTCCGCTTTACACGGTTTGGCTCGTGAGATTGATGATTCTCTTCAACTTCTCGGCATTGATGTCGGTGGTGATGGCTATGGGCATTCATGCTACGGGAAAAATCAAGAGAATAAGCCTGATCAATGGCTCCCTGTATTTGAGCGTCATACCCGTCTCCTACATCGTATATCGGTTGCATGGCAGTCTCTATTTCGCGTTTATTTACAATGCTTTAGCCGTATTTGTTGGCTGCTTGAACAACGTGTATACGTTAAGCCTATCGGTAAAGTTGATTACTTTGGGCCGTTTTATCAAGAAGGTGTTGTTGCCCATCGCCCCGATTACGCTGATTGCCTTTGCGGTAGCATATCTGCCCAGGTTGTACTTCCAGGAGGGATTCCTCCGCTTGCTCATTGTGGGCGTCGTTTCTACGATAGTCATTTTTGTGATTACTTATTCGACGGCCGAGACCGAAGTTAAAGAATTAATCAAAAGTAAAGTATTGAGATATGTCAAATTTGGTAAGCATATTGACCCCAACATATAATTGCGGCAAGTATATTCCCAGATTGCTGGATTCTGTTTTGCGTCAGACCTATCCCGCCATCGAGATGCATGTGATTGATGATGGCAGTGTGGACGACACCAAGGACATCATCGACAGGTATGTCCCCAAATTTGAGCAACGGGGGTACAGGCTCTTGTATCATTACCAGCCCAACCAGGGCCAGTCTGTAGCCATCAAGAACCATCTGCACTTGATCACTGGCGAATATTTCGTTTGGCCCGATGCCGATGATTTCTATAAAACCGATGATGCGATCGAGGCGCTTGTCAAGTCGCTCGATGGCACTGATGATTCGGTGGGCATGTCAAGGTGCATGGTGGAGTATCTCAATGAGGAAGATTTGTCGGTCAATCGTGCCCTGGACACGAGCCGTGAATACCCAGACCAGTTGTTTGAAGATTGCCTGTATGGGATTAATGACTACTGGTATAATCCGGGCGACTATATGATGAAGACCAAGGCCCTCAAGGCGACAATTCCCGACCTGGACATCTATACCGAGCGTAATGCCGGCCAGAACTGGCAACTCATGTTGCCCGTGTTGTATTCCTACCGTTGCTTGACAATCAACAGGATCATGTATTGTGTTCTCATACGGCGCGCTTCTCACAGCCGCGGACAATATTCCGAGCGTAAGAAGTACAAGAAACTCATCAACAGCTATCGTAACACGATACTCTCGACCCTCGAGCGGATGCAGGCAATGCCCGACGATGTGCGTCGCGACTACATCAAGAAGATTAATAGGTTGTATGATAAAAAGGTCCTGAAAAATGACCTGATTTTCATCACCAATCCCATCAGACCTACTATCAAACGTTTTATCGCATTCTTCAAGAAATGATTGATATCCAGAATAAATCGGATTGTTGTGGCTGTGGGGGGTGTGTGCAGCGTTGTCCACATGGTTGCATCACAATGAAAGAGGATGAAAACGGTTTCCTTTATCCTCATGTCAATAAGGATGCCTGCATCGATTGCCACTTGTGTGAGCACGTGTGTCCCGTCTTGAACGAGGGTGAGAAACGGGAAACCCAAGCATGCTTTGCCGCTACCCATCCCGATGACGCCATAAGGACAGCAAGTTCATCCGGCGGCATTTTCTCAGTGTTTGCTCATAGGGTGATTGGCGACGGCGGAGTCGTGTTTGGAGCTCGTTTTGACGAGAAATGGGCTGTTATCCACGATGTTGCCGATACCATTGACAAGGTCAATGCCTTCCGTGGCAGTAAATACGTGCAGTCGGTCATGGGGGATAGTTTTGAGAAGGCTGAATCGTTCTTGAAACAAGGACGTGAGGTGTTGTTCACTGGAACACCATGTCAAATTGCAGGTTTAAAACGGTTTTTAAACAAGGACTACCCAAATCTGATTACCGTCGAGATTGCCTGTCATGGAGTACCCAGTCCTGGTGTGTGGCGAGATTACCTGGGCATGAAGGGTAAAGGTGGTGTGGTTAACCAGGTTAATTTCCGCGATAAGTCAACGGGTTGGCGTAATTATTCGGTGGTGATTGGCAATCGTGCAAAGCCTCACGATGACGATGACTATATGGCTTGTTTCTTAGCCAATTATACCATGAGACCCTCGTGTTTTACCTGCCCATTTAAGACGGGGAAGAGTGGAGCCGACATCTTGATTGCCGACCTGTGGGGCGCAGAGAAAATACAAGGTATTGAAGTTAACGATAATAAGGGCATCAGTGCCGTCCTCGTTTATAGCGATCGTGGACGCTCTTTCTTGGAAAAATGTGAGATGAACATGACTGAGGTCGATGTGAACTCGGTATTGAAGCACAATCGCAGCATCGTTGAGAGTGCCGTGAAACCGGCTGATTATGGTGTGTTTTGGAAGAAATATTGCAAACGTCCCATGTGGACCTTGAGACGCTATGGCACACTCACGATGCCAAAACTCATCGTCCGAGCCAAACGGACAGTTGCCAGATTGATTAGGCGATGATCTGAAGGATAAAAAAGTGGCAGAATAGTTGTTCATTAATAAATAATGTGTAACTTTGGGGCAGAGAAAGCCGAAACGCTTGAAAGGGAGTAGGCATCATTACCAAATACAGGATTAAGATTATTATGGATGAGGAAATGAAAAATGCCGAACAGGCTGCTAACGAAGTGAAGAACGAGGCTGGTAGTATCTTTGACCAGATCAAGGACATGATCGGTGATGCCGCTAATGACAGCGCTGGCATGTTTGACAAGCTGAAAGGTATTTTTGAGGGCAAGGAAGGTGAGCCTGGCTTCTTTGATAAGGCCAAGGAGATGCTGGATGGCAAGGACGGTGAGGCCGGCGTGCTCGACCAGCTCAAGGAGATGCTTGACAAGGGTACCACAGCTGCTGGCGAGATGAGCCAAGACTTCCTGGAGAAAGCCAAGGAAATGTTTGATGCCAAGGAAGGCGAGCCCAGTCTGTTGGACAAGGCCAAAGAGATGTTTGGCGAGGGAGCGACTGCCGCTGGCGAAATGATGGATAAGGCAAAGGACTTTGTGGAGCAAGGCACTGCCGCTGCTACCGAGATGGCTCAGGACCTCAGCCAGAAGGCCAAGGAAGCCTTTGAACCCAAAGAAGGCGAGGAGAATGTCCTTGATAAGGCAAAAAGCGCTCTCGACGATGCTGGAAAGGCTGCCGAGGATGTGATGGGCAAGGTGGAAGATTTTATTAAGAAAACCTTTGGCCCCAACGACGAAGGCCAAGCCTGACACCGCTTGTCATACTATAAAATAATTGCGCGGATTAGACTGAATCACATTAGTCTAATCCGCGTAAATCGTTGTTAGTTGTTGTTCAATCGAGGAAGCGCTTGTCGAGATCGCCGTAGCACTCGATGCGGCGGTCGCGTAGGAAAGGCCACCAACGCCTTACTTGCTCGCTACGTTCCATGTCGATGTCGATGACCTTGAGGTCCTCGCTGTCGTTGGGTGCGCGGTAGATGAGTTCGCCCTGGGGACCTGCAACAAAACTGCTGCCCCAGAACTGGATGCCGTTGGTCTGGCCCGATGGGTCGGGTTCGAGTCCTACGCGGTTGACCGTGATTACGGGCAGGCCGTTGGCCACGGCATGGCCGCGCTGCACGGTGGTCCAAGCCTCGCGTTGGCGTTCCTGCTCGTCGGGCGTGTCACTGCTCTCATAGCCGATGGCAGTGGGGTAGATGAGCATCTCGGCTCCACGCATTGCCATGAGGCGGGCTCCTTCGGGGTACCACTGGTCCCAGCACACCATCACACCCAGTTTGCCCAATGACGTCTGAATGGGGTTGAAACCCAAGTCGCCTGGCGTGAAATAGAATTTCTCATAATAGGCGGGATCATCAGGGATGTGCATCTTGCGGTAGGTGCCGGCGACGCTTCCGTCGGTGTCAAACACCACGGCGGTGTTGTGGTACAGCCCTGTTGACCGTTTCTCGAACAACGATGTGACGAGCACGATGCCGCATTCCTTGGCGACAGCGGCATATTCGGCCGTCTCCTTGCCGGGAATCTCGACGGCGAGGTCAAAGTTGTCCACGCTCTCTACCTGGCAAAAGTATAGTGAATCGTGCAACTCGGGCAGGACAACGAGCTGTGCGCCCTGGGCTGCAAGGTCTTTTATCTTCTTGATGAGCGACTGGCGGTTGCCCGCGATGTCGCTTGTGTTGCGTTGCTGAATGATACCGATTTTCATGAGATGATGTGGTTAGAGTTTGTTGTGATTAGTGAGTGAACCTTTGGGTAGCTGCATCGTTGCGCAATGCAGGGAGCCATGCTGGCAGATGAGGACACGGCAGTCGATGGCAACGACCTTGCGTCCCGGGAACGCTTCGCCGATGAGTTGGCAGGCTTTGACATCCTTCTCGGGTTGACCGTAAACCGGTACCAGTACTTGATGGTTCATGATCAGGAAGTTGGCATAGGTTGCAGGCAGACGGGATATTTCGTCATAGATGGCATCGGGCAGTGGCAGCTTGATGAGGTGGTAGTGGTTGCCGTCGGCATCGGTGAGTTGCTTGAGCTCCTGTTCCATCTTCATCAAGGGCTCGAAATGCTCGTCATCGGGGTCATCGCAGCCGTTATAGAGGATAATGCCGCCAGGGGCAAACCTCGCCAGCGTGTCGATGTGGCCATCGGTGTCGTCGCCCGAGAGCATGCCGTGATCCAGCCAGATCATCTTCACGCAACCCAGCCGGTCGAGTAGCGTTTGTTCCAGGTGCTCGCGCGGGAGGGCGTCGTTGCGGTTGGGCGCCGTCAGGCAACATGTCGTGGTCATCACCGTGCCCGTGCCGTCGGTCTCGATGGAACCGCCCTCAAGCACCAGGTCGCGGTAGTTGAGCAAGGGCATGTTGAAAAAGCCTTTCTCGTCCAGTCGTGCCGTGACCAGGTTGTCGCAGTCGGCGGCAAATTTCATGCCCCACGCGTTGAACGTGAAGTCAGTGAGCTTCATCTGTCCGTCATGGAACACCGTGATGGGGCCGTAGTCGCGCACCCATGTGTCGTTGGTGGGCAGTTCTACGATGTCGATGCGTTGCCAGTCCACGTCAGGCCCCAGGGCGTCGCGCACTTCATCGGCGTCGGGGGCGACAATGAGCACTCGCTCATCGTCATCGAGGATGGCTCTGACGATTTCAATGTAACAAGCCGTCACCTCGTTGAGCATGTAAGCCCAGTCGGTGCCGGCGTGAGGCCAAGCGATGAGAATGCCGTCTTGACAATCCCATTCGGCAGCAAAGCTGCGATTGCGTTTGGATGGGAACATTTATTGCAGGTTCTGTCGATCTATTGAAGATATTTATAGGTTATTAACGGAAATGGTAGTTTAAATATTGTTGCCGAACTCTTGATAATTATCCCAATAGGAATCCTGAGATTCGACAATCTCGTTGATGAAGTCGCGATATCCATCCTTGACGCTATATCCATTATCCTCACACCAAGTGATGTAATCGTTGTCAAACCCTTCATCTTCGCGTCTCATGCGCTCAAATTCCTCATCCAGCTCGGGCGTGTTACTGAAACGGTCCAATAGTTCACGCAATACATCAGAAATATCGTTCATATTGTTCTTCCTTTATTTAACAGGAACCGTTATATAGACGGCCTGTTGGGTTGATAATATGTTCTATGGTTATTTTGATGTCCAAATTTAATACTATTTCCTGAGATTGAATTGAAAGTTTAGTTAATAAATTCAAATATTATCGATAATGGTGATAACTTCTAGGATTTTTACTTGTTATTAATAATCGCGCCGCAAACTGTTGCCCAGAACCATCCTAGGGGGGCTGAGAAAAAGTGAATAAAATGTTGGCATTTTTTTGCATGCATTAACTTAACTTGTAGTAATTTTGTGCCATGGGTAGTGGCTGGTTTGGCCATCACCGGTTTTAACTAATAAAAAGACATAACGCTTAACTCTTTCCACGGTCTCCTAACGATGATGAAGAGATGGTTGAAAAAATTGTCAATGGCGTTGTTCCTGCTCGTGTTAACGGGCTGTGCCAGTGACAATCTAGAGAAAATGATACCCGCCGATGCTACTGGCGTGGTATGTTTTGATGTGCCCGAAATCCTCAAGAACTCGGGCCTGGTCGATGACGATAAGATTGTGCTGCCCCAGTCGTTACAGCAGGTCATTGACAATAATGACACGTCGCCCCTGTGCATACTGCTGAGCGACCTGCCACAGTTGGGCATCAATACCGATAGCAAGGCCTACATGTTCTTCACGGTCAAGACCTTTGGCCGCGTGTTGCTGGTGGGCCTGGATGACGCTGCCAAGGCGCGCAAAACGCTGGAAATGCGTGTCGGTGGAGACTTTGCCAAGGTAGAAGACTTGGATTGCATGTATGTGGGCGACAACCTGTATGCCACCGATGGCAAGGTGCTGCTCGTGGGCACCGTCAACAAGGCCATGGAAATCTCACGTGCCGCCAAGGCTGCCAAAGGCATCCTGAGCCACACGGCAACCAGCATCGCCGAGAAGAAGCAGGTCAAAGAGGTGCTGCACAACCATGGCACTGAGATCAACGCATGGATGCAGGGCAAGGGCCTGAAGACCATCTTGAACAAGAGTGACGTCTATCGTGAAATATCCCAGAAGATGCCGCTCATCGGCATTTTCACCGAGAGTGACATCGATGCCGTCACTTGCAACGTTGACCTCGAGAAGGATGGCGTGGAAATGGCTACCCGCATTCTGGCTGCCGAGAACAGCGAGTATGCCCAGTTGCTCAATTCCACCCTGGCCAAGCCAGGCAATGACGTGCTCAAGGCCATTCCTAACTCGATGGACTACATCTACACCATGTGTGTCAAGGGCGATCAATTTGTCAAACTCAAGCAGATTCAGCAGTTACTCACGATGTTTGGCAAGTTGCCTTATATTGGGCGCATTGACCTTGCCGGCATTCTGGCTACTATCGACGGACCGTTCACCATTGGCCTCGCGCGCGATCCACACCTGGAGGGCGAGTGGAACATGGTGCTGGCAACGCGCTCTACCGACCCCGATGGCGTCGTCAACAAGATCAGCACGTTTGCCAACGCGATGGGCCAGGCACCAGAAATCTATGAGGGAGAGTATATCTATCAGTATGACAACAAGATGATACGCATCGGCGTCATTGACGGCATCCTGTACATGAAGATGCTCGACTATGAGCAGACCGAGGGATATGCCTACGAGATGCAGCCCGTGAGGGACTTCTTCGGCAATGCGTTGCTGGGACTGTTTGCCCAGACCCATATCGACGAAACCAATGGCTATTTTGATTTTGGCCTTCAGGACATCTTTAACGGCAAGGGACATTTCTATACCAGCGATGCTAAGGCCAATGCTACCCTTGAGTTGCTGCGCTCGCTGTGCACTATCAAGACGCGTGACGCCTTTGGCAACGAGGACGGTGACGATGACGGCGGCATCTCGTCGTTTGTGTCGGGCGCCATCGACAAGTTGCAACCCATGGAATGACCCCGTCAAAATGCAGCAAAAACACAAATCAGGGCATCTTCAACGTTGAGGATGCCCTGATTTGTGTTTTTGGTCTTTACCGGAGTGGCTTACAAGATTAGAACTTGTAGTTGATGCCTGCACCGAAGATGCCCTGGTCCACCTTGCGGATGATGGTGTGACGGTACTCAAGGTTTACACCAAAGTGTTCGTTGATCTCATACTCAATGCCTGCACCCAGGTTCAAGCCAACATGGTTCTCCTCGTCTTTGATTCTATGGGGCGTTCCGTCCTCATTATATGAGTCATATTTAACTGTCGTCATCGAGTAGTTGAGACCGGCCAGCGGATAGATGAACAATTGGTCATTCCACAGGCCAAACAGATAATGAGCATTGAGGTTAACGTCCCACCAAGTAACATGGTCTTTCTCAAAGAAGTAGTTGAAACCAACCTCGCCACGCAACTTGTCAAGCACGCCATACTGGAAGCGGGCACCAACGCCCATGCTCTCGATCTCGCTACCATAAAGCAAGTTAACACCAACAGCGGTCTCGCCCTGATGTACCTGAGCCTGAGCGAAGCCCATACCGAGCATCAGCACACATACGAGAGTAAAAATCTTCTTCATTTTTTCTAAGTTTTAAATTGTTTATTGATAATTTTTAATTGCCGCTAATAAAACAAAGTGTAAAGTTACAGTTTATTTTTCAACTGACCAAACAAAAGCATTGATTTTACAAAAAATGGTCATCAACTGCCATGAAAAAGCCCTCTGGGTGATGGCTTTTACACACAAAAAAAGCTGCCCTTGTGAGGCAGCCTAACTCTTTTTACTAACATGATTGGTGAGACCGTCGTCTAGCCTAGATAAGCCTTGAGCAGCTTGCTCTTTTGACCCTTGAGGCGACGGATGGCCTTCTCCTTGATTTGGCGAACGCGTTCGCGGGTCAAGTCGAATTTGGCTCCGATTTCCTCGAGCGTCATTTCCTGGCAGCCAATACCGAAGAACATCTTGAGGATGTCTCGTTCACGGGGATTGAGCTGGTCCAGGGCTCGGTTCACTTCCTTAGAGAGCGACTCCTGGTTCAAGGTCGAGTCGGCCATGGGGGAGTCGTTGTTGGGAAGGACGTCAAGCAGACTGTTGTCCTCGCCTTCGACAAACGGCGCGTCGACCGAGACGTGGCGGCCCGATACCTTCATCGTGTCGCTGATCTTGTCAACGGGGATGTCAAGACGTTCGGCAAGCTCCTCGGCCGAGGGGCGGCGCTCATGCTCTTGCTCAAACCTGGACTGGGCCTTGCTGATCTTGTTGATCGAGCCTACCTGGTTGAGCGGCAGTCTGACGATGCGGGATTGCTCGGCAAGCGCCTGAAGGATGGATTGACGAATCCACCAAACGGCATAGGAGATAAACTTGAAGCCACGCGTCTCGTCGAATTTCTGCGCTGCCTTGATAAGGCCCAGATTACCCTCGTCGATCAAGTCGGGAAGACTCAATCCCTGGTTCTGGTACTGCTTTGCGACTGAAACGACAAAACGCAAGTTGGCATTGACAAGTTTGTCAAGTGCCGCCTGGTCGCCTTGGCGGATGCGTTGTGCCAACTCAACTTCCTCATCGACCGTAATGAGTTCTTTACGGCCGATTTCTTGAAGATACTTGTCGAGTGACGCACTCTCGCGATTAGTAATGGATTTTGTAATTTTAAGTTGTCTCATCTAACTAGTGTAGAGTTTAAGCGTGCAAAATTACAACAATTTCATGAATTCTGCAAGTATTCTTTCAAAAAATGCTTGAATATTTTTTATGGTGCCACCGTCATGTGGTGGGTTGATTATTGATACACAGCAAAAAGCGTGCCAAAAAATAATGAGCTGTCATTCTTATGGCGCACGGCAGATTGCACCCGTCGCTAGGTGATAGCGACAAATGTCATGGGAAACCTAAGCGCTGGCAACTGCTGTCTCGCGCGAAGGGTGGGTTTTTGCAGTATCGTCTTGTGCTTCCAGGTTTATATCAATGAAGCATTTTCAGGGTGTTGTGATTATGGGGAAGAAGTGGTACGTTTTTTCCCGTTACGATGACAACATCACTCCTTCATGTTCATTGATGATCAACTGCTCCACAATACCAGCCAGGGGCTTGTCGTGGAACTCGGCTAACTCTTTGAGCTTTACCTTGGTTTCCTCCGAAATCAGGATGGATAACTGCACTCGTTTCCCGTAAATTCTGGGCCTTCCGGCACCTGGTCTAGATCCTCCTCTCATAAGTTATAGTAATTATTAGAGATTAATTGAGATAGTTATTTACAACTTTTCTGCAAATATAATACATTTTTTTAATATACTCATCATTTTAGGTATTTTTTTTGAAAAAATATTGAAGAATTTGTATTTAGATATGCAATTCCATGTTTTTTTTGCCGTTCGACTAAAAATATCATTTGTGTCCACATTAAATATTTTTAAACTCATCGAAAAATCAAGGTGCGTTTGTAGAGCTGCAGGCTTGCCTGGGACTGTAGGGCCTCGCCTTGGCGTGGCCGTTCCTGCTGGATAACCTGCAGCACTTGGTTTCTGGATGAGCATGCAAGAAGTGAGTATTATAGCTATTTGCTGAAGTATTACCATCGGCCACCCATTGGCCACGCCAAGGCGAGGCCCTACATCCCATCCACAGCGTTGGCACTTATAAGTAAAAAGTGGCGACGGTGCTCCCATGGAAGGGGGCGTCGTCGCCACATGTCGAAATTTGTATGATGAGATTTTTATTCCTCGTCGTCGCTCAGGTCAACGGCGTAGTAAACCTTCTTGCCAGTGGGGTAGAAGCCGGTGATGAACATCACCTTGTCGCTGTCACCGCTGCGCATGATTTGGTTGTAGATGTTCTCCACGTCATCGCGCGAGTCAACAGGGATGTTGTTGATGTCGGTGATGATGAAGCCGTCGCGGATGCCGGCGTTCTTGAACTTACCAGCCTTGATGCCTACAACCTTCAAGCCCTTGCTGATGGCCAGGTCTTCCTTGTCCTCCTTGCTCAGTTCGGTGAAGGCGCAACCCAGTGACATGACGTCGCTCTGCTTGGTCATCTTGGTGTTGCCCTGGTCGTTCTTGAAGGTGACGGTGGTGTGGCGCAACTTGTTGTCGCGGTAGTATTCAACCTCTGCCTTGTCGCCGGGGCGCAGTTTGTTCATCTCCTCCTGCATCTCGCCGCTGTCCTTGACGCGTGCGCCGTTGAGCTTGACGATAACGTCACCCTCTTGCAGGCCGGCCTCCTTGGCAGCGCCACGGTCAGTAACCTTGGCGACATAGATGCCCTCGTTGGTAGCGGTGATTTTCTCCTCCTTGGCCTTCTCGGCGGTCAACTCGGTGTACTGGATGCCGAGCACGGCGCGTTGCACGGTGCCATATTGCTTGATGTCGGTGATGACCTTCTTGACAGTGTTGCTGGGAACGGCAAATGAGCAGCCGCTGTAGTTACCCGTCTGGGAGTAGATCATGGTGTTGATGCCGATGAGTTCGCCTGCGGTATTCACCAGTGCACCACCCGAATTGCCGGGGTTGACGGCAGCGTCATGCTGGATAAAGGCCTTGATGCCACCATTGTCGCTGGTGTTCATGCCACGGGCCTTGGCGCTGATGATGCCGGCGGTGACAGTCGAGTTGAAGCCGAAGGGATTGCCCACGGCGACACACCACTGTCCCACCTTGACGGCGTCACTGTTGCCGAAGGTGATGGCGTGCAGGTCCTTGGCGTTGATCTTGATTAGGGCGATATCGGTCTTCTCGTCGGTGCCAATCACGGTAGCGTTGAACTGACGGTTGTCGTTGAGGGTGACCTCAAGCTTCTCGGCGCCGTCAATGACGTGGTTGTTGGTGACGATGTAGCCGTCGGGGCTGATGATGACGCCCGAGCCCATGCCCTTAGGCTGCGGCTCACTCTTTTGCTGCGGCTGCTGTTGTTTGCGCTGGCGCTGGCCTTGACCGTAACCGGGGCCAAAGAACCACTCGAACGGGTCAAAGAAGTCGCCCTGGTAGTAATTCTGTTGGGGGGTGGCGTAACTCTTGATGCTCACCACGCAGTTGATGGTGTTCTCAGCGACATCGGTGAAATCACGGCTCATGTCGATAGCTCTGGTCGATGTCTGCACAAAGCCGTCGTTGGAGGCCTTGCTCTCCTTATTTAACACGTAGGTATCGGTGATGACACCTTTCTTCTGTAACTCGCTTGTTGCCATCATGGTTGCTGCCGAACCCATCATCGAGGCAGCTACAAGCATAATCGCTAATTTCAAGTTTCTTTTCATGTGTTGGTTCATTTTGTTAAATATTTGTTGGTTTTAAATTTTCTAAGTGTTAAATTTAACTTTTCAATTGTTGTGCCAAAAGTACAACGAAAAATGACATTGGCAATAGTTTCCCCATTTATTTTAAACTAAATTAATAGCATTGGTACATCTTTTTAAATAGTTTTACAATAGGGACTGTCCGTGTAACAATTAATGACATTTTGTCATGCAAAAATCAATCCCGCACACTTGGCAGCGCCATGAATGCGGGATTGTAGTGGGGGAGGGATGGGAGAATGTGGTCGACTGTCAGTTCTCCAGTTGGTCACCGTAGCCGAGGCCCTGGAACAGCTCGGCAAGCACATACATGCTGCCACCAACGTAAATCAGGTCGCGGGGTGCCGCAGCCGCGCGGGCGGCATCGAGGGCTTCCATTACATTATTATATACTTTCCCGCGTAGGCCGTGCTCGGCAGCAAGTTCCTGCAATGCTGTAACTGGTAGGGCGCGTGACGTCTGGGCCTGGGTGAAGTAGTAGGTAGCCTTCTTGGGCAGCAGGTCGAGGATGCCGTTCACGTCCTTGTCGGCCATGAAGCCGATGACCATGTGGAGGTCGTCAAATTGCTCGAGCTGGAGTTGTTTCATGGCCAAAGGCATGCTCGCCATGTTGTGGGCCGAGTCGCAAATGGTCAGTGGCTTGGTGTCGATTCTCATCCATCGTCCCATGAGGCCTGTCGTCTCGACAACGGTAGCAAATCCTTCGCGAATGGCATCGTCCCTCACACGGTATTTCAATTGCTTGAGCACGTTGAACGCGGTCAGAACGGTGTTGGCATTCTCAATCTGGAATTCGCCGTTCAGTTCACAGTTGATGGTGCCATAGTTCACCGTCTTGAGGCGTAACATGCCATCGACTTGCTTGGCGTCGATGACCTCGGGCTTGTCTTGGGCAAACACGATTTTGGCATACTGGCGCTGAGCGTAATTATAGATGACTTGTCGCACGCTGCCCTCGGCATGGCCGACGACCACGGGCTTCCCATGCTTGATAATGCCGGCTTTCTCGCTGGCGATCTGTTCAATGGTGTTGCCCAGGAATTGCTGGTGGTCAAAGCCGATATTGGTGATGATACTCAAGTCTGGAGTGACGATGTTCGAGCTATCGAGCCTGCCGCCCAGTCCTGTCTCGATGACAGCAACGTTGACATTGCGCCAGGCAAAGTAGTCGAAGGCCATCGTAGAGGTCAATTCAAAGAATGAGGGTTCAAATCCTTTGAGTTGTTTCTGCTTGTAGTCAGCCACCCATTGCATAACAAAATTGCGGCTGATTTTCTTGCCATTCACGCGGATGCGTTCCCTGAAGTCCACAAAGTGGGGTGAGGTGAACAATCCCACACGGTAGCCGCACTTCTGCAAACAGGAAGCAATCAAGTGGGCTGTCGAGCCTTTGCCGTTAGTGCCGGCGATGTGGATGATGCGGTAGCGTCGGTGGGGCTCGTGATAGAGCTTGTCTAGAGCGATGCTGGTGTCAAGTCCAGGTTTGTAACCTGCTGCACCGTCGCGTTCAAAGGCAGGGCGCTGGTTGTAAAGATATTGCAGCGTGCGCTCCCACTTTCGCGCTAATTCTTCTTTTCTTGCCATATTCTATTTTTGTCGTTCTATCGACCTGAATTAATCTTTTGACTGGGTAGTGATAATGAAAAAAGAAGACAGTATGGCTATAAGCCGGGTTATGTACCTGCCACAAGGGCGGGCGCCTGTCATTTATCTGTCCGACGCATTGCTGCGCCGATATAGCGTTCTACCCCCCGACAATGGGCGAGCAACCCTTAGATGCCGGTATACATGAACTTGCAACTCACAGGTAGTGCGGCGCGCTGTGTCACCACAGTGCCCGGTGGGCTCTTACCCCGCCTTTTCACCCTTACCGCAACGAATTGCGGCGGTTGTTTTCTGTCACCTTAACCCTACGGTCTCCCGTAGCTTCCCGTTAGGAAATGTGATGCTCTGCGTTGCCCGGACTTTCCTCTCGCAACCACAATGTTCACGAGCGACAAGCCGCCATACTGCTTCAAGCGGCGCAAAATTACAACGAATTATCAGTTTATGCAAATTTTTTATTCCATTTGCTCAATTTTGTGTCCTGCCCTGCGTTAAGATGAAAGACAACGTTTAGAATTGATGCTATGGATTTTCTCAAGAAGTTTTCATTCACTGGCATAATAGCGCGTTTGGGGCAGAGTCTCAAGCGGTTCCCGATTGCGATGCTGCTGGTGGCGGTGCTGATGTGTTTTCTTATCTACAGCAATCATGGCGGCGACCTGGGGCCGAAGAAGAATTTCTTTTTCATTTTCTATCCTGCAACAGGGGCCTTGCTTGCTGTATCGCTCTCGTTGTTGACCGAGGACTTCAAGCGCTGGCGGGTTTCGGTATTGGTTCAGGCGCTTATTCATGCCGCATGGCTGGCGATATCAATCTATCTGTCACGGCTGGACCGCTTCTCGCTACCGCAGACGATAGCTGTCGTCGCCACAGTGTTTGCCATCGGAATTTCCATCTTTCTCATCTGTTTCTACCGCAAAAGCCATGACGTGCCGTTCTGGAACTTTTCAATACGCACCCTGATGGGACTTGCCGTGGCGGTCGCCATCGGTGGCATCTTGACGCTGGGCCTGTATGCCTTGATTGAATCGTTGAAGATGCTGTTTGATTTGTCGATCAGCAACCTCGTTTACCCGGATATCGCTATCCTGTGCATGGTGGCGCTTACTTCGGTGCTGTTCATGAATCTCATACCTGCGGGCGAAGACAAGTACCTGACGTCAGCCCCCGAGTTCTCGCGTTTTGCCAAGGGGGTGGTGCAATACCTCTTCTTGCCATTGTTGGGCACGTACATGATCACGCTCTACGCTTACGCCGTCAAAATTCTGCACCAGTGGTCATTGCCCGTGGGTGGCGTGAGTTATCTGGTGAGTGGCAGCATGGTGCTCATGGTCTTGCTCATCTATGTGACCTATCCCATCCAGCATCTGGAGGGTAATAAACTTTTCAAGCGTGTGGCGAGATTGCTGCCTGTGGCTATGTTGCCGCTGCTTGCATTGATGACGGTCGCCATCGGGCGACGGTTGAGTGACTACGGCATCACGCTGAGCCGACTGTATCTGCTGGTGTTCAACCTGTGGTGCTATGCCGTGTGCCTGTGGCTGATTTTCACTCGCAACAAGCGCATCTGGCCAGTTCCAGCCTCGTTTGCTATTATCCTGTTCCTCATCTCGGTGGGGCCGCAGAGTATCGCCAATGTGACCCAACATCAATTGAAGAAAGAGGCTCGCGCGGCCTTCATGGCATCGGGCATCCAGGAGTTCCCCGTTACTAGTGAGCAGTATGAGCAGTGGCTCGCGCAGGCCGACCCCAAGGTGGCCCGAACCATCGACTCCAAACTCGACTACCTCAATACCGATTTCGGTTTCAGGTCCGTCAGCGATTTGCTGGCTAAGGATGTTATCCTAGGCCGTGTGTCCGCATTTGATGAGAATGGCCATATCATCTCGAGCACTCCCGACACCTATGCTAATGAAGACCTGATCATTAATGCCCCTGTGCCATCAGGTTATGCCACCATGACAATGGTTCACGGAACGGATAACAATATCGTCAAGATGGCTGGCAACAAGATCGTGATCAAGGTGGACGACAGCAGCGACGTGGAGCACCTGTTCGAAATGAATGTCAAGCAGTTGGCCGCATTTGACGACGAGAGGAATCCCGATGGCGTTGACAAGCCCTTGCTTTTCGAGAACAGTGAAGCCTTGTTGCTGATTAATGATTTCCGCGTTACCGTTTTTCCTTCAGGCGTTCAATACTTGAATTTCACTGGAATCTTGTTTACTAGATAGGCGAGAAATGAACTTAGTTCAATGGCTCGAAAAAAGTGACGGATGTTGATAACTTTTTTCGGGCCATTGTTGTTTAAATATCGCTACTTGGTAGTAATTTTGCACTATAAAATTATTAATGTGCAAATGAAGCGTTTTTTCTCGATTTTTATGATGGCCTTTTTGGCCTTTTTTGCATCAATGGCGGCTGTTGTGACCTTTGATTTCTCAACTGCCGAGGGTATTATCGCCATGGGCTATGACGTGCCTGCCCAGAGTGCCGGAACCAACCTCACGCAGGCTGGCCCTGTGACGGTGGGCGGTGTGACGCTGTCGGCGACCGATGGTGCGACCGAGACCCGCATCTGGAACTCTCAGGGGCGTTACACCCTGCGCATCTATGTTGACGGCTCGATCACCTTCTCGGTTGCTCAGGGTAGCATAACCGCTATCACGGTCAATGCTGCAAACACCTCTAACTTTGACCTCATTGCCAATGTGGGCGATTACACGGTGAACGGCGCCGTTGGCACGTGGGCAGGAAGTGCTGCAGCGGTAACCTTGACCCATGTGGGTACCAAGAACACCCAGGTGGCTACGATTGTCGTGACAACAAGTGACGAAGACCCTGGCGATGATACAGGCGACCCCATTGACCCCAATATCACCAAACTCGATTCGCTTCACCACTTGGCCGCTCTAGAGGATGGTACCGAGTTCCAGTTCACTAGCGATGTATATGTCAACTACCAGTGGAATGAATATCTGTGGGTCATGCAGCTCGACGAGGAAGGCTATGCGACGGCAGGCCTCATCTATGGCGACACGGGTAAGACTTACAGTTTGGGCGCTGTCATCCCGGCGGGATGGACCGGTGTGAAGAAGACCTATAAGGGACTTGTCGAGATTGGCGACCCTGGTCATTTTGCCAATGCCAAGAATATCCTTGACGAGGACTACTACTCGCCATTTGACTGCACGGGATATGTGAACAGTATTGCTGATCCCGAGGAGGGCTGGGAGAACTTCAAAGTCTTCTTTGGCAGGGTTCGATTGAGTGACATCAACGAACAAGGCATTTTCACGATTTACAGTGATGAGACCGATGAGGAGGGTAATGACATTGAGGCGACGATGACTGGCTACAACAAGTTTGGCATCGAATATCCCGAGGTGGATCCCGTCGAGGTCTATGACGTTGAGGGCATGGTCATTATATATAATGACGTAATGGAACTTTATCCTATCGCCATCACATCTGACCCTGGAATGCGCTTGTGGAAGGCATTGTACGAGGGCGAGGACGGAATGCAGGTGAAACTGACCGACACCCTCTATGTCGCTGCCGCCGTTGATGCTGGCGATGCAAAGCTGGTCTATGTGACCGATAACGTAGATGAGATTTACTATGACACCTATGCCGAGTGGGGCTATGCTGAGTGGATGCCATGGTACCCCGACTGGATCGTGTTGGATTGCTCGGGCGATGAGGTTCTTTTCCAAGCCATTGCTGATATGGAAGTGTTGAAACCCTGTACCGTCAAGGGCGTCCTGGCCGACCGCACGACCAATCCCCGACTGGTGCTCAACAGTGTGCCTGTTGCACTCGATGGTGCCGAGTTGCCCACGTTGACATTGTTCCAGTATGACTTGAGTAGAGACTACCTGACTGCCATGGGCAGTGAGGTGGGCCGTGTCGATGGTTACTTCTACTACAAGGAGGGTGAAGCCTACCTGTGCAGTGAACTGGACACCGTCATGGTGAAACTCAACTTTGATTACGCACCTGCGCTTGAGGCTGAGATGGCCGCAAAGCAAGGACACAACTTTGCTCTGCTGTGCGTGTTCACCCTTAATGAACCGTGGGAAGAGAACGTGGCGGAGGCCCCCATGCGCCGCATCCATGCCACCGATGAGGATTACTTCACCAACTACACCATTCATCCCCTTGCCATCTTGTCAAGTTCGGCAGTGGACGAGGTCGAGGCAGCTGAGCAGATCACTGACGTGAAGTATGTTTCCCCGTCGGGCATCGTCAGCCAGCAGCCGCAAAATGGCGTGAATATCGTGGTAACCACTCGCAGCAACGGCTCACGCAGCGTTACAAAACGATTGAACAAGTAATATCAGAGTAGCATAATAGAAGACAACTGAACAATCTGTTGAAGATTGTTCAGTTGTTTTTTTGAATATCTTTAAATCAGCCCTATCGCAGGTCGATGCGTTGCAGCACGATGACGATGTTGCCTTTCTTGTCGAGCAGCGCCATCTCATACTGGTTAATGCGCTTGCAGGACTCGGTCTTCTCCAGAGCCAGCAACAGGGCCGTTTCGTAATCAATTTTCTCGCAATTGTGTTCGGTGGAGTGCAGGTCCTCGAACTGGATGGCCATGTCCTTGGTCGGGTCAAGGGTTATGATGCCGTTGATGATGTTGCAGCCCGTATCGCCATGAATGGTCTGCATCACGGCATCAACCACGACGCGCATGTTGAGTTCATTCACATTCTCGCTGTTGATTTCCTTGACCAGCCACGCTCCGTTCATGGCGTCGAGATTGTGGCGCTTGAGCACCATGACCACAGCCCCCTTGGAGTTCATCAGGTTGAGGTACTGGGCATTGTACTGCGCGGTGAGCGAGTACTTGCGCACATCGGCCAGGGCGTGCATAATCGTCTTCTCGGCAGTGACGTTGTGGCATTGCCTGCTGGTGGTGATAAATTCACCGAACACCAGGTTGTCGCCGCTCAGCTGGAACGTGCTGTTGATAGTGTTACAGCCATTATGGCCATATACCTTGTAGCCTCCGGCAAAATCCAGATACAGGTAGGCTCGGTCGATGGTATATACCTTCTTCTTGCGGATGGTGATGATGTCCCACTCGCCGTAGAGTTGCTTGGCGGCATCGGTCACCTGGATTTCATGCATGGGCTGCTCGGCGGCCGCTTGGGTGTTCTCGACCGTGACCGCTTTTTTGTTGTATTTCTTGTCTTTCTTCTTTTGGGCGTCCATCGTGGTAGGCACCATCAATAACGCCATCAAAAGGGTCATTACAATATATTTTCTCATTCTCTAGTAGTCATTATTAAGTTTCAAACTTCAAAGGTCGCATTTTTTCCCCAACCAGCCAAATCATAAATTGGTTTTTAAGAACATTTTCGTTTTTTTATGTCTTACTTTTGAGATGTGGCATTAAAATTGTAGTTTTGCATTTTTAAAACATCAATATTATACTTTAGATGGGCAAATCACATAATGGATCTCCGATAGGGTGCGTAATATTCATCATCATGGTAATCGCTGCAATAGCTATGATTATATATGATGTCAATCCAGCCATTATTATCTTAGTTTTGATAGTATTGTCTGTAATTCTTCTCCTTGTTATAGATGCTTCTGTTGATAATTATAAACATAAAGCAAAAAGTAGCTATGATTTTTCATGTTCTTCAGTACCAGAGTCACATCACATTCACATGAAAAAAGAGTATGATTCAGACAGCGATGACCATATCGATTTAAGTGATGATTATGAAAGTCCAGCAGGCAAAGAGAACAAAGTCATTGACAAAGAAACTATACTTACTAGAGAAGAATTCCAAGAAAGTTTTGATGCTATCCAAGAGTTAATGAGAATAATAAAAAGAATGAGCTATGACGCGGAATTACGAGATGGAGTCATCAATAGAGCAAATGACAAGGATACATTTGAAACTACTTATGACCATGAAGATTTTTACGCAACCCTCCAACAGTTATTAGCAAAAGACATTATTTATTGTTATGACTATTTCGGGCTGAATTCGGAGATGACCCTCATTACACCAGAGAATCAATTACTGTTGCCAATAACGATGGAAATCATAGGACAGAATAACGGAAATGATTATTCTAGTTTTAGGCAAGAGATATTATCGACAGACCCGATTAATAAAGAAATACGTGATGTACATAAAGAGATGTATAATGTGTTTCGTGATAATAATGTGAGGGTTTCGATTGAGGGAATTGATGATTTCATGTTAATACAACTGGTGAAATTAATGAATTGTGAAGGTCTGTACTTGAATGATTTGAGAAAAGGTTTCAACAGGATTGCTGCTCTCATTGCCGAGACGTCAGGTATGAACAAACATGTGGCAACGAAGCTTGAGTGCCTTATTCAACGTGAAAAGGAGGACGATAAAGAAATGCAAGAAGCTGCAAAAGAAGAAAAAGAATCAGAGGCCACTGCTAATAATGATTTAGGGCATTCAGCAAGCATGGATGACATTAATGACTTGATTGGATTAAAGCAGGTCAAGAATGAGGTTTTGGCGTTGAAGAATTTTATTGAAGTGAATAAACGTCGTGAGGAAGCTGGTTTAAAGAGCCCGACTACATCATACCATTGTATTTTTACTGGAAATCCAGGTACAGGCAAGACAACCGTGGCACGAATTGTGGCATCAATTTATAAGGATCTTGGCATTCTAAAGAAGGGACATTTAGTCGAAACGGACCGTTCTGGACTGGTAGCAGAATATGTTGGACAGACAGCTGTGAAAACTAATAAAATAATTGATAGCGCACTTGATGGGGTGTTGTTCATCGATGAAGCTTATTCACTTCTTGGCTCAGGCCGAGAGGATTATGGCAAGGAAGCAATTGCTACTCTGGTAAAAAGAATGGAAGATGATCGCAATCGCTTAGTCGTAATTCTTGCCGGCTATGCTGACGAAATGAAAGATTTTATTAAGTCAAATCCAGGATTGCGTTCACGTTTCAATAGATTTATTCATTTTGAAGACTATACAGCAGAGGAGTTGAAACTAATATTTGCGAATATGGTTAAGGAGTATGACTTTCAACTCATGCCTGATGCGGAATTGTTATTAAAGCAGCATTTTAAAGCATGTGTTGCTAATAAAGGTCGAGACTTTGGAAACGCTCGATATGTTCGCAATCTTTTTGAACGGGTACTAAAAAACCAAGCTATTCGATTAGCCGCTTTACCAGAATCTACGGTACATGATTTGGCTACAATTACATTGAGTGATATCCAGGCTTCAATTTGCGAGAATACTTAATATGAATTAAAATAGTTTAATTTCTTGCCCATGATGGGCGTCGCTAAATAATCTGATTTGCAAGTTGCATTTTTTTCATCTACTTTTGTCGATATATTACCAAAGAGATGAAGAATATACAATCGATATATTGGCGCTTGATGGTGTTGCTGGCGATGCTGGTGGCGTCGATGGGTGTTCATGCTCAAATCAACACTGAGCAGGTGGTGAACATTGGTCGCAATGCGCTTTATTTTGAGGACTATATCCTTGCTATCCAGTATTTTAATCAGGCGATTAAAGCCAAGCCGTTCCTTGCCGAGCCCTATTTTTATCGTTCGGTGGCAAAAATCAGTCTTGAGGATTACCGGGGTGCGGAATTGGACGCAGGAATGGCTATCGAGCGCAACCCGTTCATCGTTGACGCTTATCAGGTGAGAGGTGTGGCTCGTCAAAATCAGGGTAACTTTGAAGCGGCTGTTGAGGACTATGATGCGGGCTTGAACCTCATGCCCGAGGATAAGAACCTGCTCATCAACCGCGCGGTATGTGAGACCGAATTGAAGAACTATGACGAGGCGCAAAAGACGTTTGAGCGCTTGCTGCAACTGGATCGCCGCAATGACCGAGCCTATATTGGCCTGGCTCAGATGAATCTTGCCAAAGCAGACACTACGGCAGCCCTCGAGAACTTGAACAAGAGCCTCTCGCTGAGCAAGAACAATGCTGCGGCCTATGTCATGCGTGCCGAAATTGCCACCCGTTCACTCCACGACTTCCAGAGTGCGGTAGCCGATATGGACAGTGCCATCTTGCTGGAGCCGCATTATGCTGGTTACTTCATCAACCGCGCCTACATGAAGTACAATATTGATGATTACTTCGGAGCGATGGCCGACTATGACTATGCGCTGGGCCTTGACCCGACGAGCACCGAGGCCCATTTCAATAGAGGTCTGCTGCGAGCCGAGGTTGGTGACAACAACCGAGCAATCAGCGACTTTAATTATGTGCTCAAGAAGGATGCCTCTAATTTCATGGCGCTCTACAACCGAGCCTTGTTGCACCTGCGCACCCGCCAGTACCGCAATGCTGTCAACGACTTTACGGCAATCTTGAAGAAGTACCCCAACTTTGAAGCGGGCTACATGGCGCGCGCCGAGGCTAAGCGCCGCATGGGCGACAACAAGGGCAGCGAGGCCGACCTGGAAAAGGCTATCGCCATTTTCCGCCGCAACAAGACGCATGTCTCGACCTTTGACCCTGCAGAGATTGAGGTCGCTGCGGCTGTCAAGAAGGCCGAGCAACGTGCCCTTAACAGGGGTAAAGACGAGCCCGAGACCGCCGAGGAGATTATGGAACGTTTTAACACCCTGCTCACGGTTAAGGACATGAATCCTGTCAAGCCCGAGTATGCTAACCGCCAAAGGGGTCACATCCAGAATGACAACATCGAGGTGGAGCCCTTGCCCATGTTCACGCTGTCCTATTTCTCTAAGGACAACAAACTTAACGGCAATACATACTATATTCGCGAGATAGGCGATATCAATGAATCCAGATTGTTGCGCGGCACCCTCACGCTCATCAATGGTGAGCACCAGCTTGACGAGGAGGAAATTCAGCGTAATTTTGCCAACATAGACTACTATAATTCTCTGATAGCCAGTTCCAAGCCTCGCAGCATTGACTACTTTGCCCGCGGCATGGAGTACATGCTGGTCAAGAATCCAGATGCCGCCATCAGCGATGCCGATGTGGCTATCGCCATGAGTCCGCAGTTCATGCTTGCCTACTTCATGCGAGCCAACGCCCACTACATGCAGTACCGCATGGCCCAGGCCCGTGACGCCCAAAACGTTGACTTGCAGGCTGATGCGCCCGACAACAAGTCTCAAGCCATGCTGCGCTTGCGCCAGGATGCGACAACGCTAGACCTGATGATAGCCGACCTGGATCAGGTGATCAAACTCTCGCCTAAGAATGTGTATGCCCACTACAACAAGGGCAATTGCTATATGCTTCAGGGGGATTACACCAGTGCCATCAGCTGCTACACGGCGGCCATAGAAATCAAGCCTGACCTTGCCGAGGCCTATTACAACCGGGGGTTGATGTACCTGCGCATGGGTAACAAGGAAATGGGAGTGGCCGATTTAAGCAAAGCTGGAGAGCTTGGCGTGCTCCCCAGCTATAATGTCCTCAAGCGCATGTCGCGCTGATTACTTGTAATTACAATATCAAGGCTTGGTAGGACCTGCAACCTCGGCGGTTGTCAGGCTGTTGAGTGCGGCCTCGACTTTATTGAGGCTGCCCTCGTTCTTCATGAGCACTTGGTGCTTTTGATTCAGCAGATAGAAGCAGGGCAGGGTAGGCAGGTCATACAACTCTGCATATTCAATCTGTCGGCTCTGATTCCAGCCGTTGATCATCATCTTGGGATACTGGGCCTTTTTCCAGAGTTTCTGGTTGTCATAGGGGTAGATGGCGAGCACGATGAGTTTTTTCTCGTTCACCAGCTTGTTGATGAGTTCGCTGTTGGCCAAACGCTCCTTGACGGCTTCGCAAGACTCGCAATCGGGGTTGTTGAAATAGACGAGAATGTAGTCGGCATTGAGTTCATTCAGGTGGTGAACCGTCTTGTCGCCAGGGGTGACGTAGTCAAAGTCGGTGGCGACCGAGCCGATCATGTTCTTCTTGGCACCCTCGAGCAGCAGGCGTTGTCTTTCTTTTTCAGTATTGCTGAGCACATAGTTGTTGGTAGCATGCTTGAGCACAACCATATACAGGGCCTCGTTGTGGATGGGGTCGGCGGCGTCGCTGAAGCGGCGTTCGGCCAATTCCATCATCTGACGATAGGCCTTGGGGTCCTTGGTGAGCGTTTCCATTGTGGCATTCATCAGGAATTCGGCTTTACGGAGATCCATGGCGGCCGTTTCCTCCAACAATTTGTTATACCTCTCAGGTGCAGGCGTCGATTGTGCCTGTGTGGTCAGCCATCCAGCGATGGCCACCATTGTGGCTAAAATGATTTTCTTCATTTTTATCATAATTTAAATTATAGGCATTTAACTGTCAATTTTCGTGCAAAATTAAGTAACTTTGCCGAATAATGTCATAAAACGATGAAAAAAATCGCAAAAACCAATGCGGCCCGGCTGCTCGATGCAGCATCAGTGCCCTATGAATTAATCCCCTACGAGGTGGATGAGACCGACCTTGGTGCGCAACACATTGCCGACCAGTTAGGCGAGAACATCGAGCAGGTGTTCAAGACCCTCATCCTGCAAGGCGACAAGACGGGGCATCTGGTATGCGTCATCCCCGGCGCCGAGGAGGTGGACCTGAAGAAGGCCGCCAAGGTGTCGGGCAACAAAAAGGTGGACCTGATCCCCATGAAGGAATTGCTGCCCACCACGGGTTACATTCGTGGCGGTTGCTCGCCCGTGGGCATGAAAAAGCCGTTCCCCACCTATATTGACGAGACCTGTATCCTTTATGATTACATCTATGTGAGCGCAGGCGTGCGTGGGCTTCAATTCAAGATTGACCCACAAGCGTTAGTCGAGTTTGTGGGCGCCGAAACCGTTGACCTGATAGCAGAGAAGACAGAATGAACACAATAGGCAAGATATTGACGCTTACCACGTTTGGCGAATCGCACGGCCCTGCTATGGGCGGCGTGCTCGATGGCATGCCTGCTGGCGTGGACATCGACATGGATGAGTTGCAGCGCTTTGTGGATCGCCGTCGCCCGGGGCAGACCCTTGGCAGCAGCATGCGTGACGAGAAGGATAGGGTGGAGGTGCTCTCTGGCATCTGGCAGGGCAAGACGCTAGGTACGCCCATCGGCTTCATCGTGCGCAACACCGATGCCCGTAGCAACGACTATGATGAAATAGCACGTTGCTATCGCCCGAATCATGCCGATTTCACTTGGGAGGCCAAGTATGGCATCCGCGACCCGCGTGGTGGTGGACGTGCTTCGGCCCGTGAGACGGTGGCTCGCGTTGTGGCTGGTGGTATAGCCATCCAGGCATTATCGGCACTGGGCATAGCCATTGAGACCCATATTGTGCCAGCAGGGCCTAGCCTTGGCGCTGCCGACATGGAAGAGGAGATACAGTCGGCCACTAATGACGGTGACACCCTGGGTGGCATCATCTCGTGCACCATCAAGGGCGTGCCTGCAGGCTTGGGTGAGCCGGTGTTTGGCAAACTCCATGCCCAGCTGGCGGCAGCGATGATGAGCATCCCCTCGGTCCACGGCTTTGAGTACGGCGACGGCTTTGAGATGGCCTCCAAGCGTGGAAGCGAAGTCATGGATGCATTTGTGAAACGCGCTGACCGCACGATTGGCACAATGACCAACCACTCGGGCGGCATCCAGGGCGGCATCAGCAATGGCGAGGATATCGTGATGCGCATCGCCTTCAAGCCGGTGCCCACACTCATGCGGCCTATGCCTACCATCGACCGTGAGGGCAATCCCGTCACCCTGCAGCCTCGTGGCCGTCATGATGCCTATGTGTTACCCCGTGCCCTGCCCATTGTCGAAGCGATGGCGGCACTAGTGATATTAGACAACTACCTGATAAAGAAAACCAATGTGCTCTAACGATAAGAAAGTATTTTCCAAGACCTATTACCTTGCAGCAGGCGAATGCAACCCCCAGGGCGAACTGCCCTTGACCCTGCTGATGACACGCATTATCGAGGTTGCTACCTTACATGCTAACTCGTGGGGAGTGGGCTACGCGCGTCTGATTCAGGAAAACCAGGTGTGGGTGCTTTCCCGCGTGACCATCGAGATGACGGCTTATCCCCGTGTTAACGAGAACTACCGCCTCACAACTTGGATCGAGGACTACAACCGCCACTTCTCGCAGCGTAACAT
This sequence comes from uncultured Bacteroidales bacterium, assembly GCA_902774055.1. GTDB lineage: Bacteria > Bacteroidota > Bacteroidia > Bacteroidales > Muribaculaceae > Sodaliphilus. Next base: position 27,071 of record CACYGX010000006.1, read on the forward strand.
GCGCATCGACGATGCCGAGGGCAATCCGCTGGGCTATGTGCGCACCATCTGGATGGTTATCAATATGAATACCCGCGCTAGCGTGGATATCTCACAACTGGCTTACATCCGTGAGAATGTGTCCGACCTGCAGTGTCCCATCGAGCCGATGAGCCGTCTGCATCCCATTCAAGACGGCCGAGCCATTGATTACACCTTCGGTTACATGGATTGCGACTTCAACCGCCATGTCAACACCGTGCGCTACTTGTCGCACCTGATGAACCTTTTTGACATGGAGCGCTACGACCACAACTTCATCAGCCGAATGGAAATCTCTTTTGTCAAGGAGACCCGTTACGGCGAGACGGCACAGTTCATCATCGACGACAGCGACCCCATGGACACGCTCATGAGCGTCACCGATGCCGATGGCAACGACCACGTCCGCGCCCGCTTCCACTGGCGCCTGCGCCAGTAATTGCTGGAAAAATAAGGGATAGCAAAAAGTTAATCGATGATGCTGGTGCCGTCGATGCTGGCGAACTGGTCACGCAGCGAGGGGACTTTGTCGGCGTCGGCCTCGATGGTCATCGAGCAGACGTTGTCAAAGGCTTGCTCTATCACCTTCAAGTCGCTCTTTTTCACGACTTTCATCACATCGTTCATGCTCAAGTAGGGGAAGGTGAATGATAGCCGTGCTTGCTCATGGCATTCCAGGATTTCGCCCGCTTCAATAGCGAGTTTGGCCGCCTCGCGATAGGCGACGATGAGCCCCGAAGTGCCCAGTTTGATGCCGCCAAAGTAGCGAATCACCACAATCACGATGTTGGTCAGTTCAAATGAGTTGATTTGCCCCAGGATGGGCTTGCCGGCGGTTCCGCTGGGCTCACCATTGTCGCTACTCAAGTACTCATTTCGCTCAGTGCCAATCATGTAGGCCCAGCAACAGTGGCGTGCGTCGTGGTACTCGTTGGCATAACGCTTGATGACGGCACGTGCCTCCTCGGCGCTCGACACGGGTTCGGCAAACGCCAGGAATCGCGACATTTTCTCGCGGTAGATGCCCTGCGAGACGCCCTTCACTGTTTTATAGAAGTCACTCATCTTAGTGAATTGTGTCACAAATATAGTGGTTTTTCTTGAATTATCGCTACATTTGCAACAAAAATGACTGGAACGATATTGAAGTTGGCCCAGAGAGTTTTTTTAATGCGATTTCGCTAATGTATTTCACGAAGGATCATTAGCTAGATATATTCGTGAAATTTGCATTAGCCCCGCAGGGTTCAACACAACACAAAAAATACAGGAACTATGGACAAGCAATCACTAGAACAAACCAGACTGGCCTGTGCTCAGGGCCAAAAGCGTGGACTGCATTTTATCTTGGCATCGGTACTGATATGGACTATGGTATTCATCGTTCACATGACCCAGTTGCCGATTGAGACCAAGAATCTGCTGACCTTCTGTTGCACATGCCCCCTGATGCCGATAGCCTGGCTGCTGTCAAAACCTCTGGGCATTACCTTCAATGACAAGGAGAATCCTCTCACCTCGTTAGGTATCATCTTCTCGTGTGCTCAATTGCCTTATCTGCTCATCGTCATGTGGGTGTATGCCACGATGCCTAGCAAAATGGTAATGGCATTGGCGATGGTTTTTGGTGCCCACCTGTTGCCATTCGGATGGCTCTATCGGTCTAAGGCTTATTACATCATGACAGGCGTTGTGACCCTTGGCGCCCTTGTTGTGGGATTGATGTTCCCGCCCCAGGTGCTTGCCCTGTGCATGGTTGGGGTAGAGGTTATCTTTTGCCTCCTGCTCTATGCCGAGAATAAATCCACTAAGTAGTGCCAAATAAATGTTTTTAAGTTCATCGTAGTTTGCTGATGAATAGCAATCTATGTGCTGAACTGCTGGCTTGGCAGTGGCTAATGTAGGGCCTCGCCAAGGCGAGGCCCTACATTAGCCATCAAAAGCATCTCAGCTTTTCTTTCTGGAGACTAATGATGTGACCATCGATCGGTTGGCCTGGTAATAACAAAACAGGGATACACCCTCGGTTAGGGGGTCGTTCCCTGTTTTTGGTTCCTCCGCCATTGCCCGTCCTGCGGGTCAATGCTGCTGCGTGTTGTGTGGCCGCTTAGAAGATACTGCGGCCTGCCATGGCGTTAGCCAGCCAGATGACAAGAAATGCCAGAATGCTGAAGAGGAAGGCTAAGGACACGAAACTCCCGCCCATGGAACCTTCATATTCGCCATCTTCTTCAATCTGGGCGACACCGGCATCTGTTTTGCTGGCATGTCGGGTAAAGATAACGGTAAGCACGCTGGCTACCACTCCGACACCCACGGCAATCAAAATCCAAAACTCAATTCCTTTCATAGCCTTGATGTTTTTGGGAGACTGACTCGACGAGATATTGACCGCGAGGCAGTCTTGATGAATAAATGGTGGTGTCAATCTTCGCCCTCGGCGACTTCACATTCGCACATCTCCTGGTACTCTTCCCAATCGGGGTCCTCCTCGGCGACAAACTCCAGTGGCATCTCGTCAAAGGGGGCCAGTGTCTCGTTGAATTTCCGCTGAAAGATGTGCAGACTGCGAGTATAAAAGACCCAATTGCGTTGCCCGTCACCGGTGTAGATGCCGGTCAGGACAGCGACAGGGTCGCGGTCAAAGCTTGCGATCAAAGCATCGGTCACTTCCTCCATCAATTTGGAGTCGGCATAGCGGGGCAACGCCTTTTCGTCGCCCTCATAGCGCCAGGTGACCTCGATGCGATAACGGTAGAGTCCCGTAGCTTTTACGGGCTCCATGCCACGCCTGCCGGTGACCAGGATAAGGTTCCCGGTTTCACCCTCGGCTGGCGCTGTCCACCAGTCATCGCTGATCTTCAATCGAGCCATAATTCTTGTCTATTAGTTTTTCAGACCCCTAAAATAGTCATTTTTTGATAATAAATCAAATTTTTTAACAAAAATATCTCTTTTTTGCTCAAAATACCCCGATTTTCAGCGATTTTTCAGTTTTTCATGCAGAATAAAGTGTAAAAATAACAACAAGTGCAACCCGTTTGGGCTGCACTTGCTGTGTTGACTCTTGATAGATAAATCTACATCAAGGATAAACGAGGAAGATGCTCTCGCTCTTTAATGTCCCGCTACCTTCGCCCTGGAAACGTGCCAGATAAACATAGAATTTACCATCGACCTTAACATTGCCATATGTTCCGTTAGCCAGTTTGGTCTTGAGCTCCTCGAAGTAAGCCTTCACCTTGGGAACAAAATTTTCATTAAATCTCTTGATCGCCTCGGCATCGGTTTCGGCATACTCTGATGCGCCACCTGTCGAGTAGGTGATTTGCTTGTCGTAATAAACCTGGTTTTCTTTAACCCAGTTTTGGAAATCGAGCAACAGCTGGTCAGGACCATTATATTCAGTATAATCGGCTGACATAGCATAGGATGCATAGTAGGGGTGATCGGGCTCTTCACTTGCGTCAAACTCACATGAGGACAGCAATGCGGTGGCTATGAACAGACATGCCACGAAAAGTGAGATAGGGAAAAACTTTTTCATTCTTTATTAATGATGGTTTTATATTCAGCTTGCAAAATTAGGCCATTTTTTACAAATGACAAAAAATGAAGGCCTATTTCGGTGAATAATATTTGTTCTGGGGGGTGAATATGGTGCTCAAAGGGCATCGATTTGGCGTGAAAAAGCCTAAAAAAGCGCAAAAATATCTCATTTTTGCTTGTTAATAACTTTTTTTGAGTAATTTTGCAAACCCTATTGGTTACATTAGTGATGCCATGGGGATGTCGAAACTCGACGAAGGCTAAGTGCCAGCCGTTGGGCTCTGCATGATGCTTGTATTGTAGAACAAAACATTAGATGAATGAATAAGACAATATTGATAATTGCCATTCTGGGGTTGTTCACTTTGTTGACTTCAGCGTATTATTCGGCTCCTGCCGATAGTCGCATTGGCTACAAAGCTCCCTCTCTGGTATTGGACAATAACAATGGTCTGTCGCCTCTGAAACAGCATCAGGGCAATTATGTGCTGCTCACGTTCTGGTCGTCGGCCGATGTGGAGTCGCGCCTTCAGAATAAGCACTTTGACAACTTGTCGCGCTTGGACAATGCGCCATTCACCCATGTGTCAGTCAATATGGACCGCAGCATGAATGTGTTTAAAGCCATCGTGAAGATTGACAAGTTGGATCAATCAGCCCAGTTTGGCACGTCCCGTGATGCTCAAGAGAAGATCATCAAGAATTGGCGCCTTGACGAGGGCTACCATTCATTCCTGCTCGACGGCGAGGGTAAGATCATCGCAGTTGACCCCACAGAACAAACTTTAGCAAGCATAAAGTAGGATTATTGGTTAATCTAACTTAGGAGCATTCCCACACAATCAGGTGTCGGGAGTGCTTTTTTTCTTAGAGTGCACCCAATGCTATGACTTGGCAGGCGAGGGGTGAGGGTTAATGGGGCGCGTCAGCCAGCGCAGGAATTTGACTTTGTGCATCAGCAGCAGGATGCCCATGATGATTGCGGTGTAAATCAGGATAAAGGGCAGGCTGCAGGGCAAACCGTAGTGTTCCACCACTGGCGAAATGAGCATCCTGATGATGTAGTAGTGGTACAGGAAATAGAACAAGCTGTCCTTGCCGATGGGGCGCAACCACTTAACATCCGGGGCCAAGTTGAAGACGAGCAACGACATAGCGGTTGAGCAAATCAGGATAATCACCTTCTGAGGAATCTCGGTGACGGGGTAAAAGCCAGCGCCGTTCAGCACTTTGCCGCAGCGAGGATAGAGCCAGAAGATGAGTGGCAGCAAGACGACAACGGTAACGATGTGGATGATGTTGCTCTTCCACCACTTGTCGCTGATTTGGCCCTGGCGGTAGTAGTAGCCCAGCAGGAAGAATGGATAGAAATTGAGCGCACGCTGGATGGATAACAGATTACCCAGTCCGGTGATTCCGCTCAATGCTGAGATGATAAACGCCAGCGCAAGATATAGTGCCGGGCGCCGCAACAGGGCTTGTGGCGTGTAGTATAGCAGGATTCTCCAGTAAATGAGGCTCATCAGGTACCACAGGATTCCATAGGGGAATTGATAGATGACGTCAGCCCGTTCCATGCCTTCCCTATAGATGATTCGGAATGAGCTCAAGAGGTGGAAAATCACAGTGGTGATAAACAGGGCCAGCGCGCTCCTCCACAATTGGCGGCTATCCTGTTGCTCGGCAGGCTTGGTCAGATATCCCGACAAGAGGATGAACAGAGGCATGTGGAACACGTAGATAAGCCCCATGACGGCATGGTTGATGGTGTTGACATTGTCCAGGGAGGTAATGACATGTCCCAGCACCACCAGCACAATCAGGAAACCTTTCAGCGAATCGATTCTGTAGTCCCGTGCCATGTCGTCTAGAATATCATTTGCATTAAGGCCACATCGCGGTAATTGGTGCCGCGTTTCACCCATGAGCGCAGTACGCCAGCTTGGATATAGCCAAAATCCTTAAACAGATTGAGGCACACCTCGTTATCAAGCGCGATATAGACATACAGTTGCCTCAATCCAATGTGGTCACGGGCGTAGGATGTGAGCAGTTCCAGCGCTTGACGACCAAGCCCCTTGCCCCGATAATCCTGAGAGACAAAAAGACCCAACTCGGCCCGGTTGTTCAACGGGTCAAAGTTCATGAAGTCGATGGTGCCAATGGGCGTGCCGTCACTGGTGAGCGTGATCATGAGCCGCAATTGCCGCTGAGCGTAGATGTCGCCCGTGTAGGTCTCGAGATAACTCCAGAGGGCTTTGCGGGAATAGGGTGCCGATGTGTCGGACACCGCCCACAGCGCCGAGTCATTCTCCCATCGGTAGAGAATGTCGAGGTCGGTAGGCTCCAGTGGGCGCAGGGTGATGGTGTCGTTGTTCAGTAGTTGTCTCATGATTGCGACATTTTGGGAGAGATGATAACGCCGTGACGGTCAGCAAAGATGTGGAAGGCCAGACGGCTCTTGTCACTGTGCTGATAAATGTAGTCCACGACTTGGGCACAAGTGTGGCAACCGTCGTCGATCAACACGTTATAGTTGCCGCTAGCGGGCAGGTTGTCAGTATATTCGGTAATGCCCGCCCGTTGTGCCACATCGTCGGCCTTGTCGCTGATGATGACCCAAGGCCAAGACCCGCTGGCGGTTTTACCGCGTTTGGGCAGAATGCGCTTGACCAGGCGTTTGGCAATAGACAGACTGGCACGCACCAGTACACCCAACTTGATGATGGGGTAGAAGAGGACACTGAATCGGGGAAAATGCTTGCGATAGAAAATGAGCATCGCGTCATAGAAGATGCGTACATAGCGCATCGAGTCCTTGTGGGTGCTCTCTCCCTTGTAGTGAACCATTGGGGTGGGCAGGAACCAATTCTGATAGCCTGCCTTGACGATGCGGTAACTCAGGTCGATGTCCTCTCCATACATGAAGAAATCCTCATCAAAACCGCCCAATTGCTGCAATAACCCCGTGCGGCACAGCATGTAGGCTCCTGACAGGATGTCGATGCACTGGGGCTCCTGGTCACTCAAGTAACGCAGGTGATACTTGGCAAACCACGGGGAACGGGGAAACAGCTTTGACAAGCCGAATATCTTACAGAATGACACCCAGGGGGTGGGGAAGGCCCTCTTGCTCTCGGGCAGGAACACGCCGTTGCCGTCCATCATGCGGGCACCGATGGCGCCACACTTGGGATGGGATTTCATCCACTCTATGCCGTCTTGCAGGCATCGTGGGGTGATGATGGTGTCAGGATTGAGGATGAGCGTGTACTCGCCACGGGCTTGCATGATGGCCTGGTTGTTGGCGCGTGCAAATCCCACATTCTCCTGGTTCTCGATATAGGTGACTGATGGATGCCGTTCGCGCGAAAACGCGATGCTATCATCCTGTGACAGGTTATCGACAACGATAATCTCGCCCGTCATGCCTTGCATGGCTTGCTCTACCGAGCGTAAAGTCTGTTCCAGCAGATACTTCACGCGGTAGTTGACGATGACAACGCTCAGTTCCATAACTATTCTGTCAATAACGGGCTCATTTAGGTGGTTTTGTTATGCTGAAAATAGTACAATGCGGCACCCAGTGCGGTGCAGTATCGGGCGTTCTTGGGAATGTGGAACCGCACTTGATACAGGCTCTCCATCATCGGGAAGATGATGCCGCACTCGGGTAGCAGGGTCAGGTTGCCAATAAGCACAAAGTCCTTGAAGCCTCCGTTGGCTTGGGACAACACGGCGCATGAACCGATGGTCTCGAGCACCATGCATATAAGACCCTTGGCAATGTCGTTCTCGTTGGCATTGTTCTCTACGGCCTTGCCAAACAGCGAGGCAGTGGCATGCATGGGCAGCCCTTCAATATCCCCCTTGCTGATGTCCTTGATTTGCAGGTTGATGTGACTGATGTCGCCCTTGGCTGCCATGGCCACGACTTCGTCGATATGGCTGGTGCCCAGCATGAGTCGTGACAGGCCTTGCAGGGTGCCACCTCCCATCGAGATGCCGCCAATGTGGCTGATGCTGTCTCCATCAACCTTCACCAGAGTTGTGCCGGTTCCCATCGACACGGCGATGAGCCGTTCCAGCCCGCTGTCAAATTGTGCTCCCAGGCCGTCGGCTTGAAATTCGTCAACATGGGCGGTGGGCAGGCCGTAAATGGGTGTGGTGACACTGCTGGCACCAACGCCGGTGAGCATCACTTGATCGATTTCGCTCAACTCAATGTTGTTGTCGTAGATGTATTTGCCAAAGGCTCCAAACAGCGATGTGATGGGGTCGTTGGCCTTGATGGTCATGGACGACTTGATGACCTTGCCGTCCTCGAGACCAATGATCTTGGTGGTGCTGCCACCCACGTCTATGCCGATGATTAAACTCATGATTTGGTCAGGTTATTAGTTGTTGGTCGGGTCACTGGGCAGGTTGAGCCACAGGTGATAACGATCGCCGAACCGCGAGACGGCACGGCGCCATTGGTCATCATCGCCGTCACCCATCAGCAGCTGGTGGCCGCAGTTGTTGAGCACGGCCCAATCGTGGCGGGCGATTTCGCTACTGAGCTGGTCTTTTCCCCATCCGCTGTAACCCACGATGAACTTGATACGGCCCTCTATTGGCGATCCGAGTTCCACATATCGCTTGATGGCTTCAAAGTCGCCGCCGAAGTACACTCCGTCGCCCACGTCGATGGCCTCGGGTATCACCTCGGGCCCTAACGTGTGCATGTAGAACATCATCTGGGTGCCCACAGGCCCTCCCAGGAACAGGGGGATTTCCTCAACGCTCTCGATTTCGGGCATGATGTCTCGCAGGTTATAGCCGGTGTAGTGATTGACCACCACGCCCATGGCACCATCGCCCTCATCGGCATCGACAATGAGCACCAGCGACCGCTTGAAAAAGAAGTCGCCCACAGTCGGCTTAGCCACCAGCAGTGATCCTCGCTGGGGTTCAGGCTGGGTGTCATTGAGGTGAAAAATGTCCTGGTCCCAATTGTTCATGCTTGCAAATATACAATAAAATCACGTCACTTACCGCTAAATTCCACGAAAACTTTCATTATCGCCATTATCGGCAATTCTTGCGAGGCTGTTGTGTCGTTTTTTTCTATGTTTCACTCCAATATTTCAGCGCTTATTACGTTATGTAAAAAGAGAGATTGAAATTGAGATAGCAATGAAAGTCATGAAATTTGGAGGGACCTCGGTCGGCAGTGTCGAGAGTCTGCTCAACCTCAGGGATATAGTTAACGCTGAAAGCAAGCCTGTGCTTGTTGTCGTGTCGGCAATGGGAGGCTTTACCAACCAGTTGCTGGCAATGTGCGAGCAGGCTCAGCAGCGCGAGATATCGTGCCTGGACACGCTCGAAGCCGCACGCAAGAGGCATCATGATGCCATCGATGGCGTGGTTGTTGAGGCGATGCGTGAACAGGTGCATGCGACCATCGACCGCTTTATCGATGAGAGCCTCAAGCCCTATTATCTGGCTCTTGCAACCAATCCCCACATGCCTGTTGATGAGATTGAGCGCGTGTGTGACGCCATCGTCGCCCATGGTGAGATTCTGTCGTCGGCGATTGTGACCGGGATGTTCGAGGATGGAATCCCCCACCTGTCCCTCAACTTTATGCGCACAAATCCCGATTCCAAGGGGCGTGTGCTGGACTGGGAGGAAACCGGGAAACTCGTTCAAGCCGATTTTGCAAGGCTCGACGAGGGTGGAGTGCATGTCATTCAAGGCTTTATCTCGCGTGACACCGCATCGGGCGCGGTGACCAATCTGGGGCGTGGCGGCAGTGACTATACCGCTGCCATCCTTGCCTCTTTGCTCGATGCCGAGGCGCTGGAAATCTGGACCGATGTGGACGGTTTTATGACTGCTGATCCGCGTACTCATCCCGATGCAACGGTAATTCCCCAGATGACTTATGCCCAGGCCCAGGAAATGTGTGATGCTGGTGCTAAAGTCATCTACCCGCCCACCATTGCCCCCGTGGCGATGAAACATATCCCCGTATGGGTGAAGAATACCTTTAATCCGAGTGCACCTGGAACAGTAATTATCGACAGTTGAAGCATTGACCATGCTTTACCATAGCACAAATAACTATCAACACACCGCGCGGCTGGAACAGGCGGTTACCCGTGGACTGGCCCCGGATGGAGGCTTGTACATACCAGACAGTTTGCCGCGTCTGCCCAAGGCGTTCTTGCGCAACATGAGCGCCATGTCGTTGCAGGAAATGGCCTACGCCATCATTGCTTTTGCCCTGAAGGATGATGTGCCCGAGGATGTGCTGCACGACATCGTCTTCAGTGCGTTTGACTTCGAGATACCTCTTGTCAAGACTGCCGCTGGCAACCATGTGTTGGAATTGTTCCATGGCCCGACCATGGCGTTTAAGGACGTGGGCACGCGTTTCATGGCACGCCTGCTCAACCATTACCGCACGCGTCACCCCGAATGGAAGACCCTCAACGTGCTCGTTCCCACGAGCGGCGACACGGGTAGCGCCGTGGCCAATAGTTTCTGGCGCATGCCTGGCGTTAACGTCTATGTACTCTATCCGCGAGATGCGGTCAACAAGATACAGAAGACCCAGTTCGCGACATTGGGCGGTAATGTGACGGCCATCGAAGTCAACGGCTCCTATGACGACTGCAAGTCGCTGGTTGAGGAAGCCTTTATGGATTCTGAACTCAACACAGTGATGCGACTCACGAGCGCCATGTCGATTAACTATGCTCGCCTGGTGCCGCAGATGATATATTATTTCTGGGCTTACACACAACTGCTTCGGGAGCAGAAGGTTAATGACCTTGTGTTCGCAATACCGTGCTCTAACCTGGGCAACTTGACCAGTGGCTTGATGGCACAGCAGATGGGGCTTCCCGTGAAGCGTTTCATCAGTGTGGAGAACCAGAATAACATCTTTTATAACTACGTCAAGACGGGCGTTTTCACGCCCAAACCCACACAATACAGTATAGCACCCGCGCTCGATGCAGGCTGCCCCAACAACTTTGCTCGCGTGGTGGAACTCCTGGGCAGTCACGAGAACATCTGCCGCCACATCCATGCCTACAGTTACGACGACAACCAGATTATCGAGACCATCCGTCAGACCTATCGTGACGAGCGCTATCTGCTCGATCCGCACACCGCAGTCGCCTATCGGGCCCTGGCCGAGGATCTGCAGCCTGGCGAGACGGGTGTCGCGCTGGCGACGGCCCATCCGGCTAAGTTGAAGACGCTCATGGAGGGTATTATCAACGAATCTCTGATTTTGCCCGCTCAGTTGGCCCGTTTCATGGGAGGAAAGATGCATGTGGTGAAGATGCCCAACGGTTTCACGGCCTTTAAGCATCTTCTACTCGATAACGCATAACTTTGATAATCAAATATTTGTTTAAATAAATTGAGCGGGTCGTTTCCAAAGCCCGCTCATTATTTTTTTTTGTTTTTGGGCTCTTTTAGAGCAGGAAGAATAGTGACACGCCAATGACCGAAATGAGGGCTCCCAGCAGGCTTTTCATCGTGATGGGCTGCTTGAACAACCACCATGCGGGCAGGATGATGATGATGGGTGTCAGCGCCATCAGTGTGCTGGCGATCCCCGCAGCGGTGTATTGTACGGCCAACAGCGATGCGCCCACGCCGACGAATGGTCCAAAAATGGTCGTCAACACGGCTGCTCCCATACCCTTACGGTCGTGTAACCCCTTCTTTAATGGCTCGAATCCCTCTCGCAGGGCCATCAGCAACGTGAAACCGATGACACCCGCCACACACCTGAAGAAATTGGCGTGGAAAGGCAGTATCCAGGGCTGCAAGGAGCTTGTCAGCGTAGCCTCATAGTGGTCCATGCCTATCTTGCTCAGTACCAGGCCAACACCTTGGCAAACAGCAGCTCCGATAGCAAAAAGCACACCCGCAAGGGGCAATTTGAGCGACAACTTGCGCTTATCACCGCGTCCAAGCACGCTGATGGCAATACCTGCAAGCGTGACAATCATGGCGAGGATGGCTGTGGGCCGTAATTCCTGGCCTAATGTGAACCAGGCCATGATGGCTGCTGTGATGGGGGCCAGTGTCATAAACAGTTGGCCGAATTTGGAGCCGATGATGATGTAGCACTGGAATAGGCAAAAGTCGCCGATGACATAGCCCACCAGTCCAGACAGCATCATCCACAGATAGGCTTCGGTGCTGGCGTGAGCAGGCAAGGGTGTGCCACCCACAGCCCAGAACAGGATGCCTGAGAAAATGAGGGTGATGACCATGCGTGTCAAGTTCAACGTCAGGTTGCCCATGCGTTTGCTGCCAAACTCGCTCAGCAATGCCGTGGCAGTCCATGAGAACGCCACACCAATTGAAATTAGTTCGCCAATGTATTGCATGGCTGCAAAGATAGACAAAATAATCAATAGTCAATGGATAATCGTTGGTAACGTTCGTGTTCATGCCATTCATCGTTACAATTTTTGTCAATTATTTGATGCTGTTGGGTCGAAAAACTAAATCCAGGAATTGAAGAACTGAAAACTTTTTAGTATATTTGCAGGTTGATAGGTGCCGATTTGACCTGTTGGGATACTCCAAAGGTTTGATTGGTAGATTGTTAATGTAAATAACTAGACTAAAATATGAGCGAAAAAACTGCTGGAAAGAAGAGAAACAAGAGCCGTAGCATTACCCGCAAGATGTGGATGTGGTTCACCATTTTGGTGGGACTGCTGGTGTTGCTGTTTGTGTTGATTTACAATGGCGTGATCGGCTATATGCCGCCCATTGACCAGTTAAAGAATCCTACCGACAAGTTCGCATCGACCATCTACAGTGCCGATGGTGTGGAGATGGGCCGCTACTACCGTAGCCGCAGCAACCGCATCTATGTGGACTTTGACGAGATGTCCCCTTACTTGACCCAGGCGCTGATTGCTACCGAGGATTCACGATTTGAGGAGCACTCGGGCATTGACGTGAAGGCCCTCGGGCGTGCTGTGATCAAGCGCGTCATCATGGGACAGAAAAGCGCTGGTGGTGGCAGTACCATCACCCAGCAGCTGGCCAAGCAGCTCTATTCTCCTGAGTCTCACAACATCTTTGAGCGTGCCTTGAAGAAGCCCGTCGAGTGGGTTATCGCCGTTAAGCTCGAGCGCTATTATACCAAGGATGAGATCATTAAGATGTACTTCAACCAGTTTGACTTCTTGAACAACGCTGTGGGTATCAAGATGGCAAGCCGTGTTTATTTTGACAAGGAGCCTAAGGACCTCAATATCCAGGAAGCTGCTACGCTGGTTGGTATGTGCAAGAATCCGTCCTATTTCAATCCTGTGCGCTATACCGAGCGAACTCGTCAGCGCCGCAATGTGGTGTTTGAGCAGATGGTCAAGGCAGGATTCCTGAGCGACGCCGAGTGCGAGCAGCTCAAGGCGTTGCCGCTGATCATCAAATTCCAGAAACTGGACCATAACGATGGCCCCGCACCTTACTTCCGCGAGGAGCTCCGTCGTGTGATGACTGCTAAAAAGCCCAACCGCAAGGACTACCCGTCGTGGAACCAACAGGCCTTTATCGACGACTCGGTGGCTTGGGCCGTCAATCCCTTGTATGGCTGGTGTAACAAGAATACCAAGCCCGACGGTACACATTATGATATATATACCGATGGCTTGAAGATTTACACCACCATCGACTCACGCATGCAGGAGTATGCCGAGAAGGCCGTGCACAAGCACATGAGCAAGACCCTGCAGCCCGCATTCCTGCGTGAGCGTGGCGGTACCAAGAATCCTTATACCAACAACAAGCAGGAGCTCTCCAGCGCTGGCAAGCAAGCCCTTATCAACGCCGCCATCCGTCATAGCGAACGTTATCGTGTCCTCAAGAACCAGGGCCTGAGCGATGCCGAAATCATGGAGAACTTCAAGAAGCCGGTGCAGATGCACCTCTTTAACTATGAGGGTGGTTTTGACGCGCAGATGTCACCGCTCGACTCGTTGTTATACACCAAGTCGTTCCTGCGTTGTGCCATGATGTCGATGGATCCCGTCACGGGCTTTGTCAAGGCTTACGTTGGCGGTCCCAACTTCCGCTTCTTTAAGTATGATATGGTCTCGACGGGTCGTCGTCAGATTGGTTCGACGGTGAAACCCTTTGTGTATTCACAGGCTATTGAGTTCGGTGGATTGACTCCCTGCTCAACCCGTCCTGGTGGTGCGCCCAACATCATTTGGAACAACGAGGTTTACAACCCCCAGAATGAGGGTAGTGGTGGCGCTATGGACCTGCGTAACGCGTTGAAGTACTCCAAGAACTGGATTTCGGCTGGTTTCATGCGTGGTACGCGCGAGAACTGGATTGAACGCAATGGCTATTACACCATGACCCCTTCAGAGTTGGCCAAGTGGATGCACAGCTTCGGCATCACGAGCTACCTTGATCCTGTTCCCGCATTGAGCCTGGGCTCGTGCGAGATCACCCTGCGTGAGATGGTGGCAGCATACTCGGCATTCGCCAATGGCGGTATGCGAGTTGAGCCAGTGTATGTTTCGCGCATTACCGACAACCGCGGTAACGTGGTAGCCGAGTTTACTGGCAGCCAGACCGAGATCATGAGCGAGGACACCTACTTGAAGATGCTCTCGATGCTCACCGAGGTTGTAGATGGTGGTACTGGTGCTCGCCTGCGTTATGCCTACGGCATCACTGCCGAGATGGGCGGCAAGACGGGAACCACCAACTTCCACAGTGACGGTTGGTTCATGGGCTTCACCCCTGAACTGGTGACTGGCGTTTGGGTCGGTGGCGAGGAGCGCTACATTCATTTCAACAGCATGGCGATGGGTCAGGGCGCCGAGGCCGCTTTGCCTATCCTGGGTTACTTCATGAAGTGGATCTATGATGACAAGCAATTGCCCTACAAGCAAAGCACCAAGTTTGAGTTCCCCAAGGGCTTTAATGCATGCGGAGACGAGCTGAGCGGCTACTATGGTAGCGGCGGAGGCGGTGGCTGGCACGGCGGTGGCGGCGGAGGCGGCAACTCCGGCGGCGACGGCGGCGGTGGTGGCCAGGACGATGCCACCGAAGGACTCTTTGATTAGTTAATAGTTAATAGAGAATAGTTAATAGTTGATTTTGTATAGCTGAAAGTTTGACCTTGGACAAAAGCAAGGAATTTGCCATAAGGATTGTAAAGCTATACAAGTACTTATGTGATGACAAACGCGAATTTATTCTGTCAAAGCAACTATTACGTTCTGGAACTTCTATTGGCGCAAATCTCTCTGAGGCTTTGTATGGTGTTAGCCGCAGTGACTTTCTAGCAAAGGTGTTCATATCGTTAAAAGAATGTGCCGAGACCAGATATTGGCTGGAATTATTATATAAGACAGATTATCTAACTGATATTGAGTTCACAAGCATTGATAATGACTGTACTGAGTTAATGAAGCTGTTGACAAGTATCGTAAAGACATCTCGAGAGAATAGTTAAATAATGAGGGACTTCACTGCAATGGTTGAAGTCCCTCATTATTATAGAGTATTGGGAGTTATAAAATGTCTAGTAAAAACCTTCTGTACCGCCAACTATTAACTATTAACTATTAACTATTAACTATTTTACTGGTAGTATTCTTTTTTGGCGGCTGCAAGCGTGTTCTTCATCAGCGAACAGATGGTCATGGGACCTACACCTCCGGGGACGGGGGTGATGTATTCGCACTTGGGAGCCACCTCGTCAAATTTCACGTCACCGTTCAGGCGATAGCCGGTCTTGCTCTCGGGGTCGGCAACTCGGGTAGTGCCCACGTCAATGATAATGGCACCTTCCTTGACCATGTCGGCGGTGACAAAATCGGGGTGACCAATAGCGGCAATAATGATGTCGGCCTGGCGGCACTCGTCCTTGAGGGTCGCTGAATGGCTGTGGCACACGGTTACCGTTGCATCGCCATGTTGTTTCTGGAGCATCAGTTGTGCCATGGGCTTGCCCACGATATTAGAGCGTCCCAGCACCACGCATTTCTTGCCTGAAGTGGGAATGTTGTAGCGTTTCAGCAGGGTGATGATGCCCAGAGGTGTTGCTGAGATGAAACTCGGCAATCCCAATGCCATGCGGCCGGCGTTCATCGGGTGGATACCATCAACGTCCTTGCGGTAGTCAATGGTGTTGATGACCTTCTGCTCATCGATGTGCTTGGGAAGAGGCAATTGCACGATAAAACCGTCAACGTCAGGGTCCTCGTTAAGGGAGCGAATGCAGTCTAGGATTTGGTCCTCGGTGGCGTCTTCGTCAAAGCGAATCAGTGACGACTTGAACCCGCATTTCTCACAGGCTATAACTTTATTCTTCACATAGGCTTCAGAACCGCCATCGTGGCCCACCAGCACAGCGGCCAGATGCGGGCGCTTCAGCCCACTAGCTATCATCTGCTCCACTTCAGCCTTGATTTCCTCTTTGATGGCAGCGGCAGTCATTTTTCCGTCTATCAGTTTCATACAATCTCTATGTATTTTATTGTCGTTTCTTGTAGTTCTATGAAATCAAGCCACAAAATTACTCCAAAAAATTGAATTTCGGGGTACAATAAAGAAACTTTTCCATAATCCTTCCCGATTTTGGGGTGATAGGGGCGTTTCAAACGGCCATTCTTGGGCGGCACAGATTTAGACGGGATCGACGTCGTAGTAAAGTTTTACGGCCTTCATGCGCGCGTCGGCAGCGAGCATCTGCTCGTAGAGTTGCCGCAGTATGCCTTTGACCTTTGCCATAGAGGCTGCAGTCTCCATCTTGAGGACGACTTGGCGGATGAACAGATTCTGAACCCGTGCCACAAAGGGTGCCATGGGGCCTAGAACGCGTGTGCCGAACACTTGTCGCAACAGACCGCTGTAGCGAACGGCGAGTTCGCCCACGGTGGCATCGTCTCGGTGCTTGAGGTAGATGTTGATGACCTTGGTGAACGGGGGATAGCCAAATTGCTGGCGGTCGGCCAGTTCGTGCTGGTAAAATCCCTCGTAGTCATGGGCCTGGACGAACTTGATGACATCGTGCTCGGGATTGCTGGTTTGGATAATGACTTGGCCCTGCTTGTGAGCCCTTCCTGCGCGACCCGATACCTGCTCCAGCATGTCAAAGGCGCGCTCGTGGCTGCGGAAGTCGGGGAAATTGATCATCGTGTCGGCATTGAGGATGCCCACAATGCTCACGGCGTCAAAGTCCAGCCCCTTGGTCACCATCTGAGTGCCCACCAGGATGTTGGTGCGATGGGCCGAGAAGTCGTCAATAATGCGGTCATAGCTGTTCTTGCTGCGTGTGGTGTCCAGGTCCATGCGCGAAATCTTCTCGCCGGGGAAAACGGCGTCAATGTCGTCCTCGATGCGCTCGGTGCCATAGCCAACAATCTCGATGCCAGGCAACTGGCATGCTGGGCACAAGTCGGGCAAGGGGAGGGCATAGCCGCAATAGTGGCACACCAGACTGTGGTTGTGCTTGTGATAGGTGAGCGAGACATCGCAGTTTTCGCATTTTGGCACCCAGCCACATTCCTTGCAGCGCACCATCGGCGAGTAGCCACGGCGGTTCTGGAACAGGATGACCTGCTGTCCGTCGGCCAATGCCTTGCGGCACTCTGTAATGAGTTCATTGCTAAACAAGCCGTTCATCTCGCGGCGTTTGCGGGCTTGGATGGTGTTGATGACTTTGACATCGGGCATCTTGATGTCGCCATAGCGTGTCATCAGTTTGACCAGGCCATAGCGCCCCTCAAGTGCCAGGTGATAGACTTCGAGGGCAGGCGTGGCCGAGCCCAGTACCGTTTTGGCACCATGCATCTGAGCTAGCACGAGCGCGGCATTGCGTCCGTTGTAGCGGGGCGCGGGGTCCTGTTGCTTGTAACTGCTGTCGTGCTCCTCATCAACGATAACAAGCCCCAGGTTGGAGTAGGGCAGGAATACCGAAGAACGAACCCCAATAATCACGCACGGCTCACTCGTGTCTAGCAGCTTTTTCCAGATGTCAACACGCTCGTTATCACTGAATTTTGAATGGTAAATCAGCAGCTTGTCGCCGAACACGCGCCTCAGACGTCGGGTCAACTGGGTGGTCAAAGCAATCTCGGGAACGAGGTAGAGCACCTGCTTGCCCAGTTTCAACGCGTCAGCGATCAAGTGCATATAGACTGATGTCTTGCCGCTGCTGGTCACTCCGTGCAACAGTGTGATGGCGTGTTCGCGCATCGACTGGTGGATTTCGGTATAGGCGCGTTGTTGTTCGTCGCTCAATGTGGGCGGTTCCTCCAGCACACTGCCCAGTTCGGCAAAACGGTTGATTTCTTTCTTATAGATTTCAAACATGCCGCGCTTCACCGCCTCGTGAAGGACCGCACCACTCACTCCGGCCCGTTTCAGTAGATTTTCCTTGCTCACTTCTTTCACGTCGCCTCCCTGAAGCCATCTCGACATGTCCAGATAGGCCAGCAAGAGGGATTCTTGCTTAGGTGCACGTTTTAACTGGTCAAAAAACTGGTGCAGTGTTTCCTCATCATTATGGGCGATTGTGAGACGCACACATGCCTCAGTTTTAGGGCGATAGTTGTCAATGACCCGCTCGCTCACGTGTAGCGCATCCATGTCTAATAAGTGGCTGACATTTCGCTCTACGGTCTTGAATCCAGTTGCGTGTGCAATTTCGGCAATCTGAACGCGTCCACGTTGAGCTGTGAAGTCAAGGATGACCCGCTCGCGGTCGGATAGTTGCCCGGGTTCGCTCTCCTCGAAGTCTGGATTGACGCTGATGGTGGTCTCGCTCTCGACCTTTAATCCCGAGGGGACTGCCGCCTTATAAACCTCGCCCATCGAGCACAGGTAGTAATCAGCAATCCATTGCCAAAAATCTAATTGGGGATGCCGCAGGATAGGCTTGCCGTCTAGGGGTCCCAAAATCTCTTTTACATCATATCCCTTGGGTTCCCTGTCATGCAGTGACGTGACGATGGCAGTAAAGATTTTTTTACGCCCAAAGGGTACCAAAACACGCATGCCGATGGAGAGCCGCATCCCCTCGGGAACACGGTAAGTATAGGTGCCAGGAATGGCAAGTGGCAGCAATGTTTCGGCAAATTGTGGCATTTCTAAAATTTCTTATCTTAAAATATTGATATTAATCAAATTAAACACTATTTTTTATAGTAATGCTATAGAAAAATAAATTTTTTAAATAATTACTTTAATTAAATGTGTTCAAATAATTGATTATAAATCACTATTGATTTAAATACTGTTGATAAATTTGATTTTCCTTTTGGGCGGTGGCAACCCAGCTTACTTCGGGGGGTAATTCCTGCTTGATTCCTCCTTGAAGCAACTGCACGGCACGGTCAGTAAAGCGGTCAACAAAGTTGTCGCCTAGGTCGATCGCATTCTCGCGCCCCACGGCTTCGGCAGTGCCTATCACATTGGTGGCAACTACATGAGCGCCACAGGATAAGGCCTCGATGACAACCAGGGGCAAGCCTTCTAGGCTGCTGGGCAAAACCAGGAGATCTACACAGTTGAGCAGGTCGGGTATTTCATCGGGCGGCACCTTGCCGGTGAAGTGGCACGGGACGCCTTTTTCGGCCATTAATCGACGGGTTTCTTCAAGTTGTATTCCGTCACCTATTGCCCAGAATGTCAATTTCTTGCCGTACTTCTCTTCAATCTTTTGATAAATATCTGGAAGAAGGGTCACGTTCTTTACGGGCTCAAATCGGCCCACAAAGGCAACGACTTTTTTGTCGTCGTCGTTCAGGCCATATTTCTTGCGCAGCGAGGAGCGTTTCTCGTCACTATAGCGCTGGAATTGCTCGCTTGCGCCATTCAGCAGAATCTCGGCGGGGAAGCCGTTAGTGAGTTCGGCATGGGCTTTATCAAGCAGACCTTGACTGACAAAGAAATTGCAGGTAGGGCTGTGCAATAGCTTGATGGTTAGCTCCTTAATCATCGGGTCGCGAGGTGGGTCAGTATAGATGCTTGCTCCGTGCCATGTGATGAAACTGGGGATGTGCAGTTTCTTGCCGGCGAATACTGCAGCATGGCCCATGATGCGATCATGAGCGCTGACCAAATCGTGGCCGCGCATCTCCCATCCCAGGCGGTGCAGGCGTCGCATCAGAGCGCGAGGCGGCTTGTGGAACAGGCGGTGCATCAATGCGTCGGTCCATCGGCGGCGGAACCACGTGACGTGTATTTTCACGCCGTCGGCAATGATTTCGTCAGGGCGGGCGTCGATTTTCTTGCTGTGACGAAGGCGGCGCATCAGCCAGCCGTCATACACCTGGAACATATACACATCAATCTTGTAATCAGCGACTTGCTGCAAATGCTTCACGCGGTTGACGACCGCATTGAACACGCCTAGACGCCGATTGATATCTCCTTCAAAAAGTACCGCAATCTGTTTCATAGCTTGGAGGATTATTGTTGTGATTAATCAAGCAAATTTACAAATAAATCGGCACGCGTGCAATCCTATGGGCTAAATTTCATCACAAATAGACACAAAAAGAGGCCAAACATATCGTTTGCCCTCCTGTCTAGTAGCGGGAGCCAGACTCGAACTGACGACCTTTGGGTTATGAGCCCAACGAGCTGCCACTGCTCCATCCCGCAATTTGCGACTGCAAAGGTAATGCTTTTTCGTCACCTGTCAAGTGGTTTGTAGCGAAAATATGTGTTATTTAACATATTTTTACTGAAAATGGTAGTGTTTTTGAGCGTTTAGGGTGGTAAAAAACCGCGCGACTCGACAATTTCGGGTCGCGCGGTGGTGTTTTAGTGGAGGGAATTAGGTGTTGTCTTAAAGGCCGATTTTCTTGAAGAAGTCGTTACCCTTGTTGTCCACGAGGATGAAGGCGGGGAAGTCAACGACGCGGATTTTCCACACGGCTTCCATGCCCAGCTCGGGATACTCTACACACTCAATGCTCTTGATGCTCTCCTGGGACAGGATGGCAGCGGGACCGCCGATGCTTCCCAGGTAGAAACCGCCGTGTTTCTTGCAAGCGTCGGTAACTTCCTGACTGCGATTACCTTTAGCAATCATCACCATGCTGCCGCCCAGGCTCTGGAACAAGTCAACATAGGGATCCATTCGGTTAGCGGTAGTCGGGCCCATCGAGCCGCAGGGCATGCCTTTGGGCGTCTTGGCGGGACCAGCATACAGTACGGGGTGAT
Source organism: uncultured Bacteroidales bacterium (assembly GCA_902774055.1). Taxonomy (GTDB): domain Bacteria; phylum Bacteroidota; class Bacteroidia; order Bacteroidales; family Muribaculaceae; genus Sodaliphilus. The sequence goes on from CACYGX010000006.1 coordinate 47,867, forward strand.
CCTTGATGTACTGGGGAATGCCCTCACCACGGTCGTAGCGCTCTTTCCACTTGGAGTGAGCAATGTCGCGGCCAACGATGATGGTGCCGCTCAACGACACGCGGGTCGATACGGGATACTTGTCGAGGATGGCAAGCGTTTCGCTCATGGGACGGTCCAGGTCAATCTTGATGCCGTCGCCCTCTCCAGCTTGGCGTAACTCCTCAGGAATCAGTTCGGTAGGCTTGTCATCAAGCTTCTCGATCCACACGCCGTCAGCATTGATTTTGGCCTTGATGTTGCGGTCCGCACTGCAGCTAACGCCCAATCCGATGGGGCAAGATGCGCCATGGCGCGGCAGGCGAACGATGCGTACGTCGTGAGCCATGTATTTGCCGCCAAACTGGGCGCCAAGGCCGATCTTATAGGCCTCTTCGAGCACTTGTTTCTCGAGTTCGATGTCGCGGAAGGCGCGACCCGTCTCGTCGCCCGTGGTGGGCAGGTTGTCGTAGTAGTGGGTGGAAGCCAACTTGACGGTCAGCAGGTTCTTCTCGGCACTGGTGCCGCCAATGACGAAGGCGATGTGATAGGGCGGGCAAGCTGCCGTGCCCAGGGTGCGCATCTTATCAACCAAGAAGGGAACCAGCGTGCCGGGATTGAGCACAGCCTTGGTCATCTGGTACAGGTAGGTCTTGTTGGCGCTGCCGCCACCCTTGGTGACACACAGGAAGTGGTATTCCATGCCCTCGGCACATTCCAGGTCAATCTGGGCAGGCAGGTTGCAACGGGTGTTTACCTCCTCGTACATGCTCAACGGAGCGTTCTGGGAGTAACGCAGGTTCTCCTGGGTGTAGGTGTTGTACACGCCACGGGCAAGAGCTTCCTCGTCACAGAATCCGGTCCATACCTGCTGGCCTTTTTCGCCGTGGATGATGGCCGTGCCAGTATCTTGGCACAGAGGCAGTTGGCCCTTGGCTGCCACTTCGGCATTGCGCAAGAAGGTAAGTGCCACATACTTGTCGTTGTCGCTGGCCTCAGGGTCACGCAGGATTTTGGCCACCTGCTCGTTGTGAGAGCGGCGCAACAGGAAGTTCACGTCGCGGAAAGCCTGTTGGGCCAGCATTGTCAGCGCTTCGGGCTCGATTTTCAAGATGGGTTTACCCTCAAACTCTCCCACCGACACATAGTCGCTGGTGAGTTTGTAGTATTCAGTGTCGTCTTTGCCCAACTGAAACATGGGCGCATAGCGGAATTCAGGGTTGTTTGCCATAATTTGAGATAAAAGTTATTCTGTTAATAGTTGATTTAGTTGCTGCAAAGGTAACCATATTTCTTCAGAAAAACAAAGGTAACGATATAGGAGTTGACCCTGAAAGTTTTTTAATGCGAATTTCACTAAATAAGCGAATTTCACGAAAAAATATTAAAAATTCGCGTTAAAATGGTCTAATTCGTGTAATTAGCATTAGCCCCGCAGGGTTTTGGGCCAACAGCTATATCATTGCAAAAACAAAACCACAGGCGGCGGTAGTTGTTCACGACTCAGAAACGTTTTCAAATCCAAGTCGCTTGAAGTCGTCGGGCAGGGGAGCCGTGATGTCGATTTCCTGGCCGCTGACGGGGTGGGTGAAGCGGATGCGGTGGGCCTGCAAGGAGATGCCGCCGTCGGGGTTGCTCCTCGGGGCGCCATACTTGAGGTCGCCCTTGATGGGGCAGCCGATGGCCGATAACTGGGCGCGTATCTGGTGCTTACGACCCGTGATGAGGTCCACCTCGAGCAGCCAGTAGCGCTGGCTGACGGCGATAACGCGGTAGTGGAGCACTGCCTTCTGGTGGCCCTCACGAGGCACGATGCTCACGCGGGTCTTGTTGTTCTGCTCCACGCTCTTGAGGTAGTGGGTGAGTGTCGCCTCGGCCTCCGGTGGCTGGTTGCCGACCACGGCCCAATAGGTCTTGTGCACCTCGCCCTTGCGGAAGAGTTCGTTCATTCTGGACAGCCCCTTGCTGGTCTTGGCCATAACCACCAGCCCGCAGGTGGGACGGTCGATGCGGTGTGTCACACCCAGGAAGACGTTGCCGGGTTTGTTGTATTTCTCCTTGATCCAGGCCTTCACCGAGTCGATGAGCGTCGGGTCGCCCGTTCGGTCGCCCTGCACGAGTTCTCCCGCACTCTTGTTGACGATGATGAGGTGGTTGTCGTCATATACGATTTCCATAACAATCTCGAGATATAGTGGTAGTGCAAAATTACTTATTTTCTCCCGAATAAAACCTTAAGAATTGCAAAAACTGCACTAGCCGTGTGGGTAAACAACTGAAATATAGGTTTATAAAAAGTTGTTAAGCGGTCATTCCAGGGTTAAAACTTCATAATTGTCTGTTTTTTAGTCTATTGGGATTTGAGTTTAAAATAAAATGAGAAAAAACGTGAAAAAAGTACATCAAATACCTACATTATATTAAAAAAAATCATTATCTTTGCAGGCCTATCCTTTTATGATGTGGTGTTAAGAAACGAAAAGACCTTAGACGATCCCTTGTTCGTATAGAATGGAAACGGGTAAATAATGCTGGTATCTAAGTCTTTTATGTGAATAGATTTGATTAAGTTTTGAGGCCGTGCATGTGAAAAGGATTGGTGATTAACAGTAAACTTATAAAACATTAATAATTAATCAATTAAACTAAAATTTATGAGTCTTAAACATTTACTCTTGTTCCTTGTCATGGCACTTGCCACGCTTGGTGTTTCGGCCCAGGTGAGCGGTACGGTGTTAGATGAGAACAACGAACCCGTTATCGGTGCTTCGGTCGTTCAGCAGAGCAATCCCAAGAACGGCGTTGCAACCGATTTCGATGGTCATTTTACCTTGAATGTGCCAGCAGGCACTAAGATTAAAGTCACCTATGTGGGCTACGAGGATGCAATCGTTGCCGGTAAGTCTGGAATGACGATTGTCATGAAGCCCAAGGGTGAAATGCTTAACGAGGTCGTTGTCACCGGTTACCAGAAGGTGGACAAACGACTCTTTACTGGTGCTACCCAGAGCGTCGATGCCGAGAAGACAAAACTCTCGGGTGTTGCCGACGTCAGCCGTGGTCTTGAAGGCCGCGTGTCGGGTGTGCAGGTTCAGAACGTGTCCGGTACCTTCGGTACAGCGCCCAAGATCCGCGTGCGCGGTGCTACCTCTATCTATGGTAGCTCCAAGCCCCTCTGGGTTGTGGACGGTGTGATTCTGGAGGACAACGTGGACATTAGTGCTGACGACCTCTCGTCGGGTGACGCTACCACGCTGATCGCCTCGGCCGTTGCCGGTCTTAACGCCGACGATATCGAGAGCTTCCAGATCCTGAAGGACGGTTCCGCTACCTCGATCTATGGTGCCAAGGCTAACGCTGGTGTGATCGTTATCACCACCAAGACTGGTCGCAAGGGTGCAACCTCCATCAACTACACGGGTGAGTTCACCTACCGCCTGAAGCCCAACTATCGCGACTTCAACATCTGCAACTCTCAGGAGCAGATGAGTATTCTTCGCGAGATGGAGCAGAAGGGCTGGCTCGAGTATGCCAACCTGGTGAACAGCACCACCTCGGGTGTTTATGGCCAGATGTACAATTTGATGGACTCTTACAATCCTGAGACCGGCCAATTCGGTCTGCCCAACACTCAGAATGCCCGCAATCAGTATCTGCGTCAGGCTGAGATGCGTAACACCGACTGGTTCGACCTGTTGTTCAACCACAACGTGATGCAGAACCACGCCGTGAGCATCTCGGGTGGTACCGACAAGGGCTCGTTCTACACCTCGGCATCGGTAATGACCGACCCGGGATGGTACAAGAGCAGCCGCGTTGAGCGTTACACCTTTAATGCTAATGCTATCTACAACATCACTGACAAGATCAAAATCAAGATTCTGAACAGCAACAGCTACCGTGACCAGAAGGCTCCCGGTACCCTGAGCCAGAATGTGGACGTCGTTTACGGTGAAGTAAGGCGTGACTTCGATATCAACCCCTACAGCTTTGCCCTGAACACTGCACGTACCCTTGACCCCGATATGCGTTATGTGCGCAACTACACCACCTTTAATATTTTTGATGAGTTGCAGTCCAACTTCATCAATGTGGACGTTACCGACCTGAAGTTCCAGGGCGAGTTGAGCATTAAGCCCATCCTCAAGCAGGACCAGAGCCTTGAGTTCAACTTGCTGGGTTCGATGCGTTCGGTGAACTCTGAGCAGAACCACTACGTTCTCGAGAACAGTAACCAGGCCAACGCATACCGTGCCGGTATCATTCCCGAGAATGCGCTTATCCGTTCGTCCAACTCCTACCTCTACACTGATATCGACGTGCCCAACGCACTGCCCGAGAGTGTTATGAAGGAGGGTGGTATGCTGTTCTTCTCCAAGAATAGCCTGAAGACCTTTGACTTCCGTGTCACTGGTCAGTACATGAAGGACTTCAACAATGGCAAGCACCTCTTGAACCTCTATGCAGGTATGGAGGCTAGCCGCGTTGACCGTTTCTATCAGTCTGCCGACTTCTGGGGCGTTGTTTATGACAACGGTAACCTGGCTTCGCTGAACTACAAGCTCTTCAAGCAGATGCAGGAAGAGAACGGTTCCTACTACAGCCTGGGTAACACCAAGCGCCGCAACATGGCTTACTTCGCTAATGCCAACTATGCGTTGCTGGGTCGTTACATTATTAATGGTACCATCCGCTATGAGGGTTCTAACCTCATGGGTATGACCAACCAGAGCCGCTGGCTCCCCACCTGGAACGTATCGGCTGCATGGAACATCTATGACGAGCCGTTCTTCCAGAACACTGCCCTGTTCCAGAAGGGTACCCTCTCCTATGCTAAGCTGCGTGTGAGCTACTCACTGACTGGTGAGAGTGGTCCTTCGGGATATGCTAATGCCGAGGCTCTCTATTATCCCATTCGCCCCTGGCGTCAAGAGATTGAAGCTGTGGAGACGGGTCTCTACATGGCAGGTCTGGGTAACAGCGAGCTCACCTATGAGAAGAAGCACGAGTTCGACCTCGGTGTTGACCTCGGTTTCCTCTACAACCGCATCAACCTCGTGTTTGACTGGTACTTCCGTAACAACTTCGACCTGATCGGTCTTATCCGCACCCAGGGTATCGGTGGTGTCACCACTAAGTATGGTAACGTGGCCGAGATGAAGTCACATGGTGTTGAGTTCACCATTTCGTCACGCAACATCGAGCCCCGCAGCGCTGGTGGCTTCGGTTGGAACACCGACTTGACCTTCTCCTATGCTGTGACCGAGATCAGCAAGCTGCAGTCACGTTCACGCGTCATCGACCTCGTGCGTGGTAGCGGTTTCCCCTTGGAGGGCTATCCCCACCGTGCTATCTTCTCGATTCCTTACGAGGGTCTTGACAGCCATGGTCTGCCCTTGGTAAGAGATGAGCACGGCAATGTATCGAACATTGGTGTAAACTTCCAGGAGTATGAAAAGTTGGGCTTCCTCAAGTATGAGGGTCCCGTTGATCCCACCATCACCGGTGGTTTCGGCAACACCTTCGACTTCAAGGGCTTCCACCTGAATGTCTTCATGACCTACGCCTTCGGTAACAAGCTGCGCCTTGACCCCGTCTTCTCAGCTAGCTATAGCGACCTGACCTCCTTCACCAAGGACTTCAAGAACCGTTGGGTTCTCCCCGGTGACGAGATGTTGGAGGGTGTAATGCCTGCTATTGCTTCACGTCGTCAGGTTTACGCTAACACCGAGCTGGGTATGGCATACAATGCCTATAACTACAGTACCGCACGTGTGGCTAATGGTGGTTTCATCCGTCTGAAAGAGATTTCTCTGACCTATGACATCCCCCGCACGCTCATTTCTCACTTGCGTCTCAGCACCGCTTCGGTTAAGCTTGCTGCCACTAACATCTGCCTGCTCTATGCCGACAAGAAGCTCAATGGCCAGGATCCCGAGTTCTTCAACAGCGGTGGTGTGGCTTCGCCCAACCCCAAGCAGCTCACTCTGACTGTTCGTCTGGGTATGTAATCAACGAGAAGTTACACATTATATATAATAATATACAAGACTATGAAATTAAGATATAAAATATTATTCATTGCCGTGGCGCTTGTTGGTTTGAGCTCCTGCAAGGATTTCTTGGAAACGGTGCCCGATACCCGTGTCTATCTGGTGAATCTCGACCAGCTGCAGCAGCTGCTCGTCACTGGTTACATGGACGCCAACTACGCCCTGGTAGGTGAGCTCTCGAGCGATAATGTCATCGACAACAACTCACCCAGTAGTGATAAAAAGCCCGTCCGTTACAATCTTTCCTACTATGACCAGTTTGATGTACAGGTTTATTCGTGGGATGATGTGGATTTGGAAATCTCTGATAACGATTCACCCTCTGGCGTGTGGAATGCTTGCTATGGCGCTATCGCTATTGCCAATGCTGTGCTTGAAAAAGCCGAGGAGTTCCAGAGGACCGGCATGGTCGATGGTCAGACCATGTCGCCTACCGACAGAGCCCGCTTGAATGCTATCTTGGGTGAGGCCTACATGATTCGTGCTTATCACCACTTCATCTTGGCTCAGATGTTCTGTATGCCTTATCGTGGTGACGCCATCAGTGCTACTTTGCCCGGCATTCCTTATTCAACCACCCGCGAGACCGTACTTGACCCCAAGTATGATCGCGGCACGTTGAAGCAGACCTATGACTCTATCGAGAAGGACCTGCTCAGGGGACTTCCTCTCATCAACGAGCAGTATTATCAGTCGCCCAAGTATCACTTCAATGTGGCTTCTTCTAACTCGTTTGCAGCACGCTTCTATCTCATCAAGCGTGAATATGAGAAGGTGGTTGAGTATGCTACCGCAGCATTTGGTGGCAACGACATCATGAAGATGCTCAATGACGGCTGGTGGCAGGAGGATTTCTACTATATCAGCGATATCGGCCGCTACTTCACCAGTGTGGAGCGTCCTAGCAACTTCCAGTTGTTTACCAACTACAGCACCTGGTGGCGCCGCTTCGTTCAGAGTCCCCGCTTTGCATGCAACCGCGAGGCAAAGCGCGCAACCATTCAGGGTCCTGGCCCGTCTTGGGACAAGTGCACGTGGAAGAATAATAGAACTAAAGAAGAATTTGCAATGATGCCCTGCTTTAACGGCGTCTGCGGTAGTGCAGGTGGTCAGGAGTACGGTGCCTACTTTGCTGGCACATGCTTCGAGCAGTTTGAATATACCGACAAGATTGCTGGTATTGGCTACTGCCATGAGGTGCGTCCCGAGTTTACCTGCGAGGAGACCTTGCTCATGCGTGCCGAGGCTAACATCTTCCTGGGTAACATCGACGCAGCCTTTGAGGACCTTTACATCTGGAACGAGGCGCACCTGTCGCCCAAAGAAGAAGACCGTTATAACCATATTTCACTCACCAAGGAGGACATCGTTAGATTCTATGGTTGCTATGATGACCTGGAAGATCCCGTTGCCGATAATGAATATGGCATTATCATGAAGTTCAACATCGATGAGGTATGCCCCAGCGATAAGTACCAGCTGACTGACGAGATTGAGCCTTACCTGCAGTGCGTGCAGCACTTCCGCCGCATCCAGCTCGTTCACATGGGTAACCGTTGGTTTGATATCAAGCGCTTCGGCTTCACCATCCAGCACAAGATTGGCATCAGCGAGGTGAGGACCCTTCAGGTTTTGGATCCCCGTTATGCTATCCAGATTCCGAGCGAGGTTATCGGTGCAGGTCTTGATCCCAACCCCCGTTCGACTAACGCACCCGTCCAGGCTCCCATCATTGGACGTGAAGAGTATGTTCGTGTTTCTGATTAAAGTTCATCCTACTACAACATGAAAAAGATTAAATTTTATATTTCAGCATTGCTGCTTGTTGCTATTGGCGCTATGTCGCTTCCCTCATGCAGCGAAGACAAGTTGGGAGATACGATCTTCCCCGATGTCGATGAAACGCTAGATCCCAACTCTTATACTTACAAGCTCGATAAGTTCCTCAAGGAAAACTATCTCGACAAGTATAACTTGACGTTCCTCTATAAGATGGCCGATGTGAGCACCAACATGAACTACAACTTGGTGCCTGCAACCTATGACAACTCCATCAACTTGGCAGTGTTGTGCAAGCACTTGTGGTTTGACGTGTATGATAAGCTGGCCGGTGAGGACTTCCTCAAGACCTACGGCCCCCGTATCATTCACTTGATTGGTTCGCCAGCCTTAAACCCCCAGTCGGGTAACGAGATCGTCGGTCTGGCCGAGGGTGGTATCAAGATCTCATTGTTCAAGGTTAATGATATGGACATTAACGATCCTGAAATGATGAACGAATACTACTTCAAGACCATGCACCACGAGTTTGCTCACATTCTGCACCAGACCAAGACCTATCCCAATCAGTTCAACACGATTTCGGTAGGCCACTACGACATCAACAACTGGCAGGACCGCGACGATAACCAGACGGCATCGTTGGGCTTCGTTTCCACCTATGCCTCCAGTGAGTTCCGTGAGGACTTTGCCGAGACCATTGCCAACTACATCGTCAAGACCGACGCAGAGTGGAATCGTCTGCTGGAACTTGCTGGCCGTGGTTGGGAACCTCAAGATGATGCAAATGGTTATACTTGGTACTATTGCTACTTCTACTATCCCAACAACGATCCCAATGAAGAAGTTAAGTACATCAGCGAGTGGAGCTTCTTTACCGACGTGAATGAGGATGGCTCTGTTCACAGGTACTTCTATGATGGTAATACTGGCGAGGTTATTGAGGTCTATGAGGTTCCTGACAATGATGGCGTTGACGGCCCGGATGCAATCCTTGAGAAGCTGAATATTGCCCGCCAGTGGCTCAAGAACGAGTGGAATATTGACCTGGATGAGCTGCGTCAAGAGGTTCAGGATCGTCAGTCAAGCTACAACATCGAAGAGTTGCGCAAACAGGTCACTGACCAGTAATGTGTTTTCCCCCAATAAATAATAAGAAAATGAGAAAATATTTTAATATCTTTTTATTGACGCTCGTTGCTCTGGCATCGGTGACCATGGTATCGTGTAAAAATGAGACCGAGGAAATCTTTGACCAGGATGCTATTACGCGTCTGGCGAATGCTAAGCAGTATTTCACTGATATCCTCACCGATCAGGGTGGAAAATGGAAGATGGAGTACTATGCCAATGGTGATGAGCCGGGTTACGTCTATGTGATGACGTTCCGTAACAACGGTTCAGTGACCATCTCGGGTGAGAACAAATGGATTAGCCAATTAAATCCCGATGGGTCAACCTACGGCAGTGAGACTTCATTGTGGGACGTGATTACCGACAATGGTCCCGTGCTCACCTTTAACAGCTACAACAAGTATTTCCACTTGTTCGCCGACCCCGATGATATCACAGATCCCGAAGCCTTGGATGATTCTGATACCGACGAGACTGGTATCGGTCACGAGGGAGACTATGAGTTTGACCTGATGAAGTATTCGGGTGATACGCTCTACATGTCGGGCAAGAAGTATGGTATTAACGTCATTATGACGCGTCTTGACGGCAGCATTGATGACCGTGAGTATATGGATCAGACTGTTGCACAGGCCGACTCCTTCTTTAAGAAAGTTATTCCGCAGGTTTATCTGAATCTGCCCAATGGCAAGCGATGGGTCGTCAAGGATGGTTACACCAGCATCTTGACGATGTACCCCGAAGGCTCTGACTCAATCACAACTGCCGAGAAGCACAACGTGATTATTACTCTTGATGGCCTTTCATTCATGAATCCTAACACCTTCGACGGTTATACTGTTCAGTTCTTTGATCGTCAGGCCGATGGCTCTCTGTTGTGCCGTAACGACCACCAGACGACCATCACTGCCGGTCCACTGAATAAGGTGTTCGCTATCCAGTCCTTAACTTGGAAGGCTGATACTAGCCAGATGGGTGGTGCCTTTAAAGCGAAACTTCATGAGATCATTAACAAGTTGAGTGGCTATAATAGTTCTAAGTTTTTGAGCCTTCAGATGGCTTATGATTCAAAAGCTAATTCTTATAGCATCATCTTCAACATTAGGTCAAAAGTAAAAGGTAAACAAGTTCCCTTGACTGCAACATTTAAAGTTAATTATGAAATGATTAACGACAATCAGTTGAAGATCAAATATACTGGTGAGATGGATGACAATGCTCACTTCTACGTTGATGCCGATCAAGGCAATTGCCCCGCTATAATTGAGCTTATTGAGCTCTTGGGTAATACTTACACCTTGAGTACAAGTTCATTGCTGGCTCCGACCGATATGAGGTTTGTCGAGGACGGCAACGCGTCAAACACCATTTACTGGAGGCTTTAATCCAGAATGTATTTTCCGTACTGGGGCCTGGTCCCACGAACCCCAGGCCCTAGTATTTAAAAAAGAAGAATTAATAATATATTTTATTAACATATTTTATTTTAAGTTTTTTATGAAAAAGATTTTACTTTTAGCAGCCGCCGCTCTCATGGTGTCGTCTGCCAGTGCACAACTCAGGCACGAAGCTAAGGCTCCGGCTCCTGCCCACCCTCAATCGCAATTGGTTAAGCCTGAATTCAAGCATCAGGTGATGCAGAAGCACATTCCTGGCACCCCGTTTATGAACCTGGCTCCCAAGAAGGCTGGTCCTGTTGAGGTTGGCTATCGTCGCCCTGCTGGTGCTTTCCCCGCAAATATCGGTGTGGAAGATGGTGCATATGCTGGTGTGTACTATGCACCCTATATTGCCATTACCCCCTATGCTGACTACACCTTTAACGGTTATGCCAATGGTGTGGGTGAAGGTGCTTCCTATTTGTGGAAGGTTCAATCATTTGGTGAAGAAGCAAGAGAATGGACGCAAGTCCCCGATGTCATGGACTTGACTTGGATGTATGCCTATGAGACGGACACTGTGCCCTCCTTCTTCGTTACTCTTGACGGTGGCAAACGCTACGAGTGGTTCTTGAGAGGTCACGAAATGGGCGGTTCTCAGGATAAGCCTGAAATTGTTGCTACGCACCCCTCATCTATTCTTGCAATTCCCAGCACGATGGAAATCTGGGAAGAGGACATCTTGAAATCAAGTAAGAACTTCTGCTTCGGTGGTCGCAATGGTAACGAGCGTTATCCCATGGGTACTATTGGTGGCGCAGAGCCTTATGGCCGTAACTCCTCTGGATGGTGGGCCGGTAAGAACGGTTTCCATCAGCTCGATGGTGCTCGCTACTTCGTTGACGGTATTGGCCAGGCTTTTGAGAAACCGACCGTACCTTACCTGCTCAAACAGGTGGTTGTGATGACTGGCGAGCTCGTTGTTAAAGCTCCCGTTGACATGGAATGCCGCATCTATAAGCTGGACGAGATTCCCGCCTACACTGGCGAAGGTGAAGACGAGGTTGTTCTGCCCGAGGAACCCGGTGAACTCATCGCCAAGGGCCGTGCTACCGTAACTCCCGAGACCAACGATCTCACTGGTGGCTTGGTCGTATTCGACCTTTATGGTGAGATTGGTGGTCTGGAATATAACGAGACCCCGACTATCGACTGCGCTATCCTCGTGGTTATCGATGGTTATAACGATGATGATATGAGCAACCTGACCGACTTCTGTGCCATGTTCTCTACCGATGATCAGGTGGATGAAGGCTTCGGTGAGTTGGCTTATCTTAAGTTCAGTATGGCTGATGAGAATGGCGAGCCCGTATCCTATGGCTGGCATGGTGTGAACAACTTCTTCACGAGCGGTAAGATGATGACCGGCCTCACGATCTTCTTGAGCACCGAGAATCCTTATCTGACCTTCAGATACTTTGATGAGGATGGTAAGTACCACTTCCCCAATGAGGGTGGTGTCATGGTGAAAGACTTTGGTGGTGCACAGACCCGCAGCATCGAGTTCTTCTCATGGGTTGGCAGCGCTGATGACGCTTGGTACATGAGCTGCGACGGTGATGATGTTCCCGAGTGGCTGAATATCGAACTGACCGATGGCGTGGATGCAAATGGCGAGTTTAACGGCGTTGTTAATGCCCTGGTAACTGCTGAGCCTCTGCCCGCAGGCATGAGCGGACGTGAGGCTGTTGTTCGCTTCGAGTTCCCCGGTGCTTATATTGATTACACGTTCACCCAAGGTGAAGGTGGTGGTGGTGGCTTCTTGAAGGGTGACGTGAACAATGACGGTGAGGTCGGTATTGCCGATGTTAACGCTCTGATTAACCTCATCCTTGGTGGCGAACCCACTGACGACATGATGCTGATTCGCGCCGACGTGAATGAGGACGGTGAGATCGGTATTGCCGACGTTAACTATCTGCTTACACTCATCTAATGATGTGTAGTCAGTAAAGATGAAATCTGTTAAACTGAAAATTATTACAGTTTCTTAACATATCATCTATTACCTGTAGAGACGGAGAGCCTGATTGAAGGTTCTCCGTCTCGTTTTTTATGGGGATATGGGGAGGAGGAGCATCATTGGTAGAACGGCAGGCTTGCCTGTGACTGTAGGGCCTCGCCTTGGCGTGGTCGTTCCTGCTGGATAGCCCATAACACCTGATTTCAGACTGTTCCTGTCTGAGATAGTGATCATGGTTATTTGTAAGCGTATCACCACTTGCTGCCCCGCGGCCACGCCAAGGCGAGGCCCTACGTTCTGGACCATTCACAGCGCTGTAGCATTTTATGGGGGTGCTCATGATCTTTTGATACATGCATGTTGTGTGATGGAGACAAGTTTGAGTTATCGGGGATTTTCACTAACTTTGCACTCATGAATGAGAACTGTGATAATAAGCCGTTGAAGCCCGTGCGCATCACCGCTATGCGTCAGACGGTCTATCGTGACTTGATGGAGCAATACGAGAATCCCATTGAGCACACCTGTGACATCAGGGTGGGGCAGACCTTTGTCTCGCATGACGCCCAGCGCCCCAGTGACCTGTGCGAGAGCGCTTGGGAGTCGATGCGACCCTTTGTCGAGGCGCTCGCCAGGGGAGAGGGGAACTTCTATGACGGATGGATGCAGAATCCACACTCGGCGATGATCTCCTGCAACGACGGTTTCCGTCCAGTCTCATTCTATCTCGAAACGATGGAAACCCCATCGTCTTTAACCTCTAAATGATAACTTGGAGTATGAACATCAAATCGGCCGAATTTAAAATCAGCAACAGCGATTACCGCAAGTGCCCAGACACGCAGTTGCCCGAATACGCATTCATTGGGCGCAGCAACGTGGGCAAGTCATCGCTCATCAATATGCTCACGGGGCGCAAGGCGCTGGCCAAGACCAGTGCGACTCCCGGCAAGACATTGCTCATTAACCATTTTCTCATCAACGGCGAGTGGTATATTGTTGACCTGCCGGGCTACGGCTATGCCAAGCGCAGCAAGGAGAGTCGTGAGCAGTTGTGGCGCATGATTCAGGGCTATGTCATGGGACGTGAACAGATGACAAATCTCTTTGTGCTTGTGGACAGCCGCGTCAAGCCCCAGAAGATAGACCTCGAGTTCATGGAGTGGCTGGGCGAGCATGGCGTGCCATTCTCCATCGTGTTCACCAAGATGGACAAGCTCGGCAAGGTCGCTGGACCCGCTGCCGTCGAGGATTACAAGAAGGAGTTGCTCAAGACGTGGGAAGAGTTGCCTCCCATCTTCATGACCTCGAGCGAGGATGCCCGTGGCCGTGACGAACTCCTGGGTTATATTGACTCCATTAACCAGCAATTGAAGAAACAATGAGAAAGATAGCAATAACGTTAGTAATGGCTCTCGCCGGATTGATGATGGTGGCTCAGAGCCATCGCGAAGTCACCCTTGACGAGGGCTGGCAATTCTCTCGTGACAAGGCCAATTGGCAATCGGTAACCGTTCCCCACGATTGGGCCATTAGCGGGCCGTTTGACAAGAAATGGGACCTTCAGGTAGTCGCAATCAAGGAGAATGGCGAGAACGTTGCTACCGAGAAATCGGGTCGTTCTGGTGCACTGCCTTGGATTGGCAAGGGTTACTACAAGACCACATTTACTGTGCCTCAGGCTTACAACCGTGCCCAACTCGTGTTTGATGGCGCGATGGCCGACCCCTACGTCTATGTCAACGGCCGTGAGGCTGGACATTGGGCCTACGGCTACAATGCCTTTATCGTCGATGTGACGCCATATATTCATGCCGATGGCAGCGCCAATGACCTCGAGGTGCGTCTCGAGAACAAGGAGGAGAGTAACCGCTGGTATCCTGGTGGCGGCATCTACCGCCCAGTGAAACTGGTGATGACCAGTGAGCGCAACGCCCTGGACCAGTGGGGACTATATGTGAACACCTTGAGCATCGATGGCGGGAACGCAGTCCTGCAAGTGGAGCATCAGCTCGCTGATGGGTCCAATCTTGACGGCGACTATGAATTGGCGATTTCCTTGACCGATGGAGCAGGGAATGCGATAGCTAGCAAAAAAACACGTCCTGATGGCTTGGGACACTTCGCCACACGCATGACGGTGAACAACCCGGCCTTATGGTCGCCCGAGACCCCCAATTTATACCAGATTACCGTTGTGTTGACTCGTCAAGGCCACGAAATTGATCGTCAAACTACCCGTGTGGGCATCCGAACCGTTTCATTCAGCAAGGAGGGCGGTTTTCAGCTCAACGGCGTGCGCCGCAGCATCAAGGGTGTGTGCTTGCACCATGATTTAGGCCCGTTGGGCGCTGCCATCAACAAGACGGCGTTGATTCGCCAAATCGAGATGATGAAGGCGATGGGCGCTGACGCTATCCGCACGTCACACAATATGCCTTCGACGATGCAAATGGAGGTTTGTGACAGCCTGGGCATGATGGTGATGGCTGAGAGTTTTGACGGGTGGAAAGAACCCAAAGTGCGCAACGGCTACGGCAGTTATTGGGACGAATGGTGGCAGCAGGACATCCGCAACCTGGTGCTCAACCACCGCAACCATCCCAGCATCATCATGTGGAGCGTGGGCAACGAGATTCCCGAGCAGTGGAAGACCGAGGGCGTTAAACGCTACAAGGACCTTATCGCGCTGTGTCACCACTATGACCCCAGCCGCATGGTCACTTGTGGCATGGACCAGCCCGACGGCACCATCTGGTGCGGCTTTGCCCAAGTCGCCGATGTGCCGGGCTATAACTATCGTGTGCACAAGTATCAAGAGATGATTGAACGCTTGCCCCAGGGGTTTATCTTGGGCAGCGAGACGACTTCTACCGTGAGCACACGCGGCCATTACTGCTTCCCCGACACCGTTGCCGCCAACAAGGCGTGGCCCGACGGCCAGTGCTCCGGCTATGACGTGGAATGCTGCTGGTGGAGCAACCTGCCCGACGATGACTGGAAGATGCAGGACGACTACGACTGGACAGTGGGCGAGTTTGTGTGGACAGGTTATGACTATTTGGGCGAGCCCACACCCTACGACGAATATTGGCCCTCGCGCAGCAGCTACTTCGGCATCTGTGACCTCGCGGGACTGCCCAAGGACCGCTATTACCTGTACCGCAGCCACTGGAACAAGCAGGAGCATACCATCCACCTGTTGCCCCACTGGACATGGCCCGACCGCAAGGGCAAGGTAACGCCCGTCTATTGCTATACCGACTATCCCAGCGCCGAGCTCTTTGTCAATGGCAAGAGCCAGGGCCGCATCACCAAGAGCGACACCGCGCGCTTGGACCGTTACCGCCTGCGTTGGCGCAACGTCATCTATCAGCCCGGTGAGTTAAAAGTAGTTGTCTATGACGAAAACGGCAACAAGGCAGGGCAAGAGATTGTACGCACAGCCGGTAAACCCAAACGCCTCGTGCTGGAGCCTGAGCGCAAGACCATCAAGGCCGACGGCAACGACCTGGCCTATATTACCGTGAGCCTCGTCGATAAGAACGGAACCCTGTGCCCCGATGCCGCCAACCGCCTGCAATTCAGCGTCACGGGCGCTGGTACCTACAAAGCCGCATGCAACGGCGATGCTACCTCGCTGGAGTCCTTCACCGAGCCCCAAATGAGCCTCTTCCATGGCCAACTGGTTGTCGTTTGCCAAGCCGGTAAAACCCCAGGCGTGATGACCCTCACCGTCAAGGATCCCGCTACTGGCCTCAAATCCAGTGTCAATATCACTGTAAAGTAAAACAGAATCAACGACTGAATCATCTGAAGAATCTGATTGAAAGGCTCAGATTTTTCAGATGTTTCAGTTGTTAGTATGAAAGTGTCAATTTCTATTACAATTGACTGGCGAAAGATTGCTATCTTTGCCGAGAGATGAAAGAAGTCTATCTTTTCAATCCGGAGCATGACTTGGCGCTGGCCCATGGAGCGCACAATTATACGGCACCGCCGTTTGCCCGCCAGTTCCGTCATGACCTGCGGTTGCTGCCGTCGTGGGTAGCACCTGCTGGTTCCTATATTGCCATCCCTGACGATTGCCCGATGGAGGAGGACCGCCGCTGGCTCCATGACCATCATCTCGATATAACCCCCGTCCCTATCAGCAAAATCGCTGAGTTGGGCCCATGCTGCATCCGTCCTTGGGGCTGGGATGCCACGTTGCGCTACCAGTTGCTGCAAGCGGGCGTTTCGCCTGACAATCTGCCCACCGATGAGCAACTGGACTGGATTCGCCGCTTGTCACATCGTCGCACAACCATCGCCGTGCATGAGGCTCTGGGTATGGCAACAACGCCGTGTCCTGTGGAGTTGAGCACTCAAGAGGAGGTGACTGCATTCATGAATGAGCATCCAGGCTGTTACTTGAAGATGCCGTGGTCGGGCAGCGGTAAGGGCATCTACCGCGTTCTTGACCCTCAGGGAGACAACCATGTGCGCCACTGGATAGACGGGGCGTTGCGGCGCCAGGGGTCGCTCCTGTGTGAAGTGGGACTGGACCGGGTGCAAGACTTTGCCATCGAGTGTGAATGCCGTGACGGAGGGACCCAGTTGACAGGCTACTCGATTTTTGAGAGCGATTTCCACAGCCAGTTTGGCACGGGCATCGTTGCCCCGATGGAGGAATTACACGAGATGCTGCTGGGCATGTATCCCGAGCTTGACGTAGTGATTGGTCAACTCATTATGGCCATCAACGACCTTATTGCTCCTCACTATAATGGGCCTTTAGGCATCGATATGATGCTCTATTGGGACAATAATGGCAAACTCGCCCTAAACCCCTGCGTGGAAATCAACTTGCGCATGACGATGGGCATGGTCACGGCCGCTATGGGCAGCCGTCATGCCATGCGTGGGCATTTTTCAATACGGTTTGATCAATCGCGTTACTCCGTTTCCTTATCAAGGTAGTAGGCGTAGTACTCGTCGAAGGTGATGTCTTCGTCATGGACTCGTTTGGCGGTCTCTAGACCCACATAGCGCAGGTGCCAAGGCTCATAGGCAAAACCAAAGACCTGTGACTGCTTCTTGGGGTAGCGCAGGATGAAGCCATATTCATGGCAATGCTCCCGCATCCACACGCCCTCCTCAGATGTGTCAAAAGGCCATCTCATGGGATGCTGCCGTGAAGTGACGTCAATGGCGAAACCCGTCTGGTGTTCGCTGCTACCTGCTCGAGCGGCATATCCTTTTGGATTGCGCTTGTAGGTTCCTATCTGATCCTCGTAGGAGCGGTAGGCCGAGTTGACCATCAACTGGGCATCAGTCTGTTCTTTACAGGCCTTTTGCATCGCCATGAATGCGTCAACCACAACACGCTGAGCCTTCTGATCCTCATAGCAGTAGCTCTTACTGAACGTTGCCAGGCTGTCTGGCTTGTAGTTCTCATCCAGGTAATGGCGGCCATTGACCAGCATCAGTGGGCCCTTACTGGTGTCGCAGGGTACTGCATATGATTCTCGGTCCTGGTCGGCACCAATGTTGACCAGCGCAATAATGTTGCTGAGCGGAGTGCCTGTCTCAACCTTCTTGTTGAAGGCAAGATAGCGGTCAAAATTCTTAAGGATGAAGTATCGCTCACTCAAGATGGGGTAGGCCAGGGTGTCATGCTCCTGGCGGGCGATGAGCGAGTCGGCTTGGGCATCTCTTAAGGTCGCGGCAAGGACCCGGGCTTCCTCGATGGGGTAGCCCAACTTGTAAATCTTGCACTCGTTGCTGTTGAGATAAACAATACCTTGGCAACTCTTGACCAGCACAAGCAGGACCAGCAATGCGGCTACGGCGACAGGCCCCGTCATCCACAGGTGATCACGGTTGAAGTATTGCTTGAAATCTTTAATGGGGGTCATGGGCCGTTAACGGTTGGCACGCTTGGCCATTTCGAACAGTTCCAGTGGCAAGTGGCAATAACCGTCGGGATTCTTGTCCAGATAGTCCTGGTGATACTCCTCGGCGCTGTAGAAATTCTTCAGCGGCAACAATTCCACGGCGAGCCTCAGCCGCACCTCGGCCTGCATGCGGTCATACACTGCCTGCAGCGTCGGCACGTCGGCCTCGTCGGTATAGTAGATGCCCGTGCGGTACTGGGTGCCTTTGTCGTGCCCCTGCTGGTTGACGCTTGTCGGGTCAATGGCCTTGAAGTACATCTCGGTGAGAAATTCCAGTGAGATGACATCGGGATTATAGACGATGCGCACCGTCTCGGCAAATCCCGTCTTGTCGGTACACACGTCTTGGTAGGTCGGGTTCTCGGTATGCCCGTTGGCATAGCCGACCTCGGTCTCCACGACGCCGTTCACCAGTTTGAAATAATGCTCTGTTCCCCAGAAACATCCACCTGCAAAATAAATCTCCTTCATAGCTCTTACTTATTTTATTGGCAAAGATACATTATTTTTTCAACATCTTGTCCTTGGGGAAACACTTTTGTCTGCCCTAGTTTTGTATGGCGGACGATGAACTCGCAAAATGCTTAAACTTTCTTGCTTAATTCTAGTCTTAGTTGTAATTTTGCAAGTTATATGAAACGAGTGGTTATCATCGGTTCGGGTAATGTGGCGACCAGTCTGGCGCATGGATTGGTGGCACGATGTGAGGTGGCGCAGATCTATAGCCGCCAGTTGATTCACGCCCAGGCGCTAGCCTCGGCTATTGGCTGCAAGAATGCTACTGACGACCTGGGCGCGCTCGTCCCCGATGCTGACGTCTATATCATCGCCGTGCGTGATGACGCCATTGCCGATGTCGTGACGGCGACACCCGACAATGGCGCACTGTGGATCCACACTTCCGGAAGCAAGCCGATTGACCTGTTCGTCGGCAAGCGGACGCGTTATGGCGTCTTGTGGCCCATGCAGTCGTTTTCGCGCGAGATGGTTGTGCCTCTCGATGATGTACACTTCTTTGCCGAGGCCAGCAACAAGGGCGTGCTGAGTGACCTGATGGACTTTGGACATCTGCTTTCTTGCCACATCATCGAGGCCGACAGCAAGAAGCGCCGCCAACTGCATGTCGCATCGGTCTTCTCGTGCAACTTTGCCAACCACATGTGGACGCTGGCAGCCGAAGTCCTTGATGATGCAGACTTGCCCTTTGACGCGCTGAAGCCGCTCATTCGCACCACTGTCGATAAACTTGACCGCCTGGCGCCCTCACAGTCACAGACGGGGCCCGCCATTCGCCACGATCGTCAGGTCATCGACAGTCACCTGTCGATGCTCGACGGGGACAAGCGTGACATCTATGACATGCTAACACAATCTATCATGAAACATCATCCACTTGACGACAATGCTCAATAATCTTGATAAATATGATGTGGTACTGGGCAGCAACTCGCCTCGACGTCGGGAACTGCTCAACGACATGGGCGTGAAATTCCGTGTCGAGGCCATCGAGGGGATAGATGAAACCTATCCCGCTAACCTGCCTGTCGAAGATATTCCCGTGTACCTTGCCCGCATCAAGGCCGAGGGGCATCCGCTCCAGGACGGCGAACTTCTTATCACTGCCGACACCGTTGTCGTCCTTGACGAGGAAGTACTGGGCAAACCGGTTGGCGAGGCCGATGCCCACCGCATGCTGCGTGCCCTTTCGGGTCGTGCCCACCGGGTCATCAGCGGCGTGTGCGTCTCGACACGCGACCGCGTTGAGTCCTTTGCCGACACGAGTGTCGTCCATTTTGCCGACCTCACGGATGACGAAATCGACTACTACATCGAGTATTACCGCCCCCTGGACAAGGCGGGCGCCTATGGTATCCAGGAATGGATCGGCAACATCGGCATCTCGGGCATTAACGGCGATTTCTATAATGTGATGGGCCTGCCCACACGCAAACTCTATCAACTGTTGAAAACATTCTAATGAATATCGATATGAAAGACTGCATGAGAAATATCTGGCTTGTGGTAATGCTCGTTTGCTCGCTTCATTCTCTGGCGGGCGAACAGGAATTGCGCGACACGGTCTATTTTTACAATAACTGGGAACAGATGTTTAACCTGGATCCCAAAGGAATTGTTGTCGATCCCTACATCGAGCAAATGTCGCCCTTTGAACTACACTTCTACATGTCGGAAGACGAACTCAGTGAAATGATTGTGAAGAAGCACATTGCCGCTTCACTGGGCGACAGCGTCATGCTCATCAACACATACTACCTCAGTAAGAATTTCAAGGGCGACGCCAACCGGCTAAGTGGATTCATACCCGTCTTCTTTAACGATAAAGTGGCCTATGCCGTTTATACTGGCGACCCCAGTGTGAAGGAAATCTTGTTCGGCTCATCTGAAGATGATGAATGGTTGATGGAATATTATTACATTGATTTCCAGAACAATAAAGTGAAACGGGTTACTCCATCTGTGCTGAGTGAATTGCTTGAGGACTACCATGACCTGAAAGTGAGATACGAGGGCATGAAGGACTATAAGAAGCGGCACATTATCGAGTACTATTTCCTCAAGTATGTTGAGCGTGCCACTCAAGACATTATGCGTCCTAGCATCTTCAACTTTGTCGAATAATCTCAGAAACTTATCCCCATGCGACGATATCTGCTGTTAACCCTCCTCCCGGCCTTGCTGCTGTTGACTGCCTGTTTCAAGGGCGGCAATAGTGGCGTGACGTTAAGCGTTCAGGATTCTGTGATTACCCGTGCCCAGTTGCTGTCGATGCAGCGAACGCCGGGCTACACCCTGGTTACCATCGCTGACCCCTGGAAGGGTGGGGTACTGCACCGCTACGTGCTGGTGCCGCGCGACTCGACCATTCCTGATGGTTTGCCCGATGGCACGCTGGTGCGTACGCCCATTCGCCAAGCGCTGGTCTATTCGTCGGTTCACACGAGCCTCATGGATGAGTTGGGCGCCATTGCTGCCGTGCGCGGTGTGGTGGATAGCCAGTATTTTATCGACACGACCATCGTTAACGGGGTGGCGCAGGGCACCATCGCCGACTGCGGCAACTCGATGAATCCTACTGTCGAGCGTGTCATCGACATGCAACCCGACGCGATCCTGCTCTCGCCCTATCAGGACGCCAGTTATGGGCAGATTGCCAGCCTGGACATCCCTATCATCGAGTGTGCTGATTATTTGGAATATGATCCGTTGGGCAGGGCCGAGTGGATGAAGTTCTACGGTGAGTTGCTGGAGCGGCGACAGGAGGCCGATAGCCTCTATCAGTCTGTTGTCGATGCTTACAATCGCGTGAAATCGCTGGCCGCCGATGCCAAGACCCATCCCACTGTGGTTACCGAAATGGTCATCAGCGGCGTGTGGAATGTTCCTGGCGGACAGAGTTATATGGCCCGCATCCTGGGTGACGCAGGCGGCAAGTACCTCTGGGCCGATGATAAAAATACGGGCTCTCTGGCGCTGGATTTCAACCAGGTCCTGGCCGTGGCCCAGAAAGCCGACTACTGGTTCATCAAGTGGACCAACATCAACACGTTGAAAGACTTGCAGGGCGCCTATGACCTGAACAAGGAGATGGAGGCGTTTAAGAATAAGCGCGTCTATGTCTGCGACACCGACAAGACCCGCTTCTTTGACCGAATCCCCTTCCACCCCGAGGTGCTGCTGCAGGAATTTGCCTCAATCCTGCATCCTGAGTTGTTCCCCGACTTCACTAACCAGATGTATCACCACATTGACTGATTCCCCGATGACATATCGCCGCTTTGTCGTCACGCTTGTCGCCTTGACGCTGTTGCTGGTGCTCCTGGCGCTGGCCTGCCTCGTCTTTGGCTCGGTGGAGATCCCCATGGGCAGCATTCTGGACATCGTCACGGGCAAGGGCAGTGAAAACAAGGCTTGGGAAATCATTATCTTGAAATCCCGCATTCCCATGATTGCCACGGCGGCACTGGCGGGAGCAGCATTGTCCATCTCGGGTCTGTTGCTGCAGACCACCTTCAATAACCCGCTGGCGGGTCCATCGATCCTGGGTGTCTCGTCGGGCGCCGGCTTGGGTGTCGCCATCGTCATCCTGGCCATGGGAGGCTCGTTGGGCGGTCTGCTGGGCGAGAATGTGGGCAGTTACATGGCTATACTTGTGGGAGCCCTTCTTGGCGCTGGCGCCGTGCTGCTGGTACTTATCGCCTTCTCGGCTATTGTGCGCAGCAACACGATGCTGCTCATCATCGGCATTCTCGTGAGTTACCTGACATCGAGCGTCGTGCAGTTGCTCAACTCGGTGGCTACTGAAGAGGGCGTGCACAATTACGTCTCATGGGGCTTCGGTAACTTTTCGGGCGTGAGCGTGGCCCAGATGCCCGTCTATGCGGGTGTCATTATCTTGGCGCTCATCGGCTCGGCACTCATGGTCAAGCCCTTGAACGCCCTGTTGCTGGGAGCCCGATATGCCCAAAACCTCGGCATCAACGTGTCGCACACCCGCAACATCCTCTTGATCATCACGGGCATCCTGACCGCCGTGGTGACCGCCTTCTGCGGCCCTATCGGGTTTATCGGCTTGGTAGTGCCTCACATCGCCCGCATGTCGCTAGGCACGAGCAACCATAGCCGATTGGTGCCCGCAACCATCCTCTCGGGGGCCGTCATCGCATTGCTGTGTTGCCTGGTCAGCGTGTGCAACCCTCACGGCATTATTCCCATCAATGCCATCACGCCCATCATCGGTGTGCCCATCATTCTCTACATCATTCTCAACCGTCGGCGAATCAACTATTTTAATTGAACATGAACACGAACACGATACTTAAGACCAACAATTTGGCGGTGGGTTACCGCAACGGCAAGCAGCAAGTGACCTTGCTCAGCGGGCTCAACCTGAGCCTCGAGCGCGGTAAACTGGTCGCTCTGCTGGGGCAGAACGGTGCAGGAAAATCGACCCTGCTGCGGGCTCTCACCTGTGACGAGAGGCCGATAGACGGTACCATTGAGGCCAACGGCAAGAACCTTCTTGACATGCCTCAGCGCGAGCGTTCGCGCCTGCTGGGACTCGTTTCGACCGAGCGTATCCAGGCCGGTGCCCTTACCGTCACCGAGCTGGTGGGCTTGGGACGGCAACCGCATACGGGTTTCCTGGGGCGACTTGACGAAGAAGACCATGCCATCGTGCGTCAGTCTATGGCCGATGCGGGCATCATCGGCAAGGCTAATGAGTATGTCGCCTCGTTGAGTGACGGCGAGCGCCAGAAAGCGATGATTGCGCGTGCCCTGGCCCAACAGACGCCCATCATCATCCTCGATGAGCCGACGGCCTTTCTGGACGTCGCAAGCCGCATCGAGACCATGCGTCTCTTGCAGACCCTGGCCCACGAACGCGACAAGGCGGTGCTGCTGTCCAGTCACGACATCTCCCAGTCGCTGATGTTGGCCGACGAATTGTGGCTCATCACCACCGATCGCCAGGTGATCACGGGCACTACCCAAGAACTGATTGCTGATGGAGTCATGAACCGCCTCTTCACCAACCGAGACATCTACTTCAATCCCACCATCCTCGACTACTCCTTCTGATAGGTTTTTTGTGCTATTTTATGGACTTAGGTAAGAGGTGTTAAATATGTAAATCACCCCAAAAATTTCGTTTTTACCCCTATTTATGCAACTTTTTGCCGTTTGCATAGATAGTGCCGTAAAGCCCTATAAACACTGGCTTTAGCGCCATTTTTGATGGCACTGGAGGGTCACTTTGTGGCCTGAAAATTTGGTCAATTCAAATGATTTTCATACCTTTGCGCTACAAACCAATTACTAACAACTTATGCTAAGACGATTATTTTTAGCGCTTGCTGTTGTGATTGCTGTGTCTGCCGTGGGGCAGGATTTTAAATTGCATGCCACCAAATACCACCCTGGACAGGGCGGTGCTGGATGGGTAACAGCAAGTGGAGACCGAATCAATTATGATAAGTTGAAAAACTATCAGATTCGATGGGTCGCTCTCTCGCATGACATGTTCAAGCAACATGGATTCAAAATGGGCGACGTTATTGTTGTGGAGAGTGAGTCCACCCCTGCTCTGAATGGCGAGTGGGTGGTGAAGGACAAAATGGGTCCTAGACTGCGCAAACGCATCGATTTCCTCACTCCCAAGGGTGACAAGTACAACTTTCGCAACGGTGCAGTCACCATCCGTAAGAAGAAATAAGAGTTAACTCTAAAGGAATTCACCCCCCTCTGTTGGGTGATTCCCCTAAGAAATGGTTAAGACGGGACAGATTACCTCTGCCTCGTCTTAGTCGTTTTATGAGATTGGGTTACTCGTCGGTGATGGGGAAGGCGGCTTTGTGCTGGTTCAGCGCATTGAGTGACTCCTGGATGGTCTTGTCGCCCTTGTTGATGATGGGGTAGAAGGCCTGGTTGCCGAAGATGTCGCGCGCTATCAACGCCTTGAGGTTGGTCACGATCACCTGGCGTGACAGGTTGATGTAGTACCATCGTGGCGTGATGCCATTGCGCGCGGCAAAGTTGGCAAAGTCCTCCAGCATTTTATCATCGCTGGGGGCGGTGGCCAGGAACTGCCTGTAGTCATCAAACTGCTTGAGGGCAGAGCGGTGGTTGTCACAGTAATTGAAGGCGTAGCGTTGTAGCAAGCCGGCGTTGGCCACCTCGATGTAGTAGCTGGTGATACCGCTGGTGTCGCGGGCCACAAAGATGTCGGGAACGATGCCTCCGCCGCCATAGACCGTGCGGCCAAATGCTGTAGTGAACACCTGACTCTTGTCAATCTTCATGCTGTCGCGACTGTAGAGCTCGCCGTTGAGGTAGCGGTCCACGAGTTCTTTCTCGTAGTTGAGCATGCCTTCGTGATAATCCTTCTGTATGCAACGGCCGCTGGGGGTATAGTAGCGGGCTATGGTCAGGCGGATGGCGCTGCTGTCGGGTAATACGAACTCTTGCTGCACCAGTCCCTTGCCGAAGGAACGGCAGCCCACGATCAGGCCGCGGTCGTTGTCCTGAAGGGCGCCAGCCAGGATCTCGCTGGCACTGGCACTGAACTCGTCGATGAGCACGGCCACCTCGGCATCCTGGAAGGATCCGTTGCCATCGCTCCACACCTCGCTGTTGTCATGGCTGTAGCGTCCACGTGTGAAAACGATGGGTTGGTTAGCGGGCAGGAATTCATTGGCCATGAGCACGGCCATTTCCATATATCCGCCGCCGTTGCCGCGCAGGTCAATGATATAGCGTCGGGCGCCTTCTTCCTGAAGGGCTGCCAGGGCGGTAATGAACTCGTCATAGGTGTGACGGCCGAACTGGTTGACCTTGATGTAGCCGGTGATGTTGTCAATCATGTAGTGGGCGTCAACCGAGTTGATGGGGATGTCACCGCGGGTGACGGTGAAGGTCAGCATCTTGCTGGTGTTCTGACGCTTGATTCCCAACTTGACCTTGCTGCCCTTGGGACCGCGCAGGCGTTTCATCACGGCGCCGTTGGTCATCTTGTCGCCGGTGGCCGTTGAGTCGTCAATCATGATGATGCGGTCTCCTGCCAGCAGGCCCACTTTCTCGCTGGGGCCTCCAGGAATGACCTCAACCACGCCGATGGTGTCGTTCATGAGCACAAACGAGATGCCGATGCCGCTGAACGAGCCGTTCAGGTCCTCGGAAGCGGCCTTGAGTTCCTCGGCGCTAAAGTAGCTGGTGTGCGGGTCAAGGTTGCTGAGTATCTCGGGGATGCTCATCTCGATGAGGTCCTTGAGGTTGGTCGTGTCCACGTAGTCCTGGGCAATCAGGTTAAGGATGGCGTTGAGTTTGCGGTCGTTCTCGGCAACATGCTTGTTGTTGGAGAAACGTTGACCAAAAAACACGCCGACGACCACCGCCACGGCGATGGCGATGGGTAACCAGATGGGTTGACGTGTGGACTTAGGCTTCATATGTGTTTTAATCTCTTTAACTGACTTTTAACTCATGACCTTAAAGATGCCAGCGCTGCTTGATTTCGCTCAACAAGTTGTGCCGACCCTGGGCGATGGACTTCGGGTCCAGGTTCTCGGTAATCGGGAAGACGGCCTTGTGCTTGTTCAGCGCCTTGAGGGCCTGCTGCACGGTATTGTCGTTGCGGTTCAATATCGGATAATAGGCCTGACTGCCGAAGACGTCGCGGGCAATCATTGCCTTGAGCCTGGTGACGATCACGTCGCGCGACACGTTGATGTAGTACCACCGTGGGGTGACGCCTGCCTTGGCAGCATAGTCGGCGAACATGTTGATGAGATTATCATCGCTGGGCGCCATGCGCAGGAATTGCTTGTAGTCGCTCATCTTGCTCAGGGCTGCCTTGTTGTTATTGCAATAGGTGAGGGCGAACCGTTGCAGCAGTCCCGCGTTCTCGACCTCGATGAGGTAACCCGAGAGGCCACTGGTGTCGCGTGGCACAAAGATGTCGGGGACGATGCCTCCACCGCCATACACGATGCGGCCGTGAGTGGTTGTGAACTGCTGGCTCTTATCGACCTTGATGCTGTCGCGCTTGTCCAGCTCGCCTCGGGTGTAGCGCTCGAGCAACTCGTTGTCATAGCTGGCTAGATCGCCACGCTTGTAATCCTTCTGGATGCAGCGGCCGCTGGGCGTGTAGTAGCGGGCCGTGGTCAGGCGGATGGCGCTGCTGTCGGGCAGTAAGAACTCTTGCTGCACGAGGGCTTTGCCATAAGAGCGGCAGCCCACAATCAGTCCGCGGTCATTGTCCTGCATGGCACCGGCAAAAATCTCGCTGGCACTGGCGCTGTACTCGTCGATGAGCACGGCCACCTCGGCATCCTGGAACTGGCCCGTGCCGTCGCTCCACCACTGCAAGTCATCGCGTTTATAGCGGCCATGCGTATAGACGATGAGTTTGTTGTCAGGCATAAACTCGTTGACCATGCGCACCGCTATCTCCATGAAGCCGCCACCATTGCCGCGCAGGTCGATCATGAAGCGTCGGGCACCCTCGTCCTCGAGTTTCTTCATCGCTGCGATGAACTCTTTATAGGTGTTACGGCCGAACTGGTTGATTTTGAGGTATCCCGTGTTCTTGTCGAGCATGTAGTGGGCATCGACGGTGTTGACGGGGACATTGCCACGAGTAGCGGTGAAATAAAGGGTCTTGTCGCTGCTGGGGCGCTTGATGCCCACTTTGACCTTACTGCCCTTGGGGCCGCGCAGCCGTTTCAACAAGGAACCCTTGGTGGCTTTCTCTCCCACGGCGATGGTGTCGTCGATCGACACGATATGGTCGCCGGCCTTGATGCCGACCTTGGCACCCGGGCCACCGGGAATGACCTCGATCACAACGGCGGTGTCCTCGAGTATCTCGATCTGCAAGCCGATGCCGGTTGTCACGCCATTCTTGTTCTCGGTCGAAGCCTTCAACTCCTCGGCGGTCAGATAGATGGAGTGGGGGTCAAGATTGCTCAAAATCTCGGGGATGCTCATCTCGACCAGGTCCTTGAGGTTGGTCGAGTCCACATAGTCCTGGTTGATGAGGTTGAGGATGGCGTTGATTTTTCGGTCACTATCCACCGCATACTGGTTAACTGAGATGCGATGGCCAATGAACAAGCCCGCCACGACCGCTAGGGATATGGCAAGGGGTAACCAGATGGGTTGTCGTGTGGACTTGGGTTTCATGTGTGTGTGAATCTTTAGCCTTAACCTTTATACTGTTCCACTTCCTGGTAGTGGCTCTCGCTGTTGTCGCTGGTGATGGCAACGGGAGTGTATTGGCCGTCACGCTCCCACAGGTGGACGATCTCGATGCCGGCGCGGCACAGCAGGTCCACACCGTCATGCATGCGGTAATACTCGCCGAAGACTATGCGTCGGATACCAGCTTGAATAATCAGCTTGCTGCACTCCATGCAGGGCGATGTCGTGACGTAGAGTGTCGCGCCCTCGCTGCTGTTGTTGCTGCGGGCCACCTTGGTGATCGCGTTGGCCTCGGCATGCAGGACGTAGGGCTTGGAGTGGTCGGCATCTTCCTCGCACACGT
The DNA here is from genome assembly GCA_902774055.1 of uncultured Bacteroidales bacterium. GTDB lineage: Bacteria > Bacteroidota > Bacteroidia > Bacteroidales > Muribaculaceae > Sodaliphilus. The sequence goes on from CACYGX010000006.1 coordinate 76,255, forward strand.
TCTCAAAGCCGGCCGGAGTACCGTTGTAGCCGTCGCTGATGATCATCTTGTCCTTGACCAGCAATGCGCCCACTTGACGGCGACGGCAGTAGGAATTTTCGGCCCAAATCTGCGTCATGCGCAGGTACCTGGAGTCGAGCAATAACTGTTTTTTCTCTTGGGCATCCATTTGAATAGCGTTTAATTTGCAAAATTACATCAAATATCCACATTATTCTATTCGGAAATGCCATTTTTTTCGTTCATCTTCTTAAAAAACATGCCCAAAGCCATCACGGGCGCCATCCATCGCCCAAAGTAGCCCATAAAAAGCAAGCCCCTGACTCAGCGTCAAGGACTTGTTTTAACTAATTAACCTTCTAATACCATTAACATAAACCTTAAACATATTGGAAAAAACTACCTGTCTCGCGACACTCGGTTTTCCTCAAAACTTGTGCTAGCCGAAAGCCAAGCCAAGTTTATTCAATCTTAAAAACTAATACCATGAAAACCATTGCAAATATAAAGCCAATTGGTTTTTACTACCTAATATTTCGGCAAAAAAATGACCGTTTTTAACACAATTTAGCAAAAATCACCCAAAAATCGCCGAAATAACAGAAAAACCTATGGATAAATTACATTCCGAAACGGAAAAACAACCGAATTTTAATTGATTTAATAAAAACGGCGATAGAATGGTTGTGTTTAATAAAAACGGTGAATTTTACGAATTGCATCCGCTATCAACCCTTTTTCCGCATTGGAACACGTTGTGAAGTTATTAATGGCGATTGTTGTGTCCAAGCAGGTCGAAGGCCTGCACAAGGCCGTTGGCCTTGTCAAGGTCTTCGACCTTTTTTGCCGAATGAAAATAGCACGGGACACGCCATTTTGAAGAATTGGTCGAAGTTTTATTTGTCAGCAGGGTCGGGGGTGAAGGCGTTCCAGCCTTGGGCTTGGATGGGCAGTTCCTGATTGTCGCGGGTTACCATGTAGGAACCCAGTTCGGCCTTGGTAATATGGCCAATGAGGCGGGCCGTCTTCATTCGTGCGACCTTCTCGTGATCGGCCAGTGGCACTGTGAACAGCAGTTCATAGTCCTCACCGCCGTTCATGGCAGCGGTCACTAGGTTCATGTTCAGTTCCTCGGCCATGAGTGCCGTCTGGTAATCGATGGGAATGCGGTCTTCATACACGCGGCAGCCTACGCCCGAATCCTTACAGATATGCAGCAGTTCGCTCGACAGGCCGTCGCTCACGTCCATCATCGCGGTGGGGCGGATGCCCAGTTCGCGCAGTTCCTCGATGACGTCACGGCGAGCTTCGGGCTTGAGTTGGCGCTCGATGATGTATTCCTTGCCTGTGAAGTCGGGTTCGAAGTCCTTGTCCTTCATCTCGGCACTCACGCGTCGCTCGCGTTCCAGCAATTGGAGACCCATATAAGCCGCTCCCAGGTTGCCGCTGACACAGACGAGGTCGGTGTCGCGTGCGCCGGTGCGGTAAACGATGTCGTCACGCTTGGCTTCGCCCAAGCAGGTCACGCTAATGATGAGTCCTGTCACCGACGCGCTCGTGTCGCCACCCACGAGATCCACACCATAGTGCTCGCACGCGATTCGCATGCCCTCGTAGAGTTGTTCGATGTGCTCCAGTGTGAAACGTTTGCTGATGCCCAGCGACACGGTCACCTGGCGTGGCGTACCGTTCATGGCATACACGTCGCTCAGGTTCACGACAATGGCTTTGTAGCCCAGATGCATCAGGGGTACATAGGTCAGGTCGAAGTGGATGCCCTCGAGCAGCAGGTCGGTGGTGACAAGCGTCTCGCGATCGGCGCCGTAGTTGATAACGGCACAGTCGTCACCCACGCCGCGGCGGGTGGACGCGTTGCGAACAGGAAAAGAGCGAGTGAGGTGTTCAATCAGCCCAAACTCGCCCAATGTCGAAATTTCGGTTTCCTTCATTTCTTAAAGTTCGTCGAAGCGGTTGATCATTTCTTGAACAAGCATTGCCATGATGGGCTGGGCGGCAGCGGCAGCCTTTTGCACCTCCTCGTGGGAAGCTCGCTCGACAGCGCCCTCGACACCCAGGTCGGTGATGATCGAGATGCCAAACACCTCAATGTCGCCATGCCGTGCCACGATGACCTCGGGCACCGTGCTCATGCCCACGGCATCGCCGCCGATGCGCCAGAAGTAACGGTACTCGGCCGGAGTCTCAAACGTGGGACCCTGAGTGCCCACATACACGCCCTCCATCAGGCGAATGCCTTTTTCCTTGGCAATGTCGCGCGCCATCTGAATCAGGCGGGGACTATAGGCATCGACCATAGCCGGGAAGCGGGGTCCCAGTTCGTTGATGTTCTTGCCGTGAAGCGGATGCTCGGGAAAGACATTGATGTGATCGGTGATGACCATCAGGTCGCCCACCTTGAAGTTGGGATTCATGCCGCCCGAGGCGTTGGACACGAACAGCGTCTTGATGCCGATGGCCTTCATCACCCTGATGGGGAAGGTTACCTCTTGCATCGAGTATCCCTCGTAGTAGTGGAATCGGCCCTGCATGGCCATGATATACTTGTTACCCAGGGTGCCAAAGATGAGGCAGCCCTTGTGTCCCTCGACGGTCGATACTGGGAAGTTGGGAACCTCGCCGTAGGGGATTTCTATCTCGATATTGATGCGGTCAACCACGGCACCCAGGCCGCTGCCCAGGATGATGGCGGTCTTGGGCAACTTGCCGTTGACGCGCTTCTTGATGAATTCGCTGGTTTCTTGAATCTTCTCCAGCCAGTTGATTTCTTTTGCCATAAAATTAGATCCTTTCTTTATTGTATTGTTGTGAATGTCGAAATGTGCTGATATTACCGATTATTCCTCCTCGCCTTCAATCTTGGCTACAAGGTCATCGATGAAGTTGGCCCCCTCCATTTCCAGGAATCCCACTCTCATGGGGATGTAGAAAATGTTGCCGCGCTTGGTGGGCGGGTAGTAGGGGTTGTTGAGAATGCGCACCGCATCCTTCTCGGTGGTGATGATGAACTTGCGGCTGCCATTGAGCTCGTTGAACACCTTGAAGATGTCGGTGAAGTCACGGCGTGTGAAGAAGTGGTGGTCGTCGAAGTGCATCACCTTGACGTTGGTGGAATATTGACGCAGGTAGCGCACGAGCGGTTTGGGCGTAGCAATACCCGTCAGGCACAGGATGGCGTCGTCGGGGCGCAACCACTGCAGCGAAGTGAGTTGTGGCGACTGCACGGGGAACACCGGCACGGGGTCGGCGTAGCGGATGTTGCTGAAGTAGAGTTGCTGGGACGGGAACAGGTCCAGATTCTTCTTGAGCATCCTGATATCCATTGCCGTGAGGTCGGTGGGGCACTTGGTCACCACGACCATGTCGCAGCGCAACAGACGCTCGGCAGGCTCGCGCAACGTGCCCAGCGGCATCAGCCTGTCCTGGTATGGCGGACGGTTGTAATCCACAAGCACCACATTGACCTTGGGCTTGACGTAACGATGCTGGAAACCGTCATCGAGCAAGATGAGGTTGATGCTAGGGTCGATGCGCATCAGTTCGCGAATGCCCTTGCGCCGTTTTTCACACACGGCCAGCGTGATTAGGCCGCCATACTTGCGGTAAATCTGATAGGGTTCGTCGCCGATGTCGCGCGGTGTCATGGTGTTACTGGCCAGGATAAATCCCTTGGTCTTGCGCTTGTAGCCACGGCTGAGCACGGCCACGTGATAACGGCGGTAAAGCGCCTCGATGATGTATTCCACATGAGGCGTCTTGCCCGTGCCGCCCACAGTAATGTTGCCCACCGACACGACCGGTACGTCAAACTCCTCCTGAGGCAATAGTCCCATGTTGAATGCGGTGTTACGCATCCACACACCGGCACCATATCCCCACGAGAACGGCGTCAGCAAGGCATCCATGATGGACTTGCGTTGATCTTTATTGAGTATCTTGGAAAGGTCCATTGTTAAATGCTAGACTTTAGACCTTAGATTTTTAATAATTGTGTTAAAAGTGGATTTCTTCGTAGGGCATCAGGCACAAGATGCGGTCACGGCCCAGAATGCGCTGCAACTGCAGGTGCCAGTCATAGAGCAGGCCCATCTCGCCACGCAATTGCGACTCATAGCGGGTAACCATGTATTTGTCAAGCATCGCCATGAATTTGTCCTCGAGGGCGGGATAGTTCTGGGTCTTGTAATCCTTGCCCAGATTGGCCTTTTGTGCTACCCATGCTACAGCCTCACGGATGCCTCCAAAGTCGTCCACCAGACCAATCTGCTTGGCGGTGATGGCGTCCCACACGCGACCCTCGGCAATCGACTTGATGGAGTCTTGGGTAACGTGACGGCCATCGGCACAACGCTTGGTGAAGAGCTCATAACCCTGGTTGACCATGTTCTGCAAGGCAGCGAGTTGGGCCGGGGTGAGCTTTTTGCCAAGGGCGCCCATGTCACCATTCTCATTGGTCTTGACCGAAGCCATGTGTACGCCCAACTTGTTCTCGATAAGTTCGTTAAATGACGGAATCATGCCAAAGATGCCGATAGAACCGGTGATGGTCGTACGCTCGGCAAAGATGCGGTCGGCGCAACATGAGATATAGTAACCACCCGAAGCGGCATAGTCGCCCATCGACACGGCCAGGGGCTTTCCGGCGGCCTTGAAGTCCATCAGTGCTTTCCAGATCTGCTCGCTGCCAAAGGCGCTGCCGCCAGGAGAGTTCACCCTGAGTACCAAGCCCTTGACGTTGTCGTCGTTCATGAGGTCGTGGATGGTCTCGGACAGTTTGTCGCTGTTGATGCCCTCTTCGGTGGAACCCATGCTGGTGCTGCCATCAATCTCGCCCACGGCATAGAGCACGGCAATGTGGTCGCCAATGGCGATATCCTCGAGCGAGGACGCCATGTCGTCGGGAGTGACAAAATTCAGGTCATCCTTCTTATCGACCTCGGTGCGGGCGCGCAGGATGTTCTCCATCTCATTCTTATAGACCATCTTGTCGGCCAGTTTCTTGGCGACAAGGTCTTTAGTCTCCATGCAGAAAACAACGCTGTCACACAGGCTGTTCAACGCATCGTACTGCAACTTGCGGTCAGCCGCGATGCTGTCGAGCATCTCTTTCCACAGCATGCCCAGGTAGTGCTCCTGTTGCAAGCGGTTGGCGTCGCTCATGTCCTCGAGCATATAGGGCTCAACAGCGCTCTTGAAAGTGCCTACACGTACAATTTGCATCTCGATGCCCACCTTGTCAAGCAACTTCTTCATGTAGGGCGTTACCGATGCCATACCGTGCAGGTCAATGGAACCCACGGGGTTGATATAGATGCTGTCGGCAACAGAGGCCAGATAATAGTCGGCCGGATTGATTCCCTCGTGGCCGTAGGCGGCAATCCACTTGCCACTTTTCTTGAACTCCTTGAGCGCGCGGCGCATCGCTTGGAGGGTGGCGGGAGAAGCGCTCACGCCATTGCACTCGATATAGATGCCGTCCACCTTGTCGTTCTCGGCAGCGTTCTTAACGGCCGAGATAAAGGTGTTCAGTCCCAGGTCCTCAGGCATGCCTCCGCCCTGGAGCATCGCCATCATGTCCAACCCTTCGCTGCCACTGCGTTCGCTAACGACAGTGCCCAAATCGATTTTCAGGATTGAGTGCTTGGAGACGCTGACGGCTTTCTTGCTGCCGCCAAAACTCATTGAACCCATGATGGCAAAACTCATGATCATGGTAGCGATCATGAAGAACATAAATGCCAAAAATGCGCCCACGAATGAGCCGCACACGATAAGAATAAATTTCTTCATCATAACTCAATAGTATTTTTTTTGATTTGTTGTTCTAACTTGTTTAATGTCAAACCATTGCTGCTGTCTCATGGCCAATCGCCACAAGACGATATTGCTCTAACCTACAAAGATAGTGTATTTTCTTGACAAAACAACAAATCAGCCCGATAATTATTTTCTATGTCTGTTTTTAGGGCTTTTTAGGGTCGGGGAAGGGATGGGGGAGTCTGCTGCCGGCGATAGCGGTTGTGGGCCCAGATGGCAAGCGTGATGCTGGCGATGGCGCTGAGCAGCGCAAGCCACGGGAAGGCGCCGTCGGCAGGCATGCCCAGGGTGTCGCCATAATTCTCGGGGACAATGCCCTTGTTGGCTAAGTAACTGAACACGACCACAGTGCTGTTGTTGAGCGTGTGGGCGATGATAGGAACCCACAGGCTGCGTGTCCACACCAGCAGATAGCCTAACCACAAGGCCAGTACCATGCGGGGAAAGAAGCCGTAGAACTGCATGTGGATGGCGCTGAAGATGATGGCGACAATCCACACCGCGGCGTGGGTGCTCAGACGGCTGTCCTGCATCGTGCGCAACATGGCGCCGCGAAAGAGCATCTCCTCGCTTAGTCCGGCCATGAAACCGATAACAAAGATGCACACCAGCAGCCTGCCAACGGAGTGAATGTCAAGCAGTTGCTTGGTGGCCTCGGCGGCTTCGTCCTCGGCGGCACGCATCCACTGCTCCACGCCACTCATCCACGAGGGCAACGTCATCGCCTGGTTGGTGTTTACAAGCCAGTTCATGGCAGGCATCGAGAGAACAAAAAAGGCCAGGACGAGTATCAGGGACCACCCGCTAGGGGCGCGGTCGAGGCACATGGCGTGAATGGGGCGGCGATAGAAGATGGCCATGGCGGCTATGGCGGGTAGGATGAAGGCCATGATGTCTTGCACGGTGAGCATGGTGAGCATTCCCCTCTCCATGATGATGGGTAAAATGCAGACAATCGAGCCCACGAGGAGTCCAACGCCCATCAGGCACAAGAGTACGATCAGGCGAGTGCCCAGCTTCATATCGGTTTTTCTTTCCATAATTGTTCTCTTTTTTTCTTTTGCAAAATTAAACATTTTGCAAATCATGCTTCTTTTTCGCGCCTCAAGTGCCTATCCTGCAAGTGTTTGTGTGCGTTGTGTTATAGGTCGGGGAAATCCCGCGACAATAATTCGGCAACAAAACGTAGTTTATTGTTTTGTAACAGTAGCGTCAGTGATTACAAATGTACCAAGCCAGATGGTGGAAGACACACGGAACCCAGTACCAGTAAAACGCCCATTCCTATCCCACTTTTTTAGTATGCCTTTGACAAGGTATCTGCCCGATGAGAGGGTAGAAGCCTCGTCTTTGGTCATTTCAACAAGTAAGCGGAAGCCCAAATCCCATTTATCACCACCATAACTTGAGTAGTCTGGGACCTTGAACCATGCAGTTGCTTTTTCTCCATTCACCTGGTCAATCTCCTCGAATTGCACAGGCAAATTGCTTATGAAGTCGAAAGGCTTTCCAACGCAAGAAGAAAAGTATTCTTCTAACGACTTTGCCATTTCCCCTTGAGCTATCTCGTTGTCCTTATAATTCGGGTATTTCTCCACGAGAGGATCAAGCAGTCTTGAGGCTTCATTCTTTGGCGCATCAACCTCATCTATATGTGAAGTTGCGGTTTGCTCATTTGATTGTTCGGATGTAACATTAACACAAGCTATTAATGCAAAAAACAAACAGATAATGGATATAGCTTGCTTCATGTTTTAGTCTTGTTCAGGATTAAATAATGTAATCGTCATTACTTTTTTGTCATTATCATTGGTGGACATATCTACCCACACTTTTTTCCACAATCGAGAGAAGGAACCACGCTCAATCAGTGTGTAATCTCGTTGAGTAATTTCACCTTCACCGCTGTCTGTTGGGCCGAATAATTTGCAGCAGACTGTGACAAATTCAGAAAGGTCTGCCGTCATTCCTGCGCGATCACCCCATATCTCAACTTGATAACTGCCATCTCCTTTGAAGCGTTTTATGATAGCTTCTTTGAATAGACCCATATCATTGTTTAGTTGTTGGATGGTTGCCGTGTACTTGAGCCCATTGTCTTGATCTCCATTCAAATATTGGTCAAGGTTATGGATGTCAATGGAGAAAAACTCTGCCAATGATTGGCGCACAGGAATAGCCTCAAGTTCTTCGACTTGATTTTTCTTTTTCTTGAATATATCAAAAAGTCCCATAATGATTTATTGGTTTTGAAGTTGTTTGATTTTGTCTTGTAGGTTGCGGATGGTTTCCTGCTGCATGGCGATGACGTCCACGAGGTTGCCAATGCGCTTATCCTGATCATCGTTGCTCCTGCTCATCGTTCCCGTTCCCCTCATGAGCCATTCGGCAGAGACTTCGGGGAATGTGTCGAGGATAGCCCGCACTGTCTCAAGGCTGATTTTGCGTTTGCCGTTGAGCTGGGTCCATAATGTCATTTGTTGAACGCCGATTTTTGCGGCGAAAGAAGTAGGTTTCATACCCGTACTCTCGATCAGTTTTGAAATTCTATTTACCACGCTCTAAGTTTTATTGAAAATGTTGCAAAAAAAGTTAAAATTCAAATTCTTAGAACAAATATTCTTGTAAAAAGGGCATTTGAAGTAATATTTACAAGATACAAACAATATGGAATGCAAAAATACGACAAAATTTTGTTTTCCAAATCATTTTTAATCAAAAAGATGATGAAATGGAAGAAACAAATGAGAAAAAAGATTTGAAGTAATAATTAGACAATGAGTTAGTTCTAAAATGATAGTGCATTCACCAACCTTTTAATGATTAACAGCTTAAGGTTCCGTTGTAAATTGATAATTATTAGGTAATGGTTTTTCTGCCTCGGACATTAAACATTTTTTTACTAGCTCGGTCTAATAGACAAAGAATAATCACTAAAACACCAATAATTATGAAAAGGATTTTGTTCACACTCTCTGCTTTGATGGCGCTAGGATTATGTGCTACGGCACAGACCAATAGTGCCGAGGTGGATATAGAGACGACCGATGACGTGAAACTGGAAATCATCACGCCTGCCGAGCCTGTCCAGGAAACCAAAGAGGAAATCAAGGCACGTGAGAAACGCCTGCGGGAATTTAATGACGATGTGGCCTATGCCAAGGCCTCCAACTCGATGCGCCGTGGTTACTTTGTGCTCGTCGCCGATAACATCCAGATTGGCCCCACTGGCTATCGCCACTATGCCTTAAACAATAATTCCAATTTTATCCTGGTCCAGAGTGACGATGGTATCATCCAGTATGCATTCAATATGGGCGATCCGGGCTTAAATGGCCTCGGTGGCTGGACGGGTAAGGGTACCGTGCGAGACAAGAAATTACAATATAAGGACAATGGTGACGTGTTCATGCAGTTCAAGCTGGTCACCAAATATGGTACGCTGGATGTTGACGTGACGTTGTTCCACAACAGCAAGCGGGCGATGGCATACATCTATGGTGGCACCCAGATCGTCATGTATGGCGAAATCCTTCCTTACCGCGACAAGGAGCACCGATAACTCAAGAAAATATCAAAATGGTTTTTATAAACGATTAATGCCGGTAATAGATGATTTAAACAATGCCGCGCGCCCCGCCAGTTGACCGGCAACTGGGCGGGGCGCAATTTCTTATGGCCTACTTGCTGCAGCAGGGGCAGCAGGGTGTTTGCAATAGCGGCTTGAGTTCATTCTCAAAGATGTTCCGCTTGATGATGCGGTAGTGCGGGGCATAGGCCTCGCGGTAGTCGGGCGAGTGGCTGATGGCATATTTCCCTTGTGCCAAGACATCCTCGATAAATGCTTTATCTTCTTGCTGATGGGGCAGGTCTAATCCCAAATCTTCGATGACAAGCAGTATTTCATGCCACCTGCCAGCCCACATGGCCACGGTGGGGCGTTTCCCCTCGTTGGCGCTACGCACAAAGGCGTCCATCAGTTGGTCGGCAGTGATTTTGCCCTCGATGACGGCACGCAGGCTGACGCGGACATAATTGCAGTCAACGCCGCAGGGCTCATAGTCCCACGGCTGCAGGGTGCTGATATCGGTCGTGGCGAGTTCCTTATCCAGATAAGCCCTGGCCGACGCGGGGTCATTGACGAGGTGCTCGGCTCCCATATAGTCCTGGAAACAAGACTTGTAGATGTCCAGCAGTCGGGCCTTGGGATACTGCTCCATCATCCCAGTGACAAAATTCTCGATATTTTGGGCTTGGATACACATGCAGCATGCAGCAACAATCACCATGCTTAAGATTCTCTTTGTCATTTCCATCGGGTTTTATTCAATCATGTCTAGGAACTCGTCCTCGTTCAGGATGCTGATGCCCAGTTTGCGGGCTTTTTCCAACTTGGCGGGCCCCATGTTCTCGCCAGCGAGAATGAAGCTGGTAGCGCTCGAGATGCTGCTCACATTTTTGCCGCCATGCTGTTCGATCAGCGCCTTGTATTCCTCGCGGGAGTGCTTGGCAAACACGCCGCTGATGACGATTTTCTTGCCCATCAGTTTGTCGGTCTGCCCAGCGGTCTCCTCGTCGGTGAGCGCCATCTGCAGCCCCGCTGCCCGCAACCGTTCGACGATGACGCGGTTACGTTCCTCGGCAAAGAAATCGACAATCGATTGGGCGATTTTAGGACCCACCTCGGGAATTGCCGACAACTGCTCGGCAGGCAGACTCATTAAGGTGTCAATATCGCGGGTGTGGCGTGCCAGCACCTTGCCTGTGGTCTCACCCACAAAGGGGATGGACAGGGCAAAGATGACACGGGCATAGGGCACGCTGCGGCTTGCCTCCAAGCCGCGCAGGATGCGTTGTGCGCTCTTTTCCTGGAAGCGGTCCAGCGCCACGAGTTTCTCCTGCGTGAGGTCATACAAGTCGGCCACATCGTTTACCAGGCCGTTCTTGTTGAGGATGACAGCGACCTCCTCGCCGATGCCGTCGATGTCCATCGCGTGGCGTCCCACAAAGTGCTCGATGCGGCCACAAATCTGCGGTCCACAGCCCCATTTGTTGGGGCAGACCCATGCCGCTTCGCCCTCGATGCGCTTCAGCGGAGTGCCGCAGGAGGGGCAATGGGTGACAAAGGTGACAGGTTGGCTGCCGGGTTGACGGCGTTTCTCGTCAACGCCCACGATTTTGGGAATGATTTCGCCTCCCTTCTCGACATAGAGCATGTCTCCCTCGTGGATGTCCAGTTGCTCGATGATGTCGGCATTGTGGAGCGAGGCGCGCTTGACGATGGTGCCGCTCAGCAGCACGGGCTCCAGGTTGGCAACGGGGGTGATGACACCAGTGCGGCCCACCTCGAAGGAAACATACTGCAGCTTGGTGCATTCACGCTCAGGGGCAAATTTATAGGCTATCGCCCAACGTGGCGACTTGGCGGTGGAACCAAGGTTCAACTGCTGGCGCAAGGAGTTGATCTTGAACACCAAACCATCGGTAGCGACAGGCAATTTCTTCCGTTCCACATCCCAGTGGCCGATAAAGTCCTTCACGGCATCGATGCTGGGCAAAACAGACATCTCGCCGGTCTTGAAGCCCCATCGCTGCAATGCCATGATGCTGTCGTAGTGTGTCTCGAAGGGCAGATTGTCGCCCAGCAGATAATAAAAGATGGCGTCCAGTCCACGGCGAGCTACCTCGGCACTGTTTTGCAACTTCAGCGTGCCAGCGGCGGCATTGCGGGGATTGGCAAACAAGGGTTCCTCGTTAAAATGGCGTTCCTCGTTGAGCCGCTCAAAGCTCTTCCACGGCAACAGAATCTCTCCACGCACCTCAAACTTCTCGGGCAGGTCGGTCACACCTGTGATTTCCAGCGGTACCGACTTGATGGTGATGACATTGGCGGTCACGTCATCGCCCTGAACGCCGTCGCCACGGGTCACGGCACGCACCAGGCGACCGTACTCGTAGGTGACCGAAATCGAGGTGCCGTCATACTTCATCTCGCCCACAATCTCGCTGGCCTCGCCACCCAGGCCATCCTGGGCGCGGCGCAAGAAGTCCTGTACCTCCTCGATGCTGTAGCTGTTCGACAGCGACATCATGGGGCGCTCGTGGCGCACCTGGGTAAACCCCTTGCTGATGTCACTGCCCACGCGTTGGGTGGGGGAGAGCGGATCCTTGAATTGTGGGTAATCTCGTTCCAGATCCTCGAGTTCGCGCAACAGGGCGTCAAATTCCTGGTCGCTCACCGTGGGCGCATTGAGCACATAGTAGTTATGGTTGTGGCGGTTGATGATATCCCGCAATTCCTTGATTCGCTGTTCAAACAGGTCCATTGTCATTAACGATTTGTATGATTTTGATGCGCTAAATTAGTGTTTTTTTCTCAAAAAGACTCAGTAGGTCAATTTTTTTATTATTTTTGCGCATAAATTAATTGCATTAGCTTTTCAGTATATATGATGAAGAGAAGAAACAAATTGATGGTGCTATCTGTTGCTCTGATCATGTTCACGCTGATGATGACAGGGTGTTTCAGGCAGGATTATTTGATGTTTGAAGATGGCGATTTTGATGGAATCGAGTTTTCGGACTACGATTTGATTCAGAATGCCGAGCTTGAGATGGACGATATTGACAGGTAAATTTGATTTTTACCTTTTTTAAAAATTATTAAAAGGCGTGATATGTTATCAGATAGACGGTTAGATAAAGCACTCTTGCTCAAATTGTCTTCTTTAGTTTTATTTTTAACATTTGCTTAACGATTATTTTTATATATTTGCAGCCAATTATGAAGTAATGTCTTCATCGGAACGCGCCGGTGAAGGCAATCAATGAATCTATATATTTATATATGAACCTATTACACAGTAAGTTAGCACGATACGAAGAGCCTCAGAAAGCTAAGGCTGCAGGCATCTATCCCTATTTCCGTGCTATCTCCAGCGAACAGGATACCGAGGTCATCATGAATGGCAAGAAAGTACTCATGTTCGGATCAAATTGCTACTCGGGACTGGTCAATGACGAACGCATCAAGCGCGCTGCCATCGAAGCCACCGAGAAATATGGTACAGGTTGCGCTGGCTCGCCCTTCCTTAACGGCACGCTCGACCTGCACAAGCAGTTGGAGCGCAAGCTCGCCGAGTATGAGGGAAAGGAAGATGCGATGATCTACAGCACCGGCTTCGGCGTCAACCTGGGCGTCATCTCGACGCTCACGGGACGCGAGGACTATATCCTGTGGGATGAACAGGACCACGCCTCGATCATCGAGGGCCGTCGCCTGTCGTTTTCCAACTCACTCAAGTATAAGCATAATGACATGGCGTCGCTTGAGACCCAGCTCAAAAAGTGCGAGCCCGACCGCATCAAACTCATCGTCACCGACGGTGTATTCTCGATGGAGGGCGACGTGTGCAAGCTTCCTGATATCGTTGACCTGGCTCACAAGTACAACGCCAACATCATGGTTGACGAGGCCCATGGCATCGGCGTGTTCGGTGAGGGCGGACGTGGCGTGTGCGACCATTTCGGCCTGCGTGACGAGGTGGACCTGATCATGGGCACCTTCTCCAAGTCGTTCGCATCACTTGGCGGCTTCATTGCCACCTCGAGCATTATCACCAACTACCTGCGCCACCACTCACGCAGCTACATCTTCACCGCCAGCATCACCCCGGCTTCGACCGCTGCTGCGATGAAGGCCATCGACATCCTCATCTCGGAGCCCGAGCGTCAAGAGCACCTCTGGGCCATCACCCGCGAGGCTCTGCAGGGATTCCGCGAGATGGGCTTTGAAATCGGCCATACCGAGACGCCCATCATCCCCCTGTTCATTCGTGACAACAACAAGACCTTTGCCATCACGCGCGACTTGTTGAACGAGGGCATTTTTGTCAATCCAGTCGTTTCGCCCGCCGTGGCACCCAACGACACGCTCATCCGATTCAGCCTCATGGCGACCCACACCCACGAACAGGTGGCCATCGCCCTCGAGAAGATTCAGAAAGTGTTCCGCGCCTATGGCCTCGTGCCTTGAGATTGACCCGATAGAGATAATTAATAAAATATGTGTGAAGCCATGCCTTGAGCGTGGCTTCGCTCGTTCAATAGGGGGCTTGTGGAGCCAAACACCCCTTTTTTCTTGTTCAATCTTAAAAAAAATCCTAAAAACACTTGTTTGATAAAAATGTATTAGTAATTTCGCATCATCAAAAACTCTTAAGAACACTATTGATATTATGATTTACAGATTTGTCATAGTCTCTGACGAGGCCGATAACTTCAAGTTGCAGATAGCTATTGACTCCACGGCGACCTTCATGCAGTTGCGCAACGTCATCCTCGAGTCAGCCGGTTACGGGAAGGATCAGATGGATTCTTTCTACATCTGTGACGACGAGTGGAACAAGGAGAAAGAGGTAACCTGCATGGACATGGGCACCGACAGTGACGAGGATATTTGGATCATGGACGATACGCAACTCGACGAACACCTCGAGGACGAGGGACAGCGGATGAAGTTTGTGTTTGACTACATGACAGAGCGCTTCTTCAAGGTAAAACTCAAAGAAGTCATCCCTGGCAAAACCTTGCATGACCCCCTGTGCGAGAGCAAGATTGGTAATCCCCCCGCCGAGAGTGTGGACATCTCCGATTTCATCACCATTCCCAAGATACCCGATGCTAGCAACATCGAGGCTATCGACAAGAGCGAATTTTATGGTGATGAGGAATATGACGAGGACGAAATCTCGGATTTTGACGAGCTTGACAGCCTCGATAGCGACAATTACAAGTTCTAGAAATCTGTCGCAGCCCGTATAGGACCACACTGCAAAAAACCTCGGATATTTTGTCCGGTCGATAAAATGTTGTACTTTTGCTGACGTAAAACAAACCCATTCGACGACATGAAGAAATTAGTTCTAGTATTTGGCGCACTTCTCGCCATGACAATGTTTTCGTGCATTGGCGACGGGCAACAGCAAACCGATGACCAGCAGGAGAAGGTTGACACAGTTGAAGTAAAAGACGCGCCCATCGAGGTCACCGGTGTGGCCATTGACGGAGCGATGAACAGTGTCTATCTCAAGGTGGGCAACGACACCATCGAGTTCAGCTATCCAGATCTGGATGCCGAACAACGGGCCTCCTGGGAAATCAACGACACCCTCACCATCCGCTACTATGCCACCGAGAATGGCGATAGCGTCACCGAGGTCATCAACCACGCCGACGCAGCGGGCGCATAAACTAGAGAAATATCATCGCGCCGCCACCTCGGCGGCCGACATTGCGGTAGTAGCTCAGTTGGTAGAGCATCAGCTTCCCAAGCTGAGGGCCGCGGGTTCGAGTCCCGTTTACCGCTCAAACAAAGTAATACGCTAACAATCAAGGATTTAAACCCTTGAATGTTGGCGTATTTTGCGTAAAAAAGCTGACAACGACCATAAAAAAAAAGGACAAATTGGCACAATTTCACCCAATTTCTCCCGATTTCGCATCAAAAAGTTTGCACATTAGCTTGCACATTTTCGAAATGTGCAAACAAAAGCGAGATTGAAGAAGGGTAAAATTCAGCCAATAAAGACCGAGTATTTATTATGGCTAAAACTAGTTTTTTTCATGACACCCGGAGGACGAAACCAGGTCTTCCATCAGTTTTGAAAGTGGCAATCTGCCAGAATCGCAAAACTGCCTACATTTCACTTCCCGTGAAAGTGTTGCCCAAACAATGGGATTCAAAGAAGTGTATGGTGGTAAAGCACCCGAATCAGCAGGTGCTGAACCTCCATATCAAGGGAGCCATGCAGGTAGTTGAACGCACATTGTTCATTCTTGGGGATGAAGGACGTCTCCCTTTGATGACAGCCATTGAGATCAGGGATGAGATTGAACGAAAACTCAACCCGGTGAAGGCTGAAAAGAAGCAAGAAGTCGAGAAAAGAAAGACCTTGTTCGTTACTCGTTTCAAGATGTTTGCAGACAGTAAGAAACCCAGCACAAGAGGGCTTTACATGCATACGTTGTCCCGCATGAGAGCATTCGCTGGAGACAAGCTGGATCGCCTTTCCTTTGAGGACATCACGAAGGAATGGCTTACGTCGTTCGAGAACTTCCTTGCCCAGACTGCTCGCAAGAACTCCCGCAACATCCACTTGCGGAACATTCGTGCGGTCTTCAATGAAGCGATAGACGATGAAATCACGTCCTTCTATCCCTTCCGTCGTTTCAAGATTCGCCCTGTGGCTACGCCAAAGCGGAACTTGAAAGTGGAGGAGCTGCGCACCTTGATGACCTTCCCAATGGAAGACTACGCAGTGCAGTACCGCGATATGTTCATCTTGATGTTCATGCTTTTGGGTATCAATATGGTGGATCTGTGCAACCTCAAGGAGATTGAGGATGGGCGAATCAACTACTATCGCGCTAAGACAGGTCGTCTGTACTCCATCAAGGTAGAGCCTGAGGCTCTGGAAATCATCGAGCGTTACCGTGGTCAGAACTGGTTGCTGAACATCCTAGAACGCTACGAGGATTACCGTGACTACACTCACAGGATGAACCTCAGTTTGAAGAAGATAGGTCCGATGAAGCGTGTGGGACGTGGCGGCAAGAAGGTTTACCAGCCGCTGTTCCCCAAAATCTCGACCTATTGGGCACGTCACTCCTGGGCAACTATCGCTGCAAGCCTCGATATTCCCAAGGAGACCATTGCACATGCGTTGGGTCATAGTGCTAACTCTGTGACTGACATTTACATAGAGTTTGACCAACGCAAGGTGGACGTGGCCAACCGCAGGGTATTGGACTGGGTGCTCTACGGCAAGAAGTAAGCGTTGAATGGGGTTGGAAAGCCACACCATCCCCATGAGAGGTGTATCTATAAGTGTATCTATAAATGTAACGAATAATTCAACGAATAATATATAGATAAATATATTGCTTGGGGTATTTGGTGGTATATAGGAAAGTGGATTGATTGTTGTATTATAGAGTGTATGGGCATCCGTGCCTAGCAAAAAAAATAATGGCATTTTCGGGCTTTTTCTCGAAAATGCCATTTTTGACTTGAAATTGGGAGTATTACATAGTGTATCGGTTATGGGTACACTATTTTGTAAAAATTGCCTTTGATGAGGTGGGACATGCCGTCTTCGGTAAAGGTTGCGGTCAGTTTCTCGCAGAGGTAGCGTTTGCCGTCGATGTGGAAGACTGAGCGGACGTTGGGGATCTTGTCGGCAAGGAAGGAGAAGGTGTATTTCTTCTTCTGGTCGACGGGATAGAAGGTGTCGCGCTCAACGCCCTGGCCGTAAGCAGCATTGTTGATGCGCAGAGAGCAGGTCTTGCCGCTATTGATGCGATTCCAGGTGACCGAGAGCACGCCCGAGTTGCTGTTGGGAGCCGGTGCGTAATAGGAGTAATCGAGGTCGAAGGTGTCCGTCCAGGGATGCGGGTGTCGGGGCGAGAACATCATGTAACTGCCCCACCAGAAGGCAACAAAGAGCTTGTCGAAGACGGCTCCGCTCTTCTCCCGCTTCCCGGCGCTGACCGTGGGCAGGGCGCCCCACTGGATGGGCACGTCCTGGTCCACCTTCTCCGACGAATGGGGGCGGCCCGTGTGCGACTGGTTGGAGTAGGCGTTGTCACCCTCTCCCGTCTCGCCGCACTCGAGGAATGGGACGAGACCGATGATATCGTCCGTTTCGTCGAGCCAGGCGGGAACGATCTTCATCTCATCCACATCATCGGGGTTGTCCCTGTCGATGATCAGCGGGCCGAAGCGGTTGATGGGAACAAGTCGGGTGACGTTGCCCCAATTGTCCCACTCCTCTCGGCCACCGCTGCGGTATTTCACCCGCTTCATCACCTCAAGCACGAAGTAGGTATCCACGTCCTGCGCGTAGTGCAGGCCCCACACTCCGCCGCTGTCGGGAACGGCCTCCTGCCGGACGTTGCTCGAGATCAGGGCGTTGAGCGTGGCGTGGGTGGTACACCTTACCGTGCCGTCTGCCTTGGTCATCTGGTCGATGTACCACTGGCAGTTGTAGATGTTGTCAAGGCGGTGGCCACCTGCGGCGTAGCCCTGGTTGAGCATCGCCTTGTAGCCGCTCTTCTCCTCGTCGGTGGTCACCTCCACAGTGAAAGCGTCAACGACCTTTGAGATGTGGATGGTGCCGGCCGCCTCGATGTTGTCCGCGGTCGCAGTGCAGGCTATCGTGCTGCGTGCGTGGTCAATGTCGAACTCACAGAGCAGGAGTTTCTCCAGTTCCTGGAAGAACTCGTTGACCGTCCAATGCGGCAAAGCACTCGCCCATGTGCGGTTGCTGTTGGCGTATGGCGTGGTGTTCATCAGCAGCAGGTGGCGGTAGTCGCTCTGCTCCCACAGCGAGAAGTCATAGGCGTAGCCCAGGGCTTCGCAGATCTTCTTCGTCAGCCACAGCAGGTACGGCTGGAACGAGAGGCCACGGGAGAAGTCCGTGTCGTCCTCGTCGTCGGGGTTGACCTTCCACTCGTACTTGCTGGCAGATGCGTTCCACTTGGCGCAGTTCTGCAGGTTGCCGCTGGAGTTGTTGACCCACGGCAAGGCGGTGTAGTCCTCCGTCCTGCCCCAGAGCTGCGCCGGAGAGGCGTAGGACACTTCCTCCCCGGGTCGTGGCTGGGCCCCGCCGGTAGGCGAATTGTCGGGATAGATGCTGGGCCACTTGCCCAGGTCGAGCTCGTCAATGTAGGTCTCATCGAAGCGTGGGAAGAAGTTCTGGTAGCTGCGCTTCTCCAGGAACTGCACCTTGACTGATTCCTGCGTGATGCCGGTGATCACGACGGCACCTCGCTTGAAGAAGTTGGTGTCCTGCAGCACCGCATCGAAAAAGATGTCGCCTGCATCTACATCCTTGCGGGTGATCATCCCGAAGATGTCAAGGTTCTGCGGACAGTCTGCCAGCGGCAGTTCTATCTCCATGCTGTAGTCGTCGGCATCGGTGAAGATGCGGTTCTCCGATACATACTCTATCGAAGACCCCTTCTTCAGCGCTGCCTGTTTTCCGTTTATCGTCAGTATCATAAAGAGTAGCGGTTGATTTGCCGCAAAGGTAAATCAACCGCGTATGCCTCGAAAAGACGACGTTATTTCTTTATCTTATATAGTGATATTGCATTAAATCATATCCGTTATATTGATAATAATATGTACTATCAGTACATTTCTGATAAATGACAGATTCAAAGAAACCTTGCTCTCCAACATTCCGCTCGAAGATTCTATTATTTTCCATATAGACACTTGCAGAGATATAATCATCTTTTAAGTGATTATAAAAAAGATGCTTTAAATCTTTTACCGCAGACTGATAGCTATCGTACCCATATATCTGAAATTTTCCAAAAGGATAAATTGATATAGAATCATTAAGATTGTCTCTCACTCCCACAAATGCTTTTGCTGCATAATTACGACCTTTATCAACTGTTTTATATTCTTTGTTTTCTATCGTTTTTTCCTCAATACAAACAAAAATAAAACACTTTAGGCCATCTTCATTATATAATATTGTATCTGTTGACACATTGATGTATTCATTCACAGGGAGAGGCGCTTGTAAAAACTTTTTACTATTATGATAATACACTCCAGCAAAAGGCTTATAGTAGTAGGCTACATCCATGTTATGAATTACATCCGTGCCATAATTAACCCGAATATATTCGATGTTTCTCATGATGCAATCCGCAACTTGACGCTTATCGCGCTCATAGATTTCTGGTGTAATCAATGGGCACTTTGGTTGCTTTATTTGCTTAGGCTTGCAGGAAAAAAGAGACAGCAAAAGAAGAACTATTAGTGAAACAGACTGCATTCTCATCATCAGTAGCTATTAGAGTTTGTACGGCAAAGGTAGCGATTATTTCGCTTGTAACTTCTTTATAATAACACTTTTAACCAGTTCCCTGTTGTCTTCAAGATAATCTAATATTCCACAAGGGAACTTGCAATCATCATCAAAAACGTCAAACTGCATTCCTAAATCACGTGCAGGTGCTATATAATTGGACTCATAAAAAAGAATGAAAGCTAAATCTCCTTTTCTAAGATTTACCTTTTTGGAACAAATATTTTGTGCCAAGTCAGTAGTATCTGAAATACTTTCGGCCACATTCATCAATATTCTACCATCTATTTTTCTATCCTTGAAGGCTTTGTAATCATCATTCTGTATGAAACAATTATCAAGACAGTTCCAGATGATGTTGAATTGTCCGTATCTGATATTAATCAGTGAGTCATTCATAACCATTTCATTATCCGCTTGAGAAATAGCCACATCTTTAACTTCCTTTTGTTCCTTCCCTGAACAAGAAGACAACAAGCAAAAAAATACTAAAGAAATAGCTAGGAATTGATGTAATCTGAGATTTTCCATAATTCAATATTATTATTGCTAACCGCAAAGGTAGCGAAAACTACGCTTAAACACTTCATTTTCTTTTATTTTTCGGTGATTTATTATTCATGAGGCGCTGGTACTCGCCAGAGTTTTATAATTTTGGAAAAGTTGCTCAACCGCTTAAGCCTTGAAAAGACGCGCCGAAAAATTGGAATCAACTTTCGATAATCTATGTTATTTGATTTTAAGGAACCAAGAAACACCCTTCCATTTTGTATCGTATTCAATTTTGTATTCAAATTCTCTTGGATATGACTTTTCTTCAATGATGCTTTTCAGTAAAGAGTCAACAGGTTTAGGGTCATACAATTGCCAAATCATTCTGCAATGGCCATTAGTTGTTTCTCTAGCAAGGAATAATGCATTAGGATGAACTGGGTCACCAATAATCTGTTTGGAAATACCTTCAAGATACTCTATTACCAATTGGCTTTCATCACTAGTAGGCATCTCATTATCAGCCAATTCTTTAAATTCCATCCATAGAGAGCATGTCCACCCAAAAATGTTTTTATGTTTGAATTTCCGAAGAGCAGTATTTAGAACTATAACAGATGGTAATCCGTTAAGTGTGTTAGAAGCAATAACGAGATTATCTTCAGGGATAATCAACTTGACATTATTGGCGTCTTTTTTAAAAAAGTCTGTTAAGAAACTCATAAATTCCGATTTATCGTTCTGATTATGATGTGCAAAGGTAGCGTTTTTTTCGCCCGAACACTCATTTTCTTTTAGATTTCGGTGATTTATTATTCAAGAGGCGCTGGTACTCGTCCTGCGCCTGTTTGACGAGCCTTTCTTGAGGGCGGCTTGCTGCCCGTTGATGGTGAGTATCATAAACAAAAGCGGTTGTTCACCACAAAGGTAGAACAACCGCGTATGACTGGAAAAGACGTGCAAATAGAAAGCTATTTATATGCTATCTGACATATTTTTCAATAGTGTCATTAGGTACATTGCCTTGCTTTAATAACCTTATTATGTTATTCTTGTCAAAATGGTCTTTCGCTCTATTACTTGGATTTTTTGGAAAGTCTTCACCCAGGTTGACTAAAATATCTATATGATTGAACATTTGGACTAGCAGTGTATCTTCTACAAAAGCAAGTATTCTATACTTTCCGTCCCACAATAAAAGTTCATTCTTATTCTCTTTATAATACCATTTGTCGAGATATTCGATATCGTCAATGATTGGATCATATTCTACATATTGGTTGATCTCGTCATTATAATCAACATGCAGCAGGTTTCCATTACTCTTAAATTTGAAGCAACCAAAACCATGAACCAAGTATTTTGATGTTGAGTCTAGATCCTCAAACATTGGGTTTGGTCGGCCATATACATACCACATATTACCCTTTTGGCTGAGACGTTTTTCAACTTCGTTTTGACATGATGCCAAGACCAAGAGTAATACGATACTAAATAATAGACTAATTGTTAGTCCTCTTTTATCGGGCAGCTTTATGTTTGTCATATTCATAATCCATTCTTCTTTATCCGATATGGCAAAGGTAGCGAATTTTTCGCCATAAACACTCATTTTCTCTTAGATTTCGGTGATTTATTGTTCATGAGGCGCTGGTACTCGTCCTGCGCCTGCTTTATGCCCTTGTCGCCGGTCACGGTGTTGACGGTGACGAAGGGCTCGTCCAATCGCTCGTTGAGACGGGCGATGATCTCTTTCAAGTCTTTACTCTCCTGCACTATCACCTGCGGTTGGCTCTGCGCCAAAGCCATAGGCGCGGTGATTGACCTGGACACGTCGGCACTGCGAAGCGAGCCGATCGTGTTGGTGCGCTGCGCGTAGTCCAGAGCCTCGATCAGAGGACGGGCAACGGGTGAAGCGACCAGTTTCTGACTCGCCACCGTTGGTGCGCTGCGCGTAGTCCAGAGCCTCGATCAGAGGACGGGCAACGGGTGAAGCGACCAGTTTCTGACTCGCCACCCATTCCCCGGCATGGACCACGCCAGCCACCTCGTCGGCACGGCCCTTGCGGGTGAAACCGCCCTCGCCGTAGCCCTGCGCCTGGCTCGCCTGTTGCTGCTTTTTTATTGCGGCCACCTGCATGGCACCTGCGGCCACTGCCATGGCAGCAGCTATAGGGGCGATGATGTAGCCCACGACAGGTATGGCGGCAGCACTGGAGTAGGCGTTCAAGGCGGCAGTCGCTGTCTGCGCCACGGCCTGGATGACCTGCATGGCGAACAGTTTCCTGTTGGCCTCGTCCTTGACCTTGGCCACCTCCTTCTGCTTCTGCTGTTCAAGGCGTTTCGTCTTGAACTTGTTGCCCTCGGCCATCGAGATCTCGCGCTCGTAGCGTTTCTCGATGGCGGCTGTCTCTATCTCCATCTCGGACTGTACAAGAGAGGAGATTTGGCTGAAGATGGATGACATGCCCGAGGTCAGGGTCTCGACGCTCTTGGTGACGGCCTGCCCGCCGTCGCCTTCGAGCCAGTCGAGCACGTCCTGGTTCCACTGCTGCAAGGCGTTCTTGTCATCCTCTCCCCCAAGCTGGTTGTACCGCTTCTTCAGGGCGAGTTTCGCCTTCTCGTAGGCCTCATCGATGCGGAGTTTCTCCCTGGCATTGTCGCCTGCGGCTTTAAGCTCCGCCTCATAGACGGCATCGAGGTTGACCATCGCCTCGTTGTAGAGGGCGAGGTTTTCTGCAGCATTGTTGCCGAAGAACTCGTCCTTGAGCTTCTGCAGTTCTTGCTGGTGCTTGCGCTGCTGCTCCTCGTACTCCTTCTGGCGCTTCTGCTGGTCCTTGACCAGGGCGGCCAGGTAGGTGTCGTGGGCCTTGATGTAGTCCTGCCAGGCCTTCTCGTCCACGTTGGGCTTGGCCACATCGAACTCCTCGCCGTTTTCCTCGGCTTGGCGTTTCGCCTCTTCCCAGTCTTTGACGGGCCTGTTGGCCTGCTGCTCGTAGATCTTTTCGAGGGTGCGCAGTTGTTGCAGCTCGATAAGTTCCATGTTGGCGTTGTACTGCTCCGTGGTGATCTTCCCGTCGATGTAGCGTTGCTGCATCAGGGCCTTGATTTCCCTGTAGGCTTCCTGCTCTTCCTCGATGGTGAACTTGTTGGCCTGCTCCTGCTGCTTGCGCTGGGCCTCGCGGTACTGCGCCTCGATGGTCAGGCGCTCCGTTGCGCTGAGATCAGTATGAGCCAGCCTCTGCTTCTCGAACTCGACGGCTATCTCCAGCATCCTGTTGGTGTAGTCCTCGTAGTTCTTCTGGCCCGTGGCGTAGGCGATGCGGTTCAAGGCTTCCTCCCGTTCTCTCCACTCCTTCTCGGCCTTGAACCTGTCTTCGGCCTTGGCGTGGCTGGATCCGCCACCTGTGGCTTTGTCGGGTTTTCCCGACGGCGAATAGCTGCCGCCCGGGGGCGTTGCATTGTTGGCGGTGCTGCCGCCGGTGCCTCGATAGTTCATCTCTGAACGATACTGGGCCAGCAGGTCTTGCGCCTGCTTGGGCGACAGTTCCTTGTACTCGCCCTGGTTGGAGCCGTCAACGAAGACGAGGGCTCGGCCTCTCGTCTCCGACTTGACGATGGCTTCCAGCCCTTCGATGGCACGCTTGAGCCATGCGGTATCGACTTTCCTCAAGGGGGCGTTGGCGTTCTCCATCGCCTCGATGCCCGCCATGCCCTTGCTGTACTCGCCCTGGTGGCGGTACATGTTGTTGACGATACCTGCAGGGCCGGT